>NZ_JBKGVE010000004.1:0-815588 GCF_046462495.1 Aquirhabdus sp. | reverse complement strand
ATAACCTTTGATCTCAGCAGATGCATTGCTGAATTCTTTCAGCTTGTCTGCAACTTTTGCGATTTCTGGTTGATACTGTTTCTTGATGATTGATTTGTTGGTGTCGAAGAACACGCGCAATTCAAGTTTCAAGTCTTCGGTGAGCTCTTGTGGCGCTGGTGGTGGAACAACCACTGGCGCTGGCGCTGGTGCTGGAGCAGGTGGTGGTGGCTCTACATAAGGACGTTTATGACCGCCCAATGTGATTTGCAAACCAGCCAGTGCTTTCCAATCCCATGTACCATGGTAAGGTTCGCTAACCGCACGGCCTTCGCCACGTAGTGCGAAAGTATCATTGAGGCGGTAGAATGCACCCAGACCCAAGTTAACGATGGTGCCCATATCATGGATACGGAAGCCTTTGTCGTTAGAAACTAGATTTTGATAACCAGCACCAACCAACGCATAAGGCTTGAATTTACCATCGTAGTCATGTGTGATCACATCACTGGTCAGCAAACCATTCAACTCATATGAACGTGTGCGTACATCAACCTTACCAGGTTGAATGACACCGCCATCGCTTTTGGTGTAATGAACAGAACCTTCACCTTGCTTTTCCAAGTAATTAAACTCAGTACTAAACGATGGGGTCAATTCATAACCTACAGCGACGCCGTACACAAAGTCATCGTACGGGTTTAAAGCATGCCCATACGTTGGAAATTGTGCTTGACTGCCGGATTGTTTTAAATGCTTGGTCGTTTCAGTATGGTCCATTAAACCGGACCAACCACCTAGCGGTGTGACACTCAGGCCCAAACCTGTTGTCTTACCAAAAATACCGGGGAAAGAATTGGTTACTGGATCCACAGGATCAGTAGAATCCGCATGAACAGCAACTGATAGCGGAGCCGTTATTAAAACAGCTAGCGCAATTCGATTTAGTTTCATAAATTCCTCCAAAAGGATATTAGAACAGTAATTAAATCGACCGATGCCACACTTCAGAAAATCAGGTCGAATATACATCAACCACTCAAATTACAATATTATTCTGTAAACTGATTCACACATTATCACGATGTTTCACATGAAGCGAGCGTTACATCTTGTTTCAATTGTTAACGAACCAAGCGCTCACATCTGTTGATGTTTAGTAAACATCCAATTCCATAGGACTGCAAGTAATTTCTTTCATATCCTAGGGATATTGTATAACAATCCACCTGCACCAGAAAAGCCGCGTCCAAATTTGAGCGCATCAAAAAAACCAAAAGGTCAGTCACACCCATCAATTTACAGACCAAATACACGGATAAATCACTAATATAAAAGGATTTTACATAACTAAACGTCATTATAAAACCACACATACATCAACGATCCATATCAGTGCACCCAAGAACATCAGAACCCTTTACAACCTCAATCAATACACAATTATACTCAATAAAAACAATTATTTATATTGAAATTAAGTCAATATTTCGCTAAAACTTCCACACGCACATTGCATGATCATCAACTTACCACGCCGCCCCCAAATGCGTCTAATTTTTAAGCATTTTTACCGACGAAGTGCTTAAATTTACCGACGTGAAACGTCACAATGTACAAAATAAATACGTTCGAGCTGCCATTTTTTGCCTCAAAGCGACATTTTTTTAAATCACCCAAATAATGCCGAACAATAATCAAGCAATACTCATTTCTTTACGAAATAAACATCCAACAAAAGCCAATTACCACACACTTTAAACCGAATCATCATAAACTTAGCGAATTACTCTGCCAGTCCCCTTACAACCAAACTCCCCTCATAAGTGCCTTGATATCACCCATTATTGACACCATCATGACCTCATCAGTCAAAATGTATAGCGACAGCGTACGTGTAGATTTTGTATCATTACGTCCGTTAAGTTCACGGCGATGTAACTACTAATTATTTCTTCTTTTGTTGTGCAGATTTAATCTAAAGTGTTTGCATCTATTAATTATTCCAAACTTTCATAGTCATCATCTGGAGCTCTCATGAGTGAATCTATCGTAATCGTTGGCGGTGCACGTACTGCTATGGGTGGTTTTCAAGGCGTATTTGCCAATGTCACCGCGCCAGAACTGGGTGCAACCGCGATTAAGGAAGCAGTCAGCCGTGCTGGCCTGCAACCAACCGATATTCAAGAAGTGATCATGGGCTGCGTACTCCCAGGTGGTTTAAAGCAAGGTCCTGCACGTCAGGCAATGCGTAAAGCAGGTCTACCAGACACGACTGGTGCCGTGACGATCAACAAACTCTGCGGTTCAGGCATGAAAGCAGTAATGCAAGCCGCAGACATGCTGGCTGCAGGCAGTGCAGACATCGTGGTTGCGGGTGGTATGGAGTCAATGAGCAATGCACCGTATATCCTACCCAAGGCACGTACTGGCCTGCGTATGGGTCATGGCGAAGTCAAAGACCATATGTTCCTTGATGGCTTGGAAGATGCTGAAACCGGCCGTCTGATGGGTTCTTTTGCCCAAGACATGGCAAATACCATGAATTACACCCGTGAACAAATGGATGACTTCGCAATTCGCTCGCTAAAACGCGCGCAAACGGCAATCAATGAAGGCTACTTCAAAGACGAAATCGTTTCTGTGACCGTTAAAGGTCGCGGCGGTGATGTAGAAGTGGCTCAAGACGAACAACCACTGAACGCCAAGCTCGACAAAATTCCAACATTGAAGCCTGCTTTTGCCAAAGACGGTACGATTACTGCAGCTAACGCAAGCTCCATCAGCGATGGTTCATCAGCACTGGTTCTGACCCGTGAATCGACCGCGAAAGAAAAAGGCTTGACCCCACTGGCGCGTATCCTTGCAACCGCATCGAACTCACAGCACCCTAGCGAATTCACCATCGCTCCAGTGGGCGCAATTGCTAAAGTCCTGCAAAAAACTGGCTGGGCAGCCAGTGATGTGGATCTGTGGGAAATCAACGAAGCATTTGCAATGGTCACCATGGCCGCAATCGACAAATACAGCCTTGATGCTGAAAAAGTGAATATCAACGGCGGTGCCTGTGCACTCGGTCACCCAGTGGGTTCAACCGGTTCACGCATCATCCTAACGTTGATCCATGCCCTGAAGCGTACTGGTGGTAAGAAAGGTATCGCTGCACTGTGTATCGGCGGCGGTGAAGCCACTGCAGTAGCGATTGAGTTAGTTTAATCAACTTAACGTTTAAGCAATAAAAAACGGGCCGAATGGCTCGTTTTTTTTCATCTCATGCAAAAATGTGATCAATAACAAGAATGCTATAGCGTTTACAGTCGCACGCCGTATATTAGCGGCATCCCAATGGAAGAGCATAAATCGGCATGACTAGCCTTGTGATTGAGTGGTGTCAAACTGCTGACCCCGATCTCATCGATACCTTGACCCATTTTTTTGTGAGTCATATCAATCCCTCTTATATTTCACATTCAGAATTGCAAAGTGGTCGAGCCATCACGACCGATCAATGGCACAACAACATTCCTGAATTCATCAGAAATGATTTTATAGAAGCATTGATCGTGAACAACGACCCGACACCCAGCATCGCGACTGCAAGGGACGATTCTGGCGCACTAATTGGGCTCGTCATTATTTCCTTTCCCGACCGTCGCTTTGAGCATACCAAGTTTGCCGTAGTCGATGATGTCGTCGTATCTCCGTACGCACGCGGCCTTGGTGTAGGTAAAAAGCTCATCGCATGGATTGCAGGACATCTTAAAGCGGCGGGGATTCAACGCTTGTTCTTGGAAAGCGGCGTGAATAATCATGGCGCGCATACGTTTTTTGAGCAGCAAGGATTTAAACAAGTGTCGTTGACGATGATGCGGGAGTTGTAGAGCGAGGACTATCGCCCCAACCGCTTTAACACCTCAGCCGCCGCCACCATGCCGAACACCGATGTGACCGTCATGGCAGAGCCATAGCCGCCGCACTGCAAGCCACCGGTATTGCAGCTGGAGTCCGGCACAAAAGGATTATCAATCGAATAGATACAGGTAATTCCAAACTTCTCTTTCGGCTTCTTGCACATGCCATTGGTGCGCAGTTCACGGCGAATCTTGGCCAGCATCGGGTCTTGTTCGGTCTGAGACAGATCGGCCACACGTACCTTGAGTGGATCAAGCTTACCGCCTGCACCGCCTGAAACGATCAGCGGAATCTTGTTAAAGCGGCAATGCCAGATCAGGGCGATCTTAGCTTTGACATCATCAATGCAGTCCAGCACCACATTAGGCTTATTCGATAGCAGGTCTTTGACGTTATCTGGCGTCAGGAAGTCATCAATCAGATTGAGTTTGATGCGTGGGTTGATAGCGCGGGCACGATCAGCCATGACGCGAATCTTGTCGTAGCCAAAGGTTTCGGTCAGTGCAGGAAGCTGACGGTTGATATTGGACGCCACAAGTACATCCATATCCACCAGTGTCAATTCACCGACCCCACTACGCGCCAGCGCCTCGACCGCCCACGAACCGACGCCACCAATGCCAATGACCATGACATGTGCCTGCTCAAACTGGGCAAAGGCTTTATCACCATAGACTTTTGATGCCCCGCCAAAGCGACGATCGTACTGATCATCCGGCGCTGCGACCGATGCTGATGCCAGATCCACATCAGAGGTATTCACTTCAGTGGCGTGTTGTATGACCATATTCCCAATTCAACCCTAAACATTGCTGCGTATTGTGCCAAAGTATCTGGGCTAATGTCTCTTTTTCAATGCCGAGTAACTGTACTAACTCGTCCAAGACTGTAGGTAGATTGACCGGGGTATTGCGGGTATGTGCCTCGCCAGCAACACGGCAGCAGATCGGCGTCATATCTGGACAGTCGGTTTCCAGCACCAGATGCTCCGCCCCCACCGCTTGCACGACGGTGCGCAGACGCTTGGCATTGGGATCGGTAACGAGACCATTGATGCCGAGTTTAAAACCGAGTTTGATAAACGCCTTGGCCTCCTCAATCCCGCCCCCAAAGGCATGGGCAATACCGCCGCGTTTAAAATGGTGTTGTTTTAGGATGGCAAGGCTATCGCCATGCGCACGGCGGATATGCAGCAATACGGGCAGATCATGCGCTTTGGCGATTTCCAGTTGTTGACTAAAGAAGTTTTTTTGCCGCTCATAGACGGCAGGCAGCTTCATCTCAGCGGTGAAGGTATCCAAACCGATCTCCCCCACTGCAATGCACTCTTCTGCACGCAGCAGTTGATCCAGTTGAATCAAGTCAGCATCCTGATGCTGCTGGATATAAAAAGGATGCAAGCCGGGTGCAAGCAGAGATACGGGACTGTGAGGCTGTGCATTCAATTGGTGGTGAATCGTAGTGAGGCGATCAAAGTAGCGCGCCACATAGCCAATCAAAATGAGCGCCTCTACGCCTTGTTTTGATGCCTCCCTCGCAAGCTGCGTGCGATCATGATCGAAGTCTTCAACATCGAAGTGGGTGTGGGTATCGATCAATGACCAAGGAGGCATACCAAAGCTGCTTTAGAGATATTCAGGTTTGATGATACCGCTCAACTTGGCGTAAGGGATAGTGAATTCAGGCATGCCTGATGAATAGGGGCCGATTTCATATTGGCCATAATGAAAAACCAATCCAGCAGGACTTAGCTCGATATTCTGCGTCAAAATAAACTTCCATGTCGTCTCATAAGTTTTCAGCTCAGTTTCGGGGCTGGTCTTTTTCACCCATGCGGTAAAGGCATCGTAGACCAAGTCACGCAAAGATTGGCGCTGCCCGTCAATCAATAGGTCATCCAGTTGGACTTGCCTCTGCTGCACGATATCAAGCAGATAATATTGACTAATGACGCCGCCATGCGCACCGCCAGTATAAAAACTGCTATTCACCTTAAATTGCAGCAGATGAAGTCCCCGTGGACCTAAGCTTTCGGATTGAACTTTCAACGTATAAGGGGCACCTGCCCAACCTTTTTGGACACTTTCATTGGAGCCCGCCACTACCCGATCAACGATCTGCTGCAAGGTTAAATCGGGATTGAACTCGCCATAGCCTTGGCTGAGACCCCGGATTTTTTGATCTAAAAATTGATTCACCCAATCATCGCTGGTGTTTAGGTGCTGAATGCTGATGTCTGGACAGTTTTTTCCCTCGCAGGCGGGCAAGGTGTAGTTCGCCTGTTCAGACTTCACCTTAAAATACTGGGTTGATGATTGCGGCGAGAGCGCTACCCCAGATAGCCCACTGACGGGAGCCGTACCATGAATGACCGCTGTATTTGGTTGGGCGCTATCGGTTTTCTCTGTGGTACATGCGGTCAGTAAAAAACTACCGCTGACGATCAATACACCCACCCCCAGTATCGCTTTCATAAACCCGCCTTGCTCAAAATTTATTCGGTGCTAGCTTATAATAAATCATTGATGTGTAGAATTTTTACGCAGATTATTTTTGATGGGCTTGTGTAAATTGCAGTACTAAAAACCTGTCATTAAAGACGTGCCACTGATCAAGATCGTACCTCGCACATCGATAGAATGTGCAAGGCATCGATCATAGACCTGTAAAGAATACTGGGCAGTTTAGAGATATTCAGGTTTGATGATGCCACTTAATTTGGCATAGGGAATCGTAAATTCCGGCATACCCACTACATAAGGGCCAATCTCATATTGACCATAGTAAAAGGTCAGGCCGTTTTTGCCCAGTGCGAAGTTATGGGTCAGCTTAAACTTCCACATTGATTCGTATTCTTTGAGATTGGCGGTAGGGTCACTGGCCTTCACCCAACGGGTAAACTCTGCATAGACCACTGCATAGAGTTTTTGCTTTTGGCCTTTGATGATCAGGTCATCCAGCCGGAGCTGTTTATGCTGAGCCAAATCCAACACAAAATAACTGTTTACCGCACTACCATGCGCGCCGCCTGTGTAGTAATCGCCACTAACTTTAAATTGCGCCAGATTGGTACCACGCTGTCCGATGTCTTCGGCGTTGATGGACATGGTATAAGGCACGCCCATGCCGCCATCTTGCGCATCTTCATTGGATACTTTTACAAAGGCATCGATGTTCTGCTGAAGGCTGGTGCGATCACTGGGTTTCTCGGAGAAGCCCTGACTAAATTTTAGAATTTGATGATCTAAAAACTGGTTGACCCATGGATTGTTGGTTTCTAGGCGATGAATATCAACTTTGGGACATTGATCGCCTTGGCAGGCGGCTAAGGTGTAGTGGGCTTTTTCAACCTTTGCAGTCAGCGGCGGTGTAGCTGTTGCTGCAGGTGAAGACGCTGGGGCACTGCCCTGTATTTCCGTTTTCTGCTGGGCGGCGGATGACGACTCGGTGTCGGATTTTTTCTTGTCGCAAGCACTCAAGATCATGCCGCTACTGACAATCAATACTCCAACCCATAAGCGCTTTTTCATCGCCACCTCTCCAGTCAAAATCTAAATACGAACTGTGAGCTTATAACAACTTGCCGATCTGTACCGTTTGGCTCCGCATGTTTTTTGGTGACCTTATGTAAGCGCAAAACGATTTAACGTCCTGATTCACAAGGTCATGTCATACCAATGTCATTTGACCTTGCCGTGCTGATCCAATTCACTTAAAGGGCTGTTTTTACCTGCCACCCAGAATCCATGAGCACCACACTACGTTGCTCGTGCGATGGGCTAAATGCCTGTGCTGCAACATTTTTAAAAGCGACTTTAAAGGTGGGTGTTTTTGCCCAATCGGCAATATCAGCCACATCATAGGAATAAGTCGCGGTGACTTCCTGCCCCAGACCATTTTGGGCGGGTTCCCATTTGATCAATTGATTGAACGAGCGACTGGCAAAGCACACGTCGGCTGGACGAATAGCCCCACTGACATCCTGCCCGACATCCCGATAGAACTTTAGACCCTGATCGGTCAGTTGATAACTTTTTGCGATATTGGAGCCGCCGATATCTGCATTCTTGAGTGCGACATTGATACTGGAGACCAGACCCGCCTGCTCAAGAACCTGCATTTGACCGGCAATACTGCTGGGAAAACGCTGAATCATTTTTAAATCATCAGGCTCAACAACAACAGGCCACTTGGATAATCCTAAGCACAGCGCACCATCTTCTTTGAGATAGTGTTTGACGGCAGCGCTAATGCTGCTATCACTGGCAACTTTTGAATTGCTACATCCACAGAGCAGCATAAAGGCAACGATGCTAGACCACGACAACGCTTTAGACATGACCAATCCTTGGTTCAATGAGGGATATTTATTGAAATAAAATAGTAACAATGCACAATACCACACTCAAGGTTCCGCCCCAACGGCAAAACCTTGAAAGAGTGATCAACTCGCTCAAACGATTATTCGCGATGCTCACGGGTTGAGCGGAACTGGATATCCGGCCAGCGCTCCTGCATGATCTGCAAGTTCACCCGACTCGGTGCCAGATAAGTCAGGAAGCCGCCGCCGTCTTGCGACAATTGGTCATGGGCTTTTTTCTTAAACTCTTCAAACTTGCGTTCATCGGTAGACGATACCCAGCGCACGGTCGAAATCGTAATCGGCTCATACACGCAGTCGACTTTGTATTCTTCCTTCAAGCGGAATGCGACGACTTCAAACTGGAGTACCCCAACCGCACCCAAGATCAGGTCGTTAGAGTTAAACGGCATAAAGACCTGCGTTGCACCTTCTTCCGAAAGCTCTTTCAAGCCTTTTTGCAATTGCTTGGATTTCAGCGGATCTTTCAACCGCACACGTCGGAACATTTCCGGTGCAAAGTGCGGGATCCCGGTGAAGTGCAGCTTCTCACCTGAGGTAAAGGTATCGCCAATCTGGATGGTACCGTGATTATGCAGACCAATGATATCGCCCGGCCATGCTTCCTCTAAGTGCGCACGCTCGCCTGCCAAGAAGGTCAGCGCATCGGCGATACGAATCTCTTTGCCGACACGGACGTGCTGCATCTTGACGCCTTTTTCATATTTGCCTGAGCAAATACGCATAAAGGCGATACGGTCACGGTGTTTTGGGTCCATATTGGCTTGGATCTTAAACACAAAACCACTGAACCCTGTTTCGCTGGCTTCAACCGTACGCTCTACAGTCGGATGATCTTTAGGACGTGGTGCCCAATCGACGAAGGCATTCAGCACTTGATCCACACCGAAGTTACCGAGTGCAGTGCCGAACAAAACTGGGGTTTGTTTGCCGCTTAAGAACAAGTCGAGATCGAGCGGATCACTGGCGACTTGCACCAGCTCCAGTGACTCTTCAAAACGCGCAAACTCTTGACCCATACGCTCACGGATATCCGGATGGTCGTAACCTTGACGGGTTTCGATTTCCACGATTTCTGAACCATGACCCGGTTTGTACATATAGAGGCGATCTTCCGCCAAGTGATAGACACCGACAAAATCACGGCCTTTACCCAGTGGCCACGTGATCGGTACACATTTGATCTTCATCACGTTTTCGATTTCATCGAGCAGTTCTAGCGGCTCACGAATCTCACGGTCAAGTTTGTTGACGAAAGAAATAATCGGGGTATCGCGCATGCGACACACGTCCATCAGTTTGATGGTGCGCTCTTCCACGCCTTTTGCACCGTCAATCACCATCAGCGCCGAATCCACGGCGGTCAGAGTGCGATAGGTGTCTTCACTGAAGTCTTCGTGACCTGGGGTGTCGAGCAGGTTGATAATATGGTCGCGGTATGGGAACTGCATGACGGATGTCGTAATCGAGATGCCGCGCTCTTTTTCCATTTCCATCCAGTCGGAGGTCGCATGGCGATCACTCTTACGACTCTTGACGGTCCCTGCAATCGCGATGGCTTTGCCCCACAGCAGTAGTTTTTCTGTGATGGTGGTCTTACCCGCGTCGGGGTGAGAAATAATAGCGAACGTACGTCTAACCCTTATTTCATCGAGGATTTGTTGATTCATAATTTAGTGTTTTCAATGATGATATCCGTCTGCGGACATCAATTTATAAACGCTACCCGAGATTTAAGGTCATAGACAGCATGAAGGTGGCGCGCATTATAGCACCGCTCATTCACATAATTGTAGATATGCGAACTTAGTCGATAAATTGAGCTTGAGTGACATAAAGACCCGCTCACTTAAAGGACTTTATTTAAAAAAAATGCACACATAAAGCACCCAGTTTTATGCTTGTCGAAAACATCGGCATCCCTCATATTGTCTTTCCCCTTCTTCTGTTTCACCACTGAGGTTCAATGCGATGAGTTACTTAGAGAACGGTGTCCTGCACAATGACAAGGATGGAATTGATTACGTTGTAACGACTAAGCCCACACGTGTGGGTTCTGATCTGGTGAATGAATTTGGCGAATATGCCATTTTTATCGCTGAAGGTTATCGATCCAATGCCATTGAGGATCGGGTTAAAATCACGTGGCATATTCGCGTTGAAGAATTGCAGGATTTGGATGATAGCGGACAGAATATGTTTGAGGAACCGATCTCAATAGAGCCGATTAAAGCATAACGACCATAAAGCCTCTATCGCATGACTGTAGGGGCTTTTTTGAATAATTCTAATCCATAAAAAGCCTAGCGATCTAAAACCCTCTGAGTAACTTTCTCAGCCCCCCCCTCTTTTTAACTAACTGAAGTTGACAATCTTTCTACTCAGTCCCCTCCCCATGCAACCCAGTAAATAACAGCCAATTTGATTACAATTTACACAAAATAACCAAATTGATAGACAATAATGCCTACTAGTTTACATATTAACCCCTATGATTGCCGCTTTTTTAGCCAGGAGACATTAATGGGTCACTTTTTAGGTTTCATTTGCCAAAGCTGCCATTCTATTCAGTCTGAGAAATTTATGCTGACCACCCAAGATCATTACATCTCTGGTTCAGTGTGTAAGCAGTGTCATCAAGTCATTCCGACCGAAACGAAATTGAAGCAAATCGATGAATTATTGTTTAAAACTTATCTTGCTGATTTAAAATCGGGTTTATCCAACAGCAAATAATCACCAATCAAAAATAGCCCACATGATCAGCAATGGGCTATAGATAAGATCATGAGCATCGCTAAGAATGCGTCTCACACTCAGCCAGATGCAGCTCACGCCGATACCTAAGCTGATACTTCAACACTGTGAGCGCCCCCATAACCCCTGCTGCGGCACCAATCCCCAGCGCCCAACGCGCACCGAAAGTATCCGCCACCCAACCCACTATGGGCGCGCCGATCGGAGCACCGCCAAATGCAATCGCCAGCAATATCGCCACTACCCGTCCGCGCATGGCAGGTTCAGTAGAGAGCTGGATGATGCTGACCGATCCAGTCGTTAATACTTGGGCGGAAATCCCGATCATGACGAGCACCACGGCAAACAGCCAATAGTTGGGCATGAGTGCTGCAAGGGCAAAACCAACGCCAAAGATCAACGCACTCACACCCAAAAGTGCAATGTGCATACGTGCGCGCTTGGCGACAATCAACGCACCTGTCACCGACCCTACCGCCATGATTGAAGTCAGAAGACCGTAGTGACTTGCGCCGACATGAAAGACCGTGACCGACATGGTGGAAATAAAAATCGGGAAATGCAGTCCAAAGGTGCCAACCAGAAAAATCATGAAGAGCAATGCTTTCAAATCAGGTCGCTGCCAGATATAGCGAAAGCCATCGGCAAAGCTACCGCGCGTTTGTGCGGTGACTTCCTTGCGATGTAGCTCTTGCACGCGCAGCAGACAGAGTGCACCCAAGACTGCCGCAAACGATAGCGCATTGATCAAAAAGACCCATCCAGTACCCACACCTGCAATCAGGAGACCTGCCACCGCAGGGCCGATTATGCGGGCAGAGTTAAATGACATGGAGTTGAGTGCGACGGCATTGGATAGATCGGTTTCACCGACTAACTCGGAGACAAAAGTCTGCCGCGCCGGCGCATCAAATGCGACGACACTGCCAAACAGAAAGGCAAATACATAGACATGCCAAAGCTGTACAAGTCCTGTGAGGGTCAACAGACCGAGCCCCAAGGACAGTAGCCCCATCAACGCTTGCGTCACAAACAACAGTTTGCGCCGATCAAAATAATCCGCCGCATAGCCGGTTAACGGCAGCAACAATATCTGCGGACCAAACTGCAAGGCTGTTACAATCCCGAGCGCCGTCGCATTGGTATGCGTCAGTTCCGTCAGCACCAGCCAATCCTGTGCGGCACGTTGCATCCATGTCCCGATATTGGACACCAGCGCCCCGCTTGCCCAGATTCGATAGTTATGATTTGCTAGTGACCGAAAAAGACCTGTTTTGGAATCACTCATGAGCTTTGCGAAAGATTCCCGCCATTAAAACGACCAAAATGGCGCGCGGTAAAAAGAGCCAAGAGCAAAATCCCAGCACCCAAGGCCAACACGTCTGGAGTCGACTGAAGATCAAAATGCCCCACCCGACAGATCAGCACATAACCCACGACAAGATTAAAAAAGCCCCACCAGACATTCATGGTTGATGAGGAAAGACCTTCGCCGCGCGGTCTGGCAAACGGCGTCTGGAAAGGACGACCCATGACGCCGCACACCAGATGGGGAACGGCATTGGTCAGGAATGCCCCAGCAAAGAAATAAGACAATGCATGATTCCACAGCATGATTAAGCCCTCTGGCTAAGAAGTTGGAGTAAATCCTGAGTAGAGCCCGTCTCACTGATCTTTGGAAAGACTCGGGTAATGCTGTTGTGATGGGTATCCGCGTTCAAATCCGTCACAGCATCCGTGACCACACTGACGTGATAACCCAATTCATGGGCCTGACGTACCGTCGACTCAACACCAACGCTGGTCGCGACACCAAGGATCACGACCTGCGTCACGCCAAGGGCTTTAAGCCGTGCATCCAAGTCGGTACTGAATGCCCCCCATGTCCGTTTGGTAATGCGCAGATCTTCGGGCTGCGCCCCCAGTTCTGGAGACAAATCCTCCCAATCGGCTGGGGGTTGACTATCCGCCACGATTCGATCGGCACGCCCTATCGGACGGCCAGCAACGGTGACGAGAACGACAGGAAGTTTATGGTGCCGAAATTGTTCGGCGATCACGCGTGCCTTGGCGACGATATCAAGCGGATTTTCTACTCCGGGAAGTGCGAGGATACCTTTTTGCAGGTCGATCACAATTAGCGCAGTCTTTGGATCAAGTTGAGTAAATGCCACGATGTATTCCTCTTAATGCGTTAGGGTTGAAAGGTCAGTTGTTTTAATCATTGGCAAGACGTTTGAGCAAAGCAATGCCTTGTGCCAACTGCGCTTGTTCTTGGATCGTCAACTTAGCTTGAATCGCATGGAGTAGCCAATCATCGCGGACCGCACGATTTTCGGTAACCAGCGTGCGACATGCATCGGTCAAGGTCAAAATGGTCTGCCGACCATCTTTGGGATGCGGCGAACCCACAATCAGTTCAGCAGACACCAGCGCGGCAACTGTCGCACCCATCGATTGCGAGCGAACGCCTTCTGCACGGGCAAGCTCGGTGACGGTAGCCGGGCCATCACGCTCCAGACGACCCAAAACAGTAACCTCAGACCACGTCAGGTTGCCGATATGGACTTGCTCACGCAACAGCCGTCTCAGTTTGCCAATCGTAATACGGAGCTCACTCGCCATCTCTAAGGCACGCTCGGTATCCATATCATCAGGTTGCTTGCTCATTGATGTCGCCTTGTCTTTCATTATGGAATATCAAAATAGGAAGATAAACTACGTAGTTTACCTTTCTATTTATCGTATATAAAATGAGCCGACCACGTCAAGCCATTTTTTAGATGGCTGTGTAACGGTAGGTAAAGAACTGCATTGGGCAAGCTTTACAGCCTAGCCTTGAGTGATAGGCACCCTAAGCAATAACTGGCATGATAGAAGTACGTCATTAACAGAGAGTCGACCTCGTGTCTCGCGCCCAACGCCTGCTTGATTTAATCCAGATTCTGCGCAGTCATCGTTTTCCGGTGACGGGCGCGCATTTGGCGAGTCAACTGGATATCAGCCTGCGCACGCTGTATCGGGATATCGCTACCCTGCAAGAACAAGGTGCGCACATTGATGGCGAACCGGGTATCGGCTATCGATTGCGCCCGGGCTTTATGCTGCCCCCACTGATGTTTTCGGAAGATGAAATTGAGGCGCTGGTACTGGGTGTCAGCTGGGTCACCAAGCGCAGTGATGAACGCTTAAGTGCGGCAGCAAGAACTGCGCTTAGTAAAATCTCTGCGGTACTTCCCAGCGATCTGCGTAATACGCTGGATGCCGCGCCACTGCTTGCGGGCCCCAGTCAGACGCCGCAGACCAGCAGTCTTGAACTGTATCCAGTCCGTCAAGCCATTCGCTTTGAATGCAAAGTCACGATGACGTATCAGGATCAGCATGGCAAGCAGTCTGTGCGTACGGTCTGGCCTTTTGTGCTGGGCTTTTTTGATCATGTCCATATCCTCGCTGCGTGGTGTGAACTGCGCGAAGGCTTTCGCCACTTCCGTATTGACCGCATCTCCAGTCTGGAGATTACCGATCAGCGCTATCCGCGCCGCCGTCAGGCTTTGCTTAAAGAATGGCGGCAGATCAATGGCATTGCAGATTCACTACTGACAGAATCTGACAGTAGGTCAGCTTAGCATTGATGTTGAGATCAGGAGATGACAACCATTTCCCCTCTTCCACTGATGCAAGTTCTGATATGGAGTCTTTAAAATGACCAGCCCAAATTTCGTGATTTTGTACGTCGAAGCACCCGAAGCCAGTGCAGCATTCTATGCGGATTTATTTGATCAAAAACCTGTGGAGTTATCCCCGGGTTTTGCTCTGTTTATCCTGCCATCAGGTCTGAAGTTTGGCCTGTGGGCAAAGCACGATGTGCAGCCTGCAATCACTAGCTTTGGCACTGGCTGTGAATTGATTATCCCTGTGGTGGCACACGCTGAGGTTGAGACCACTTATGCGGCATGGCAGCAGCGTGGCCTACACATTGCCCAAGTACCCACCGAAATGGATTTTGGTTATACCTTTGTCGCGCTTGATTCTGATGGTCATCGTCTACGCGTATTTGCGCCGAATGCATCATGAACCACTGGATCGCGGTGGCATCGGCTGAGCACGTCCGGCGTGGACGCGCTGGAGGCTTTATGCAAGTCTGTCATGGCAAGGCGGCGCCGCTACGCCGCATCAAGCCGGATGATCGGGTCATCTATTATTCGCCCTCTGAAATCTTTGGCAGTAAAGATCGCTTCCAGATCTTTACTGCCATCGGAATGGTTAAAGATGAAGAACCCTATCCTTTTGACATGGGTGGGGGCTTCGTGCCGTATCGACGCAATGTGTTGTGGTTGCCTGCAACGGAGGCACCCATTCACCCCCTACTTGATGTACTGGACTTCTCCATGGGCAAGCGCAATTGGGGTTATCAATTCCGGTTTGGGATTCTGGCGATCAGTGAGCGGGATAGCCAAGTGATTGCGGAGGCGATGGGAACGATACTGCCTACAGCCTCATAACAGGACCGAAGGCAGAGTGTGAGGTGATATGCAGGAGCTATCACCTCTCTTCAATTAACGATGATCCATATACTCAATATAACCTGTCCCTTGAATGTTCTTGCCCTTGAAACGACCCGTATATTGATAGCTACCCGCATAGCCTGCCGCCATGCCATAACAAAAGTCACCATTGGCAACGCCATCAATCGTGATCACCTCCTGCCCCGCATCATCCTTGACTAGCCATGAGAATCGTTTAGGCATTTTCATGCGCACCCCTTCAGGAGTGACTTTAATTTCATCATCCAGTTTCTGAACATCAAAGCTGATATGACGATCATAAATCGCACCATGATCATCTAGGCTACGTATATACGCTCTACGCTGAAGAATGCTATTGGCAGGTCCAAGTAAATCAACAAACAATACTTGCGTTTTCTCATCAATGTTTAAAATCTGATAAGTGAAGAATCGAAATGGCAGATTCACATCAACACCGCGTGCATACTCAAAGGTACAGAGCCCTTTGACAGGTATTTTCTGCTGTTGAAACTCAATCACCCCTTCGTATTCACACAGCAGCGCCCAATGATCATATAACCCACCGATCAAGTCGGCGAAGTGGGCAATTTTATCTGTGGCACGTAGGGTCAGGTCATAGCTAAACGGCTTATTTGAACGCTTGGCTGTAAAGTTTGGATAGGTTCCTGCGATAGTCAAATCTTCTCCGAAGCGCAGCAAACTTGCGTCTGGCCGAATCTCGCAATCCTTTTCTATGCTGTAACCTGCGAAATGGTCTGGTGTTGCCACACCTGTTCCTACTAGCAAATTGGCTGTATCTCGTGCAGTTGTCTTAATAAGATGATCATTACGCCACATTTTAATCTCTGGTTGACCCAGCACGGTGATCATATTTAAAAACCGAAACGGTTCGGGCAAGTTGGGAATCATGATGCCGTAATGCACAGTCGTATATCGACCTTTTGGCGGCAGCATAGGAACTTGAGCCGGATCAAAGGGCTCGCCATTGATACTTGCTGAGTGATCCATCGCATTGCGAAGAAACGCTGGTATCGGTATATGCATCTCACTTTTCCTCACACATCATCCAAAAGATAAAATCTCACCAGCACTCGTATATCTGTACTTAGGTGACGAGTGATCGAATTTAGCACTAAAGAATCAATACCCATTGACCTTGAATCCCGATCAAGCATGTCTATGCAGTCAAATCCTGAATCTATAAATTTGCTAGAAAATCCGGATAAAAAGCGCTTTTTTGAGCTTTAGCCTTCATTTTATAGCGTTAATTGCATTTACCCTCTTGCGATTAAGCGTGAATATCACGAAAATCATTTTTTTATTTTTACGTGATCGTCACACTATTCACAACGCATGAAAGATATTTACGATACCAAGACTTTAGAGCTGCTCGAACCGATTCCCAAGAAGCGCGGACGCCCTGCGACTGGTCTTGCGATGACGCCTGCCGAGCGCAAAAGAAAGTCGGTGGAGAACTATCGTTTGATGGTCGCGGAGAAGTGTGCTGAGGATTACACCAAGAAAGATTGTCTATTTGTGATTGAGAACAAATACTTCGACAATATCCCTGCGGCGCGCCGTGCCGCGTGGCTAAGGCTAGGCTATCTGCTGGGGATTGAGTCGCAGTCGGTGCAGTTGCGATTTGAGATATAAAGAAATCGTATACATTCGTTTTAACCTCAAAATCACAGAACTCGAGTCTTTGCATTAAAGCTGCGAAAATCCTTAGCAGAAATACAGATCATTTCTGCTCTTGTTATGTCTTGTTCACTGCAATTCAATTAACATATGATGTAACTATCACTACATACTAGTAGTAACAACTACATCATTATGACATTCATTCTACTCATTCTGACTCTGCCTACGCAAAATGCAACGGCGCGGATGCGCGCTTGGCGCACACTTAAAGCATCTGGTGCGGCAGTACTCCGGGATGGGGTATATATCCTGCCGGATCAAGACGCCTGTCGCGCCACCTTGCACACCGTTGCGATCGATGTGAATGCGCATGCAGGCAGTGCTTATGTACTGGATGCACATGCCCCTGAAGATGCTCACTTTGAATCACTGTTTGATCGTAGCCCTGACTATGCCGCACTGCTCAATGAGGTCATCAAACTGCGGGAGCCACTAACCACCGAGCAACTCCCGGAAACGATCAAACAAACCCGTAAACTGCGTAAACAGTTGAGCGCTTTGATTGAAATCGACTTCTTCCCTAACGAGTCACAGCCGCAAGTTACTGCGGCTTTGCAAGAATTAGAACTACACATTGCTCGCTCGCAATCTCCAGACGAACCGCAGGCAGTCAATCAAGCCATTCCACGACGATTAATTGCGGATTATCAAGGCAAGTTCTGGGCGACACGGCAACATCCTTGGGTGGACCGCTTGGCATGTGCGTGGCTCATTAAGCGTTATATCGACCCCCTAGCCCAAATTCTGTGGCTCACCACCCCGCTTGATTGCCCTGCTAATGCACTGGGTTTTGATTTTGACGGTGCGACGTTTAGTCATGTGGGCAACGCAGTGTCTTTTGAAGTCTTACTCACCAGCTTTGGGTTGATGGAATCGGGTTTACAGCGCCTTGCAGCACTGGTGCATTACTTGGATGTCGGCGGTGTGCAGCCTGCTGAAGCGATAGGTATTGAAAGTGTCCTAACCGGACTCCGACAAACCATCCACGATGATGATCAACTTTTAGCGGCAGCCCTGCATGTTTTTGATGGGTTATTGGCTGCATTTGAAAACGGGGAAAGCACAGCATGAGCCATTCAGAGTTACCTTCAACCGATCCCCTCGATCACCCACCCGCACCCGTGAGTTTCTGGGCCGCCTTTGTCTTTTGGCTCAAACTTGGCTTTATCAGCTTTGGCGGGCCCGCGGGACAGATCTCGATCATGCATCAGGAGTTGGTGGAGAACCGGCGTTGGATCTCGGAGCGGCGCTTTCTGCATGCCTTAAATTTTTGCATGCTGCTGCCCGGGCCTGAAGCGCAGCAACTGGCGACCTATATCGGCTGGCTCATGCATCGTTCGATTGGCGGCATTACCGCTGGTGTACTGTTTGTGCTGCCATCTTTATTGATCTTGATCGGGCTGTCGTGGGTCTATGTCTCATTTGGTGATGTGCCGATCATTGCCGGGCTGTTCTATGGCATCAAGCCTGCGGTAACGGCAATCGTGCTGCACGCTGCGCATCGTATCGGCTCACGGGCGCTCAAAAATGGTATCTTGTGGGCAATTGCCGCGGCATCCTTCGTGGCGATCTTTGCCTTAAATGCCCCATTCCCCCTCATCGTTGCAGTGGCGGCGCTAATCGGCTATCTGGGCGGGCGCTTTCTGCCAGAGCAGTTCTCGCTGGGCGGTGGGCATGGGTCAGCGGATAAATCCTTTGGTGCGGCCCTCATTGATGACCACACCCCCACACCTGAGCATGCACGCTTTAAATGGGCTGGGCTGATTCGTGTGGTGATCATCGGTGCTTTGCTGTGGAGCATTCCGATGGGTCTCTTGACCGCGATCTATGGCTGGCATCATCCCCTAACCCAAATGAGCTGGTTCTTTACCAAGGCTGCGCTGCTCACCTTTGGCGGCGCTTATGCAGTGCTGCCTTATGTCTATCAGGGTGCGGTGGGGCACTATGGCTGGCTGACACCAACACAGATGATCGATGGTTTAGCACTAGGCGAAACCACGCCAGGCCCGCTGATCATGGTAGTCGCGTTTGTTGGTTTTGTTGGTGGGTATGTCAAAGCAGTGTTTGGACCAGATAACCTGTTTCTGGCTGGCGCTGCCGCAGCAACACTAGTCACATGGTTTACGTTTCTGCCGTCATTCTTGTTTATTCTGGCCGGGGGACCATTGATCGAGTCAACCCATAACGACCTGAAATTCACCGCGCCACTCACGGCAATTACAGCAGCTGTGGTCGGGGTGATAATCAATCTGGCCTTGTTCTTTGGCTATCATGTCCTCTGGCCGCATGGATTCTCCGGTTCCTTTGACGCGGTGTCGGCTCTGATTACGCTGGCCGCAGCCATCGCGCTGTTTCGCTATAAGCGCAATGTGATCCATGTCATCGCAGCGTGTGCGGTTGTGGGCTTAGTCGTGAAAACACTGTTGATTTAAAATGCTCTCATTTTTAAGAAAAATACGAGACATGAATCACATAAAATACATATCAGAAATAAACAGATAGGAAAAGTGAGAACTGGTTGCTTTAATATTACAAAAGTGTTATTTTTTGATCATTGGCATGAGAATTAATGCCTGAAATTTTCAGCTCATTTCTCCAAAGGATCTGAGCTTTTTTATACAGCACGCCACATTTTTTTATAGCGTGACTTTTTTTGCAAACTTTTTTTGCACATTAGGGGGAGCCTAAGGTTTTTAGAAACTTTAGGTATAAATCAGATTTAACTGAAGCACCGTTAACATGAACGTTGATATCGAACATAGACATATCGCTATGGTTGACCAAAACCAAAAAACGATACAAATCAAACTTGAACGCTTTTTATTTTTAAAACCCACTGCCGCTGGTAACAATGAGGTTGCCTTGCATGGCAGTTGGCTCGCCTTTAATGAATACGGCACACGACTCTTACAAGAAGGGCGTGATTATGTGACGGCTGATCGTCAGCGGCGCTATACGCCCAGTTCGTCTTTTGAATAATTTAAAACCGTGCTACACGCCCGTAATAATCAAAAACGGCTTACCCGAACAGCTCACTGGTAATCACAAAAAATCCCTACTTTGAATCTAAATTCATCCCATCCACGTATATCCCCAAAGCCCTTATCGCCTCGATCAAAATAACGATCAATTCCTTGTAACAATTCGATGCGATGGACGTCTATAGACCAGTGATCACATCCGGCGCACACTGTGTGCTGGACAGTGCAGCACCTCTACCTCTATCTTGCAGGAGTACACTGATGTCCAATCTCTATTCCCGCCGCCACTTGCTGGCAACAGTAGTCTCGGCATTCACTGTGACGACGATCGGCAGCCTCTTGGGTCGTCAGGCTCTTGCTACCCCGATCCCCGGTCAACCCAGTGACGTGTGGATTGTCAACTTTGCGCCTTCAGGCGCGCGCCTAGATCGGGTAAAAGTACACAAGGTCATCAAAACCGATCAGGAATGGCATCGCCAACTGTCAGGCTCAGCCTACCAAGTAACCCGTCATGAAGGCACCGAACTGCCCTATAGCGGTAAATACGTGGAGCTCCATGCCCGCGGTTTGTTTCGTTGTATCTGCTGCGACACGGCACTTTTTGACTCCAAAACCAAATATGACTCCGGCACGGGATGGCCAAGCTTTTATCAACCCATCGCCGAAGACAATATCAACAAGATCACCGATTCGACGCTTGGCATGACCCGTACCGCAATCTCATGCGCACGCTGTGATGCACATCTGGGACATGTCTTTAGCGATGGCCCACAGCCGACGGGGCTGCGCTACTGCATGAATTCTGTGGCATTAAACTTTGTCCCGTCTGTTTAAGGGAGGAGCACATCATGAAAAAACCATACCCACAACACCTGATCCACACGCTCATTCATCACAGCAGAAGTTTCTTGGTTCCGATCATGATCGGCTTGAGTGCCAGCGCCTGCGCTGAAACGAACACGGCACTGCCTTTCCCCAACCTGAATGAGCCTGTAAGCACCAGCCCTGAAGTCGTGGTGTTTTCGGGAGGATGCTTTTGGGGGGTGCAAGGCGTGTTTCAGCATGTGCAGGGCGTCATCAAGGCGACTTCCGGCTATGCAGGCGGTAGTCGCTCAACAGCACACTATGACATGGTCTCTGAGGGCAATACTGGACATGCCGAGTCGGTCAAGGTCGAGTTTGATCCCAGTAAGGTGAGCTTTGGCGAGTTGCTGCGTATCTATTTTTCAGTCGCGCATGACCCCACCCAGTTGAATCATCAGGGGCCAGATACGGGCACGCAGTACCGCTCAGCCATCTGGTATAGCAGCGATAGTCAGCAGAAAGTCGCACACGCCTATGTGGCACAGCTCAGTAAAGCCCATCTCTTTCATGATCCGATCGTGACTCAGATCAATCCGCTCAAAGGCTTCTATGCGGCAGAGGATTATCATCAGAACTACCTGACCTTGCATCCTGATAACCCCTATATCGCCTTTAATGATTTGCCCAAGGTCGAAAACTTAAAGCGCCTCTATCCCACAGACTATCGTGTAACCCCTGTGCTGGTGGAGAAATAACATGCTGATTTTTATCCTGGCCTATATCGGCGGCGCGCTGACTATCTTGAGTCCGTGTATCTTGCCAGTGCTGCCTTTTGTCTTTGCCCGCTCGGGTCAGCCCTTTGTCAAAAGCAGCTTGCCATTGCTGACTGGTATGGTACTGATGTTTGCCGTGGTGGCAACACTCGCGGCAGTCGGCGGAAGCTGGGCGGTGCAAGCCAATCAGTATGGTCGCTATGCAGCAATCCTGCTGTTGGGACTGTTTGGATTGGCACTGCTCTTTCCGTCGCTATCGGATTACCTGTCCAGACCATTCAATGCGCTGGGCAATCGTGTCCTTAAATCCGCTGATGCCAAGCCCAAATCAGGTACAAAATCATCTCCTGTGGTCTCGTCCTTTTTGCTCGGTATCGCCACGGGTTTATTGTGGGCACCGTGTGCCGGTCCGATCTTAGGTCTGGTGCTAACGGGAGCAGCACTAAATGGCGCCAATGGTCAAACCACACTATTGCTACTTGCCTATGCACTGGGCGCAGCCTCATCGCTTGCAGCAGCATTGCTGATAGGCGGCAAAGTATTTAGCGCCATGAAGCAAAGCTTGGGTGTGGGAGAATGGATACGTCGCGGACTGGGGGTTCTGGTACTGCTTGGCGTGACTGCCATCGCCCTTGGACTCGATACTGGATTACTCACCAAACTGTCTCTCACCCATACCGCCAAAATCGAACAAGCCTTGCTGGATAAAGTCCAGCCCGCACCCACCCCAAGTCGCGCAAACCCGGCGATGGTCGCTACACCAGTCAATGCCAATACCGCAGATCAACTCCCAATTGAAGGAACATTGCCGTCTTTAAGCGGTGCGGTGCAGTGGCTTAACTCACCGCCACTGACCGCCGAAGGTTTACGCGGCAAGGTGGTGCTGGTCGACTTCTGGACCTACTCATGTATCAACTGTCTACGTACCTTGCCTTATGTCAACGCATGGGCGCAAAAGTACAAAGACCAAGGCTTGGTGGTGATTGGTGTACATGCGCCAGAATTTGCCTTTGAAAAAGATATCGGCAATGTCACCAAGGCAGTGCATGATCTCAAGATCAGCTATCCCGTGGCGATTGATAATAACTATGCCATCTGGCGTGCGTTTAATAATCAGTATTGGCCTGCGCATTACTTCATCGATGCCAAGGGACAGGTTCGCTACCACCACTTTGGTGAAGGGGAATATGAGCAATCAGAAAAAGTCATTCAGCAGTTATTGGCTGAAGCGGGTCATCACACTGTTGCCACAGGCTTTGTCGAAGCCAAAGCCACGGGTGTGAGCATGGCTGCCGATGATAACGACGTGCAGTCCCCAGAGACCTACGTCGGCTATGCACGGGCAGAGCATTTTGCCTCCAAGGGCGGACTAGCTCAGGATCAAGCGCATCTCTATACGCTACCTCAAGCATTGGATCTCAACCAATGGGGACTACAGGGCAACTGGAAAGTCGAGGGGGAAAAAGCCACTGCGCTTGATCCACACACCCGCCTTCGCTTTCGCTTCCATGCGCGTGATCTGCATCTGGTCATGGGGCCCAATGCGGATGGCAAGCCAGTAAGCTTTAAAGTCAGTCTGGATGGTCAGGCACCCAAAGCCAATCATGGCATCGATATCGATGAGCATGGCCTAGGTACAGTGACTGGACAGCGGCTGTATCAGTTGATTCGGCAATCGGACACGGTACAGGATCATACCTTTGAGATTGAGTTTTTAGATCCCAAGGCAGAAGTGTTTTCATTCACGTTTGGTTAGCATTCAAGCAGGTAGGCTGCGTTTAGACAAGCCGCCTACCCACTTATTAGGGATAAACTGTTTACCAGTTCACTCCCTCAGTTCAAGACACTACGGTTGCTAATAAGAATCCATCGTAACCTTTACTGCCCACGGTCTGTATGGCTGTTGCCGACAGTCGTGGATGAGTAGCCACAAAGGCTACGGCCGCTCGAGCACCTTGGATCTTCTCATCGGTGGTATGGGCATCCACGACTTCGCCGTCTCTAACCACGTTATCCACCACGATGATGGTGCCGACACGCGCAAGCTTGAGGGACCACTCGAGATAGTACGGGTTGCTGGGTTTATCGGCGTCGATAAAGATAAAGTCAAACGGAGCCAGCCCTTCCTGTGCGATTTGCGCCAATGAGTCGACCGCAAGGCCCACACGGATATCGACCAACGCAGACAACCCCGCACGCGCAATATTGGCCTTAGCCACTGCGGCATGTTCGGGGCTATATTCCAGCGTAATCAAGTGCCCGTCTTTCGGCAGCGCTCTGGCCAGCCAAATGGTGCTGTAGCCGCCCAGCGTACCTACTTCCAGAATACGGCGTGCACCCTGAATCTGCGCCAACAGATGGAGTAGCTTCCCCAAATTGGGCGCCACGTTGATTTGAGGCAATCCAGCCTGATCGCTAGCGCGCAGCGCATCGGATAAAACAGAATCCTCCGGGATCAGACTGTCGCATAGGTAGGCATCTACGGCTGACCATTGTTCTTGGCTCATTGGGCAATCCTCGCTCTAAAATTATTGTTCTGGGGGTTCAGTTCACACTATTCGAAGCATGACGTTTGACGATCTACGACGGATGTGATTGACGTTAAAACTAGCACAAATTTTTTCTTTGCCGTTATATGAAATGTAGATTTACGCTACATCATCTTGTCATGAGGGATGACATTCAGTACCATGATGCTTCCTGTCATTGGGGAGTAGCTAACCTTTTCAGTACGTCGAGATATCAATCCGTTGTACATCATCGAAAAGGGGCTCATGTCAACATTCTTGGGGTTCAGTCACCCCATGGCGTGAGCAGCAACCGAAGCGATTCAAAACGACTCGATAAGAGCGTGATCGTTCGGCTTGACCAGCGAGACCTTTGGCCATCAACATGTCACCCAAGCCGGGCGAACCATGTTGCTGCGCCAATGGTTCACTGTTCGTCCGGCTATGCAACCCGCTTATGTTTATCACCTTCTTATTGTTCTTCCTCTCCGCCGCGACGATTTATTTCGCCTGCGAATTCTTTGTCAATGGCGTTGAATGGCTAGGCCGCAGGCTTAACCTCAGCGCAACTGCAACGGGCACAGTGCTGGCGGCGTTCGGAACTGCACTTCCCGAGAGTGCGGTCACCTTTATTGCCGTGGTGTTTGGCAACTCTCCCCAACAAAAAGACATCGGCGTTGGCGCAGCCATGGGCGGTCCTCTGGTGTTGGCAACGATTGCCTATGCCGTGGTTGGTCTCGCCCTCCTTATGAATCGTCGTAAAAAAAGCCTTGCTGAACGCTACACCATCACGGTCGATCAGAAGCGCTTGAGTCGTGATCAGGCTTGGTTTCTGGTCATCTTTGTGGTGAAGGCGGGATTAGGCTTGGTGATCTTTAGCTTTAAGCCGTGGCTGGGGGTGGTGTTTCTGGCGGCCTATGCTGCATACGTGTGGCGTGAGCTACGCGATGAGGGCGATGATGAGGAAGAGGAACTCGAGCCCCTTAAAATTCGCCCACATGATGCAAACCCCACGATGGCTTGGGTCGCGCTGCAAACGGTTGCAGCACTGACGGTCGTGGCGATTGCGGCGCATACCTTTGTTGCACAGATTGAGCTGATTGGCGTGGCATTCGGTATGGCGCCGCATATGGCGGCTTTATTGCTCAGCCCGATTGCAACCGAACTGCCCGAAATCATGAATGCCTTGATCTGGGTCAAGCAAGGTAAAGAACGTCTCGCACTTGCCAACATCTCTGGGGCGATGATGATACAGGCTACGATTCCAAGCGCCTTGGGAATCTTCTTTACCCCGTGGCTATTTGATGGTCCGCTGATCAGTGCTGCCGTGATCACGATGCTCGCGGTCGTTGCCCTCTTCGCGCTCTTCCGTCGCGGCGTGATGGATAGCCGAATTCTGCTCTCTGTCGGTCTGCTGTATGGTGTGTTTGTCGGCTATGTGATTTGGTATTTTAATTAATATGCCTCATCGCTATGGAGCTTATCGTCTCAAACGATAAGCTCATACATGTCGTGATATATAATTGACTAGACTCATATAGACTTAAATGACCAATCCTACGTTAGCTTAAGGCAATCTATGAAAATCACTAAAATGTTTTTGGTATTGGCGATCAGTACTTGGATGGTCGGCTGTGCCGCTTATACACCATTTGGTGATGTTGTAATCCCAGGCGGTGTGGTGGTGGATAGAGATCATGACGGCGGCGGTCATGATGGTGGCGGTCGTGGCTTCTGCCCACCGGGACAAGCCAAAAAAGGCAATTGCTGATTCCAATATAAAAACCGCTCATGTTGAGCGGTTTTTTTAATCCCATTACTTGTGCCCATGTCCAAGACTATGGACATCTGAGCCGTGATCGCCATGTGCTTTTTCATGGACATAACCGCTGCCATGATGACTACCATGATACGCATAGTGATGGTGGTAATGATGTCCTACAGCAAAAGCAGGTACGGAAACCATCGTGAGTAAAACCGCAAATAAATACTTCATGATAGAACCCCTCGTGTTTAAGGTAATGCCAATTTTTGATCAACTCATTTGTTCCATTTTCGATGATCTATCCATACCATAATGGCTAAACATCGCATATAAGATTACATTTTCGTCATCTTAACGCATCGACACACTCCATTATTTATAATTTTTTCAATATATTAGGAAATTTTTGTTTCAAACATTTTACAGTTGATACAAATTGTTACTTCTTCTTTTTTCTGATGAGACTTACCCTCCGCTCGCTAAATACTGAAAAACAAAGGATGAGAAGAATCATGAAAATTTTATTCCCAGCGACGCTGGTTGCAGCGGCTCTTGCTTTAACAGCGTGCGGAGGCGGCGGGGGCGGCAATGATGCACCAGCGAGCAACTCAGGAACGGTGAATGTCGCAATCACCGATAACCCATCTTGTGGTTTTAACCATGTTTGGGTAACCGTTCAACAAATCCGCGTCAATGGCAGTGCAACTGCGGGTGATAATGATGCAGGTTGGCAAACCCTCACCTTGGCCACGCCGCAGCGCATCGACTTACTTTCTTTAACCAATGGTGTGCTGCAACAGTTGGGACAATTCCCGCTGTCCGCAGGACAATACCAGCAGATTCGTCTGGTGCTGGTTGCGAATGCCAATACCGTGGTTCCGACCACAGCTTCAGGCGCGGATGGTACCGAAGTTGCGCTCTCAACACCAAGCGCGACACAGAGTGGCTATAAAGTTATCGGGAACTTCACAGTTCAACCCAATACCTTAACCGATTTGGTTCTGGACTTTGATGCTTGCCGTTCAATCGTACAGAAAGGCAATGGCTCTTATAGCTTGAAGCCTGTGGTGACAGCGACCCCTGTGGTAGTCAGTGGCCGAATCAAAGGCTACGTCTCCCCTAATGAAGTGGGTGCTACGGTTTATGCTGAACAAAATGGACACGTAATTAAAGGCACGGTAGTCAACACCGATGGCAGCTTCACGCTCGCCCCGCTTGTTCAAAGTAGTGTTAATGGCAATTACGATGTAGTGGTCGTAGATAAAGGCTACGCCGATGCAATCATTCGTGCGGTCCCCGTCACTGCAAATGCAGATACAACCGTCTCCACAGCTGCGGCTCCAATCTCTACACCAGCTTCAGGCATCCAGATCGCTAGCGGTAGTGCAACCTCGGCCAGCGATGGTATTTTGGTGCGGGTGCTGCAAACGGTGAATGGCGGAACCTATGAAATCGCCTCGATGGTCACCAATGGCAGCTTCTCATTCACCCTGCCAGCGGGTATGCCGACCTATGTGGGTACCTATAGCAGCAGCCTGCCGATTGCCTTGACTTCTGATGGAAACGCCGCTGGACAGTATCAGATCGAAGCAGATGAAACAGTGACTGGCGCGGTTCAAACCACACCGATCAATATCACATCAAGTAGCATCACCAACTTAAACTTTAAGTTCTGATCGCCTGCAAGTCACCCAGATTGTGATATCTGGGAGCCCATAAAAAAAGCCACCCCATGAAGGTGGCTTTTTTTATGGGCATTGAACAAAAGACGCCTCAAGAATAATCAGGGTAATGCGAAAGCGCCAATTTGGTTGCAGCCGCCAACACATCACGGCGGTTATCAGCATCTTTTTTAAGCTGGGTAAAGTAGATCGTTAGCACCACGGGATCACCTGAGGGTGGCCAGAGTAGCCCGATATCATTGGTGGTGCCGTAATTACCGCTGCCCGTTTTATCCCCCACTGCCCAGCCGCGGGGCGCACCGGCACGGATGGTGGCATCGCCGGTGGTATTGCCTTTGATCCACGTGATCAATTGCGCACGCAGGTTTGGCGCGAGGATGCTGTTGCCCAGTGCAATTTTCTTCAGGCTGTTTGCCATGGCTTTCGGTGTGGTGGTATCGCGGATATCAAATGGTAGTGCGCTATTGAGGTCTGGCTCGAAGCGATCCAATCTAAAGTCACGATCCCCCAGACTCTGGGAAAAGTGATTCACCGCCTCTAGTCCACCAATTTGTTTGATCAGCAAATTAGCGGCGGTATTGTCACTGTATTGCAAGGCCGCTGCACAGAGCTCCGAGACACTCATGCCCTGCACTAGATTTTTACGGGTGATCGGGGCATAGGACAAAAGATCATCTTCGCCATAGGCGATATGCTGAGTCAGCAGTCCCGCTTGAGTCATGCTCTTCTTTAGCACCGCAGACGCCAGCATCAGCTTAAAAGTACTGCAAAACGGAAAGCGCTCATCACCGCGATATTGAAACTCCTGACCCGTACCGGTGTTAATCAGTGCAAGGCCCAAGCGGCCTTTACTACTGGCTTCTAACGCCGTCAATTCTTGAGTGAGTGTGTCAGAGGGAGTGTCTGCGGCATGAACTCGTGCGGTGAAACTCACAAAAGGGAACGCCACGCCAGCCAATAACAGAGTGCGACGTAATGGAGAATGGGTCATGAGATTGCTCACCAAATAGATCGCGTGACAAAAGGTCATGATCAGCATCAAGACCTGATCGCAAATAGGCGTGCGATGTGAGATGCGTATCGAGAAGATTGTTATGAAAAGCAAATAGGTGTTGATGCACGTACCACACCCAGCCTATCCCGCAAGCAAGATAGCTGGGAACCTGCATCAACACGAATACGTTAAAAGTTTTGACCGGACGGTGCAATGGGCGAAATGTTAAAAAGTGTTGATCGAACAAAGTGAGTCATTACAGTACACCCCATTAAATCCAAACAAAAGTGTATTCCCTATGACGCTTAAGTGTCCGATACTTAAGGAAGCATCCATACAGCTTGGGCACAGATATCATCATGCGATCTTTAGCAACACAACACCCTTTCAATGTTTCACCGCTGAAAACCTTGGCTACCGCCTGCGTTCTGGTTGCGGCTTCGGTCTCGGTGCATGCAGATGAAGCTTGGGTCTCTACCCATACCCGGGCTTTTGCGGCACTGCCCAAAACCACAACGATCGTTGCAAACGATACCCCTGTCCACATCACCGTGGCGCTTAAATTACGCAATGAAGAACAACTGAATAAAAAGATCGAGGATGGTACGCCGCATCCATTTCTAACCCCTGCACAATTTGCCGCAGTATACAGCCCGACCCAGCAGCAGGCGGATCAAGTCAGCGACTATCTCAAAAAGTCTGGTTTTCACAACATCAGCATCGCGCCGAATCGTTTGTTGATTAATGCAGAAGGCACGGCGGAAAATGTCCAAACCGCATTCAACACCCCCTTACAACAATTCACCGCCAAAGACGGGCGACAAGTCTATGCCAATACCAAGGATGCTCAAGTGCCGCAATCTTTGGCAGATACTGTGGATGCGGTACTGGGTCTGCAGAACATCTATTTTCTACACGTGAATCCGCCTAGAGCTAAGGTTCCAGTACCCGCAACCTCATAACATTATTGCGGAATGCTTCAATCGGAACCGATCAGATGAATTCGGTAGACTTCCCTTTTTTCGGCCTTATCTTCCACCCATAAAAAATGGCAATCCGAAGATTGCCATTTTTGTTGAACTTGCTTAGGTGCGAAGCAGCTTAGAAGTGATAACCCACTTTAAAGCCGTAAGCAATCGCGTGACCGTCTTTGAAGTCACCCGCATAGCTGGCGGCTTCATTACCCGGTACCGAATGCGCGCCAGTTTCTGCTTTAGCATCGCCCAACCAGAAGTATTTGATCCCAGTCGAGATATCCCAGTCTTTCACAGGGCTATAGCGTAGACCTAGACCCACATTCCAATAACCATCGGTTGGTCCAAGGGTGGTGATCGGATTACCTGCACCACTGTCCCAGCCCACAGAAGCGGTACCTGAGAATTGATCATTGAATTTACGACCTAAGCCTAAGTTTGCAGACCATTGGTCTTTGGCGTAGTCCACGAGGTTAAAGCCACCAGCATAACCGCCTTTACCCAAGATTGGTGATACGGCACCTGCCACTTGACCAAACTGATAAGGGCGGATCGCGAAGCTCTTCCAGTTGACCCAGCGCACGTTGGCAAATGCTACTGTGTCCGCCATGATGCCAGTCTGGAAGTCTAAGTTGACTGACTGCGGGGTGGTGATTTTGGTATCGCCAGACGCGTTGGTATTGATACCTTTGGCTTTACCCAATGCACCAGCAATCGCTGCACGTTGTGCTGCTGGAACAAGGCTTAAAATACCGCCCAACTGAGCCGCAGGGATGCTCTGAATGGCATTGATCAGTGGTGTCGTTTCATCAGCCTGAACTTCATGTTCAATTTCAGAGCGATAGGTAATCGAGGTTTTCAGAGCAATTTCTGGAATTTCATAGGCAAAACCCGCCAACCAGCCATAAGCATTGTTTTGTTTAATGTTGGCGCTATAGCCGTTAAACAAGCTGTAAGTTGAACCGCGTAGGTCCACTTTACCGCGTAGCTCCTGATACACCACACCACCGTAGAAGTTGAAGTTTTTGGTCGGTTGATAACCAAAGATCGCAGTGTAGTCACGGCTCTCAACTTGTACACGCGTACCGCCATCGATGCCCGCTTTCAAACTGCCAGTGGTGATCGGCAATGAACCCAGTACCTTATCAGTTGGCTTAGCCACAAAGTTGCTGTTACCCGAGTAGCTAGCATCCGCGCCAAACGGCTCATCAAAGATTAAGCCAAACGAGAACTGTTCAAACGGTTGTAGCTTGAGCGCAAACGCAGGGAAGCGATAGGTGTTCGCCATGTCGCCCGTGCCATTGCCGCCATTGTCGCGACCTGAAACAGTCGGGTCGAGCACGGTGAAGCCCGCTTCGGCATAATTGCCTTTTTGCAAAAACGCGCCGATGGACTGACCGGAACGGTCAAGTGCAGCAGCAAAAATACTGGTCGCCGGAAGTGTCGCCAAAACAATAGCGACAGAAAGAGATGTCATTCTCATAAGAGATCGATCCATGATTGAGGAGTAATAAGGTATTTTACGCAGTCAAAACAATAGAGAGAGGTAACCTCCCTATTGTTATTTTTTGACCAATTGGTCTAACGCTTCATTATAGATAACAATATGCCTACATGCCAGCTAATTTAAGGCGATTGGCTTGCTGCAAAGACAGTCCACTGGGTCAAAGACATCGCTAAAAAATGCAAAATACGTCACAAAATAATGAATTATATGGTTTTATTTTGACTTCTGGCATAGTTCATGCTTTTATATTTTCGCTGTACTTTTTTTAATCACGTTGCTCAAGGATGACAATCATGAATACAGTGAAAGTACTCTCTCGGCATTTCGATGCCAGTTTCTGGTGTGAAGCGGATGATCTTTTTCTGAAAGAAAATGCGAACTTGCCCTTTGCACTGCTGGCGGATGTGCTGCATAAGCCCACCTCACAAATCCGCAAACGACGCCAGCAGCTCGGCGTGGTCAAAACCGAGGCCGCGACGCACCATGGCGGGTCTGCATCACTCTTGGCGTGACACGCAGGGACAATGTATAGGTCAGGGATCAGCGGGCTTAAGCAGTTTTCTGACCCTGTACATGACTCAATTAAAGTATTGAACCACCCAAGCTACTCCAGACTGGAGCCAGCAAAGGATCATATATCACCAGATTGCTATCATCCTGCAGGGCGATAAAGCGCTCTGCTGAAACGTTGACACGCCCGGTTTCTGAGTTCCACATCGGCAGGCTGCCTGCGGGATCATAGACCACAAAATTGCCATCACTTTGCAGCAATGCCCAATTGCCTGCACCAGTCGTGTGCGACTGCCAGACGACACTTTGATTGGATCTGGCGTAAATCACCAGATTGCCATTTAACTGCATAAGCAGACGAAAGTTTCCCAATGGGGAGAGTAAGGAATCTCCCGCAGAGAGGCGCTGCCCTAGTGTTAACATCGAACCTTTTTCAGCCATAAAACCACCTAATTCTCTCCAGTTCTTCCTTGAAGGATCAAATCATCACGTGTTTTTCCGCTTGGATAAACATTCAAAATTCATTCCAAAATGCGGGTGTTTTCTGGGTGATATCGACTTTCTTACTGCCTCACTTTTTTGAGCCACACCGTAACCGCAAAAAACTTCTTTTAAGTATCCGCATTCCTTGCAGATTCCCATCCACGCGCGGTGGAAGCTCTATATTATCATTGGCATATGAATGGAATAAGACAACTGCTGATGAATTGCTGCGCCAGCAGCAGCAATTGCTAAAAAATCGAGCAATGCCCTCCATTAAAATAACTAAAATAATAGTACCCCATTTAAGAGTCGCATTCTACTTACAGTACAAACATAATACGTCCACACAATCTACATAACATGTCAATCAAATATACATAATAGGTGGACGAAGCATAAAAATAATATATATCGATAATATATGCGAGATGAATACCACGTACCCGTTAGAAAAAAACGAAAACCAGCATCAATATAGACACGTTTTAAACGTGCTTAGAGACCATCTCTGACGCGACTTCATCGCAAGACACCCTACTATCATAAAAAAACAAAATTATGATTTTATTAATATTTTTTTCATAAACACACAACAAATCGGCCTATTTACCATCACACGTCTACACTCAAGCAAGCTCGCCCTTCTATCTGCTTTAAAGCGCAGTTCATCGTACTCATTTAATTATTTTTACCAAAAGGTAATAAATGGCATATTAATTGCTAAATAGTAATCCAGCGATAAAGCTGATTGAAATATCAACATTTATATTTCAGTTATGAGTAATATTTTTATAAATAAATCGATATAAATATCTCAGACTGTATATAGATTCGCAGATATCCAAAGCGGTTAAATGACCCATCGCCAGCAGCACAAGAGTCGCCACAAACGATGTAGATGTGCGGTATGGCGATGTGGTTGGTATGAGAGGCTATTCCGACCCATGATGCGCTGTGGACACGATGCTCTGCACCGTCAGCTGTTTTTTTAACGAATAAAAATGCTTCAGATTAGAAAACTTCTGACTGAAGACATTCAAACTTTAATAACAGTAATTCTGGAGATTTTCATGCAATTGAATACACCTAAAAGCCTCACCAAGGCTCGCGGTATCTTGTTTGCCACAACAGCATTATCCATTGCTGTGACGTCATCGGTATATGGTGCGGAAGGCTGGGTTTCTACCAAAACCAAAGCATTCTTGCCCTTGATTAACTCATCAGCTGTATCTCAACCTACGACAGGATTAACCGCAAATACGGCAGCGGCAGTCGCCAAGGATATCGCAAGCACCAAAGCAATCCATGTTACGGTAGGACTTGCACTAAGAAATGAAGCACAACTCGATAAAGACATCAGCTTTATCCAATCTGGCGCTGCACGCCAATTCCTCACTCCAGATAAATTTAAAGAGCTCTATAGTCCGACCCAACAACAAGTCGATCTAGTGGTCAAGCATTTGACCAAAGCTGGATTTACCAATATTAAAGTTGCCCCAAACCGCCTCTTTGTCACGGCCAATGGTACGGCAGGTACTGTACATACTGGGTTTAACACGACCTTGAAAGGCTTTAAAGCGGCTGATGGTCGCAACGTGTATGCCAACAGTACTGATGCGCAAGTTCCACAGTCACTCAGCGGTGTCGTACAAACCGTATTGGGTCTACAAAATGTAGTCACGGCCCATACCTTCCACAAATCGTTGCCTGTGCCTGTGACATCTACCGTTGCTGGCGGTCTGAGCAATGCAGCAGCAGCCACTACACCCGTTGAAACAGGTCACAATCCGACTGAGTTTCCAGCCATCTACCATGTAGGAACCACACCTGCAGCAACCAATGTCTCTGTCGGGATCATTACCTGGGGCGATTTGACGCAAACGCTCAGCGATCTAAAAACCTTCACGACAAAAAATACTTTAACCGCCGTAACGACATCCGTAGTCAAAACGGGGACAGATCCTTTCAACGATACTTATTCTTCAGGCGACCCTACAGAGTGGAACCTTGACAGCCAATCCATTATCGGGGCTTCTGGCGGTGTTAAAAGTCTGATCTTCTATACCGCACCAGATGACGCAACAACCAATCTAGCTTTTTTTGATGCCCTGACTGGAGCCTTTAACGCAGCTGTAACGGATATCAATACGGATAAAACTCCTAAAGCACTCATCGTGAATGTGTCGCTGGGATGGTGCGAATCGGATGCCGATGCCTCCAGCGTACAAACTGCCAACGACAATATCTTTAAACAAGCCGTGGCTCAAGGACAAACTTTCTCAATCTCTAGTGGAGATGCTGGAGCCTATCAATGTAGCACCACACCTACCGGCTACCCTGGCAAACCGTATACCAATCACTATACGGTCTCTGCACCCACCAACTCTCCCTATGTGATTTCAGTGGGCGGAACAGCGTTGTTTACCAATGCCGGTGCGTATAGCAGTGAGAAGGTCTGGAATGAAGGCACTGCTGCTGCCAGCTCGACAGATTCAACCAAGCGCTTATGGGCGACAGGCGGTGGCTACAGTAAGAGTGAAACAGCTCCGACTTGGCAAAAAACTATCATCGGTACTTCTACCTTCCGTGGAATCCCTGATATCGCTTTTGATGCCGCCCAAACCAGTGGCGCAATCTTGTATATCAATGGCAGCACTACTCAAGTGATTAATGGTGTGACGTATAAGAATCAGGTGGGTGGAACCAGTCTGGCTTCGCCGATCTTTGCAGGGCTCTATGCACGCCTGCAGTCAGACAACAAAAACGCGTTGGGTTTCCCTGCATCAACTTTCTATAAATACTTCACTGACACTACGGTAACATCGCCCTTAGTCCATGACGTGACCTCTGGTAACAATGGCTATGGCACCACGTACACTGGTTATTCAGCGAAAGCTGGTTGGGATGCCGTGACTGGCTTTGGGAGTATCGATATCTCAAATCTGAACGCCTATATCAAAGCGAAAGCGGTCACACCATAAGGTGAATGATTAACATTGCTTCTGATTAAAAGCCCCATGCTGATGCATGGGGCTTTTTTTATATTCTTTGGCTTTAAGTAAACCTTCCCGATTAAAACATGCTCAGAATTTTAAAGTTTTGCTATGCTCAAGCAGCACAATCACTTCACCTCATCAAGAAGGAACGCAGAAATGATCGATCATACTGAGATTATTGTTCATGATTTTGAAGCCAGCAAAAAGTTCTATCAGGACACCTTAAAAGCCATCGGCTATGAACTGCTGTTGGAATTTCCCGCCTCCGTCACCGGACATACCGATGTGGCAGGGTTTGGTGAAGACGGGAAGCCCGACTTCTGGATTAGCCGTGGCACACCGGGTCAGTCGATCCATGTGGCCTTTCGGGTCAAGAGCCGTGCGATTGTCGATGCCTTTCACAAAGCCGCTCTGGCTGCACAAGGCACAGACAACGGTGCACCCGGCCTGCGCCCACACTATCATGCCCATTACTATGCCGCCTTTATTCATGATGCCGATGGGCATAATATCGAAGCGGTGTGTCACGAGGCCTGAGTGAATAACACCCCAGCAACATTGCAAAGCCTGCTTACAAAACGCAGGCTTTTTTTTAAGCTTTTTTTAAAGATCCCAGTATGCTGATCTTCCGCTCAGTTTTTAAGCGGGTGCCGTCTTCCCATAAACAATGAAAGAGGTGAGCAAGGATATGAAAACCTATCTGATTAGCGCCGAGCTTTTGCCTCATCGCGATGACTCAGTGATCGCGGAGGCGATTGAGCAACTCTCCACCCAGACCTTTAAGTATCAAAGCGCCAAATGGATTATCAAGCATGATGGCGATGCAGGTAGCATCCATGCCGAACTCGTCCCCGCTTTAAAAAACGGTGAGAAACTGATGGTCTTGGGCCTATCAGGTGAAGGCGCGTGGACGGGTGTCGCCCCCTCCAGTGATCACTGGCTGCATGTTCATCTCTAGCGACATGAGGACACGGATCGTTTAACACGATCTTGGGATCCTCTATATGTTCAATTCGCTATAAAAAAAACCTTTATCGCCATTAGCCGAGATAAAGGCTTTTTTTTGCATAATTTAAACTCCGCAAAAATGTTAATCCAAGCGCCGCATTATATAAACCGTACAATCCACACACAAAACAAAACATTTAAAATATCTAGCCATATCTCGTTCAATATTAAATAAAAAATGACTATTTAATATTTACCCCGCCGACCCAACGTCAAAGTGTACCGAAATGCATACTTGTATACATTTGATAACAAGGGTACGGTGATTTAAGTCGTCAGTATAGTGATGCCATGAAGAATTAATAAAATATATACATAGATTCATGGTAACTAACTGTAATTTAAAATAATTATTTAAAGTTAATGTGCGAAATAATTATTTACTAATCGACTAACTGTTCTACCATAATTATTAAAATGTAACAGTGACTTAAATGCAGATTTTACCTTTTAGAAAATAGGTAAATTCATCATATGGACTGATCATAAAAAACAAATGGATTTGAAATATCATGAAATATTCAGCATCTATTCTCGGCCTCATCACTTTTTATCTCGGCACATGCAGTGTTTATGCGCAGCAAGTCTTGGATGACGAATCATTAAGAGAAGTCTCTGGGCAAGCCGCTTTTTATACCAACTATATTCCAACTGGTGGCGCTAACCCTAATGCCAATATAGGCTTTTTTACTTTGGGTTTAGAGGGCAAAGTCGACTTAAACGCCAATATTGAGCATTTGCAACTCGGCTGCGGCGGAGTCAATGGGCCCGGATGCGATATCGACTTGACCCATGCACGTTTAAGCGGTGTGAACCCCGGTGCCAGTGGCACCTATGCAGATTCAGACGCAACCCTGACCAATCCATTTTTGCAAATCGCGATCCAAAATCCAACGCAGTTGGCGACACGCTCGGTGGCCGGGATTCGTTTTGGTGCTCAAGGCGTGCTGGGAATGCTCTCTATCGGGGAGAACCCGAATACCAGTAACCTGAGTGATGATACGGGGATCAATAGTCTGAGCGGTGATATTGGTTTGAATATCACCAACGCCAAGATTACCAATGCTTGTGCTACCCTACTCACGCTCTGCGTTGCACCTGTGACGGCTAACCTGAATGATTATAGTAAGCAATATCACGTCATACGGGGAAACAGTCTAGATATCACAGGCCTAACCGCAGTAACGACAGGGGTATCGATTCTGGGGGTCATTAACCTGCCCTTAGGGATTACGCTCAATAATATCAATATCTATGGAGAACCCTTAAGAGCAGCGCATCAATTAGTCTTAGCAGGTGATGCAGCAGGCACGATTCCGTCTAAAGACGTTTCGCTGTCACTACAAAATCAGTCCATCAAATGGCAAAAAGGTGATGGGACTTATCCCACCACAGGCGCTGAGAAAGGCTGGTGGATTAACCTGCCGAACCTGCAAGTCAATAATCTGCAAATTTCGCAATACATTCCGATTGATGTGCTTCAGGTGGTTGGAAATCTGCTGACGATACCCATCAATCTCGATCCCGTGGACTTAGGACAATCGCCAACGCGTAACTGCTATGGGACTTTAAAGTTCTGTTAAAAAAGATGAATCGAAGAGGCTTGCCCCTGTCTCTTTGATTTACTCTACATAAGTTTCACGTGGATTTAAGCTGTAATTGTTGCCGCCAATGCTGCTCAAGTTGCTGGGTATCATGATCGAAGGGGTGAAATGAAGGGTAAAAATAATCAATAAATCCGTTCATAACAGAGAGATTAAATATCCCTGTTCTAGGATGAAATCCCTTTGCGATGGATTTGAGATGTTGTCTTGACAGTAATTTTTGATCAGCATGCAACAAACGCACACAATTATGTATGGCAAGACCCACCAGAACACTGCCGCTAATCGCCATCCACGTCACACGCTTTAAATAGCCACCGCCCGCAGCTTGATACGCATCAAAGAATACTGCTTTGTGTTCATTTTCTTCGAGCGCATGCCAAACCCATAACTCCCGCAATGGACCAACCATCCGTTGATGCCAGTCATCGCTACGGAGTAATTCAGCCCCCAACGTTGCCGTGCAATGTTCAATCGCACAGCCAATCGCCATTCGATGCATCGCGGGTAAGATACGATCCATGAGGGTATAAAACCGCTTCATCTGCCGCTCGAGCGTCTCAATATCAATATCATGCTGATCAGCATAGCGGTTAAACGCCGTGTGCTCTTTGGAATGCATTGCCTCTTGCCCTATAAATGCACTGATATCGGCTTGCAACTGCGAATCCTTAATCCCTTGCCGCACAGTACGTAATGTCGTAATGAGGAACAGCTCCCCTTGAGGAAAAATACCCGATAGGCCATTGAGCAAATGCGAAAATAACGGGTCATGATCAAACCAATAACGCGGCGAGGACTCGAAATTAAATTTGATATTGCGCACGGGAAAGGACGATTTGACCTTTGGTACAGAATTCATGGTGATCGGCATGATGAGCAAGACTCCAAGAGTTGGTCAGATACAGATGGACGCGCCTACCTAAAGATAAAGTAAGAGGACCATCAGATTAGTACAAAAGAACTGTATAGTTCTTTTGTACTATATCAGACATATTGAAGTCAACATGAAATGAAGACGCGGCTCATCAGCACATGCGCAAAAAGTACATATGTTAAGCTTAGTATGAGTTAATTATTTGATAACAGAAGACTCTGAATCTGGGCGATAACCCAGTGCATTTAAGGTAAACGTAATGATGGTGTCTTCCAGTGCCGTTATATCCCCAAACCGTGATTGACTCACACAACGAAAAATCATCTCATGTGCACCGCCAACCACTGCCTCATAGAGCGTATCAGGGACGAGAAGCCAAGATTCTGGCTGCTTGGCTTTTGCCAATCGATGTGCTTCCCGAAGAAAAGCAGCCAGTTCAATAAAAAAAGCGTTTCTCCGTGCCAATGTACGTGCACTGGCATTGGGAAATTCTATAATCCACGCTTTAGTGAATTCAGGTTCTTCGCTACAGATACGTAAATAAGTCCGAATTGGCGCACGAATCCACAAGTCATTCGTCGTATTATGCTCACGGTCCATAGATGCGATGATACCCGAGAATAATGCCGCTCTACCCATTTGCTCGGCGGCAAGGAAGCAGTCTTCTTTGGTTTCAAATAGCTTATAGAACGCTTGCCGTGATACACGGGCACGACTCACGATATCGTTGATGGTCGTTGCGGCATAGCCCAGTTCGGCGAACGCAGAAATACTGGCGCGTAGCAGGCGTCGGTATTGAGCTTCTTTCGTTTCCTCCGAAGATAAACTGGTCCGTCCGCGAGGAAGTCCTGCTGCATCACTATCATATGTGCCCGATAGTTTTTGCATTCCAATCTCCATATGAAGCCCTAAGCTAGATTGATTCCCGAATCTGCCATAATAGGGCGAAGGATTGAGAAAACTCAAGTTAGAATTTCGCATGTGCCACAACACCTCACCCCGCGGCCTCTGTCTCCAGTGGCTTTGTCGCTTGCACCGGAACCCGCGTACCTCGGACATGATCAATCCATAGCATAGCCAAGATCGCAAGTCCCACTGCAGCCCAGCCCACCATGCCATAGCCTTCGATCTGACCTGTCGCTGTATTCGACAGCATCAATCCACCGAGCCATGCACCGCAGCCTGTACCGAGGGCTTGAATGGCACTATTGGCACTCAAGAACGCGCCGCGATGGGCAGGCTCTGGCACGGTCGTCAAAAGCGCCTGCATCGGGATGATGCGTCCAGACACGGTGACCATAAAGAAAGGGAAAAACAGCACGATCAGGATAAACGGCAGTGCAGGCATATGGGTGACAAACAGAATCGGGAATGCAGACAAGATGACGGCAATCCGAAACACGCGTTTGTTGCCATAGCGATCTGCCAGTCGCCCGACCACACGCGATGTGAAGAAGGTCGCAGCCCCACCCGCCATATAGATCCACGACAACTGCGCAGGCGCCACACCATGATTGGCGACCAGCACAGGGGAGATGAACGGGATCACCATCATCTGTGATGCCATCATGGTGAAGGTAAAGGCAAAGGCGTTGAGATGTCGCGCATTGCTAAACAAACGCCATAGGTTCGGTAGCACTTCACTCAGTACTGGTGGGTTCTGTTTGAGATGCTCGGTCAGTGAGGGCACAACCTTGATGGCGGCAATCCAGACCAATCCCGACAACACCACCAAAAGGACGAACGGCGCTGCCCAGCTAAAGTGCGCACCGAGTAAAACACCTGCAGGCACACCAGCGATTGCAGCCAGTGAGAACGCGGTCATGATGATACCCATGGCCGCACCGCGCCGCTGCGCGGGAATCACATCACTGACAATCGCCATGACGACTGAGCCCAACATGCCTCCGGTAATGCCGGCAAACGCACGGGCAAACAACAACAGCTCATAGCTATTGGCAAGCGCACAGATCAGATTGGACAATGCAAATAGTGCATAGGCAATCATCAGCAAGCGACGACGGTCAAAGCGGTCGATATAAGTTGCCGCCAGTAATCCAGACAGTCCTGAACACCAAGAGTACATCGACACCGCAGTCGCAAAAGCAACCGGGGTAATGTTAAAGGCATGCATCAACTGCGGACCGAGCGGCATCATGACCATGAAGTCCATGATGATGGTAAATTGAACGAGCGCAAGCAGCCAAAGCAGGCTGCGCTCTTGGGTCGTGCTGATGCTATACATCGACGTATTCCTTTTTTAATGATTCTGACATCGATGTTGCCGATGTCAATCTTCTAGATTTTCGTGCACAGCGGCGTCGCCGTGTTTCCAATAACTGGCAATCCGCAGGCGGGATTTATCTATGCCACGTTCGCTGCGGAAGTGGTCTCGGATAGCGCGCATGGCGCTGGCCTCGCCGGCTGCCCAGACATAGCCTTCGCCTGCGGGTAACTCTAGCTCACGCGCGGCCTGCAAGAGCGCATTGCTCTCAAACACCGAAGCACTGCGATAACACCAGATCGTGGTCAGTTCGGCTTGGGTGTCAAACTCAAGATGACCTGAAGCATCGGCCACTTCCAAAATCGCAGTCACGCGGGTGCCCGCAGGGAGTTCGCTGAGACGACGCGCAATGGCGGGAAGTGCGGTGTCATCCCCGATCAGCACCTGCCAGTCAAAACCCGTGGGGATCACCAGTGAGCCGCGTGGACCACCGACGCCTAGAGACTGTCCAACTTGTGCTTGCTTCGCCCATGTCGCGGCGGGGCCGGCTTCATGGATGGCGAATTCGATATCCAGCTCACGCGCAGCGCGATCAAAACGACGCGGCGTAAAATCGCGGGCGACAGGTCTAGGCCCTGCGGGGAACACCAGACCATCGGGTCCCATGCTTGGCATGACCAGAGGCTCGGTGCCTGTGGGAAAAAAGACTTTGATATGGTCATCAAAAGATGCCGATTCAAAGTCACTTAAGTCCTCTCCCGTGAAGGTGACACGAATCAAATGTGGCGTTAGCGCTTGCACACGGGTTGCTTCGAGCAAACGGAATTTCAACGGGTGGCGTACGCGGGTAACGCTCAAATCAGGGGTATTTGACATCTATACGACTCCAATGTATTTCTCTGGATGCATGGTGAATCAATACTTAGCGGGTGATACAGCGCAGTGCTTTTTTTACTCTGCACTGCCCTTTTCACTCTGACCTTCAATCTCGGCTGTTGCACGCGCCAAGATGGCAGCAATACGGCGTTGCTCGTCGGCAGGCACATTACTGCGCAGGAGCAGCGCGTGCTTAAGCGCACGGCGTGCGGTGATCAATTCAGGCAACCAGCCGCCTTCACTGATATCGGCGGGTTCCTCACCGGAGAAGGCACGGCGTACTGAATCCATCTTGCGCGCGATATGTACCAGCTTGGCAAACATCAGCTCGACATGCGCGCGGTTGCTCTCCAGATTCTCACGACCCAAGTCCGCCAGTTCATAGCGTTTACGGTTACCTTCCAGTTGAACGGTGACATAGCCCAGCTCTTCCAGATAGGTCAATGCCGGATAAACCATACCGGGACTGGGGGCATAAAAACCATTGGAGCGGGTTTCCAATGCCTTAATAAGTTCATAACCGTGGCTGGGTTGCTCTTCAATCAATGCCAAGAGCATGAGCTGTAAGTCAGCAGTGGTAAATTTTCGGCCGCGTGGCATACCGTCTCCCTCACCGCCTCCAAATCCACCGAAGCCGCCCCCTCCGCCAAAGCCTCCTGGGCCACCCTGAAAGCGGTCACCGCCGCCACGGCGACCATGACCGATCGCATGCCAGAGCTGATGAATAGAAAAACCACGGGCGCCGTGTTGACGTGAAAAACGAGAATGGGAATGCATGGGTATCTCCTTTTATATCTTAAGATATATTGAAAGATATATATCTTAAGATAGTTTGTCAAATGAAATGTGCAAAAAAAATACAAAATGAAGAGTAGGCATTGCGGAAAGCATCATTGATGGGTGAGTCGTAGCGAACGGTTCTAAGATTTTTGGTCGATTAACGGGAGTGTGTCGAATAGATTTATGCTGAAAGATTAAATGGATATCAAATAATCACCCAAGCAAGTTACGATTAAACCTATGTTCATTTGAAATCAAAAGTGATAACTTAATCACACTTTCACACCCTATATGCCAATGTTTAATTATTTATACGCCTGCTTGGCCATTCTGATCCTTTGTATTGCATTTCTGATCTACCTGTCCTTCAAGACACACGTTTGAGCTGATCCGCTCACCGATCTTCGATAGCGCCCATAAAAAAACCCACGCGATGGTGGGCTTTTTTGTGAAGCGTCACTTTCCTAAACGATAGATGCGTGAGGTTTCTTTTACTGAGCAACCAATGGCGCAAAATCGGGCGTCGCATCGAAGACCTGCGGGTTCGAGGTTTGAACTTTATTCACTTCCTGCCCAACTTCGATGAGTCCTTTATTGATATTCGGATCAGAAAAAAATTCTTTGATCGCTGCACGACCTAAAGCCTGACCAGCCAAACCCAGAGAGGCTTTGCCTTCAAAATTCACAGCATCTTCAGTCTGAGTTTGGCAGGAGACAGTGAAGAGTCGGTTAAAGACTTTACTAAACTCATCGGTAATCTCATGACGCTTACGATCACTGACATTCACCAGATCCTTAAGCTGCTTGGTCGGGGAGAAGACCAGAAAGAAACGCTGAATAAACACTTGTTTGTCTTGCGGAGTCGCTTCCTTCAGCAGACAGCCGACCAACCGCTGGGCATAGACACCCGCATGGGCACTCGCACTCATGCTGCACGCCAAAATCAACATACTCAGTAAAACAAATCTTTTCATAGCCTCTCCCCAAGACCTCCGAGATTAGCACAGAAACATCGGGGCTTAGCAGGGGGTATCCGCATTTAAATCGCACTAAAAACTGTAAATACATACTCGCTCATTGATGCGCTTAAGACAGAGCGATGTCAGTCGCCTGATCCACCCACATGCTCATTCGATAGTATCAGGGAGGCATATCCGTGACGCGCGTAACCGCATTGCTCAAAGCGCTTTCTGAGCCATCGCCCTATAAAGTGGCAAGATCGCATCAAGATCCCGCTTGCCCGTCATCGTCTTATGCTAGAATCGATCAATTGACAACAATAATTGTCAATTGATCGATTCTACAAGCCTCATTAACAAGACTATGCGAATAACGGAGAAGAACAATGCTGAAAACCCAAAAAGTGTATGTGGTCCATGAATTTGATGCACCAGTGGCAAAAGTCTTTGCGACATTGAGCGAACATGAGAACTTGAGCAAAATCTTTGCCCCAGCCAAAGTCACCCGTTTAAACGATGGCAAAGATGCACGCAATGGCGTGGGTTCAGCACGTAAACTATCTATTCCGTTAACCCCGTCTTTCGTAGAGACCAATCAGGTCTACCGTGAAAACGAGCTGATTGAATACGCAATCACCAGCGGTATCGCACCAATCAAGGAGCATCGCGGCGTGATGAAGTTTGTTGATCTGGATGGCAAGCGTACCCGTCTGGAATACACCATTACCTTTAAAGGTCGGGTACCGTTTATTGGTCCAATCATCAAAGCGGCACTGCAAGATGGTGTGGCACGTGGACTGAAGAAACTGCGTTTTTAAGCTTTAAACACTTTTGTGCGTCCAATCCTGACCGACCGCTCTAGGCGGTTGGGATCAGGGCAATGCTCACAGACTGAGCACTCAACATGGTTTAAGCAAACGCTCACTTTGTAAAGTCACCTAAATCAAATTTGAATAAAATCCACATAACCTACATATAATCTACACATAACAAAAATAATTAAAATTAACGACCTATATCTCACTTAATATATTTTCAGGTTTACTCATAATAAAACTCATATAGTCCACGGATTATAAAACGCATAATTCATCACAAGATTCAAAAAACAAAACGATGAAATCTCAATAAGAGCTGCTGGGATCAGTGACTATATTTGCCATAAATTAAACCAAAAAATAAAAGTAATATATTGTTTTACATAACTTAAAATATTTTACACCAACCAGAACTTACAACATCATCTCTAGCACCTATAGCGACAACCCAGTCTTAAAAATGAAATGTAATAAAAGAAAATTTATTATTTCCTCAATTACACAAGAAATACAATTAATTATAAATCTTAAACCTATATTCGACGTTCAAGCATTATTGGATGTTTGTCCCTTAAATATGAATACGCAGCATCATGAATATCATGTTGTATGCCCTATGAATAAATTGGGCGCTGCCCAGTCATTCAAAATCCATCTTAAAGCCAGCTGTCGTTTCTCAATCATGGAGTTTTCTATGCAAGTTTCGGATCTGTTTTCTGCTGTTGCGGTGCGTCGTGTGACGCTCTTGTCATCGATGGTCTCTGTCGTTTTAGTCTCCCTATCCGCACAGGCGTCAGAGCCTTGGGTATCGACCAAGACGCATGCGTTTCAACATTTTGACTGGGCTACCCCAAGTGCAACTACGGCGATAGCAGGAGCGACAACCGCTGCAGTGTCCGATATCACAGCAACAACCGCCGTGCCCATCACCTTGAGCCTCAAACTCCAGAATGAGGCACAGTTGGATAAGCTGGTGTCTTATTATCTCTCCGGTACTGCACGCCAGTACCTCACCCCCGCACAATTCACTCAGCAGTTTGGTCCCTCACAAGCACAAGTTGATAAAGTGGTGAGTTACCTCAAGAAATCTGGCTACACCCATATCACCGTCTCGCCAAATCATCTGCTGGTGACCGCTACAGGTACGGCTGCCCATGCAAATAGTGCTTTTAACACTAAACTCAAAAGCTTTGAGAAAGATGGACATCATGTCTTTGCCAACAGCACTGATGCGCAGGTGCCACAATCTCTAAGCGGTATCGTAGAAACAGTACTGGGGCTGGATACGGCAAACGTCTATCGCACGTTCAGCCATCAAGTCATCGCCACCAATGCAAAATCCGGTTCGACAACAAACGCGACTCCCGCCAAAGTTGGACATAACCCACTGGACTTCGCCACTATTTACGATGCAGCCTCATTACCTAAAGCAACCAATACCACAGCAGCAGTCGTGATGTGGGGAGATGGCACAGGTGCGGTCAAGGATCTAAGCACCTACACCACGGCCAATGGCTTAGGGGCGGTCGCGACATCCGTGGTTAAAACCGGTTCTGCTTCAGACAGCTATACCCTGACCGATGCTGAGTGGGACATGGATAGCCAGACGATTTTGGGTGCCGCTGGTGGCGCGATTCAAAAGATTATTTTCTATACCTCACCAGACTCACCGACCAATGCCAACGTGACCAATGCCATGAACCGCGCAGTAACGGATAATCTCGCCAAGGTTATTGATGGTTCTTTTGGTGAATGTGAAACAGGGGATACGATTGCCGTCAACGATGCCATCTTTAAACAAGCCATTACCCAAGGTCAGACCTTCTCGATTTCCAGTGGCGACTCGGGTGCCTTTGAATGTAATGGCGGTAAGCCGACCAGTAACTATACCGTGTCATCGCCTGCGGTTTCGCCGTATGTGATTGCCGTTGGCGGTACCGCTCTGTTTACCACTGGCACCACAGCGTATAGCAGTGAAGTGGTGTGGAATCAGGGCTTGACCAAAAGAGTGCTTGGCGCTACCGGCGGTGGCTATAGTAAAATTGAAGCAGCACCAGCATGGCAAAGTGGTATAACAGCATCATCAACTTGGCGCGGTCTACCCGATGTTGCTTTTGATGCAGACCCCAACAGCGGCGTAAAGGTCTATGTCAACGGCGCGATTCAACAATGGGGTGGCACTAGCCTTGCCGCACCAATTTTTGCTGGACTCTGGGCGCGCTTGCAGTCCAACAATACTAATTCATTGCCCTTCCCAGCCGCTGCGTTTTATTCATACTTCTCCAAATCCGCCAATGCAGGACTTCTGCATGATGTGACCTCAGGCAACAATGGCTCAGGCACCACACCGGGCTATACCGCAGTGGCTGGCTGGGATGCGGCGACAGGCTTTGGTAGCTTTGACACTGCAAAACTGGACGCATTCTTAAAGCAACAAACCAGCATCCCCACATCGTTTTAAGCTGAGCTACTGATCACATCGCGATTGTATCGCTATCTGAAAAGCCCGTATTGTTATGCGGGCTTTTTGTGTCTGTCTCTTTACTTCATGATGTGGCTTCTGCCACGCTCAGCCCTCCTTCACCCGTTCATATCAGGTAGAAACAGCATGGTGGCTTACGTCATTTTTATTCGCGAAAAAAAACTCAACCCAGAGAAATTGGCTGAATATAAACAAGGGGTCGGTAGTACGTTCAAAAACCACCCCACAAAATTGCTCGCCGCCAATGGCCCTTTTGAAGTCCTTGAGGGTGACCCAGTTGATGATGTCTTGATTCTCGAGTTCCCCTCCTATGAGGCAGCGTCCAACTGGTATCACAGCCCCGAGTATCAGGAAGCCAGTAAGACCCGTCTGGAAGGTGCTGCGTTTCAGGTCTATATTACTGAGGGACTTGGAGCAAAGTAATCCCTGAGTTCGCCTATCAAACTGGATATTGAGGATGGTTTAATCAGTCATTAATCAACACATCGAGATAACGGGTATTACCATTTAAAAACCGACCATTGATGTCGGTTTTTTCTTTTGCAAGTTTTGAAATGAGAAATATATTTTATCGCAATTGGTTAAATTTTGTACTACTATTCTATTCATGCGATCGTATGAGTTCTTATCCTTGATTGCCTAAAGCGTTACCCCCACAAGGAGAACAATAATGGACAAGCGCGTCTTACCAATTCCTCTGACTCAGCTTAGAGGACAGCGATACCTTCTTTGGATATTCATTCTGGTTTTCGCAAGCCTCGGTGGATCAACAGCCAGTGCGCAAATCTGTTGCCCAGCAGGCTGCGTCCAAGACAGCAACCGCTGTGTCACCATAGGCACGAATCAGAGAAGCTGCCCGTCATGGACTTGCAGCTCGGGGGCCAACGGTTCCAATAGTGGCAGTAGTGGGGGTACAGGGTCCTCCGGTGTAGGGCCACCGAGTGTCCCCCCTCCACCTCCATGTGTTCCCATACCAGGGACTCAAGCTGAGAATGATGTAGTCACGAATAATTGCATGGCATCCCTGACGGGCAGTGCGCAGTTTGTGGGATGTCTGTTCGAAGACGCTGCAGGCAGGGCGGAAGATCAGCGAACGAACATGAGCTGTGCTGATCGGCAAGCTGCGCTTGCCAAACAATGTCGTAGCCGCTGCGCGACATTCGCAAAGTCGATGACGGGGGTGAGTTGCGACTATAAATCGCCGGATCAAAGGTGGCAATCTGCCTTTGGCGACATAGGCGGTACGATGGTTGGCTCGGCCCATGTACAAGACTGTGGACCACCACTCAAGCCACATTTTTCGTTAATCACACGACTGAAGAATACACTTTTTGATGCCTTCAAATAAGCGTGAACAATGGTAGCTCAAAACCCTCACCCTTCGCGTGCAGATATGAGCTGCAGCGAGGGGGGACAAGTCCGCTTAAGGTCTATTTAGATCTATCCCACATAGGCTTTAAGCCCATCACTCAGCCAATCAAAAAGCAAGCGCACCCGCTTGACCTGCCGCAGGTCACGGTGCATGACCAGCCATATCTCCATAGTGAAAATAGTCTGCCCACCCAGGATAGGCACTAGCTCAGGCGTGCGCACAGCGATACGATGCTGACAACCACCGATGCCCACGCCTGCACGCAGCATGGCAAGTTGGGCCACATCGCTGTCTGAGCGAAAACGAAATAACTCACGATTCATCACGCCCAAAGAGGTTTGACCGCTGATGGAAGGACGGCGGTCAAAGCCAATAATCGGATGCTGCCCGAGTTCAGCAAGGCTGGTTGGATTGCCCTGCCGAGCCACATAGTCCTGATGGGCATAGAGTCCGACGCCTGCATTGCCGATTTTCTTGGCAACCAGTGACTCTTGCACGGGTCGCACCATACGCACGGCAATGTCCGAATCGCGGCGCAGCAAGTCCTCTTGTCGGTTGGTCAATGACAGTTCAATGATGATCTCTGGATAGTGCTGACTAAAGCTTGCTAGTAGTCTGGGTAAAACTTCAGTGCCGACAATCTCACTGGCGGTCAGGCGAATCACACCCCGCTCGGAGTCACCTTCTGCCGAGGCCAGACGCCGTACAGCCGCCTCTGCGGTGACCATCTGCTGGATTTGCGGTGCGAGCGCGAGCGCCGCATGCGTCGCTTGCAGTCCAGTGCTGGACCGTGAAAACAGCGTCACACCCAGTGCGGCCTCAAGTCCTTCGATATGGCGGGTGATGGTCGGTGCGGTGGTGCCAAGCTGACGTCCCGCTGCTGATAGACTGCCCGTCTCCATCACCGCAACGAAGGCACGGTAACTATCCCACGAATACTGCTGATTGCTCATGACGCTCTCGATCGTTTCCGCTTAAGTGCATATAAAAACGTTAAACTAAATTAAAGTTTTCGTTATTCCATTGTAGGCAGCGGAGGTCTATCGTGCAAGGTATAGATCCAACGTGATCACAGCGAATAAACACTCAATGACTACCGTGGAGCAACTCATGAATACTTCGAATAACACAACAAAAACAGCACTTATACTGGGCGCAACTGGCAGCTTTGGCAGTGTCATGGCAGCTGAACTGCTGGCACGCGGCTGGCAAGTGCGCGCCTTACAACGCAATCCCGATGCAGCACGCGCAGAGCTTCCTTTGCTTGATGTCACGTGGCTGGCAGGCGACGCCATGAATGCCGATGATGTTGCCCATGCCGCAGCAGGTGTGCAACTCATCGTGCATGCGGTAAACCCGCCCAAATACCAGCGCTGGCGCGAACTGGCACTGCCGATGCTGAACAACAGCATCGCCGCTGCCCGTGCGCAGAATGCCCGTATTCTCCTGCCCGGCGTGGTCTATAACTTTGCACCAGACAACGCGACGGCAATCCCTGAAGACGCGGCTCAGCAGCCCTTGACCCAAAAAGGCCAAGTACGGGTCGAGATGGAAGCCTTGCTGCAAGCCAGCGGCGTACGCATCCTGATCCTGCGTGCGGGCGACTACTTTGGTGGACGAGGAACCAATGCGTGGTTTCACTATATCTTCAAGGCTGGCAAACCGCTGACGAGCATGCTGTATCCGGGTCATGATGACATTGTCCATGACTGGGCATACCTGCCTGATATGGCCAGCGCCGCAGCTCAGATTCTGGAGCGGGAATCTGAGCTACAAACCTTTGAACGCTTCCACTTCAGCAGCTATCAACTGTCGGGGCAGCAGTTTATCGACACGGTGCGCAAGGTCAGCCAGAAGCCCAAGCTCCCCATCAAACGCTTGCCGTGGTTACTGATTCGCATTGCGGCGCTATTTGCCAGCCTGCCGCGTGAACTGCTGGAGATGCGCTACCTCTGGCAAAAACCGGTGCTACTAGATGACCGCCGTTTGCAAAAGTTTTTAGGTCATGTTCCAGCGACGCCAATTGAAGCAGCCCTAAAAACCAGTCTGGCGGAAATGGGGATTGATGTTTAAGAAACGTATTTTATTGAGTCACGTTACAAGAACAAAACCCATCATCACGGTGGGTTTCTTTGCTTTAAGCGTTGATTTTAGGCATCCTTAGCTCTGGATTCACTTAAGGGATGGACAATGCAAACAAGACAATGGGTCGCGCTCTTCTCTTTACTGACCATGTCAAACTGCATCTTTGCAGAAGAGCTCGATGATGAAGCGACCTGTACGGCGGCATATAATCAATATGTCACCCTGATCGGAACCAATAGTCTGTGTGCAGGTGCTGTGTCAAAAGCGCAATTAAATGATTTTGAGAAAGAATATGCTCACTACTGCCCCAAGACGGTCAATTTAAAGGTATCAGAAGAAAAACAAAAAAACTTCCGCATCTTGTTTGGCAATCAGTACTTTAATAAAGGCGGGCTTACCGACAGTCAGATCAAGGAAAAGTTTAAACCCATCTGTGATGCAGCAATCAATGCGGCGAAGGATGCAGCATCGTAAGTGCTCAATGACATTCGTTGACCCATAAAGAAACCCACCATGATGGTGGGTTTGTTGATTTCATCTAGGCCGTCAGACTATCTGATGGCCCATGCTCGATGGCTTAGTGGTGATATTTCTTCACGACAACCACTTTTTTGTGCTTGTAGACATTATGATGTTTGTAGCCGTGGTGTTTGGTATAGACCACACGCTTTTGGACATAGCCATGGTGGCGATCGACATGTACCGGATGGTGAATAACCCGTTGTTCAACAATCGCAGCTTGTGACATGACTGGAGCTGCCATCACGCCAACCAACGTTACACCCACTAATAGTTTCTTCAACATGATGCTTTCCTCGCTTGTTTAAACCAGAGACTTGACTATAAGCCCTAAAAATCACAGATTTAAGCAGACTCACACGCGATACATGAAAGACCTACCTGCCCTTGCCTTTTTATCCACATTTCCGAGAAATTGTAGGTTTGAGTAAAGAAAATGGAGTAAAAACGAGGAGATAAAATAATCATCGCAAAACCGTTGTATCGCTATGATTTGCTCGGCACATCTGGCATCCTCAAACGATAATAAGACGAGGAGCTCGACCATGAAAATAATCATTCTTGCTGCGCTGTGCCTGTTGACTTTCCCTGCTCTTGCCGCAGTGCCAGCCGATCCATCCAATCCATTGAACTATTCTGCTGATCAATCGGTGCCACCTGTAGCATCGCATCCGCAACTATCGAAAAATCACCCAGCTAAACAAGCGGGCAAACACGCCAAAGCCCCACGTAAAGACCACAAACCCTATAAAGCAGTGAAGTGTCATGATGGCTCACATCAACATCTACGCCTAAGTTGCGCGCCACATGGCGGCGTGGCTCGTTCCTGATCAAAAAAGAAACCCATCGCTTGCGATGGGTTTCTTTGAGTGCCATTTTTAAAGCAAGGCTTTAAACAATCCACTTAGCGCCAATGGTGATGGTGTCTATAACCATGACGGTAGCCATGACGGTAGCCATGATGATAACCATGGTAATACCTAGCGTGGTGATAGCGGACATAGTGGGGTCGATACACCACAGGACGATAGTAACCGTGATGATGATGGACATGATGAGGCGCAGGATAGTACACCACGCGCTCAACCACTGCCGCTTGTGAAACCACAGGAACCGCCATCACACCAACGAGGGCTGCGCCCATGAGAAGTTTTTTAAACATGATGTTGCACCTCTTCTTCTAAAATCTTGAGATTTCACTATAACCCCCAAAAATCACGGTTTTAAGCAGACTCACAATCGATCCTACAAAGCGATACCGGATATTGTATTTTTATCCATATTTCTGCTGTTTGTAAGTTTAGGTATAGAAGGTGGAGGGAGGATGGATGTTTAAGACAACAAAAGATAAATTCATAAAAACGGTGCAAGTTATCCAGGCTTAAGCCATGTTTTGCTTTGCACTTTATGGTATTTTACCATTCAGTCAATACCACTATATTCTAATTAATTTCAACGATTGAGCGTAAGAATGCAAGATGTAAGTTTCAAAAAGTGGTTCATAGCTTGGCTCAATATCATTAATGAACCACAAGGCTGGCGGGAGAAACTTTGTCAACTCTTTAGTCTTGCAGCTATTGCGACCCTATGTCTTTATCCTTTCATGGGTAATCTTTTACTCAGCGAACTATCTGGAAATACTCCTCCTACAGTCCCCTTAATTTCCTCAACTGGTAATTTTGAATACGTTTCAAACCCAAGTAATCATTCAAATCACTATGATGTTTATTTTCATACGCATGATGGAAAAACCTATCAAATGTCACAGTTTGTAGCTCCTTTATCAGTAACAAAGCTAGCCGAAAATAATCCAACCACACAATTTAAGGTACAAGGATTTATTTTGGCTAATGGAAAAGGTTCCTTTTATCCAGTAATTGTTAATGATTTAAATGATTACCCGATCATTAGTAAAGAATCGCTACTCGCAGAGCTTGCTCACAACAGACAAGCGGACCAAAGAACTGTAAACCTAATGTACTCAGCTACGATATTTTGTTTTGTTGGATTTATTATTTTTTCCTTTCTAACAATTAATAGAAAACTTTCTACCCAGACTTTCACTCAATAGGATCTTCAATTAAATGGCTAAGTTAGAAACCGCAGGCGATATTGGAAATTATGTATTAGATCTACTAATAGGTAGAACTATTGGCACATATGATGCTGCCAAATCTGCTACGGAAGCAGCCCATGCAAATGATAAATGGGTACAAGGATCAAAAGTTGCCGCAGTAGGTGCAGATATCATAGGATTTGCAGCAAGTGTAGCAAACAATGTAACGACTGAAAGCTCTCTTCTGACTCCTTCAATACGGGCAGTTTCAAAGGCAGCACCTATGCTCGGTTTTGCAGCATCCATAGTAGGAACAGCAAGACAAATACAAAAAGGCGGTTATGGAAGTGTTGGGATTGCGGATATAGAAGGAGTAATCGGGGCAGGTTTGGCGGTAGCAGCTGTGACTGTAGCAGCTCCTGAAATTGCTCTTGCACTTGGGATTGCAGCCGCAGTGTATACAGTTGCAGGTTTTAAAGACCAAGGAACTATTGATGCACTTAAAAATAATATTAGCGGATATTTCAATTCTTTAAGCCAAACTGATCAGGCTTCTTTTAATTTGAGTTTTAGTAACGCTTTTCAAAATACACTTGAAGGCGCTTCACTAGTACCTAAAATTGATAGTACATCTGGGTTAATTACTGGATACTCTCTCCAGAAGCCAATTTCAACAACTCCCCAATCTAATGGATCAGTAGTCACAACATTTGATGGCGGTGCCAAATACACAGCATATACCACTCCTCCCCAACAAATTAGTGCGGCAGGAAGTACCATCAATGGAAGTTCTGCAATAGGCAGTTGGACATTAAATAATAATGCTGTGCTTGGGGTTTATTCAGATAATAAATATGCGTTGTTATCTAATGGTGTAGTTGCGACATCAACTAGCGCAATTCTGACTACTAATAATTCTACGATTCTAGTAGGAAAAGGTACTACAAGCACCGTTATCGGAGATAAGAACACTATTCAATCTCAGGGAAACAGTGGCTCCATACTTAATGCTCAAGGTAAAGAACTTAATATCATAGGGATTGTTGGTAGTAGCTCTCTTAAACTCTATGGTGACGCTTCAAGTGCAATAATCGATGGGAAAGGAAGTACCATTTCGTCTTATGGTAATAGCCAAACTATTACTGCATGGAACCAAACCATAAATTTTGGTTGGGGCAATATGGCTACAACCGTAAAAGGTGACAACCTAACCATCAACGAATGGGCCGATTCCGGTTCATCTCTTGCTCTATCCGGCATTGGTCATGTTGTTCATGGCATTACAGGTTCAACTAGTTTAAATCTCTACGGCGACGGTAGCTCAGTTGCTGTCGATGGTGGTGGCAGTAAAATAGGTGTCTTTGGAAATAACCAATCCATTACTGCATGGAACCAAACCATAAATTTTGGTTGGGGCAATATGGCTACAACCGTAAAAGGTGACAACCTAACCATCAACGAATGGGCCAATTCTGGTTCATCTCTTGCTCTATCTGGCAATGGTCATGTTGTTCATGGCATTACAGGCTCAACAGCGATGAATCTATTTGGCGATGGTTCCAGTGCCTCTGTTTTCGGTGATGGCGGTTCTATCGGCTTAATGGCCGATAATCAAACTATCTATACGACTGGAAATATCAAAGTTAATTGGTCGCGTAGTGATCTGAACGCCGTAGTAGGTTTAATAGATAGCTCTGGAATGAAAGTCAGTGACACTGTCTACGCCCACGGTGTTAAAACACAAGAAGACACATATGTCGGATCAAATATATTAGCCGAGAGTCGATTATTTAATGCCGCTGGGAAACTAACCGATAAGATATCTTATGATTACAATGGGTTCCAATCAAAAGATGAAATCTACGATCCCAATACAGGCAAATTAACATCCAGTATAAAAATGTATTACGGATCGCCTGAAGTAGTCGAACACTATGATTCTGCTGGGAACACTACTCAGGTCGATGTTTATGCTGCTAATGCAACAAGAACAGGTGTAATTATTCATTCGATTCAGACATACACGAGTACTGGGAACCCAATTGCAACAACACTTTACGATGCGTATGGTCGAAAAACAGAAGAAGTGCGTTACGACCCAACCCAGAATTTTCGACGGCTTGAAGACACTCTCTACAACAGCGCAGGTCAAGTCACTTCTGATAAAAAATATGATATTGCAGGGCGCCTAATCTCAGATGGCACATCATCTCCGACGTCTAGCATTTCATCGTTACCGCGACCAAACTTAATACTCTCATTCAATGATGGTACAACTCAGTTGATCAACAGTACACTAAGCACTCTCCCTAATCTGCCACCGCCTAAATTAAAAGTGCCTTCAGTTACAATAATCAGTGACCAATTCATAAATAAATACTATTACCCTAATCTGGCCTCCTCATGTATCAACGGTGTTGACCCGATCATCCTCAACCTCCAAGGAAAACCAGTAGAAACCCAATCCCTCTCAGCCTCATTCACCTACTTCGACATGCAGAACAACGGTCAAGCTGTACAGACAGGATGGGCAACTGCGGGCGAAGGCATGCTGGTCTACAATCCAAGCAATCCTGATGGTGCAGTAACTCAAGACAGCCAACTTGTCGCGGGATTTTCAGTACTGCAAGGCATGGACAGTAACAGTGATGGCGTGTTTAACAGTCAAGATCAAGCATGGAAAGATATGCGGGTTTGGATTACGGATGGCACAGGTCATTTCAATGCGGGTCAACTCCACTCTCTTGATCAACTGGGCATTAAATCGATCAACCTGAATAGCAGTCATGTCAATCAAGACAACAATGGCAATACCATTCTGGATAACAGCACCTTCACATGGGCGAATGGCATGCAAGGAGAGATTGCAGGAGTAAATTTGGCGTTTAACCCCAATAACGTCCAAAATGCAGATGTTGCCGTCTCATCTATAGTCCATCACAGTGTTAGTCAATTGGTTGATGCGATGGGCTCTTTTGCACCGCATGGCGCAATTGCATCCCAATTCAATGCTGCCAATGACTCACAGACAACTCCATTGTTGGCCGCAGCTCGCTAAGAGCCTACTAGCAGTCGCCCACACATAAACCAAACCCCGCCTAAAAAGAGCATCACACCCCGTGATGCTCTTTTTATTTATGGGATGAATATAAATAAACAGTCGATAACATTATTTATAACTATTCCAAAATCTCAGAATAAATAGATATAAATGAATCACATTTTAAATTTTTCATAAACCCTCACTTACCTATTTTTCTCATAACTTAGTCATAACTAATTATTTATGGCATGGTCCGTGCATAGACTATGATCGACTTGTTGACCAAATGGTTCATTTTTACTCAAATCACAGGCATGCGCTTTTCTGATGATGAATGATTAAAAACGCCCTGTATTGCTGAGTGTAAATTTATTGAAGAAGGTAACGATTATGCAGCTCGACCAACCGCAACATCATGCCGCTCAAACGACAATGGCTCACACGCATCATCCGCGTCTGGCATTGTGTCACTCCATGACAGCGTCACATGATCAAAGCCGTGCGACATTGCGACGTGACCGACTCAAACGGGGATTGATTGCCAGCGCCATGGTGCTACTGATCATCCCGACCGCATACGCTAAGGAGAAGAAATTGACTACCCCCCTATCCAGTCTCGATATCAAAACCACGCAAGCCGCGACGGTGGTGATTGTTTCTCCTGATCAATCCTTTCGGGTGCGTTTAAACGAAGAGACACTCAAAACATCCGGTAAAAGCTATACCACCCAAGACCCAGCACGCATAGCCAGCCTCGTTAAGCTCTTAGAACACGCACACGTCAAGAGCAATACGGAAGTAGCGCATCCTTTTGAGCCGCGTACCGGGATTTTCCTGACGCTTGCGGATGGATCGCACGCAGACTTTTTGTTTGAAAAGGCTTTTGCCAATCAAACTCATTTAAACGGCACGCTGAATGGCAAAGCAATTACGGTAACCAGCACCCTCCCCCATACGCTGGATAGCTGGACCACAGAACAAGGCGCGGCCTTTGAACCTGCCAGATCTACGACTGAAAACACCGTACAAAAATAATGGAATGAAATTAAGACTGGGCAGTACCGCTGCTCAGGGCTTAAGTACTGCTGCCAGATTGCACCACCAGTCTGGGAGCTCTCTCGGTTAACCAGAGACACCCTTTGGTTAATATTTTAAAAACGTTAGGAGAAACAATCATGCCGACAGCGCATAACAGCACGACTGCGACTTGGGAAGAGATTTTCGAACGCAGTACTAATTTTGGACAATCTCTGGATCGATCCACAGCCAATGGGAAATCGTCTTCAAATTTAGCGACTACTGCCGCTATTACCGCCAGCGACTTCACCGTCAAAAATGCGACTGCAACCGACATCGCCAATTTGAATACCAGCTTGGCTTATCTGGAAACCAGTGCGACTGCATCATCCATCATCACAGGGCTGAAAAGTAAAAGCGTCAAAATCAGCATCATCCATGATGGCAATGACCGCTATAGCTCATCGACCAATACCATTTACTGGGATCCCAACTCAGCGCTGACTGTGCAAGACAATGCAACGGGCAAAGCGGTTGGCGTGCAATCCGCTGCGCTGGGTTTGATCCATGAAGGTGCACATGCGACTGATGCTAATCTGGCACTGCATGCTTCGACCTATAATGCACAATATGATGATGACGCAGAAGCCTATGCTGTCGGCAAAGAAGATATCATCGCAGGCGATTTGGGCGAGACCAAACGCTACAACCATGGTGGAGTCAATCTGCCTTATGAAGCCAATCCAACCGAACACAGCACGCCTAAAGGCGATGGTACCTATACCTATGCGGCATGGATCAATGGCGCGATTGTCAAAGGTGGGGTATATACCTTGGGTTCAGCGCCATCAACGCTACCTGCAATCACCGCAGCACGCAGTAATACCACCACAAGCAGCGTAGATCAATTGATCAGTGCTTTGGGTTCTTTTGCACCAGCTTCTGCAGCCACACAAAGCCTGTTTGCTGCAAATGACGCGCATGCTGCTCCACTACTTGCATATGCCCGATAAAAAACTCTAAAAAACAATGCGTTTTTACTGGCTAGATTTTTGTCTATATGGCAAAGTCTAGCCAGCGTTCTTTGTACACAATGATAATGACTTATGACCGATCCTTTGCCACAGATTCCTCCTACTGCACCCCAACCTTCCGCTGCTCCCCCCAGTCCAAATTCGGGTTTACATTGCCTCCTCATTATGGCCGGTTTACACGGTATTGCTGCGGATGAAGCACAGCTCCAGCATGAGTTTGGTCAGGAGGCATTTTCGACTCAGTCGGTTTTGCTGGCGGCCAAAAAGATTGGTCTTACTGCAAAGCTGGTGCGCCAGCCGCTTGAGCGATTGGATCGTGCGCCCTTGCCGGCGGTAGCGATCGACAAAGAAGGGCGCTATCTGATTCTGGCTAAAGTCGATTACAGCAATGCGGAAGCGCCACGCGTGTTGATCCAGCGTCCGGGTGAGCCCCCTGTCGTCATGGCTTTGGCAGATTTTGTTGAGCTGTGGAATGGCTCGCTGATCTTCTTTACCAGTAAAGCGACCTATGCGGGGGATATGGCGAAGTTTGACTTCACCTGGTTTATTCCGGCAATCGTCAAATACCGCAAACTGCTGGGTGAGATCCTGCTGATCTCTCTGGTGTTGCAATTGATTGGTCTGATTACCCCAATGTTCTTTCAGGTGGTGATGGACAAGGTGCTGGTCAATCATGCGATGAAGACGCTGAACGTGATTGCTATCGGGCTGATTTGCGCTACGCTGTTTGAGATTGTCCTTGGTGGCATCCGTACCTATGTGTTCGCCCATACCAGTAGCAAGATTGATGTGGAGCTGGGTGCCAAGCTGTTTCGTCATTTGCTGAGTCTGCCGATCAGCTATTTTCAATCGCGCCGTGTCGGGGATTCGGTGGCGCGGATTCGGGAACTGGAAAATATCCGTGCGTTCTTGACCGGTAATGCCATGACGCTGGTGTTGGATATCCTGTTTTCATTTATTTTTATTGGCGTGATGCTGTGGTATAGCGTCGATCTGACCCTGATCGTGCTCGCATCGATTCCGCTGTATGTGCTGCTCTCAGTGCTGTTCACTCCTGTGCTGCGTGCGCGCCTCAATGAAAAGTTTAATAAGAGTGCCGAGAACCAGTCCTTTCTGGTTGAGACCTTAAGTGGCATTGATACTGTCAAAGCGATGGCGGTAGAGCCACGCTGGCAGCAGAAATGGGAAAAACAGCTTGCCTCTTATGTGTCGGCTGGACTGTCTACTACCAATATTTCAACTGTCGCCAGTGGCGGGGTCAATCTGATCAGTAAGCTGGTGACTGCGGCTATCATGTGGCTGGGTGCAACTTTGGTGATTGATGGCAAGCTCACGGTCGGTGAGCTGGTCGCGTTTAACATGCTGGCGGGTCAGGTTTCCTCGCCGATTCTGCGTCTGGCGCAACTGTGGAATGACTTCCAGCAGGTCGGTATCTCCATGAGTCGTCTGGGCGATATTTTAAATACCAAAACCGAAGTCGTCGGGCAAAAGACGCGGATTCCGCGTGTTGCAGGGCAAATTGAATTTGATCAGGTGTCGTTCCGCTATCGTCCGGATACGCCCGATGTGCTGCGCAGTATTAACCTAAAAATCAATGCTGGTGAAGTGATCGGGATTGTCGGGCGCTCAGGTTCAGGCAAGAGTACGCTGACCAAACTGGTGCAGCGCATGTATGTGCCGGATCGTGGGCGAGTGCTGGTCGATGGACAGGATATTGGCATCATTGATACCACGTCACTGCGTCATCAGATTGGGGTGGTATTGCAGGAGAACATGCTGTTCAACCGCTCGGTGCGTGACAATATTGCACTGGCCAATCCTGCCCTGCCGATTGAATTGATCATGCAGGCTGCACAACTTGCAGGAGCGCATGATTTCATCTGCGAATTGCCGGAAGGCTATGACACCATCGTGGGTGAGCATGGCACAGGCTTGTCCGGTGGACAGCGCCAGCGCATTGCGATTGCCCGGGCGTTGATCAGTAATCCGCGCATTCTGATCTTTGATGAAGCGACCAGTGCGCTCGACTATGAGTCGGAAAAGATCATTCAGGACAATATGCGCCGTATCGCCGCAGGTCGTACGGTGCTGATCATTGCCCATCGCTTGTCTGCGGTGCGTGATGCCAGCCGTATTGTGGTCATGGAGCGCGGTCAGATTGCCGAGATCGGTAGTCATACGGAATTGCTGCAAAACCCTGAAGGCATCTATACCCATCTTTATCAGCTTCAATCCGGTTTACAAGACCCAACTGCTGCACCGCAAAATGGAGGTGTCGCATGAGTATTCGTCATCGTTTTGCAGCATCCAGAGAACTCTGGCGACGCTATAAAACTATCTTTGCCCATCACTGGGCGGAGCGCCATACGGTCAAGAGCGGTATCTTCAATGAAGATGAAGCGGACTTTCTGCCTGCGGCACTTTCCCTGCAAGAAAAACCCGCGTCAAAGACCGCGCATTTAACCGCGTGGCTGCTGATGTCCATCGTAATCATTGCGGTGATCTGGTCAATCTTGGGCAAGATCGATATCGTGGTCAATGCCACGGGCAAAGTGATTCCATCGGGCTATACCAAAACCATCGCTTCGGTCGAAGTTGCGGCGGTACGGGCGATTCATGTTGAAGAAGGTAAAGTAGTTAAGGCGGGTGATGTGCTGGTGGAGTTAGACGCCAGCGCCACCGATGCCGAGCACACCAAGGCTAAAGGCGATGCTCAAGTGGCTGCCTTGCAAATGGCGCGTTCTAAAGCCTTGATCAGTGCGGTTGATCATTTACGATCCCCGCAACTGGCTCATGTCGATGGCGTATCCCCTGCCGAATGGCAAGCCGAACAAGCCCATGTCGTCGGTCAGTATCAGGACTTCAAAACCAAGCTGGATCGAATTAATAGTGACATTGCCCAGTACTCTACCAACCTACCACTGGCTCGCCAACGCGCCAATGATTATAAAGCCTTAAGCCTTAATCATGATGTATCTGAGCATGCTTGGATCGAGAAAGAGCAAGCGCGGATTGAGCTGGAAGGTCAACTGAACAATGCTCGGGATCAACGTGCGGCCTTGATTGCCGAGACGAAAAAGAATGCCTTTGATGCCCTCACCGAAGGGGCAAAACTCAATGCCGCCAGCCAACAGGATGCCAAACGCGCGGGTGAGCACAGCAAACTGCTGGTGCTCCGTGCGCCAGTTGATGGCACGATTCAACAATTGAATGTGCATACGGTCGGCGGCGTGGTGCAAGCGGCACAGCCCCTAATGCTGATCGTACCCAAGCAGAAACAGGTTGAAGTTGAAGCCTACCTTGAGAACAAGGACATTGGCTTTGTCCATGAAGGACAGATTGCTGCGGTCAAGGTCGATGCCTTTGACTATACCAAGTACGGCACGATCCCTGCCAAGGTCACTCATGTTTCACGCGATGCAGTACAAAATGATCAACCAGAGCAAAATGACAAGGATGGTAAACCGATTCAGCGCACGGGCAATGGTCTGCGCTATGCAGTGCGCATTACCCTTGATCGCTCGACGATCAATGTCGATGGCACAGATCTACCGCTGTCTGCTGGGATGTCAGTCAATGCTGAGGTGAAAACTGGTACCCGCCGCGTGATCGAATACATCCTGTCACCGCTGGTACAGCATGAGCGTGAGGCTTTGCATGAGCGCTAATTCTCTACCAAACCATTTCCGTAAAACGGTCATGGTGATTGGGCTCGCAACGCTATTTACTGCGCCCAATGTGATGGCGCAGGATTGGATCAGTTCGGTCGGATCATCTATCGCAAGCTATCCAGCGGTGTTTGAAGATCCGTTGCATACGCGCCCTGAGATGTTGAAAACGGGGCAGATTCAACTGCCGGGTGACTCTCCGCTTACCCCTTGTGCTGTCGATGGGCGCAATTCATTGCCCGATGCCCATGTCCCTTTGACATTGACGCAGGCGATGGATATTGCGCTTTGCCACAACCCGCAGCTGAAGGGCACTTGGGCGGCGATTAAAGTTCAGGCGGCGGCTCTGGGTGAGGCGCGTGCGGCGTATTTGCCGACGCTTTCTGGCAGTATCAGCCGTCTGCGTGATCATACCCATACGCCCAATAATGCATTTCAGCCGTCAACGACTTTAAAAAACACGACACAATATGCGAGCTTGAGTTGGCGATTGCTTGATTTTGGTGGACGAGCGGCCAATCAGCGCTCGGCAATTGATTTACTCAACGCTGCTGAAGCCAGTCACAATGCAGCCTTGCAAAAGACACTGACCGATGTGATCTCGGCTTATTTCGATGCCCAAACGGCTCAGGCCACTTGGCTATCGAAACAGAAGATTGAAGGCTATGCCAAGGCGACTTTTGATACAGCGCAGCGCCGTGAGACACGAGGTGCGGGTGCTGAGTCCGATACACTCCAAGCACAAACGGCACTGTCTAAAGCCATGCTTGAGCGCAGCCGTGCTCAAGGTGGCTATCAAAAAGCACTATCGGTTTTGATTTATGCACTGGGGATTCCAGAGACCACGCAGCTTACGCTGGGTGAAGATTTAACGGATCAAACCAGTGCGTTGAAACAAGACCTGAGCGCGTGGCTTGCCCAAGCACAGGCTATGCATCCAGCGATCTTGGCTGCACAAGCCCAGTTGGCATCGGCACGGGAGAAGATTATCTCGACACGCTCAGAAGGACTTCCTTCGCTGGATCTGACCGCCAACTACTATCAAAACGGACGGCCTAATCAAGGACTGAATTCGACCAAAACACAAGAAACACTGGCAGGGATCACGCTAAATATTCCGATCTTCAGTGGCTTCTCCCAAACCTACAAGATCCGCGGTGCGGAAGCGCAAGCCGAGCAAAAACAGGCGGAGCTTGAGGATACCGAGAATCAGATCCTCCGCGAAGTGGTGAAAGCGCATGCCGATGCCAGCGCGGCGCTGGATAATCTGCAATATTCGGAGAACTTACTCACTGCAGCACAACGGGCTGTTGCCACGGTACAGCGTAAATATGATAAGGGCGCGTCGGATATTCTGGAAATCCTCAATACTCAGTCGTCGCTGTCAGATGCCGAGCAAGAGCGGATACAGAGTCTGGCGGATTGGCGTTCGGCGCGCTTACGACTGCTGACCAGTGTAGGGGTACTCGGGATGCAAGAGATGGGGCGGTAGGCTAGACTACTGCTTCATTAGATATGATTAGGAGGTATGTCAAAAATATGGCAATCTCAAGTGACTCAAAGATGAGAATATATTGTGGAAAATAATCTGCGTGTCGCTAAAGTACATTTTGCATTATCCGTTTTCTACGTCATATTTCTGATTATCTTTGTCCTTGATCGATTTCTGGGTCATTCGATGGAGAGCTTAGAGAATAAGATTGTAGACGTTGTCGCTATTGTTATGACTGTAACTCTTATAGGAGGAATACATTTCTTAATATCGCGCGGTGCCAAAAACAAAAAACCATGGGCACGAATTGCATCCATTATTGTTGCCTGTATCTTACTTGTGGGTATACCCATCGGGACGATGATTGGCATCTATTTACTGAAATACAATCGCTGGTCAAAGGATTACAACGCCACACCTTTGGTTGAAGGTGCAATTGAATAAAGCCAGAGTCCTATGCGAAGCATGGACATATTCAGAGTTTGGTGGGGTATGTATTAAAAAAATTTCAACTCCCCACCCGACCTCACATTTTCAGTGAATTTGACAGGTTGGTTCGTGAAATTTGCCGCACAGCCTAAGTCTAAGAATCACGACTGCAAAATCATTTGATCATACGGTTTAACAGAAGGTCATCGGATCAATCGCCCCTTGATCATTAACAGCTAAGTTTGGGCTAAGAATGACACGGTACTGTCATATTCGGGTGTTTAAATCTGGCGCAGTCTCATTCACCGTCGGATTACTTTCTCCATGTTTATCAAAAAATTGCCATCAATTCTAATGGGTACACTGCTTGCAGTAAGCATCACCACAGCCCATGCCGCAACCTCACGAACCAGTTGGGTTGTCAATCAGGTTTATAACTATAACCATCCTTATGCAGCGACTGACAGCACTGATCTGGCCACCAAAATGTCCACCATGGCTGCCAGTGCATTCAACTTCTACCGTGGCACCAATCATATTTACTATCAAGATACCTTAACCCTCCCTGCATCAAACTATGTCACCTCGCAAACGGGTTATACCTGGGTTGGCGGTGATGTGCATGTGGGCAACTTCGGTGGTCTACGCGACAGCAGTAGCAACTCAATCTTCTCTGTAAATGATTTTGATGAGGCCTACTTGGGTCAGTATGTGTGGGATCTGCGTCGTTTGGCGACCAGTCTGGTGCTTGCTGGTCAAGCCAATGGCATTTCCAACAGCGATATCACCACGGCGATCAATACGCTGGTCAGCAGTTATGCCAGCCAGATGAGTACATTTAAGGGTAGTAGTGCTGAACTGAGCTTCCAGCTTAAAAATGGCAATACCTCAGGTGCGGTACAGGATGTAATCAGCGCATCGAGTGGCGACAGTCGCTCTAGCCTACTTAGCAAATACACCCAGCTCTCTGGCAGCACCCGCACATTCCAAAACATCGCAGGTACGCTGGTTGCAGTCAACAGTACCACTTATAACAACATCGCCAATGCGATGAGCAGTTATATCAGCACGATTTCTTCGGGCAAGCAGTATGCATCGAGCTATTACGCCGTGAAAGACATCCATCAAAAACTTGGTTCGGGTGTCGGTAGTCTGGGCAAGCTGCGCTATTACGTGCTGATCGAAGGTCCTTCGACAGCGACCACGGATGATGTGATTCTGGAAATCAAACAAGAAGCCAGCAGTGCAGTGTCTGTCGTGGATCCTGGTCAACTTGCACCAAGCTACTATGGCAATCATGAAGGCGGTCGTGTGGCGCTCAGTGCCAAGGCGCAGCAATTGAATGCCGATGTGTTGATTGGTTATACCACCATCAATGGTCTGCCGTTCTACGTGCATGAGAAATCACCTTATGCCGAAGATTTTGATTCAACCAAGCTGTCTACTGCGGGCAAGTTGAATACTGCGGCGACCTATTTAGGTCAAGCATTGGCCGCGGCGCATGCGATCTCGGATCAGGATTACAACAGCAGCATCGTGACCTATAGTATCGACAAGCAAGTGACTGATGCCATCACCAGCACCAGCGGTTTACAATCTGAGATTTCTACTTTTGCCTTTAACTATGCGGCACAGGTGAATCTGGATTGGCAGAGCTTTGTGTCTGCTTATAATGCAGGAACACCGCTTTATTAAATTTCAGTAAGGTTGACTAGCTGTAGAAAAGAAAACCCATCAATACGATGGGTTTTCTTGTTGTGACTTAAGAGTTTCATAATACGTGGCGCTTTGACCCAACTTACAAGATTATTCTCTTATTTAATATAAGACTTTTAAAATTTTCGTCTGAAAAATACCGATTAAACATTGCCATAATGTATCCTCTCACAAATTTCTTGACCAAATGAAAAAAGGTTTCTCAATGCGACAACATCTATGGAAGTTTCTAATCATAAGCGGTCTAATCAGCATGCTTTCAGCTTGTGGCGGCGGTTCTGACTCAACGGGAGCATCCACAAATTCTGGCTCATCCACACCTCCAGTGACAAACCCACCCCCTGTTACCCCTACTCCAGGTCCAACGACAGCCTCCCCAGATGTAGTACTCGTTGCCGCAAACATTCACGCTGGCGATCAAACTATCACAGGCTTAGCAGCTCGGTTTAATAATCCAGTCGATGTTGCAGCGGATAGTCACGGTAATGTATATGTTGCAGACAACTACAATAATGCTATTCGAAAAATTACACCTAGTGGCTTTGTAACAACGATAGGACATACGAGTAATAATGGCGGACTAGATTCAACTGGCGTAGAAGCTCGCTTTAATAGCCCATCCAGTATCGCTGTGGATAGCAAGGATAATATCTATGTCGCAGATACGAATAATGTCATTATTCGAAAAATTACACCCTCTGGCGTAATCAGCACTATCGCAGGGAAAGCATATACTCCAGGCAGTGCCGATGGCACAGGTTCAGATGCACGGTTTAATCAGCCTGTCGGTATTACCGTTGATAAGAATGGAAATATTTACGTCTCAGACGCTGGTAATGAAAATATCCGTAAAATCACAGCAGATGGTGTGGTAACAACCCTAGCAGGTTCTGTAAGTACATCGGCGATCGCAATTGACGGTATTGGTACTGCAGCACATTTTAGGAGTCCTAAAGGCATCGCTGTAGACGACAATGGGTACATCTATGTTGCGGATATGATGAGCAGCACTATCCGTAAAATTACACCAAGCGGTGTAGTGACTACACTTGCGGGTACATCCAATGTCTTTGCATATGCCGACGGCACTGGTGCAGCCGCAAAATTCGATTATCCTCAAGATGTCGCTGTAGACAAAAATGGTAACGTCCTCGTTGCTGATAATGGAACAATCCGTAAAATTACGCCAGCAGGCGTGGTTACAACATTAGCGGGACAGTTTGGTGTAAGAGGTCATGAAGATGGTATCGGCGCTGCGGCCCACTTCTACGGTCCAACTGGCGTTACTGTAGATAGCACTGGCAATGTTTATGTCGCGGACTCTAATAACAATCTTATTCGTAAAATTACGCCAGCAGCAGCGGTGACGACTATAGCTGGCATGGTCGACCAATATGGAAGTTACGGGAATAGTGCAGGCAATCCCACGGGGGCTGCCGTGGATACTGATGGTAATACCTATATCGCCGATTGTTTCAATAACACCATTCGTAAAATTACATCCACTGGCGTTGTTAGTATTCTTGCTGGCATCGCAGGCAAACGTGGAAGTACAGATGGAGATGGCTCAACGGCTTTATTTTACTACCCTACAGGGGTTGCCGTTGATAGTGCAGGGAATGTCTATGTTGCAGACTCTGGTAACAATACAATCCGTAAAATTACGTCTTCAGGCGCGGTCACAACTCTAGCGGGCACTGCAGGTAAACAAGGTAACTTTGACAGTACAGGGGCAGCAGCACAATTTTATAATCCACATGGTATTGCTGTAGATCAAAGCAGTAACGTTTATGTCGCTGATACGAGTAACTCAAGCATCCGCAAAATATCGCCAACAGGTGTGGTCACAACGATTGCAGGAATGATAGGTAATCTCGGCATGGCTGGTAGTACCGATGGTTTTGGTTTCAATGCTGAATTCTTCCAACCCACGGGTATTGCTGTGGACAAGAGTGGCAATGTATATGTCGCTGATTCTGAAAATAGTACTATTCGCAAGATATCAGGTAATCAAGTGACCACCTTCGCAGGGACTGCGGGAATACAAGGCGCATTAGATGGAACAGGATCAACGGCACAGTTTTATTATCCTACCGGGATATCCACAGATAGTAGTGGCAATGTCTATGTCGCAGATGCTGGGAACAATACTATCCGCAAGATCACCCCATCGGGCATCGTAACAACTGTCGTGAACAGCAGCAATGCACTTGGAGTTAAACTCAAATCACTAACAAATGCAGAGCTTCAACCCACAGGAATCGCTGTAAGTCCAAAAGGACAACTTATAATAACCAATAACAGCGCTTTATTGGCAGTTACTGGGTTTTAAAACCTCGCGTAGTAGGATGTATGAATCAAAAGAAGACCCTTCATAACGATGGGTCTTCTTTTTTTTAAGAAAAAACCAATTGATGATCATAACGGTAAAGCTTGTCATTTAAGACAGTACCCGCTCTAATGTCACTTCAAAATGATGATCCGTCTCGGTCGCCCAGACATCGGGGGGGAAAGAGGCAAAGGCTGTACGATTTAAGCTGTTCAGCGCGTCACGATCCACTTGAGCGTCGCCTGAGGACTGGACTATCGATTTGCTGATCAGCATCCCATCACGATTGAGGTCAAAACCGATGACAACGCGAAGTGCCGCTTGAGGCGTGTTTGGATCAATGGCGGCACCATCCGTAATCACTTTAAAGCGTCCGGTATGACCAAACTGGCTTTGCACGCCTGCGACATACAGTGATGTCGGATCATGTGATCGCACTTGTGGTGTATCTGCCAATGCCTCGTCTGGACGAGCAACATTGGACTGCGAGTCTGGGATGGGATTGGGCGTTAATGGGCTTTCTGCAATCGCGGGTACCGTGCTGGATGTGGGGTCACTCACCAAGGGTGCGGTATGCATAGAGGTTGGCGCAGGCATGGGTGATGGTGGTGTGGATGGGGCTGAGTGACTTGACGCAGGAGGCTTAGCATTTTGAATATTAACGCTGAGCAGATAGCCTTCTTGCTCGGGTGGCTTATTTTTTTCTTGTGAAGGAAAGATCACGATCAACAGCCACGGGGTGACTGCCAGAATGCTTGCGATCCAGCGGCGGTATGCATAAGCATAGGTCATGAGTCGTGCGGTGTCTTTTTGACTCATCGGGTCGGTATCACTCTCCAGCACAAAACCACTCTCACTCTCCCTGATGGCTGTCCACATCATCGCCGTAAATCATGACAGAAAGATGGCGCATCTCACTCCCACCGTGGCAACCACGGAATATCAGTCACGCCAACATCATAGCCTTGCTGGTGAAGAATAGTGGTGAGTTGTCCGCGATGATGGGTCTGATGATTAAACAGATGGCTGACCAGTGCCCATGTGGGTCTGATCCGCGTGCCGCCATCGACATTGCTGATATAGGTGAAATCGGCGGCGAGTTGTTCGGCAGTGAGCGTTTGTGCCCATGCCAAAATCCATATATCCACCTTGACCCGTTCAGCCTGTAGCTCTTCAAAGTCATCAAAGCGATGCTGATCAATCTTTTTCGGGGTGTACTGCCCAAGCGCCAATCGCTCCATCCACGCCAGATCGCCATAGAGGATATGGCTCAGCGTGCCGTGGATGGACTTAAAGTATGCACCGAGATCACGACGACGCAGCTCATCGGGGATGGTGGCAATCAGGGCGTAAAGCCGCTGATTCATCCATTGGTTGTATTCCGCCAACATGATGTAGGGCTCGGGGATTATTATCGACTGGCTCATGAGTGGGCTCAAAGCGGGCATTGAATGGGTGCGTTAAGTTATATGCCAGAAAGCCTTTTTTTTCAATGCCGTAAAAACGCTTCCACGAACTACCCCTCACCCATATGCCCGCACAAAGAACGCCGCAGTAATGCCAAAGGTCAGGATGAGCGTCGCCACACGCACCGCCTGCGGTAAGGCAAAACGGGCAATGCGCGCACCGCCATAGCCGCCGATAATCGCAGCGACTAGCATGATCAGGGTTTCGTGCCAGTACACCGCATGAGCAATGATGAAGGTTAGTGCGGCGATGCCATTGGCGGTACTGACCATGATCGTGCGGGGTGGGTTTAAAGTTTTCAGATCACGATTGGTCAATACACTCCATACCGCCATCATCATGATACCCACTGCTCCGCCAAAGTAACCACCATAGATGCCCAAGACAAATTGGGCGATCAACACTGCCGCTGGCTTGATATGGACATGACGGCGTAACCATTCACCGAATTGCCGCCCAAAGCTGAGGACAATGGTTGCGATGAGCAGTAACCAAGGCAGCAGATGATCAAAGGTTTGCGCTGAAGTCAGCAGCAGTAAAACTGCGCCAAGGATACCGCCGATCAGGGTGATCAACAGCAATAGGCGCATGGAGACATTGCCCAAGGGTTGTAGCCCATCACGATAAACCCATGCGCTGGCAAGCCCGCCGGGAAACAGTGCGACAGTGCTTGAAGCATTCGCTTGAACCGATGGCACGCCAGCGGCAATCAGTGCAGGGATCGTGACGAACGAGCCGCCACCTGCCAAGGCATTCATTGCCCCAGCCAACAGCCCCGCCCCCGCAATCAAGAAAAAATGATCCATTGTCGCCAACCTTAAACCGATCTGATGACCCGCAGTCTACGCTGATCATTTATCCGCACAATCGGGCATTTCCAATGTTAGACTTCGGTAAAACCAGAGGCTTAAAACAGCCTCAGCACATAGGGGGGAATGCTCATGCGTATCGACCTGACGGATCTACGCTTGTTTCTACTGGTGGTGGAACATGGCAGTCTAACGCAAGGCGCGGTCGCCATGAACTTATCCTTGGCGGCAGTCAGTGAACGCATCTCCAACATGGAGTCGATCTTGGGCACGCCGCTGTTTGAACGCGTCCGACGCGGCGTACGGACAACGGTCGCCGGGGATGCCTTGATTCGTCATGCGCGCTTGATTCTAGGTCAAGTTGAGCAGATGCGCGGTGAGCTGGATACCTATGCATCAGGACTTAAAGGCCGTGTGCGGCTGATGTCGAATACCGCAGCGCTCAGTTCCTTTCTGCCGCAAAAGCTCTGTGACTTCCTCGCGCGCAATCCCGATCTGTCTGTAGATGTGGATGAGAAACCCAGTACTGATATTGTGCTTGCCGTCGCCAAAGGACATGCGGATTTGGGGATTGTCGCAAATATTATTGACCTTGCCGCACTACAGGCGCAGGTGATTGCGCAGGATCAACTGGTGGTCGTGGTCAAGCGGACGCATCGCATCGCCAGCCTGCCCTTTGTGACACTAGCAGAAATTGTCGATGAGAAGTTTATCGGTCTGTCGGATGCAGCGTTAGAGCGACACTTGGGCGAGCGGGCATCACTACTGGGACGCAAGATTGATTATCGAATTCGTATGCGCAGTATTGAGAATGTCTGCATGATGCTGGAGGCAGAGATCGGCATTGCGGTGTTGTCTGAATCTGCGGTTGTATCCCTGCAGCGATCTGATCTGGTGATCGTACCCTTACAAGAACCATGGGCGACGCGACAGCTTTATGTCTGTGCAAGAGATTTTGCGGCACTGCCACCGAGGATGCAGTTGCTAGCGAGTTTTCTAATGGGCGTTTAAGTACCTTACGTACTGATCACAATTTAACAAAGCGCTTACTTAATAAGCGACAAACGCAATAGGATTGCCCGAATTCATCCACATTTTCTTTAGATAGTGCATAAGCCAACTTTTTAGGCATATCTTTGACGAAATCAATGGAGCGATGATGAAACGATTACTACTGGTGGCTTTGCTGGGTTTTTCATTGAACGCGTTTGCCGATGATCCAGCCCCTATGCCGACCTCAACCGATACTGGTCCTGCGCCAACAGACAGCCCTAGCCCACCACCCACCGATTCAACCAGTGCGCCGTCTTCGGACACCGCAAAGCCGCATAAGCATCATCACCACAAAGCCGATACACCGCCTACCGCTAGCTAAAAACATGCTCCCCCTTCAGGCAAGGGGGAGTGTTGACACGATCCATTTGTAATGCTCATTTTTGCCTGCCGAGAACATCATGTTTACCATCGATCATATTTCCCAGATTCATGCCAGCGTCAAATTGGGATCAAACTTTCCCCAATATGTGCAGGATTTAAAAACCCTCGGTATGGCGTATTACGACGTCTTTGCCTGTGATGGTCACTCCGAGTATTACTCCACCAGTCGTGAGCGACTGGAATCCCCTAAGAAGTATCCCACCATTGGCATTGCGTCCAAAGGTGATGCCCATGCCCTACGCCGTACAATCAGTCTGCATCAGCTCGGCAGCATCAACTTTCTGACCTTCTGCCATGAGGTCGCAAGTGCCGGAGTCAAATACTGGCGCATCGATGTGACCCATTTGCGCTGTATTTTTTATGATATGGCGGGGCATGAAATTTTGATTGAGCCGATTCCTCATCCACAGCCCACCTCAATCCTTGCTCAGCCTTTTAAATCGCCTTTGTTTAAACCAATGGCACATCAGACCCGATAATCATCTGGTCTCAAATTACAGGCCTAAAAAAACCCGCATTGTGCGGGTTTTGATTATTTGAGTTGCACTAGATTCAAATGCTGCGCTTCATTGAAGAATCAGCAATGGTTGGCGTGTTAAAGGTGAATTGATCTTGGCTGGCGCTTTGTGCCGGCTTTTGCGCCGGAATTTGGTTAGCGACAGGATCTTTGGTGACGGGCGTATTTCCGGTGATGGCTGACATAGGGCTAATGCTCCAAGGATGATAAAACAGGGGGTTAATTCATCCTATGGATTTATCGCTCATTACAATATGAGCGTCGTGTAGGGAGTTGTAGCCGTGTTGGACCATTTGTTTATTGTTGTGTTAATGAGAATAATTCTTAATGATAACGTCATATGGGATTGTGATAATTGGGCAGATATTGACGCTATCCCCTGCCATACCCTTATGCTCTAAATGCACAAATCAGTTTGCCTTGTGTCTTTACAGCATCAATAATTTATCGCAAGGCATATGAGCACCAACTCAAGAAGAGTGACTATAGGATTTTAGCTAGGCTAGTAATGAGTCAATATGGTCAAATACCTTTAGAGAAATAGAATACTCATTATTTATATTTTATTAAAATAATGAGTCATGTTCAGCGACTTTTATTTCTCTTACAATAAAAAAAGCTATCAATAAAAATTATATAAAAATCGAATGATTAATTTTCTAACCAGAAAGTAAAATGTAACTAAAAGCATTTTTTTGGTTGCTTTTTGTTGTAACATTGTTATCTTTAAATAAAGAAATTTTAACTCAATATTGTAAATATCAGCTCAAATTTTTAGCTGATTTTTTTATATGTGCTTCGGGGTTTGTATGGTTGTACATCGGAATATGAGAAGTTGTGAAGGCAGCCAGAGTCTTTTTCCTTCGAGGTTGATTACGGTAATCAATATTTTATTGCTCAGTACATGCCTAACCGCTTGTAATCGTGATCCAATCAATAAAGTCCTCGACCATGCGGACAACGTCCCTGATTCGGCAAAAGATCGCGGTGTGAAATGGTATCAGTCGCATGCCAATCTAGGCAAAGATGTGAGTCAAGCATGTGATACCAATCCCGCTAAATATTACCTCCGTACCGATTGTATCAACTCAAAAAACGCAATGACGCAGAACCTATTAAATTCAGACGCTGATTTAAGCAACAATCCAGAGTTGGATGAACTGCGAGCAGAACTTCGCGCGATCAAAGCGCAGCATAAAAGCCCCTCTTAGAAATTTAATTCTCATTATTTCATTTAATTACTATCATTTTATATAAAAAATCAATTTATATGCTTGGACTAAATATGGAACTCATCCCGAATCGTAGCGAATCTCTGTGGCAAAACCTGATTTCACTGTTTGCGTTATTAATCCTAATCCTCTGTACTCAGCAAGTTGCATATGCAGATGCAGTCGATTCAGTGTCACAGAATTTTGCAGCAGCTGAAAGTCCCGGCATTAAGTCATGTACTACAGGCTATTCGCAACTATCAGGGGATGTAACTTACGGTAAGCAAATCATCTCAGGTGCTTTACCATACGGCATTCAGTATCGTGCCCATGTGAGAACCAACAGTTCCGCAAGTCGAGATTACTATAATTCGCTCAGTACCTTCGCCAATTGGAGCGACAACTATACCAACTATATTGCATCATCCAGCTCATCATATTTCATTGGTAATGAATCCGTACCATCGACGGTTTATACCATTAAACTTCCAGGCGATGATCAAAAGTACTATTTCAGGATTCTACCTGATAATATTAAAGTTTTGCCTGATGGAGTCACATATGCAAATACATCGACGCTGTATCGCATAGGTCTTGCGACGGATGCCTCAAGTTCAAGCATAGCTCGTCAACGTGGAGAGAATCGTGGTCCAAACGGTTATAGAGAAATGGATCTCCAGCTCTCAACCGGCTCCATAACAGTAACGCGCTATGGAGTGGTCTATACAGCAACAGCAGCGATAGCAAGTGGCAGCGGGACAGTTTTTAGAATTACTAATATTCAATATCCAAATGGACATAAACTCACGCTGAGTTATGACAGTAACTTGAATCTGACCTCGGTCTCAGACAACCGCAATAATGTGCTGACACTTACCCATGCCCAGCAAAATTTCCCAATTAACGGCACTACACCAGCAATGCCTTTACAACAGCCTGTAAGCTCGGTGAAATACACGAGTGGTCAACTGGGTGACAGCCAACAAACTGATTTTACTTATGCACCAGCTGACACCTATACATCAGGTCACCAATTGGTCCGTAATTATATTTTAACCCAAATTACCAATGCGAGAACGAGTCAAAAAGAAAGCTATAGCTACACAAACACATTATCATTAGGGACTTACTCATCTGCCGTATATAGCACAGCACCCGTTACTGATTTTTATATTCCAGTTTTGCACACCGTCGTCAATGGATTGAATCAGGTTGCTCAAACATGGAATGTAACTCATCCAAGTTATACCTACGATAAGACATCAAGGACATTTACCGATGCTCAAACGACCATAGAGTCTTATCTTGGCGATCCATCTGGCCCGAGTGCCATGGATATGACCACTAAATATAACGACAATTCGGCCACAAGTAGTACGATTACGACCACGTTCTCACCTGATGGTAGTCAGAATGCCACCTCGACTATCAATGTCAGTTATCCCGATATCTATCACATGTCCCTCAGTGTTTCGGGATACCCGTGCCTTTTTTCAGGTGGTAAACCGATTTCTGCTGCATATTTCGATAGTCCCGATGGTTTGATTTTGAGTACGACGGATGGGAATAATGTACAGACAAGTTATGGCTATGATATCTATAGTCGCTTAGCTCAGACCATTCAGGCTGCTGGAACTAATTTCAGCAGAACAACAACTTATACCTATGGCAATTTGAATACGAATATTTTCAACCCGTATACCACGCCTACAGTAATTCAAGGACCTTATCAGACCGTCACAAACTCATTGAATTCACGTGGGCAAGTTGTACAACAAGTGAAGACTTATACACAAGCTGGTAGTGTTGCATCTCAGACGTGGAGCTATGATTACTTTGAAGATGCAAGCCAGCCTAGTTATGGATTGCTCGGGCATGTTGTAAACCCTCGGGGAACAGCGGCCGATGACCAGATTTGGTATGGTTATGATAACTACGGCAACCTTATAGCGAAATCGCAACATGTGTCCGGTGTTAGTCGTGACACCCATTATAACAACCCCAACAGCGCAGGATTACCGACTTCGATTAACTATCCTGATGGCAATACGTCGATGATCACTTATGACAGTGGTTATCGTATCTTAAGAAAATCTTTTGGTAATGCAGCAACAGCTCAAGTAGTTAGTAATACCTATGATTCATTAGGGAGGTTAGCAACTTCTACAGATGCTGATGGCAAAACGACATCCTATAGCTATGACTCAGTTGGACGATTATCCAGCAACGTATTCCCGAATGGAAATCAAGAGAAATATAGCTACTTTCCAAATAATACAATTAATACTAGTCAGCAAGCATCATCAAATGGCACGATGTTCGCAATGACTCAGAATAGACTGGACAGTGCAGGACGCATCTATACAGTACTTCAAGGTAGTCTAGGGGATAGAAATTGGAAAGCATTTGTCTATGATGGTAATGGCAATGTTATAGAGACGTGGACTTCTTTAAACATCCACGAGCATTGGGCCTACGATCTTTTCAATAACGTTACGTCACATACTGATGGTAATGGCAATGTTGATACCAAAGGCTTTGATAATGTTAATAACAATATCACTGAGAATGCCGCCAATAGTGCAGGATCCACACGCTACTTCAAGAATCAGAATGTTCTAGCCGTTGAACAAAACCCTGATTTTGGAGAAAAGGATCATTATCATGATCTGGATAACAATGAAGTTGAACAGCATCATGGAGATCGTCAATGTAAATTTGGCACTATAGATCAGATTGGTCGTTCTCCATTAACAAGTTGTACTTCAATTTCAGTTCCTGATGTGAAGTTACTGGTTAATGATGCCTACAGCTATGATCAAAGTGCTTATGGCAATCTTGACTCTGTAACATCGCAAACGGCATATGGTGTCAATACAACATATAGCTATGACATCTTCCATCGTATCACTAGCAAAGCCCAGCATAACAATACGCCTCCAACATGGGGCTATCCAAACTCAACACTGACGACTAGTTATGCTTATACCAATGCTGGGAAACTTAATAGTCTGACAACACCTGCCGGTAATGTGGTTAGTTATAACTACAACGCCAATAGTGGGATGTTAGATAATATCCAGCTCAATAATACCTATGTTATCAAGAATATTGGTTATGACGGAGCAAGCAGACTAAGTTACTTCTATTGGGGTAAAGGCGGGACATGGCAACAATGGCTGGATGATGCAGGTGAAGTCTCTCAAATCTCCAGTACCCTTGCAGGTAGCCAAATTTCACTCAAACTCAATTATGGATTTGATCTTGATGGTCGTATTACCAGTCAAAGCATCGCTGGTGCCAGTACAACTACTTATAGTTACGACAATAACTCACAATTGCAGTCCGAAAGCACAAATGATGGGCGTTCACTTACCTATACTTATGATCAAAATGGCAATCGTAAATCACTTCGATCTACTGGTAATTGGGGCCTTAGTTATGCCTCCCAAGATTATCAATATACTGCCAACCACATGAATTCGTGGACCAAGAATGGCGGTGCTCAGGCTTTTGGTTACACGCCAACGGGCGAGTTAGTTTCCAGCTATACGGGAACTTCAGCCTATGATCATGCAGGTCGTCGTCGCAGTGAATCAGGTGTGCCGGGTAGCACCAAATACATCGGCATGTATATGGACTACAACCATAAGAATGAACGTACCTTCCGTGGTGGTTCATATATTGATCGTCAATATGCCTATGATGAAAGCAGTCATTTGATTGGAGAATACAATTCAGCAGGTGCGATGATTGTTGAATACATCTGGATGGGAGACAAGCCTATTGCGGCTGTCTATCCGGGTGGACGTATTGTTTATATTGTCACTGATCATCAGAATAAACCACGCCGTGGAATTGATGCTGCGACTCAACAAGTAGTCTGGGCATGGGACCCTGATGCTTTTGGTGCAGTGAAGCCGATTGAATCAGGTGCACAGATCAATCTGCGCTTCCCCGGTCAGTACTATGATGAAGCTACGGGTCTGTACTACAACCATAATCGCTACTACAACCCTGAACTGGGTCGGTATATGGAACCTGATCCTACGGGACTAGATTCAGGGCTTAACCCGTATGCTTATGCGGGGAATAATCCTGTTAATAGTGTTGATCCGACAGGGTTGTACGAAGATGGAGGAAGGCATTGGCTTGGAGAGGATCTGAATACTCAGGTGTATTCAATGAATCCTGATAGTTATCATGGTAGCCTCAATATCAATAATACCTGTTGGAGTGGATTTACTGGTTCAAATAATGGTGTAGTTGATTCTTATTCTCCTTATGGATCTGAATCTATTGAAGCTGTTTATCCTGAGTTTTGGGTGGCAGGCTTTGGTGGAGTCGCCAGAGACATGGCGTTCAGTGTTATAGATGGGATCGAGACGGTTACATTTACTGCATCAAAGGAGTTCAACTTCAGTGGGTTCTCTAACATTTTTTCAAGGGGGGGCTATTCTGTTTATCAAGGACTTGATGCCGAGGGTATCATAAGATACATTGGAATAACTGGTCGAAATCCTTCTGTACGATTTGCTGAGCATGCTGATTCCATTGGTACTGGGAAAGAGTTTCTAAGGTATGAGATCATCGATGGTGCAGAAGGATTAAGCAGAAGTGCTGCAAGAGTGCAGGAGCAAAATTTGATTAATCTATACGGCTTACAAAGAAACGGTGGGCTACTATTGAATAGAATTAATTCAATCAGTCCTACGAAGTGGGATATCATGGGAGTTGTTCCATAATGGCAAGAGTTGTGACCAAAATTGGCGATATTTTTGAAGTCTCCTTAGGTGATGGTCGTAAGAAATATTTGCAATATATCATCAGCGACCTTATGCAGTTAAATAGCGATGTCATTCGTGTATTTAAGCAGACTTACCAGATTGAGGATAAGCCCGATCTAGAGGAAGTGGTAAAGGGTGATGTTGATTTTTATTGCCATACCACTACGTCCGCAGGAATAAAAATGGGCTTATGGACCAAGGCAGGAAAAAGTAATGATGTTGGTACTCTTGATTTATTATTTAGAGGCGCAAAAGACAGCTCGAGAAAACCAGAGGAGCCAGTAAAAAAAATATCGAATGATTGGTATATTTGGCGTGCGAATGATGAGCAATTTACTTATGTCGGAAAACTTGAGGGGAGTAACCGGAAAGCCGAATTAGGTTCTGTTTATCCCCCTTTTGCAGTTATTCAACGAATAATCACTGGCGATTACGGGATGTATTATCCCGATTATGAATAAGAAACAAAGCATAAAAATACATTTAATTCATCATGTTAAGTTCAATTATATTCTATAGCTCCAGTTCAGAGTCTAAGATTTTATTACGTTCCCCAAAATATATCCCCCAAGGGCTGCTTTTATTATAAAAGCACCCTGCACCTTATCTAAGCTTAGTTTTCTCGCCCCTAAAGAGTCCATATTGCAGAAACTCCCCCCAAAAAAAATGTTAAACACCTATTAGCAATTATAGGGAGGGTGTGAATCCATTGACGATATCTGATAAAGTCGAATCTATAGAAGTAACTCTTTTTTGAATTATACACATAAGTACTTATCACCTAGATCAAATACTCAGATGAGGTCATTTTTCTACCTCTTTTTCACTCTAAATTCATCTGAATCTTTTTGTTTATTGACCATTTGGATGATAAGCTCTGCTGATCTTTTAGCCACAGATAAGTGCAGAAATTTTCTTGAACGCAACCTCGCTCCACCCTCTTACAACAAAATATACAATTCAAAGTATTTTAATTCTTTTTATGAGTTTCATCCTTGCCGCATGTGGCGGCGGGGGTGGTGATGGCGGAGTAGTGACAGCAACGCTGCAATCCGTGACCGTGACCCCGACTTCAGCCAGTGTGGCTGCGGGTCTGACGCAGCAATTCAGCGCAACGGGTAATTACTCGGACGGCACCTCGCAAGCTATCGCTTCGCCAACATGGACATCATCCGATCAGACGGTCGCAACCATTGACGGTAAGGGTCTGGTCACCTCGCGTAAAGCGGGTACGGCAACTCTGACTGCAAGTTTCAATGGCATCAGCGGAAGTACGACGCTCACGGTGACCACGGCGAAACTCCAGTCGATTACGGTGACGCCAGCCTCATCCAGTGTGGCGGCAGGACTGACTCAACAGTTTACGGCTACGGGGAACTACTCCGACGGCACATCGCAAGCGATTGCCACACCAGCGTGGAGCTCATCAGATACCACTACAGCTACAGTAAATACCACTGGCCTTGTGACCTCTATCAAAGCAGGGAGCGCGACACTGACCGCGACTTTAAGTGGGATTAGCGGCAGTGCGGCATTGACCGTGACTACGGCAACTTTGCAAAAGATCAATGTCACCCCTGCCTCCCCAAGTATTGCAGCGGGACTCACACAGCAATTGACGGCGACTGGTGTTTACTCAGATGGGACGACACAAGCAATTGCCACGCCCATCTGGAGTTCGACGAATACAACCGCCGCAACTGTCGATGCGAATGGACTGGTTAAAACGCTTAAAGCAGGAAGCTCAACGATTGTCGCGACCTATGGCGGAATCACAGGCGGTGCAACGCTGACGGTGACGACGGCGAAGCTTATTTCTATAAAAGTCATACCTCCATTAGCATCAGCACCAATAGTAATCGGACAACCCCTAGTATTCCCAACGTCTTCGACGTTCCCAGTTGGACTCTCAGCGCGAGCTGTTGCGCAAGGACAATTTAGCGACGGCAGCGTACAAGAGATCAATCCAATCTGGTCCTCTTCGGACATTACTGTTGCAACTGTAGCATCAACAGGTATCGTTACAAGTCTCGCCATTGGTAAAGCTACAATCACGGCAACGCTTGCCGGCGTGTCGGGATCAGGGTCTATCACCATTAACTCTGCGACCCTATCATCGATAGTGATTAATAGTCCATCCAATAGCCATCCCTATCCCTTGCATTATGTAGCGTCTACCTTTGTTACGGCGACTTACTCAGATGGCAACTCTTACCCTGTACAAAATGCAATTTGGAGTTCCTCGGATAGTTCCATTGTAACGGTGGATACCACCGGAAAACTCACGGTAAATGGTGTTGGTACAGTAACTTTGACAGCGAGTTTTAAAGGCAAGACAGCAACTCAATCAATGACGTCAGTTGCGCCTGCTGCCAAGCCTACATTTGTCATTACTTGCGACCCAACCACGCCAATGAGTATTTCATCTGCTCAATGGAATGCGCTTTATTCCAGTGACTCAATTGACTCAACCCAATGGGCTGTGGTCGATCCTGTCTCTTGTGCGGCTTATCCATTAGTTGTTCTACGTATTGGGACTACCGAGATATTTAGTTCATTACAATCCAGTCCAACCAGTTTTTATCCTGCGACAACATATATATCAAACCCGATAACCTCATTGCCAGTCCCACCACCAATCACATTCCCCTTCCCTCCTGCACCTTTGCCGTTGCATGTTGGAGATCAAGTGACTGTCATTTCTTTTGATAATTTGACCAATACCTCCACACCTCTTTACACGATCACAGCGCAATAACCCCAAAAAAGGCCGTTTGCCCTCACCCGAACATCGGTGCAGTCAAACGGCTTTTTTTTGCCTAAAACATTCTTAAGCGTTAAGCAACCGATTCCTACTACCCAAGCCACGCCTTAGCCGTGGTACCTAAATAACGACGGAACATGGCGATAAAGGCACTGACGCTTTGATAACCCATATCCAATGCTACAGTGGTTACCGCATCCCCTGTTGCGAGTGCGCTCGATGGCAAGGAGCAGGCTTTTTTTGCTAAAGAAACTCGACCTTCTTTTCCCAGATCGCCAATACGATACAGCCATCGACACTGTGGACATTGTGATCGGTTCCGGGCGGATGGATCAGCAGAGTGCCGGTGGGATGATGACCGACATCATCGGTTTGGCTGCCCGAAAGCACCAAAATATGCTCATAGCCCGCATGGCGATGTTTGGGTGCACGGGCTCCGGCTTGATAGCGCAGCAGCATGGCGGCTGATCCTTGGTTGACCGCCTCATAGATGGGATAGCAATCAATCCCGTCGTGAAACGGTTGCCACTGCAATTGATGCTGGGTGCTCAGGATATCAAACAGCCCTTGTAATTGAATGATCTGGTTCATGTGGTCAGTGCCTTGATCAAGGCGGTTGAGTTTGAAACCGCGCCGAATACCCCGCCCTGCATCTTGATCATGCTCAGCGCCGCCAGATGATTCTGGTGGTCGGTCGCGCCGCAGCAGTCTTCCAGCAGCACGCACTCAAAGCCGCGGTCATTGCCTTCGCGCATGGTGGTATGTACGCAGACGTCGGTGGTGATGCCGGTCAGGATGATGTTTTCAATGCCTTTGGTGCGTAGGATCAACTCAAGGTCGGTGGCGCAAAATGAACCTTTGCCCGGTTTATCGATGATCGGTTCGCCGTCCAGCGGTTTGAGTTCATCGATGATATCCCAGCCAACTTCACCGCGAATCAGGATCTTGCCGCAGGGACCGGGATCACCAATGCCAGCGCCCATCTGCCGCGACCGCCAGCGTTTATTGGCGGGGAGATCCGTGAGGTCAGGACGATGCCCTTCACGGGTATGGATGATTAAGAAGCCTTGCGCGCGCAGCACCTCCAGCAGCGCTTTAATCGGCTCTATCGGTGCACGGGTCAGGCTTAAGTCATAGCCCATCTTGTCAACATAGCCGCCGACACCACAGAAATCGATCTGCATGTCGATGATGATCAAGGCTGTATTATTCGGACGCAGGTCGCCATTGTACGGCCATGCATAGGGCGAGGATTCGATATACCGAGTCATGTGAACTCCTTCAAAAGATAACTATTATTTTTTAACTTAACCATCCACTGATGCCACAGGGCTCTTGGCCAGCAATCCTGCATTTTTATGGCAGAGGAACAAAAAGATGGTGACGATAAGATATGCAATAACCACTTCAGGCGATTTCATCACCCCAATGGCTTGGCTATGCATAAAACCAAAGAAGGTCAGCACCGCACCAGCGAACGCAAATGCCGAGGCTTTATGAAAAGCTTTATCGATGATGCAAGCGGTAATCGCGGCAAGAATCAAACTGACCAAAATCGCACCGCTGCCAAGGATATCCAACCCCTGATAGATGACCCCGGTATTGGCGAGTTTATCCATGCCCACGGCGGCGGCATTGGTGCCTGCGGCGCCCAAGGCATTATCAATTTGCAGCTTGCCCCAGCCCGCCACTTGCGGAATCAAGGCGACGATCACCGCAGGCGCATGCACACGCGGCGTCTCCTGAAAGGCCTGCGCACCGATCAGCAGTCCGATATAGAGCAAGATCGGCGATATCGCGACGATGGGGATGATCGCCATCATGAACGCCAGAATGCCAAAACAGGACAAGATCAGAATCATCACCCCTGTTGCAGCGGAGTAACCAATGCGCCCACCCATCGCCTTCCAGCCCGGATGTCCGATATAGACGGCATTGATAAAGGGATTGCCCAAGCAGCAGCCAATGAGACTGACTATGCCATCCGCAGTCAGCACCCGCGTGGTCGGATAGTGGTCGCCACCTGCCTCGGCACTTTCAACATTATCCATCGCTTCTACAAGGTCATAGATCCCGAAGGGAATCGCGGTGACCAGAATCACAGCCAAGTAGTCAAAGCCATTAAAGACATGACCCAAAGCAGGGATCGGAATCGAGAAGCCAAAACTTGCAAAGGAGTCTCCGAGGTGACTTAGACTCATACCGCCGATATGAAAGCCCATGGCAAGGCTGCCCCATGCAATCACGGAGCCGACAATGATTGCCACCAGACCAGCGGGCATGCCCTTAAAGTAGCGCACGCCGCCAAACCAGTTTGCCAGCAGAATCGCGAAGCACACTACCCCGACGATCGGGTCCATAAACATGTCTAAAGCAGGGCGCAGAGAGATATAGGCAATCGACACGCCAGCCAGCGCACCCAATAGCGCCACACGCGGTGTCACCCTGCGTATAAATGGTGCGATAAAACCGCCGATCATCAGCACAAAGCTCTGCACAAACACCCACGCAAGGCCCGCCTCCCAGCCTTTGACCGGATCACCACTGGCTGCCCCGATCGGCAACATGATCACAAACACCACCACAAACATGTGCGGCACGCTGATGCCTGACGGCAAGGCGCAGACATCGTTGCGCCCAGTTTTCTTGGCGAGTTGGTAGGCCATCCAAGCGTAGTACATGGTGGAGAGAAAGAGCATGAACCCTGCAGCAGGGAGGATGCGCCCGAAGGTCAAGGCATCAGGCAGCTTTAAGACATATTTTAAGAGTGCGGTGAGGGTCAGCATGTTGACCAGGATATTGGTGCCAAAGCCAAAAAAGGCGTTCCAATCCCCCACTGCCCAGAGGACAGGTTTGTGTGTGGTTTGCATCGTTTTCTCTCTTATAGAATGAATGACTCCGTGTTTAAAAGCACATCAAACCGTCGAGTTTTATGGCGTTTGAAGTGCGTGGATAATGGCATTTGAGTCAGAAACCCAGCCAAATATCCCCCCCTGTGCCGCGATCATGCGTAACGCAACTTCATGAAACTCTGGAAAATAAGATGCCGTGCAGTCCGCAGGCACGACGCACTCAAAGCCACGGTCATTGGCTTCGCGCACTGTGGTATGGACGCAGACTTCGGTGGTCACCCCGCAAACAATGAGTGTGGATATGTTTTTGTTTTTTAAGAGAAGTTCGAGATCGGTCTGGTAGAACGCACCTTTGCCCGGTTTGTCGAGTACAGGCTCACCGCTGATCGGTGCCAGATCGGGAATGATGTCGTGCCCGGCCTCGCCGCGAATCAGGATGCGCCCCATGGGACCGATATTCCCGATACGCTCGGTGCCTTTACCTCGGGTTAGCTTGGCCGGCGGTGCATCGCTCAGGTCAGGACGATGGCCTTCGCGGGTATGAATAATAAAGAGTCCGGCAGCGCGGGCGGCTTGCAGGAGATTTTGGCAAGGGATGATTGCAGAACGCAGCAGTGAAACGTCATTACCCAACATTGCACCGAAGCCGCCCAACTCCAAAAAGTCGCGCTGCATGTCGATGATCACCAAAGCGATGCGCTTAGGATCAAACGCCAGAGGGTATGGTTCGGCTTGGATCTCGTGCGGACTGGACATGGCACCCTCTTATCACTGATTCTTCTATTGAAATCAGCAATAAATATGCCAGAGGGTTAACCGATTTTGAGGACAATGCTACATAAGAGCATCACTGATGGATTCAGATAGGATTGTACTGATTGGGGCGCATGGTTAAAAAGTAGCTAACTTAAGCAAAGATCGTTTATCAAAACGATCTTTGCTGTATTCATAGGAATATGGTCGGGTATCAAAAAGTACTTTTCTACGCTATTAATCAAACCAGATCAAAGGCAAATCCTGTGTCAGAGATAAATGCTTAAAGCTACCAACTGCCTGACCCATTAGAACAACCGTATGCGCTCCAGGTGATAAGCGGTGACCCAACGACAAATAATTCACGCCGATCGTACGTGTACTGACACTATCTGGAGATTTAAGCTGTTGAATAGCCGTATTGCCATATTGCACGCCGTCGATCTGTAGCCATAATGATACGGTTCCCCCCGCATCGGCCGGATCTCCTTGGACACGGGTTTTACCTGTGAAGAAAACAATCCCATTATGATTTGAAGGAATATTTATCGTTGTGGTTAGGAGGGACACTGGTGCGGCAGTTCCATCACCAATATTTATATAATTGGTTCTATTATTAGAGTCTCCCGTCGTCGCGTATGCACCGACCACAGACATTCCACCTGAGAGTACTGCGAGAGTCGAATCACCGCCTACTTTATAACTGACATTGTTTGGGGAAATCGGGCAGGTACCAGCGATATCTTCACAATAAGGCAATGCAGAAGCATTCCAAGAAACTGTGGTTCCTGATGCTGGTGACATTAAATAAGCATGATTAAAAAATGGAGCTTGATTCTCAGCCCCTTTCCACATGTCGTTATCTGACCACGAAGCAACATTATTAGCCGACTCACCGTTATTAACATAGATGGAGGTTAATGGATCGCCATATGTTGCTCCATCATAGATACGACCTGATGCCAATGCGATTACGGGGGTATTGGCAACTGATTGCGGAATAGCAATAGAAACTAGGGACTGATTTGGGAGTGGTGTACCCTTTTTAATGCCTGCGGTATTAAAACTGAGTGTGGCACTGTCCGATCCTAAGGTTGCAGTTTGAACATTGGTAGCAGGTCTTGTGACTACGGCTAGATTGCTACCAGCGCCTACATAAAAAGGAGCACCATTAATCGACGAGGCAACAAGGTTAAAGGTATAGGTACCTGCTGTGCTTATATAAACTGAGCCAATAGTATTAAAAGCATGCTGTTGGGAGTTGGTTGATATAGACCAATCAATGACACTGCCGTTAGAAACCTTTGTCCCATTGGAGGTGATGTAAAGATTTGCAATTGCATTGCCATTTGGAAATGCACGACCATCCGATTGAAGGTAGACATAGCCAGGCTGAGTCACTGTTACGGTCGAACTTAGTATTGAAATGGGTGACGTCGAAGAAATTTTTTGATCAACGGCAGTCTGTGCATATGAAGAATCGGCACCAATTGCAAAAGCATATTGGGATAATATCGTAGTTACCAATGTCGACAATGCAATAAGAAAAAAGCGCATAATCATGTCCTTGAATTGATTATTAATTAAGATAAACTAAAATTCTCCAGCTTTTTAAGCTACTATTTAATAGCAGAAACGATTGCTAAGGCATTGGGCTACTGAACTAGAGGCTGTAAAAAACATTTAAGAATATATATTACTTCTTCTCCATATAGACCAAATAGTTAAAAATTACTGCTTTTTAAATAAACATGGAAAAATTAATATGTCTGAATATGAATACCCCGCAGATTACGACTGTGTTTGGATTGCTTCAGATCGTGATGGATATATCGCTGCATTTATCACAGCTGGATCGGGGCCAATCCCAATAAATGCTTTCACCCCTGAACTCCAAGGTATCGAGCTAATCGAACAAGCAATCTTTCAATTACCTCAGGTTTCAGAAGCTAAACTTTTTGTTCAAGTGCCGCGTCCAGACAGCTTTATTGAGCTCGCAACTCGCGGCTTCTATGTGTATGATTGGAGTGATATTCATAAGACAATCTCTGAATTAAACAGTGCTTACGAGTTAGCGGCGGCACCAACCAATCCGATTCAATGGAATACTCTACCCGAGCCACTTGCAGGAATGGTGAATCAAGTCAAATTCAGTGATGTAGCTTTTGTGAATCTTCTCAACTTGGATGTCTATAGGCAGATCGAATGTCTAACTGGTTAAGGTTCCAATGATCAATCACTTTAAGTTCGGACACGCCACCACGATGAAAAACAACCTGCCTCTCCTGCTGATCAGTACCCTACTCCTTGGAAGCCTAGCGGGATGCGCAGGGTCAGGGGTCAATAGCAAACTGCCGCCACCGACTGAAAATGCAGATGTGATTATTTCCGCACCGCCAGCACCGGGCGCCGCAGATATAGCGATTCATTCGGCTTTCTTAAAAAGAGATGCGCTGGCACACAAAAACATTCAGCAGGTGCTGATTGGGGTTTGCCGTGACTTTGCGAATTTTTCACCGGATCAGAACTTTACACTGAGTGATGCCGATCAGGAACTCAACTCGATCCCTGCTTATCGCTATCAAGCACCGACCAAGAAGTATCCCCCACTACTCGCCGATGTACAGCGCGGACGCTACTATCCACTGGATAAAGACTGGTGTAAGCAGGCCAGACGGGATAAGAAGAAGGGGCTGTGATGGTTACACCATCATCACCTCCCCCCTCACCAACTCAAACCCCTCATCAATCCACCCCGTCACCCCACCGATCATCATCTTGACCGGATAACCCAATCGCGCAAGACGTAGTGCGCCGCGATGGGCACCGTTGCAATGCGGTCCGGCACAGTAAACGACAAATAGAGTCTCGCGTGGCCATTGCGCCATCTTAGCAGCGATGATCTTGCCGTGTGGCAGGCTGATCGCTTGCGGCAGATGGCCTTGGTTGTAGAGCTCATGACTACGGACATCCAACAGGACAAAGTCTTGTGTGTCAGTGGTCAGGGCATGATGCACATCCCAACAGTCAGTCTCAAAGCCAAAGGCGGCTTCAAAATGAGCAAGCGCCGCATCGCTTGGGGCGGCTGGGATTAGGCTGACGGTTGAAGGCATGATGGGCTCCTTTTTTAAGATTTCAGTGAATGCTTAGCGAACTGCGGGGTTGATGTCTTTAAGCGATGCGGCAAATGCGGCATGGGCTGTGGCATCCACAGGTTTATAGGTGACTGCGGTCGTTGCCGGATAGTGCGCCAAGTTATTGCCATTACGCCAATTGTGCTGGGGTCGTATCGGTCTAGACACAAAGCCACCGCCACAATTCGGGCAGACATTACCCAAGACCAGATCGACACAAGGGGCGCAAAAGGTGCACTCAAAAGAGCAAATGCGAGCATCGACTGCGTCAGGGGGTAGTGCTTTATTACAGTGTTCACAACTGGGTCGCAGTTCGAGCATCTCATTCATCCAAACGATAGGGTGTGAGAGGATTTTGGCGGTTTGCTGGGGGAAATAAAATAGACGCTTATGACAACATTCGGTAAGATCACGCCATGTCTCATCTCGTCGCAATCCTTGCGTATGACCGACTCTGCACCTTTGAGTTTGGCTGCGCTGTTGAAGTCTTTGCCCTCAATCGATCTGAACTGGGGGTCGAGTGGTATCGTCATGTGATTTGTGGCATTGAGCCCTCGCCACTCTGGGCGATGGGCGGGATACAGGTGCAGGCGTCGTATGGCCTTGAGGTACTGCTTGATGCCGATACGATTGTGATCCCCGGTTGGCGCGATGCGAACGAAGTACCGCCGCAAAATTTACTCGATGCACTGCGCGCTGCACACCTGCGCGGGGTGCGGATTTGCTCGATCTGTTCGGGGGTGTTTGTCCTTGCGCATGCGGGGATTCTCACGAGTAAAAGGGTGACGACGCATTGGCGCTATGCGGAAGCCTTAGCGGCGCAGTTTCCTGATCTGATTGTGGATGCCTCTGCACTGTATATCGATCAGGATTCGGTGATTACTTCGGCGGGTTCGGCAGCGGGGCTGGATATGCTGTTGCATATCGTGCGGCAAGATTATGGCGCGAAGGTGTCCAATCAAGTGGCGCAGCGGCTGGTGATGTCGCCGCATCGTGATGGCGGTCAAGCACAGTTTATCCCCCGTCCGATGCCCGTCAGCAAGATCAATGGCATTGCCAAATTGATGGACTGGTTGCAGGAGAATCTCGCCCTTCCCCACACCATCGAGTCGATGGCGCGTCAGGCGCATATCAGCAGTCGCACGCTCCAGCGCCAGTTTAAAGATTCGACTGGTTTAACGCCAATTGAGTGGCTGATTCAGGAACGGATTGCTTTTGCCAAGGAGTTGCTCGAATCCAAAGCGCAGTTGACGATTGATCAGGTGGCAGAGCTGGCGGGGTTTGGCTCAACCGAGTCGCTAAGACGTCACTTTAGAATCCATGGCATCCCGACGCCGACGCGGTATCGCTATCAGTTTAGGCATGTGGGGTAGCTAGCACGACCTGAACGAAAAATTTTCATCTTTTTATCGTAAATCGGGAATAAATCACAAACCTCTGACGTCTTGATAAGAGTAGCAGTTTCACGCGCTGTTCTTCCCCATGCACGATCACGGAGTTTGCCATGTCCTCAAAATCGATCCCCCCGCAGCACCCGACTCACCCTGATCTCGATGATCCAACCAGCGCGCCACGCGACATCAGCCGACGACGATTTCTCGAGTGTTCTGCTTGGGCAGGCACCGGTGTGGTGTGGGCCATGGTGTCTGGTGTGCCGCAAGCCTTTGCCATGGATGATGCAGCTCAGGTCAAAGCTGTCGGTGCCTTGAACAGTCCTTTTCATTTCGTGCAGATCAGCGATAGTCATATCGGCTTTACCAAAGAAGCCAATCCCGAGCCGATCAAGACCTTGCAACTGGCAATAGATCAGATCAATGCCTTCCCGCTGAAGCCCTCACTGATCTTGCATACGGGGGACATTACCCATCTCTCCAAAGCCGAGGAGTTTGATACGGCTGCCCAGATTTTTAGTGGCTTGCCTGCGACGGTGCATTATGTGCCGGGCGAGCACGATACGCTGGATGAAGGCGGCGGCAAGTTATTTCTTGAGCGTTACGGCAAAGGCACTTTAGGTGCGGGCTGGTATAGCTTTGATGATCATGGCGTGCACTTTATTGCGCTGGTGAATGTGCTCAGTTTCAAGCAGGGTCAGATGAGTAGTCTGGGTGAGGAACAACTCAAGTGGCTGGCGGATGATTTAAAGGCGGTATCCGCCAGTACGCCGATCGTGGTGTTTGCTCATATTCCGCTGTGGACGATCTACGAGCCTTGGGGTTGGGGTACGGCGGATGGGCATTTGGCTTTGGCGCTGCTGCGCAAATATGGCTCGGTCACGATCTTAAATGGTCATATCCATCAGGTGATTCAAAAGGTCGAAGGCAATATGACCTTCCATACCGCACGCGGTACCGCCTACCCGCAGCCCGCACCGGGCGCTGCGCCTTCGCCGGGTCCGATGAAAGTGCCAAGCGATCAGCTCCGTAGCTACTTGGGTATCACCGATGTTAAAACCGTGCAGGGTTCGCATACCTTGGCACTGGTTAATACGACGTTGGTTTAAGGAGGCCCATCATGAAATCGACTGTATACGCCGTACTCTTTGCCATATCTGCATGGCTTGCAACCAACGCCGCCTATGCAGGGACGAATCAAGTGGCGATCAAGAATTTTGCCTTTGTACCTGCGACCCTAACCATCACTGCTGGCACCACCGTGACATGGACCAATACCGATGAAGATCCGCATACCGTGGCAGATCGCGGCGATGCGCATCTGTTTCGCTCGGCGGCACTGGATACCAATGATAAGTACTCCTATACCTTTACCACGCCTGGTAGCTATGCCTACTTCTGTACCTTGCACCCGCATATGGTCGGCAAGATCATCGTGACGGCATCGACTGGAGGTGTGCAAAAGTAGCGTATAGAACCGCTTAAACACGCTTGCGGATTGGTCATCGTAGTGAAGATCAAGCGGTAAGCGTGGCTGTGTTTTAGGGCTTTTTTGTGTTCAAATGAGATTATCCCATGCCACGATGTTTGACAGTCCATGATGGATAAACGACGTCATTTCGACCATACGATCCTCCCCCATCTGGATGCAGGCTATAACCTTGCCTGTAGACTGCTGCGCGATGAATTCTCGGCTCATGACGTAGTGCAGAATGCGGCGATACAGGCGTTTCGTTTTCTGCATACGCTGCGCGGTGACAATCCCAAGTCGTGGTTTTTGTCGATTGTGCGCAATGCCTGCATGGATCACTTTCGCAAGACCAAGCGCGAGTCACAGTGGCTGGATATTGATGATGAGGCTGTGCAGCATGACCTGAATCAGCAGCACCCATCACCGATTACGCCGGAAAGCATCGCGCTGGATCAATGCAGCAGTACGCAGATCGATCAGGCGATCAATGCCTTAGCCCCCGCTTTTCGCGAGGTGATCGTGCTGCGGGAGATTGAGGAGATGAGTTATCAAGATATTGCCCAGATCACAAATGTGCCGCTGGGTACGGTGATGTCCCGGTTATCGCGGGCACGTGAGATTCTGCGTGCCACGCTGACATCCATGCAGCAAGGTGAATGATATGACTCCACATGAAGAGCAAGATGAGCGCTTAAGTCGGCTGATCAAGACGCAGGCCACTCGCTATCAGTTACCCGATGAATTGCTCGAATCGATCCAGTCGCAATTGCCTGCGGATGCGCCACAGCCAATCAAGCGCCCTTGGTTCAGTATGGCGTTGCCTGTTGGTTCGGCGTTTGCAGCGGGTATCGTGGTGGCGGTGCTGGCAGTGCCACTGTGGCAAGCGTCATCCACCCAGAATGACTTTACCGCAAGCCATGTGCGCTCCTTGCAGGCGGATCATCTGATGGATGTGCTCTCGACCGATCAGCATACAGTTAGACCGTGGTTTACCGGTAAGCTCGACTACGCCCCGCCGGTGCATGATCTGGCTGCACAGGGTTTTCCGCTGATTGGTGGGCGGCTGGATATGATTGAGGGCCAAAATATTGCGGCGCTGATCTTTAGACATGACAAGCACGTGATCAATCTGTTTGTCTTCCCTGAAGATCGCCTGTCTCATGCCAGTTGCAAAGCCGAACTGGGCTTTCATACGCAGCACTGGGTGAGCGACGGTATGCGCTGGTGTGCGATCTCGGATGTCAGTGATAGCGAATTGAAGACTTTTGCGCAGTTGCAACAGGGGGTGCATTAAACGCGTGAAGCGATGAGCAGAATCATCCAAAAATCACTGCGTGATGGGGAATAAAAGGCGGTTGGGGCTCGTCTATAAGGATAGACCGTTTTGAACCCTTATCCTCTCGCGGAGTCCTCCCCTCATGTCCTCATCCACTTCTCCTTCCTATACGCGTGTTGCGGTCCTACTGCATTGGCTGGTTGCCCTGCTGATCGTGATTAACTTTGCCGTCGGCCTCTCCATGGAGCACTTCGAAGGGACACCGACACGGGATCAGATTCTGTTTTACCATGCCTCGTTTGGTAGTTTGGTCTTTATATTAGTGATCCTGCGCTTGTCTTGGCGTATCACGCATCGCCCACCCGCCCTGCCTGCATCGGTTGCCCGCTGGCAAGTGATCGCGGCGGATGTGATGCATGGTTTGCTCTATGTGCTGATGCTTGCTGTGCCACTCACAGGTTATCTGCATCGTGTTGCTGGAGGTCATCCGGTGAGTTTCTTTGGGCTGGGGACGCTGCCGCTCTTGGTCGATAAGAATATGTCATTGCGCCTGCTGATGGGATCGGTGCATACGACACTGGTCTGGGTGCTGGCCTTTTTAGTTTTGGGTCATGTGGCGGCGGCGTTGAAGCATCATTTTATTGATCGGGATGGGGTGCTGGGGAGGATGTGGCGCTGAGGTTTTGGATCACCGCCCAAACCGCTCAATCAAAAAATCAATCATATGCCGTAACTTCGCCGTGGGTCGTCGATCCTGCGCATAGACCAAGGACACAGGTGATGGGATATACGACCAATCTGGCAGTACTGGAACGAGGCGACCTACGAGGAGATCCTCAGTCAGCAAGGTTTCTGGTTGCAGCACGATGCCCACACCGCCGATTGCGGCAATGCGCAAAGCATCGCCTTGATTGGCTTTAAATCTGCCCTGCACCGCTACCTTAAATCGCTCGCCTTGCGGCCCCTGCAGGTGCCAAGAATCATGGTGCCTCCAGTACGATAAGCCAAGGCAAGAATGCTGCTGTAACTCTTCAGGGTGCTTGGGCTGTCCATGGTGTTCGATATAGGCAGGCGATGCAGCCAGTACGCGCCGATAGGAGCATAAAGGTCGTGCAACTAAGTTAGGATCATCCACCGTGCCGATCACTATCCCCAGCTCATGCCCTTCATGAATCAAATCAGGCTTACCGTTGCTCAAGGTCAGATCAACAGTGACCTCAGGATAGAGCGCCATGAATTCGGTGAGTACGGGCACGAGGCTGTGAGAGCCAAAACTGACGGGAGCCACGATGCGGAGTTGGCCTCTCGGGGTGGCCTGTAGCTCGGACGCGCTGGATTCTGCCAGCGCAACTTCCGCCAAGACTTGCTTACAGCGCTCGTAATAGAGCGTGCCGACCTCGGTCAGATGCTGGCGTCTGGTGGTGCGATGCAGTAGACGCGCACCGAGACGCTCCTCTGCCATGCGGATGTGCTTGGCGACCATGGTGGCAGAGACTTCTGAAGCTTCAGCGGCGGCACTAAAGCTGCCCAGTTCAACCACGCGCACAAACATCGCCATATTGGCCAGTTTATCCATCATTCCAAACCTATAGGTTTAAAGTCATCCAAATCCTAGCACATTTATCTTGTTTTGATACTGATCAATACTGGTCCCATCAACACTCTATCTCGGGGTGTTCTTTGAGGAGAAAGGCCATGCCTACCGTACATTTAGAAATGCTTCCGGGTCGTACCTTGGATCAAAAACGTGATTTTGTCCGTGAAGTCACCCGCGTCACCGTGGAGACATTGGCTTGCCCACCTGAGAGCGTGGATGTCTTGATCACGGAGTATGCCAAAGACGCTTGGGCCAAAGGCGGCGTTTTGATTTCTGATAAGTAAGTAAATCGCTGAATCCTAGGGGAGATGTATGTGCATCTCTCTTTTTTTCACAGACGCTCTCACACATCATCACGATCAGGAGTACTGACATGTCCAATCGTTTTTTAAATCAAGTAGCCCTTGTCACTGGCGGTTCCACGGGTATCGGTTTTGCCATCGCCAAGGCATTGCTGAGCGAAGGCGCTAAACGCGTCTATATCACCGGGAGATCAGCGAAGAGCCTTGATACGGCGGCGGCTCAACTCGGCAGCAATACAGTTGCAGTCGTCTCAGATGTATCAAGCCTAGCCGATCTGCAAAAGCTCAAACGCGAAATCGAAAACCGTGGGGATCATCTGGATGCCGTATTTGCCAATGCGGGAATCGCGGAGAAAAATACACTGGGCGAGACGACCATCGATGACTATGCGAAGACCTTTGATATCAATGTTAAAGGGGTCTTTTTTACGGTTCAGACGCTGCTGCCTTTACTCAAAGATGGCAGTTCTATCGTGTTGACGGCATCCATTGTCGCCAATAAAGGCATGGAAAACTTAAGTCTGTACAGCGCCTCTAAGGCTGCCGTTCGTTCCTTTGCACGGACATGGGCCAATGATCTCAAAGGACGCAAGATTCGGGTCAATGCACTGAGCCCCGGATTTACACGCACACCGATCATGGAAAATGGTTTGAAACTGGATGATGCGCAAATCGCCGCGCTAACCGATTATGCTGAAGGTGCTGTGCCGCTGGGCTTTGTGGCGCAGCCTGATGATATCGCGATTGCGGCGTTGTTTTTGGCGTCACACGATGCCCGCTATGTGAATGGCGTAGAGCTCACGGCTGATGGTGGATTTACGCAGATTTAGGGGGATGTCGGTCACGAAGTCAGCCGATGGTGAAATCGAATTCTGAATGGTGGAACTTTCGCTTGTAAAGACGATACCGATGGGGTGACATCCGTCATCATTTTGATGTTACCTTTAGAGGCTCGCAGTTCATCTAAGCCTGTCAGGTGAGATCATGAAAGAGCAATATGCGACGTGGTTCCCGCTCGGCAAGGATTTGCCTGAACTTGATTATGTCTCTATCGAGATTAATCAGGTCGGTGCCTTGAAGCTCTACTTCAAAAAAATCTATAACTCCCCATCGAGCCGCCTTAATCCCACGGATCGCGTGGTGGTTGAGTTTGCACCGCGCCCAATTTCCTATCGGGTTGGATCGGAAAGTTATCGACAAAGAACGTTAAGTGCGTTGCCGGATGATTGCGGCGGCGGTAACTTTTTCTTCTCTACACATTCGTATTTCTTAAATGATTTCTATGAGGATGCTGGTGAGCTGCATAATCATTTGGGATTTGAGCATCTGTTGATTGTGACATCGGTAGAGGTTTTTGATTTTATTGTGAAGGAACGCCCGACGGTGACGGTTTCTAGTTTCCCTGAAGATTAGCATTGGATTTTCTGAGTTTATATTTTTATATAAAACAGTAAGTTAAAAATATTTCATAAGAAATATTCCTTTCTTTGTCACAACTCCCCGTCCTGAATCGTCAAGTTAGTATCCCCTGTTTCATTTCAAAAAGGGCTAACTTACGGAGCAAGACCATGACCACCTCCCTATCCATTGACCCCCTCAAAAACCACCCGTCCGTAATTCAAGCGCTCTACCAAGCGCACGTTAAGTTGGACGGCTTAAAACTGATCGAGCGCAAGTTGCACCATCTGGTGGTGCTGCGTGCATCGCAAATCAATGGCTGCGCCTTTTGCGTAAAAATGCATATCAGCGAAGCCAAAGCAGATGGCGAGACGCAAGAGCGCTTGGACCGTTTGATTGTTTGGCGTCATTGCGATGACTTTAGCGCGCAAGAAAAAGCCGCCTTTGCATGGACCGAAGCACTGACTGTCGTGAATACCCAAGCGAATTTAGAACCGCTGCGTCAGGAATTGGTGAAATATTTTAGCGAAGAACAAATCTCTGCTTTAACGGTCACCATCGGATTGATTAATCTATGGAATCGACTGCAAATCTCCCAGCACTGATGCAAACCAGACCTATATATCCAGAAAAACATCTTCAAACCTTTGAAGACAGCCGATCATTTTTGCTTGGTCTGTCTTACCGCATACTCGGCTCGTTTAGCGATGCCGAGGATGTGGTGCAGGATGTCTTTATCAAGTGGTCAGAGACCGCAATCGACCAGCTTGATAACCCGCGAGCATGGCTCACGACGGTCTGTACGCGACAGAGTATCGACCTGCTGCGCGCTGCGCATAAATCCCGTACCGAGTATATCGGAACGTGGTTGCCTGAGCCGTTTTATGAATCGGCCTATGGCTCCCATTTAATCAGTGACGACTTATCGGCGGAGCAGGAATCGGATGAGACACTGTCCACGGCCTTTATGTTGTTGCTTGAGCGGCTGTCGCCTAAAGAGCGTGCGGCTTACCTGCTCTATGAGATCTTTGATCAACCGTATGCCGAGATCGCCCGTATCCTTGAGATATCGGCGGTGTATTGCAGGCAGTTGATCACACGTGCACGGCAGCATATCTCAAATGAGAAAAGCCAGATCACGACCCTCCCCTCGCATCGCCAGCAGGCTTTGCTGGCGGCGTTTCAACATGCGGTGCAGACTGGCAATTTAGAGCAACTGTCACAACTGCTCACTGAGGATATCCAGTTGCAAGCCGATGGCGGCGGTAAGGTGTCCGCGGTGGCAATGCTGGCTGGCAAAGAAGCGGTACTGCGTTTCTTTGAGCGTTTGCTGTTTAGCAACTGGTCGCAGCTCTCATGGCGTGGCGATACGATTCATGACGGAGCGGGTTTTATCTGCACCGATCAACAGGATCAGGTGAATATGGCATTGACCTTCGCCTTTAGCTCTACAGGGCAGATCAGCAATCTGTATGTGGTGCGTAATCCAGATAAGTTGAAAGTGAATCGTCATTCCACCCCACCAAAATCGGATTGACTGTAAATGTTTGATAACCGATATACATCAAACGGTACTCGTGTACATTCGACTGCCTTGCTAAAGTACGTGCCTAAATCGACGACAGGACGAGACCATGACAGACAACAGTCAACAATTCGCCAGCGACAACTATTCGGGGATTTGCCCAGAAGCGTGGGCAGCCATGGAACAAGCCAACCACGGTCATCAGCGCGCGTATGGCGATGATGAATGGACCTTTCGTGCGGCCAACGATTTTCGCAAACTGTTTGAAACCAACTGCGAAGTGTTTTTTGCCTTTAACGGTACGGCAGCCAACTCCCTCGCCTTGTCGTCATTGTGCCAAAGCTACCATAGCGTGATCTGCTCAGAAACGGCCCATGTTGAAACGGATGAATGCGGCGCACCAGAATTTTTCTCCAACGGTTCTAAACTACTCACCGCACGCACTGAAAACGGCAAGCTGACCCCTGAGAGCATCCGCGAGATCGCGCTCAAGCGCCAAGATATCCATTACCCCAAACCCCGTGTCGTGACGCTGACTCAGGCCACCGAAGTCGGCAGCGTCTACACCCTAGATGAAATTTGCGCCATCAGCGTCACCTGCAAAGAGCTTGGTCTGAGTCTGCACATGGACGGCGCACGGTTCTCCAACGCCTGCGCATTTCTGGGCTGCTCGCCCGCCGACCTGACTTGGAAAGTGGGCGTCGATGTATTGTGTTTTGGCGGCACCAAGAATGGCATGGCCGTGGGTGAGGCCATCTTGTTTTTTAACCCCGACTTGGCCGAAGACTTCGATTATCGCTGTAAACAAGCTGGGCAACTGGCGTCTAAAATGCGCTTCCTCTCGGCGCCTTGGGTCGGCTTACTGGAAAATAATGCTTGGCTCAAACACGCCCACCACGCCAACCACTGCGCACAACTGCTGAGCAGCTTAGTTGCGGATATTCCTGGCGTTGCTCTAATGTTCCCTGTAGAGGCGAACGGTGTGTTCCTGCAACTCTCTGAACCAGCCATCGCTGCACTCACCGCCAAAGGCTGGCGCTTCTATACCTTCATCGGCAAGGGCGGCGCACGGTTTATGTGCTCGTGGGATACCGAAGAAGAACGCGTTAGAGCGCTCGCCACAGATATCCGTGAAGTGATGAGCATATAAATCTGCTCACGTGAGCCGTGAACTCCGCTCTTGAATATGTCATGATGAGTCAACGCTAAACACAGGACTTGCCAGCATGTCCTCACGTCTCCTCTCTAAAACCGCCCTGTGGCTGACCTTAACCGCAGTCTCGATTTGCTTGATCTCATTAGTCACCCCCCGCCATGCCAGTGACTTATTTATGGTTGGTCTGATTATTGGGGTCTTGGCTTATTTGGCAGTCTTACTTGAAAACTTTGAAGCAGGAGGCTCGATCCCAACTCGAAACGCTAAGATTGATCGCCAGACTGCGCCTATTGCTTATTGTTTATGCTATCTGATGCTTTTATTCATTGGTTTAGTCGCAATTATTGTATTTTTGACAGTACTTATTTTCAAATAATTCTAAATAAAACTAATCCTTATTCTATAAATAAATAATCTACTTAATAAAGAATCCCTAGCAAAAAAGCTCACTGCGAACAACCTGAATGGAATAATTTCACCTTTACTTAGTTCTATAAAGGTACTTAGTATGCGTCCGTTCTATAATTAAACTCACTTGAAACATATATCCGATCCATCATTGAGTCGGGCTGCTTTACGGGGAAATTTTCATGAGTGCGGATTCAAATCAATTGGGCAAGCCGGTGCGCTTCATCGGCAAAGCGACCAGCCTCGTTTTTATTCTGGTCATCATGATCATGATGATGATCGCGGGGGGAATTGCACTGGATGAGGGCACGGGTCGTTTTATGAAAGCCGCAACGGGTCATCTCACCCCTGCATACTCTGAAGAGGCTATCAAGTCTTTGCGCGCCAATCCTACACCCGAAAACATGCGAATCATGGGCAGTGAACTCTGGGGAATCTCCAAACTCACCTCGACCCAACACATCACGGATTCAAGGCTGCCAGAACAAGGGCTCTACTACACCGTCATGCCGCAAAGCAACAAGGTGTTGATGGTGGTGCATATCATCATAGGCAGCTTCTGTATGCTGCTTGGCGGCTTGCAGTTCTGGCCATACTTCCGCAAAAAATACATGAAGGCGCATCGCACAATTGGTGCGATCTATATCGTAACGGTGCCGATCTCGGTCATCGCATCCTTGATTTACCTCGTCAATACTGCGCCGCATCATATCTACGATCATCTGGTGGCATGGATTGCGCTGTGGATATTTGGCGTGTTGTCGCTGATCTCGATTGCGATGGCAGTCCGTGCGCTGCGCGCCAAGCGCATCTATGAGCATCAGGCGTGGATGGCGCTATCATTTGCCAGCCTCATGGTCGCACCGCTGCTGCGCTGGGACTGGGTGATTCTGGGCATTCTGTTTCCCAGCATTGATCAGGAGACACTGAATCTGGTGACGATGGGAGTGATGCTGCCTGAATGCCTGTTGATCGCTTATGGCTTGATCTTGATTAACCGTCAGTATGCGCGCCCAATGAGTAAGCGTCCGCTGCAACCCATTGTAAGCACCGCCAGCAAAACGTACATATCCCTCCTGCCCGTTCTGTATCTTGCGGCCTTGCTGAGCCTTGCCATCAATATCGGCTATTACCTGATTGGTGATGGCTTATCAAATCTGACTTTTGCAGAGCAGCTCATCCCGAGCAGTCTGATCCAGCATGAAAAACTAACCTTAAGCGCCCTGCCACTGACCAAAGCCGTCTATGTACTGGCTGTGGGTTTCGCATTGCCGCTTGCACTCTATACCTTGAAAAATCTATTTCAAAAACAGCCGAATACAAAGATTTCCACCCAAGCCTCTCGTATCGGCATTGCCGCTGCGGTACTGGCGGTCATCGGTGGTGCAGCGGCGCTGTCCATCGGCTGGCAGATCGGTCTTGCGACCCAAAATATCTGGCTGTCCGGCGGTACGATGTATAGCGTCGATGGCGCACTACTGGTGTTTTTTGGTGTGTTTTATCTGATTGCAGACGCACGTCAACAGATCGCGCTGATGAAGGAAAGTCTGGTGTTTATGCTTTGCCTGCTGCCCTTTTCGGCATTGTATGTCCTGACGCTTGGGGCAATGAGCCTCCTGCCGCTACCACCTGATTATGTCGCTGCGGGTCAGGGTTTTGTGATTCCGGTCGGCTTTGGCGGGGCCTTACTCTTTCTTGCGTTGATCACCGTAATTTACGGTCAAGCGACGCGTGAACATAACTAAACCTTTTAAAAGATCACTCTACAAAATATGCAGAATTATTGGAGATCACGAAAATGCACCTGCCTGATTTATTTGTCCAGAACGCCGATGTGAAGATTGCCATCTATACGTGGGGAGACAAACCGACCCCCGAGCAGCCGCGTGAGGTATTGGTCTTTGCCCATGGTTTTCCGGATCGGGCACTGTTTTGGGAGAAGATCGCCCAACAGTTGCAAGAGGACTTCTATGTGGTGGCATTTGATATGCGGGGGTGTGCCGAGTCCACCCATATCCGCGGCTATAAGCACTATAGGTTTGAGCCATTGATTGCCGATCTGTATGCAGTGATTGATGCGGTAAGTCCGAATCAAAAGGTACATCTGATCGGGCATGACTGGGGCGGTATCTATGGCTGGAATGCGATCAATGAGTCAGAAGGCGTGCGCCGCATTGCATCCTTCACCACCATGTCGCCCAGCCTTGAGCAAGTGGGTCTGTATTTGCGTCGTCGCTTCCTGAAACCCACCCCACGTAATCTCTGGCAGGCAGGCATCCAGCTCTTGCGCAATAGTCTGATGACCTTCTTTACCCTCCCGATCCTGCCTGAGCTGTTGTTTTTGAGTGGTTTAGGGACGCTGATGATGAAGGTGATGGTCAAGCAGTATGAGCATATCCCATTTACCGCGAATGAAGGGGTGGCAGGAGATGCGATTCGTTATCTGGGCATCTATCGCGCGAACCTATTGCAGCGGGTGCTATTTGCCAAGCAAAGCACAACAGCGGTGCCGGTGCACTTACTACTGGCTGTCCGTGATCCATTCCTACCGCCGCATTTGTTTGAGAATAGCCAGAAATGGGCAACCACGATCAGTCAATCTCTGGTTGATGCCGCACATTGGGCACCCTTAAGTCGTCCTATAGAAATGGCTGACACGATTCGCACGTTTACCCGTTCCCAAGCGCAAATTTAAGCTTAGAATAGGTGATCGATCCTGACCCAATAGCAACACTCACAACAACTACGCGGGGGAATGTCACATGGCGAAGAATGTCTGGTTAATCTATGGTGCCAACGGCTATAGCGGCGAACTGATTGCCCGTGAAGCGGTGAAACAAGGTCTGACGCCCGTCCTTGCTGGACGTACCCTCGCCAAGCTTGAGTCGCTGGCAGCCGAGTTGAATCTGTCGGCTCGCGCCTTTGATCTGGCTGACCCCAAGGCGGTTGCAGCGGCGCTTAAAGATGTGAGTGTAGTGCTTAACTGTGCAGGACCGTTTGCGGCGACTGCGGCACTGTTGATCGAAGGTTGTATCAAAGCCAAGACCCACTATCTGGATATCACCGGTGAGATTGCCGTGTTTGAGCATGCGCAAGGCCTGCATGCTAGAGCCAAACGCGCGGGTGCAGTGATCTGTCCCGGCGTGGGCTTTGATGTGATTCCAACGGATTGTGTGGCGGCGGCTCTAAAGGCAGCTCAACCTGATGCCACGCATCTCGCATTGGCATTTAAAACCGCCTCTCCCATGTCACCCGGCACCGCAAAGACGGCGGTTGAAGGGCTGCAACTGGGCGGTATGGTGCGTGAAAACGGCGTCCTCAAAAAAGTCCCGCAAGGCTTTGATATCCGCGATATCGATTTTGGTCGCGGACCGAAATCGGCGATGACGATTCCATGGGGGGATGTCTCTACCGCCTTCTGGAGCACCAAGATTCCCAATATCAGTGTCTATATTCCTGTCCCCAAAGTCTTTGCCCTTTCGGCACGCCTCACCGGTAGTCGTCTGGATTGGCTATGGAAGAAGCCTGCGGTAATTGATTTTCTCAAAGCCCAGATCGAGAAGCGGGTGCCCGGACCCGATACCGAGAAACGCGCGGGGCTGCCAACCTATGTCTGGGGAGAGTCCAGTAATGCGCAAGGCGAGAAGAAAACGGCACGTCTGAAGATGGGCAATGTCTATGATGTGACGGTGTATGGGGCGCTGGCGATTGTCAGTCATTTACTGCAAGAGAGCGCCAGTGACACCACGACTGTAGCGTTGAAGGAAGCTGGGCGCGCTGGTGGCTACTTTACGCCGTCGCAGTTGATGGGCTATGACTTTGTCTCTAGCCTCCCCGATGCAGGTCCAATCGAGATTCAATGAGTGGCTATGCAGATGACCTCTATCACCTTGGGAATACAACCATGAATCAAGCGGCATCGACAGATATCACCAACCCGACAACGGTCACCAAAGTGGCGCTGACTCCGCGCTCACGGGCGAAGTCGAAGACCATCACGATTCGTAAGACGCGCTTTGCTGCAAAGGATCTGAGTCAGCAGTACTCCAAGTCACCACTGATTTCGCATTTTCTGACGGCGCTGTCGATGTCGTTTCCGCGCGGGGAGATGTTCTTTGTCGATACGATCAAGAATGTGCGTGCCGAGATCAAAGATCCGAGTTTAAAGGCTGATATTGCCGCCTTTATCGGGCAGGAGTCGATGCATGCCAAGGCGCATGATCAATTCAATAATGGAATTCAATCTGCAAGCTATCATTTAAAGCGCTTCGATGCGCAAGTTGATAAAGAAATGGCGCGTTTGCGTACCTTGTCCAAGCGGCGTCAGTTGGCGGCGACGGTGGCGCTGGAGCATTTCACGGCAATGATTGCCGGTTATATGCTGACTCATCCCAAGCTGGTGCAGCAGTTACCCCCTAATATGGCGTCCTTGTGGATCTGGCATGCCGTGGAAGAGATTGAGCATAAGCATGTGGCCTTTGATGTCTATCAGACGGTGTTTAATAATCTGCCCCAGCGCCGCCGCAGTATGCGTACAATCAGTATGGGTTTTATTATTAATAATATTGCGATGACGAACTATTTGTTATGGCAGGATCGCAAGCGGAGTCTGGGTAGCGTAAAACAAATCTGGGCGAATCTACAAGGTGTGGGGACGCTTGCGCACATGATGGTCAGTTTGCTGCCTGAGTATCTGGCTTTTTATAAAGAGAGTTTTCATCCCTCACAGATCGATCATACGCCGCTCTTGGCGCGCTGGCGGGAGGAGTTGGTAAAGCAGGAGTGGGTGGAGGCTTAAAAAAACGGGGAAAAATATTTTCCCCGTTTTTTTATTGCTGGTTGAAAAAATTTAAGCGACTGAGCGCAATGCACCATTCGCCTGCGCTTTCTGCTGCGCTTCTTCTGACAACACCCAGCGTGGGCCGATCGGCGTAAAGCTGACGCGCAATACTGTCAGGTGTCTTTCATTGCGTGACCACAGTGATTCTGGTAGCGATAAGCAGCCATTGGTCCAGCGTTGAGCGGTGCCGTCTGCAGCGACTTCGGTTGGGTAGAAACCTGCGTTCAAGCGCGGGTCATCCACGGCAACTTCTTTATTGACCCGGATACCATCAAAATGCAGTTTGTTGATAAACACGCCCAGTTTACGCTTATCACCACCAGTAACGAGATGATCCGCTGGGGTAAAGATGTTGGACATCAGTTTGACATTCTGCGCATGCGCAGGAATCTGGAACTCGGCAACATTGCCAGTAATCACGCCGTCAATACGTTTGCCATTGACCAGCAGATGCAGATCCTGATCGCGAGTGGTGACCCAGCCCAATTTCTCAGCACGTTTGCGTAATTGCGCACGCACTGCATCCAAGACCACACCGCCCATCACCACAGGACGACCATAGTCGGTCTCAAGGTTACCCGGTTTTTGATCAGGGTCAACATCCGTGCCGGATTGGAACCAGTCGCGGTTACCACAGTCGAAATAGCTTTCCGCAGCAAGGCCATTGGCAATTAACGCGTCATGGTTTTCTAACTCAACATGCCAGTAGGTCACTTGATCGACATCCATCTGACGCACGCTCGTGCCATTGGTCAGGCAAAAGGCCGGAATAAAGATGTCTTCAACAAGGTTCAAGCCAACCGAATGTGCAGGAGAAAGCCACAGATCAGCATAAGGCAAATCATGACCGAAGGCGCCCGCTTGCACTCGAATCGGTGATGCATTGTCATAGTTTTGACCACTGCTGTGATCAAACGTCATGGACCGTGTACCCAACCAAACGATGGGTTGAGGTACGCCAGAAGCCGTAATTGCCAGATCACCAACACGTAGGGTTTCGACAGGGACATCGCCACGCGCAGTGCGAATCAGTGTACCCGAGGCATAGCACACCGCCACAGTGGTATAAACGCTATTGCCACTGACGATGAGGTTGCTGGAGTCATAATTGCCCGTCAGGTTGATGGTGTAGGTCTGTCCGTTTGAGGCATTAAACGTCACGGCATTATTGCCGACAGTAACCGAATTTACGCCACCGCTATAGGAGATGAATTGACCGGAATGGAAGTTTTGAATCGTGCCACCAAACTGCTGGGTGAACGCAAATGTGTCGTTGATGCTGTCACCCATATCGATAGTTTGGGTCGATACGCCTGTGCCCTGCCAGAGATAGGTACCACCGTTGGTAAGTTGAACATTACCTGTTGCCGAAGTCACATACTGACCTGCGGTCAAACTACCACCGTCAACAATCAATGTGCCTTGGTTTGAGATGGTGTTGGGCACCATATTCAAATGGGCACCACCTACGGTCAGACCACCTTGAATGGTTAATGATGCGGATGCTGCATTTAGTGAAAGGCTTGCAATGTTGACCGAACCAGATGAAGGAGTCAGTGTCGCGGCAGGACCACCGTTAAAAACTACACCATCTAAAGTACTGGGCAGTGTACCCGTAGACCAGTTTGCACTATTCCCCCAATCTCCATCCCCACCCGACCCATTCCACGTTTGTGTTGTTGGCATTATTCATCCCCTAATAAAAGTGTATTGCATTGTTGATGTGCAAGAAAAAAAATCCAGCACATTGTTAAAGCACGGTTTTTTAAGATTCTCTCATTGACGCTTATTGTTCTAAATAATTAACATTCATTTTTTTTGAATCGCGCGCAGCAAATCCTTAGCTCGTTATGCGCCTAGCTTGTAGCACTCTTGTATCAAATTTGATAATTTTTTGCCAGTTATTTGTTCTACACTTTTGGCTTTTCAGACGAACAAAATGATCTACACTTGCCATAGCATCATTTTGTATTCACTCAGGATCTTCGGAAACTGTTTGCACAATCATTCAGAAATTGACATCAATTCTTACATATCTGCTCATCCGTGACTGTGAATGATGTCATTAGGCAAAACCAAGTACTCTTAAATCACTAAAACTCAGGAAAGTTGGTGCAAAAAGTCTCAACTATAGACTGCGGCGGCTTGAGTTCTGGCGATTTTGAACAGGTACGAATAATGGACAGAAGTGTTGATCATGCAGGGTGGCAACAGGGTTTAAGCCACTGATTTACGACAGTACGATCCAGTGATGATCTTGATACGCGATTGAAATGAGTTCTAAAAAAGATCTCTACACTAAGCGACCCGCATAGAGACCTTTAGACAAGGCATGCGGTTTAAGCCATGCCTTCTACAAGGACGACTCTTAAATCAGATGATAGCGAAATCGACAGCACCATCGGAGGTGATGACCCCCTTGATGTCAGCGACAATAGGTTGGATCACACGCGTTCGCATGGCAGTAGTAGAACCCATGCACACACGACGTTTCATCATATTCATAACGACATTCCCTTTTTTAAATACACTTCCTTGATTTTTCTTTATCGACTTTAATCGATTCTTTTTCTATTCCGTAATCGTTTACGATGCGCATAGAAATTTTTCTATGCAGTGCCAAATCTAGGACATCTTTTATCCGAAAGCAATGCTCCTTCATCAATTCAATAAAAATACAGACCTGTCTGTCTATAAGTTAATATAAACAATCATTTTTTTAAATCAAAAATTTAATGATGATTGAAAAATTTGCGTAAATTGGCACTTTATAAAGCCCATATCGACGTTTTAGCTTACAAGAATTTTTTTCATCCGAAAAAACTACCATTCAGTCTATTTATGTTGGTGAGTTGTTGCTTTTATGTTTAAATCCGTGGGTCCTGCCACTTACCCTAGCGAGCAGGAATTCGCCTACGACCCAAAACGTAGGCTTTTTTTCGTCTGAAAAAAGATACCACTCGGTCAAATACAAATTCCAAACATCCCGCGATGTGCTTAAATTCTCTTGTCTTGTTTTTTTGACATTTAAACAAGATCTCTCTTGATGCCCGCAGATACCCCAACTGCGGGCTTTTTTTTATGGCAAACTCAAGCAAATGGCCTCGGGCCAAAGAATGCAAAAGCATTATGTCTGACCCTGACCATTTTTGACCATTTGCTTCCACATGATCTACACACAAAATTTATTAAAAATATATTTACCATATAAAACAATAATTTAATAAATTATTGTTTTTTCCAAAAATTCAAATTTCCCTCACAATTATGATCGACAATACGTAAGCCTAAGCATGATGCGAGAAGGCTATTTTTTTATGGTCAAAATTGATCCTTGGGGAGGGATAAGATGACACCTGAAATTCGGAAACTCATCCGTAAACGTTGTGAACTCGATGCCGAGTTGATGTTCTCAACAGCAACACAACACTGGTCGGTGCCGTTCCGTCCAAAGAACAAACAGTTCTTTGATCAAGAGACGGGCTTAACTGAAAACATTGGTTTGGCGGTGGAAATGTACCGTCCGGTCAATGAAGAGCAACGCGAGCTTAAACATAAAATCATTGAGATTGATAAACAGCTCGAAGCACTCACCGATGGACAAGCCTGCCTCGTTTAATGGCAGAAACCTGATCAGGATGTTCATGACGTCCTGATCAGGCATTTAGGATACGATTGTACAAAAATAAGTAAGCAATGACCCTATGCATGCAACGTTTTCCACTGACAATTTCCAGATGCTGTGTGATGAACTCGCAGCGCGCGATGCGGACTTAGAGCGAATCATCCAGAGCTATGGCTATCCACCTATGTGGACCCGCAGCAACAGTTTTGAAACGCTGGTCCATATCATCCTTGAGCAGCAGGTGTCGCTCGCCTCAGCCCTTGCAGCGCTCAATCAATTACGCTCGCGGATTGGTGAAGTGACGCCAGAACGGGTGCTTGCATTAAGTGATGACGAATTAAAAGCCTGTTATTTCAGCCGACAGAAGACCACTTATGTGCGGGGGCTAGCTCAAGCGCTAATCACCAAACAGTTAGATTTGATCGCACTTGAGACACTACCGAATGACGAAGTCCGCACGATCTTGTGCGGGTTAAAAGGAATCGGCGACTGGACGGTGGATGTTTATCTAATGTTTGTTTTAAGGCGTACGAATCTGTTTCCGCTGGGCGATCTGGCGGCGGTGAACGCACTCAAGACGATCAAGGGACTGCCTAAAGTGACGCCCCGTGAAGCGCTGCTGACAATCACGCAAGACTGGCAGCCCAGTCGCACCATCGCGGCGATGATCTTGTGGCATTATTATTTGAGTGTCCGGAGGAAGACTTAAAGAACCCCCGCCTCTCACTGAGTCATTCACTGCTAAAAATTCTTACCATTTGGTCTGCAAATTGCTTATGCTTTCATATGATGTCCCTGAGCATATGAACTGATGTCCACTCTCTTCTCTACAGCACCAATGAAACTAGATTGCGCTATGGTTGAAAAAAGTAAAAATCCTCACGACTATCAACACCTCGAATGCCCCGCTTCGGTCATGCCGAAAAGCTACCAAGCCAGACATCAGGTGGACTTGCATCAACATGAACGCGGACAACTGATCTACGCGACCTCCGGAATCATGGAACTCTCGACGAAAGATGAACTGTGGCTGATCCCGCCGCGATTTGGTGTTTGGATTCCCGCATATACCCCGCATAAGATGACTACAAAAACCAACGTCGATCTCAATACCCTCTTCGTCGATACCCAGCACTGGAACAAAGCATTTCCAACGGAACCATGCGGGGTCGAAGTCTCCAGTCTTTTACATGAGTTACTGATCCGTGCTGCCTCGTTCCCCATCGAATACAGCCCACAGAGTGTGGAGTGGAAAACCATAGATCTGCTGGTTGAAGAGTTACAGTGGACCAAAGGCATTTCCCTGCTGACGCCAGCACCCTCTATGGATAAGCGACTACAGGATTTGTGCCATATCCTGATTATTAACCCTTCCGATAATCACTCTTTGGAGGAGTGGTCTTCTCAGGTCGGCGCAACCACTCGAACACTGTCACGTTTGTTTAAGCAAGAGTTGAATACTACGTTTAGCCTCTGGCGCCAGCAGCTCCGAATCGTGCATGCCATTCCGAGTTTGATGGCGGGCAAGCCAATGTCTGAAATTGCCCATCAGTTAGGCTACAGTTCACAGAGTACCTTTACCGTCATGTTTAAAAAAATCATGGGCAAAACCCCGACGGACTATATCGCTTGGGCCAATCGTCAGTCTGCTGTTGCTCAGCCTGTCTCAAAAAAATCACCACCAGCCACCGCGTCCAACAGCCTCGAAGTTATAAATGCTTCTTAAACCAAGTACAGGCCTCATGTGAGGCATGGTCAAAATGATTAACATACAAATCAAAATGTCCGCCCGCCACCAAACTTAATCGTTTAGGTCCTTTGATCTTGGCATAGGCGGCAAGAGCTAAGTCGGTCGGCGTGACATCATCATCCTCCGCAACAATCATCAGCACTGGGATAGTACCCAGCCGATCGATATAACTCTGCGGTTCATACTCACTGGCCAACTCGACCGAACGCAGAGTCACAGAATTGTCCCAGTGCGGATAAAACTCACGGCTGCGAGCATAGAAGGCAACGGCATCCTCGCCATTATAAATCCCCGCGCTGTCCGCTTCAGGAATGAGCACACAGCGTTTAGGTTCGTGTCCCTGATAGCGATCGATCCGATCCTGCACGAAGGTTTCTCGTAATTGTCGAATCCGATGCGGCGGATTGCGTCTGAGAAAGGATTCATAGCCATCCATCGTGGGTACTTGCGCCACTACACAGCGCACGCGCTTATCCAGTGCGGCAAGGACGATGGCATGCCCGCCACTGAAACTCGATCCCCAGACACCAATACGATGCGGATCGATGTCGGGCTGTAATTGCAGCCAAGTGATGGCATCCCGTGCATCATTGACTTGTTGCATGGGGTCAATCTCACCGCGCGGCAAGCCGCCACTCTCACCGCAGTTCCTTGAGTCATAGACCAACACGGCAAAACCTGTCGCAACAAAGAATTCGGCAAAGTGAGACAGATACAGCTCTTTCACAGCAGCATAGCCATGTGACATCACAATCACTGGGCTTGTCACTAGCGGTGTCGGCTGATAGAGCCAACCAACAAGATCAATCCCGCTGGCATTAAACGTGACGGCCTTGCGGCTAAACACTTGACTCATGATAGACATCCCGAACGACTACATCCTAGCGATAACGCGATAAGACATAAATACCTGCACCAATTAGAATGCCACCGACCAGTTCCTGCATGGACAGGACAGTACCGAGCGCACAATAAGTGATGATGGCGGAAAACAAGGGGCATAAAAATAAGAAGCCACTGGTATGCACGGCACCGCCGATCTTTAGGGCCGCAAACCAGAGGCCCATAGCACCTGTCGATGCGGGAATCGCCAGCCACAGAAAGACGAGCCAATGGCTTCCTGTCGTGGGCAAGGCAAATGGCTGCTGACTCCACAACGCAACGACAAACAGTACCAGAGAACCCATAAGCATTTGCCAAAAGGTCGTCACCCATGGATCAAGATGCAGGTTGAATTTCTTATTGATAATCGTGGCAATCGCCCAGCAAGAGGAGGCCAAGACGACAAGGATTTCTCCCCAGCCGATTCCAGTCGAATGCGCACCGCCAATGCCGATACAAATCACGACGCCGACAAAAGCGACGACCAATCCCAGAATCGCGCGAAAGGAGACACGCTCGCCCAGCACCACTGTCGCCAAAATCACCACCAACAACGGATTGCTGGCCATCAAAATTGCCGCGGTCGAGGGCGTGGTATAGCTCAAACCGATATTTAAAAATGCCATCACCCCCGCGGTTTGAAATAGCCCGATCACAAACAGCTTTAACCACGGGATATCCACCAGCGAAACGGGGTCTTTGATATGACGATAAATCACCAGCGGAAGCAAGGACAGTGCCGCAATAAAAAACCGAATGGCAGCAACCCAGAGTGGTGGCATCGAGGTCAGCATAATTTTGGTCGCCACAAAGGACGACCCCTGCAGAAATGTCGAGGCTAGAACCAGACTGAAATAAGTCCAGTTGGTCTTCACCTGAGCTACCACGGCATTTGACATGTTCAGTTCTCAACAGGCGGCTTTATAAAAAATGGGAAAGACACGGGTTATGCGCGCTCACGTTATAAGCGCTCAATCACCATGGCAATGCCCTGCCCCACACCAACACACATGGTGCATAGTGCATAGCGTCCCTGCGTTCGATGTAGTTCATTTACCGCCGTGCCGACAATCCGTGCGCCACTCATGCCCAAAGGATGCCCTAGAGCAATGGCTCCGCCATTGGGATTGACGCGGGGATCATCATCGGCAATCCCCAAATCGCGTAACACCGCCAAAGACTGCGAAGCAAAGGCTTCATTCAACTCAATCACCGATAAGTCGTCTAGACCAATCTTGGCCAGCGCCAGTACTTTGCGAACTGCGGATATCGGCCCGACCCCCATGATGCTCGGTTCCACACCGGAACTTGCAGTGGCAATCACACGGGCGCGCGGGGTGAGTTGATGCTTGGCAAGACCTGCTTCAGAGGCGATTAGCAATGCCGCAGAACCATCATTGACCCCTGACGCATTACCAGCCGTAACCGTGCCATCTTTACGAAATGGGGTGGGCAACTCACCCAATGCTTCCAAGGAGGTTTGACGAGGATGCTCATCGGCACTCACGACGATGGCCCCTTTTTTATGGGCAATTTCAACAGGGATAATTTCCGCATTAAAGAAGCCGTTTGCGGCTGCGGCAGCATACTTTTGCTGACTGTTATGGGCGAACAAGTCCTGATCAGAGCGACTGACATTGAAACGTGATGCGACATTCTCACCCGTTTCAGGCATCGAGTCGGTACCATAGGCTGCATGCATTTTTTTATTGATAAAACGCCAGCCAATGGTGGTGTCATAAATCTCTGCTTTTCGGGAAAAGGCACTCTCGGCTTTGGGCATCACCAGAGGTGCGCGTGACATCGACTCGACACCGCCGGCGATGATGAGCTGTGTCTCACCCGATTTGATGGATCGTGCCGCCAGATTGATCGCGTCCATACCTGAACCACAGAGACGGTTCACGGTCACACCAGGCACATTTTGGTCAAAGCCTGCCAGTAATAACCCCATGCGCGCGACGTTACGATTGTCTTCGCCCGCTTGATTGGCACAGCCCAAGATCACATCATCGACCTCCTCCCAAGCCACTGAAGGGTTTCGCTCACGCAACGCTTTTAAAGAAATTGCCGCCAGATCATCAGCACGGATGGAGGATAACCCTCCGCCAAACCGACCAATGGGAGTACGGATATAGTCACAAATATAGGCATTGCTCATCGTTTTCTCCAATCATCCAAACCGTTGGATGGCACAAATTAAGATCAATTGAATGGAATCTTTAGGCGCTTAATAACGCTCTAACCAGTTCAATTTCGTCATCAGAGACCAAGTGATCACGTCCGCTATAAATTTGAGTCGTAACGTGTCCTCCCCGCTTTTCAAACGATGCCGCAGTCTCTCGTATGCGCTCGACAGGCACCCAGGAGTCCTCTTCACCGCCCGTAAATAACAAACGAGTTCCAGCCAGGGATTGATCGTCTGTGATTGCTGGCTGAACCTCAGGACCAAACAGACCACCCGTCAATGCGATCAGACCACCGATGGGCTGCGGTTTATCCCACAGGTATTGACTGGCGATACAAGCGCCTTGCGAGAAGCCCATGAGATAAATGTTGCTGGTCTGGATACCTTGATTGACCAATCCAGCAATGATTTGATCAATCCGCTCCAATGCCGTGGAAACGTGCGGCTGATTGTCATCAACCTCACGCATAAAGCCACGCGGATACCACGTCAGTTCAGGTGCCTGCGGCAGGATATACGCGATATCAGTAAGACCGATTCTCTCGGCGAGTTGATAAATGGTGTCGGCGTTTTGACGTCGGCCATGGAGCAAGATCACGACAGCACGGCTGTCTTTGATATCCGCGCCACGAAACTCAATGCTGTCTTGAAATGTGTCTACTGCTGATGCAATGTTCATATATGACCCCTTTTTAAAGATTAAAGATCTTCAGATTCGACATGCCAAGTGGCGATGTCTTTCGCAAAGTACGTAATCACTACATCCGCCCCCGCACGTTTAAATGCGATGATGGATTCCAGTACGGTTTTACGCTCATCCAGCGCATTTGCCAGTGCTGCAAATTTGATGGCGGCATACTCCCCGCCCACCTGATAAGCAGCCAGTGGTAATTGCGTTTTAGCCCGCAAACGACTCAACACATCCAGATAAAACATACCCGGTTTGACTATCAGGATGTCCGCGCCTTCAGATTCATCAAGAGCCGCCTCGTGCATGGCTTGCCGTGCATTGGCATAGTCCAGTTGGTAACTATGCCGATCTCCGGTCATCTGGCTGTCCACAGCCGCCCGAAATGGACCATACAAGGCAGATGCAAACTTGATGGCATGAGCCATGATCGCCACATCCTGATAGCCTGCGATATCCAGTGCCTCACGAATCGCAGCGACTTGACCATCCATCATTCCCGACGGCGCAAGCATGTCAGCACCCGCTTTTGCGGCAGCCAGACTCTGCTTAACCAGATTCTCAAGGGTCAGGTCATTACAAACCTGATCATTGAGCACCACCCCGCAGTGTCCGTGGGTGGTGTATTCACAAAAGCAGATGTCTGGAATGACGATCATCTCTGGACAACTGTGTTTAATCGCTTGAATCATGCGGACGAGTAACCCCGTCTCACTCCAGGTGTCGCTGCCGATATGGTCTTTTCGATGTGACACCCCAAACGGCATGACACAGCGAATGCCTAACGCATATAAGGCTTTGACTTCTTGTTCAATGTCTTGCTCAGGCAATCTGAAGATGCCCGGCATACTGTGTATCGGTACAGGTTCAGTGATCTCCTCCTCTATAAAAATAGGTTGGACTAAATCAGCCAACGAGAAATGACTCTCTCGCAGTAAATCTCGGATCGCACGGCTCTTGCGTAAGCGACGCAGGCGCTGAAGGGGTTTCTTCATGCAGGATCACGCCGCCAAACCCAGCATTTGTCGGGCTTCGGCAGTTGATGCGACCGGACGATCCAATTCATGAGAGAGACGCACCAAGCGTTCGACCAATTGCGCATTGCCCGTCGCAAGCTCTCCGGCTTTGTAGTAGATGTTGTCCTCCAGACCCGTCCGCGCATGTCCACCGAGTAAGATGGTATGCACATTGATCGGTAACTGTGCCTTGCCAATCCCGATCGCAGACCAGAGACTGCCTGCTGGTAAGCTGTCGATCAGATGGATCAAGTTTTTACAGGTTGCGGTCACACCGCCATGTATACCCATCGCAAAGGCAAACAGCATCGGTGATTTGAGATAACCGTTTAAATGCAGGGTTTCAGCCTCATTGATCACCCCCGAGTGATAGATTTCGATCTCAGGTTTAACCCCGTAGTGATTGATCGCATCCGCCAGTTCCATGGCTAAGGCAGGCGGATTGATAAAGGGTTTGCTGCCGTGATTCACCGAGCCACAGTTATAAGAAGCGATTTCTGGACGATAGACCAGATGATTCCAAGCTTGATCTTTGGGTGCACCCACAGGGAGGTTTAGCCCAGAGGTACTGAGGTTTAAGATGATGTCGCAGCGGGCTCTCACGCGTTCAACAATATCCCCCCAGATTTCTTGCTGATAGGACGGGCTGCCGTCCAGATTGCGCGCATGGATATGGGCAACACTTGCCCCCGCATTCCACACTTCGTAGACTGCATTGGCGATTTCCTCTGGGCTATAAGGCACCGCAGGATTCTTTGAACGGGGAGTAATGCCGCCATTTACAGCTGCTGTGATAATCAACTTTTCCATAACGAATCCTTTTTTAATCAAGCGTGAGACAGATATGCCATGTGTTATTGGGTGATCAAAGTCGGTGCACCGCACTGTTTCCAGAGCGTCTTTCAAGCGGATGGGGTTACAGAAGGTGCCTAATGATCATGCCCAAAAAGTGGGCAAAAATTTCTATTGGTTAAATCTCATCACGGATGTTTAATGCACCCGCGCTTTGTCGTAGTGACAGTCTTATCTAAGCACACTCTTGAAAAATCGATGCTTTGCAATCGGACATCTTTTTTAGCAAATCGGACGTTTGGGCAGTTTGAGGGAATGGTTTATTGGGATAGCGGAGTGCGATGGACTAAGGGATAAGCAGCAACACGCAAACAAAGAGAGATTTACTCATCCATGAAAGTTCTAACCATATGGTCTGTAAATTGCTTATGATTTAGCATCGTTTGCACGTTCGATGCCTCCCTCTCGGAAGAAGCAATATGTCGATTCCTGAATATTGGTATATCGGTCTAATCATCGCACTCCTGATCACTGCAGTGCTGTCGATTAAGGGTTATCATAAAAGCAGCTTTGTTATGATTGTGCTGTGTTTTCTGATTGCGGTCGGGGTGGTGATGGGGTTCATTCGGGTGGAGTGAACAAAGAAAACAGACATCTTCAGAAAGCCCCCAATTCCCCCTTGAAAATCGACAAAAACATCGCACATTAATAGATAGGTTAAGTACTCAAGCCCATGGATTGAGGCACATCAAACCTGCTTGAGTATGGAACCTAAGCCCTCAATTTTGCTATAGAGGAGTGTGGGTCATGAATACTCATCTCACCAAATCCAATGGGATTTTTGATGATTTCTTTCGCGGTTTTTCCCCTGCATTTTATGTCAAACCCCTGCATGGGGATGGTCTGCCAGAGGCAGGTCAGTTCAAAGTCGATGTCAAAGAAACGAATAAAAAATATGAAATTCACGCGGAGATTCCTGGCGTTAGCAAGGAGAACATTGATATTGCGATTGATCGCAATCTGGTGACGATCCAAGCTGAGATTGCACAGCATGATGAAGATCGTCAGGAAGGAAAATTGCTGAAAAGTGAGCGCTACTATGGCTCGGTATCGCGGAGTTTTACACTGCCCACGGATGTCGATGCGGATCATGCGAAGGCGTCTTATGAGCAAGGAGTACTGGTGCTGACGTTACCTAAGAAAGAAGGTAGCAGCCATAAGCATCTGACGGTTGAGTAATACGTCACGATCCGCGTGATTTCTTTATAACCCGTATTCAATATTTGGGATAGCTAGGCGCTCATTTATTGAACTAGAATGACTCATCCTGTTCCCCCACCCTAGCAGAGAACAGGAATTTTCCGCCATGTCCCCAAGACATGGCTTTTTTTATGGGCGGGGATCAAGTGGCTTTGGGAAATTGCGTCTATGCGCCTTCAGCAAATTTCACTTTTAAGCGGTCGTACTCGGTTAAATACGCTTGGGCAAAATCGGTTTTTTGTTTGTCAGTAAGCAGCTTGCCTGAGAACTGAAAGAAGCCATGTTCTTCCTCTCCCAAATGATGTTCGATTTCATCCGCCAGTGCTTTGGCATTGGCCAGCCAGCCGGTATTGCTATAGTCGGTTTCTTCGAGCTTTTCGACCAATTCATCAAGTTCATGATGCTCTGAGATGGCATGACGTGAGATGTTGATTCCTGAGTCTTGAACGAGTAAGGGGATGAGGAAGTGTCTTTCTTCGGCGGCGGCATGCGCGGCTAATTCAATTTTAAGACTGGTAAATAGTTCATCACGCTCGGTACTGTCGCCTTGGGTTTTCAGTAATTTGGCATAAAGGTCACGTTGAATTTCGTGGCTCTGACGCAGTGCTTCGTAAATAGTCAATGACATAACGATTCGCCTTAATCTGGAAGGGATTGAATTGGATGCTTTTTAAACATCGATTCAGAAATACCAGTCCAGCTAACCTAAGTCAATGAAAGGAATAAATGCTTACTCTTTGGAAAATAAAGTGGGTGAAGGATGTACAGGATGTTACGGAAGAACAGGAAATAACCATCATAAGGAATGATGGTTATTGTAAAAAATAAGTTTCCCTTAAGACGGAGCCAACATGCAAAGTTTCCTCTCCGCCTCCCTCCTCGTCACCAACCCCTGCACCACTTTCCCACCCGCTTTGTTATACAGCGCTATCCGATTGCAAGCCTCTGCATAGTTGCGCTGGTTGAACTGGGTCACGATGCTGCTTTTGCAAAACGCCGTAGTACCGATGTTGTAGGCGATATCTGTAAAGGCGTTATATTGATTCTGGTTTAAGGGCGCCTTGACGCAGGACAGCACACCGCGACCTGCAATCAGGACACGCTCTTGAATCAGGGCGTCGCACTCGGCGCGGGTGTAGGTTTTTCCTGCGATGACACCAGCGCCCGTGATGCCTTCACACACGGTCAGCACGCCTGCGATGTCGCGATACGGTTTGTAGCGTGTGCCTTCGTGCCCTGCGATCAAGGCAATCAAGGACGCACCGGCCAGCACGAGGCTGGCTCCGATGGTTTTGGGACTTTGGACGAGCGCTTTAAGCGGTGTCTTGGGAGGTGTTTTGACGGTGCTCATTGATTGACTCCGCTCTTTTTCTTGACCCACGCTTCGATCACGCTTGCCCCTGCAATCCCCAAGGCACTACCGATGCCGACCAAAGCCAGTGGTGAGATGTCGGGGATTTGCATGACGATGGCACCCGCAACAAGCGATGAGCCTGAGCCGAGTAAGGTGCGACCGATGAGCAGACGCAGCGTGAGGATTTCATTGCTGGCGAGCACTTTGCCAAGGCCGATCAAAGCCCCGATCACGATGAGCATGAGGCCATTTTTTTCATAGTCTTGCATGGGGTTCTCCTTTGAGTTTCGGAATAAAAATCAGGCATAAAAAAAGCCCTCTGGTGAGGGCTTTGGGATGTGTTTTGGGATATGATTAATACTGTTTTTGCCATTGTTTTTGAATATGAAATCTATCTTCTGCGGCATTCTTTCATTGATGCTATTGTCTGGCACTAGTCATGCGATGACGACTAGTCTTCCAGCACCTATTTCTATATTAAAAGCATCTTCTACCCCTCTCCTGGATCACACCCGATTGAAAGCCTGTACGGGAAAACTGTCCTATCCCTTGCTTGCGCTTAGGCGTGAAGCTGAAGGTGAGACGACTTTGTTTCTCGAAGTTAATGGTCAGGGGAGAATCTCCGATGTGGATGTGATTCAGTCCAGTGGTCATGTGGATCTCGATCAGGCAAGTATCAACTTTCTGGAAACATGTACCGTAGACAGACCTGCTGGTCTTGAAGCGGGGGAAATGTTTTATACCAAAATCCAATTTGTCTGGAAACTTGACCCAGCAGATCCTGTTGAAGCACCAAAAGTCGCTCCCTCTAAGAAATAATGCCAGCCCAGCCCTCACTGGAGGGCTATGGCTTGTGTTTTACGATATGATTAAGTCACTTACCAATTGATCTTTTTTAAACGATGAAATCAATCTTCTGGCTTGTTCTGCCTGTGCTGGTGATCTCTGCTGCATATGCGACGGAAACGCCTCCACCAGCCACTGCCATTGATCCGACACCAGACAGCCAAATATTTGCAAAAACTCAGTCTATGTGTACAGGGAAAATGACCTATCCTTCTCTGGCATTACGTCGTGGTGCTGAAGGGATTACCAAACTTGAGCTCGAAATTAATGAAAAAGGCAAAATGTCCGATGTGAATGTGCTGCACTCAAGTGGTCATGTAGATCTGGATCAAGCGGTGATCAACTTTGTAGAAACATGCACATTCCCTGTCCCCAAAGATATGAAAGCGGGTGAGAAGGTTCATTCCAAGTTTCAATGGATCTGGAAACTTGTAGACCCCAAATGAGCAGACCAAAAATTTAAGCCGATTCTACCGCCACATCCGCATTCGCCACCACCGGCACACTCAATCGATTCACTTGCTCCTGTAGCGAAGTCGCTAACGCCTGTGCGGCATCCAGTTGGTTTTGCAGATTGGTGAGTGTAGTTTTCAATTGAGCGTTCTCCCCTAACGCAGCAACCGTCGCGGCACCCAAGGTTTGACTGAGGTCCACGCTGGATAAGGCGACTGGATCAAAGATGTTTTCCGCAATCACGATGCCATCTTTGGTCAGTACGTAAATCTGCTGGTGATGGGCGGTGACGGTGCCGTCGGCGTGATGTCGGATCAGGGTTTCGTAAGGTCGGGTTTGCTCTAAAATCGCCATATAAGATTCCTTAAGCCACGGTGGTGGTTGTATTTAAGATTTGCCAGTTCGTGCCATTGGAGCGGCAGGTTTTGGCTCCGCCAGTCGCATCGGTTACGTCGATTAGGTAGCCGTTGAAAGCGGCGGCACTGGGTAAGGTAGACAGGGTGTATTTGCCCAGACTGGTCGGGGATAAAAAAGATGCACTGCCACTCACCCGCAATTTGTCGTTGCCCGTTGTGGCAGATGTGCCCAAGAGCACTTGCCCCATGCTGGGCAGGATTTGTAAGGCGGTGACATTGATCCCCGTACCTCGTACGGCACGCATGACTTCGGTAGTGCCATTCGCCCAGTTGTCTGAGGCGGTACGGATGATGAAAGACCCCGAAGGTGCAAGTAGAAAGTCAAAGTTCTTTTCATCCACCGCCGCGCCTTTCTTGACGAAGGTCAATTGCGCTTGTCCAGTTGTGGCATTGGAAATCAAGGCACCGCCATTGGTGGTGCCGTCAATGTCGGTCGTGCCGACAGAGGTCACGCCTTGCGAGAAGTAACCACGCCCGACGACACCAAACTTATCAGCCGAGGGAACCATAGTTGCCCCGACCACGACTTGACCACTGACGGGCAGAAGTTGCAACATCGACCAACTGATGCCCGATGAGCGCTCCGCGCGTAAGACACTATGTGCAGCGCTGCCCGCGTCATTCAAACTGCGGATGTCGAAGGCGGCGGTGCCTAAATGGCGAATCTGAATCCGTCCTTCATCGACATTGGCACCCATACGCCGCATCAGGAAGTTGGTTTCTACGGCGGTGCCGGATTTGATAGTCAGAGTCCCCGTTGTTCCCGCATCAATCGTGACGCCGCCTGTGGTCGTGATTGCGCCGCCTGTGATGTTCACGGCACTGGCATTTTGCGTTGCCATGCTGCCTAGCGCAGCCAGTCCACTCGATACTGCCGACACCGAACTGGTGGTGATACTGAGACCTGATGAGATGGTTGATACGGCACTGTTGGTGTTATTGATCGCTAGCCCAAATGAGTCATAGGCCATGCTGAGTGAGCTGCTGATGGCGGAGACGGAACTGGTAGTGACACTCAATCCACTACTGATCGCAACGCCTGCGGCATTGGTATTGCTCAGCGAGACCGTCACTTGAGCAATGGTACTGCTCAGCCCGCTACTGACTGCGGATAGGGTACTCGTGCTATTGCTCAAGCTACTACTGATCGCCGATACCGAACTGCTTGTGGTGCTTAGGCCAGTGGACACGTTACTGAGTCCACTACTGACCGCCGAGACAGAAGAGCGTGCGGTGCTGAGTCCACTGGATACGGCGGACACTGCTGATGTGGTATTACTGAGGCTGGTTGAGATGTTGCTTAAGCCTACCGAGAGTGTAGACACCGCTGTGCTGGTGGTGGTTAGTCCACTAGAGATAGCAGACACTGAACTGCGAGTGGTACTGAATCCACTGCTCACGGCAGACAGGATACTGCTGGTGTTGCTCACGGTGGGTGCCACTGTAGATAGGCCACTGCTGATGGTCGAAACACTACTGCTGGCGATACTAAGTCCGCTTGAGATAGCAGACATGCGACTCAGCACCAGTGGGTCAACAAGGCTTGAGGGATCAAGAACCACCACGGCACCGGCAACCAGATCAATCACGGTGCCACTTTGAGTTTGTAAGGCGATAACGGTTTCACTTATCTGCAATTCGATGTTGGACATAGCGCCTCCAAAACGCGAAAGGTTGCACGGGCGGGCGGATTCACCACGCCGCCTATCTGGATGCTTAACGTCAACACCGCTTGCTCATGCCAGTGCTGGGTGTCGCTGCAGCTGATGGTGAACTGACCGACGTTGTTGACTTGGTCGGGATTGACGATCAGGGTGAGCGGCGTGGTGCCATGCCGACTACAGACGCTGGCAGTTAAGTGCACGTCACTGGTAATCGGCGCGACATTGCCTTGCGGTTTATAGGTGCCGGTATAGATAAAGGGATCACCACGGTAGATCGGGGGAAGCATACTCATGGACGTACTCACATAAAAAAAAAACCCGAAAATCGGGGCTTGGTTTGGATCAACAATATTATTGAAAACCCTTAAGACTGGCGCTTCCAGACGTTGACTACATAGGACGGCTGGACGTTGTTGTGTGGGGTGCCGAGGCCCGATGAACCAGTGTTGCCTGCCCCCGGTGTTGGGTCGGCTGAGGAGTTGGACCATGCTCGGCTGTTTGGCGCTCCAACGCCGCCGTTGGTGTGACTATGCGGTCCGTTTTCATCGGCGGTGAGTGCATGGGCGTATTCACCGTAAGTGCTGCCCACGGATTTGGTCCATGCAGGGTCCAGCGGATTGGTGGAGAGACTGACCAAGGTCATGCCTTGGGCAACGCGACTCCATGAACCATAGCCCAAGTCGCTGGCGGGGTTGGCATTGCTTTCGGTGAAGTACAATCCGCCAACTTTGATCTGGAGTCCGGCAATCTTGTTGTTCATATCAACACGCAGCGCATCCACGGCAGCAAGCATGGCGCTGTTCTGGGTGCTGATGGCATTGGTCAAGGCGGTGGTCTGGTTGGTGCCCAAGGTCGTGAGCGCAGTGTTGTTGCTGGTTTTGTATGCGTCGAAGGTGTCTTTCTGGTTGTTGTATTGGTCTTGCAGGTCATCAACTTCGGACTCCAAATCACTAACCCGACTTTCGATGGTGGTTGAACCGCCACTTAAACCGTCGATGATACTCTTGGCGACGCTATAGGCATCGGCAATGCCATCACCTTCGGCGATCAAAACGCCGTTGGCATCTAGTATGCGGATGTAGTACGCACCGCTGATGTAGATGGCGGCTGAGCCGGCATCATCCAGCAAGACGGGCCATGTATTTTTAAAGAGTCGGTCTGGGTCGCTATAAGTGTCGAGCGCGACGGTGCTGCTGCCGGCTTGATAGGCTTCGACACGACCACCGATCAGAGGGCGACCGAGTTTGTCAAAGGCTTGAAAACGGGGGGCGACGAGAATTCCTGCGGTTGCAGCCATAGTGTGTGTCCTGTTGGGTTTTAAGCAATAAAAAAGCCCCGTTAGAGGGGCTTTGGTTTGGTTGATATATGAAAGTGTTTCATATTTGATTGATGGACGGTTTTCGGAGGAGTTAATTAAAATTAGCTACGCATAGCAAAGACTTTATCATTGCTTAATCACCATACGACGCCTTAAATCAAGTCCACTAAGCATTTTTAAATTATCGGCTAGACTTCTAGCATAGTTATATTCCACGCTACTATCCCTCAGCGACTGCACTCTACGCACCATCTCTTCATATCGATCATCTGCTACTGAAAAAACCCGTCGAATCTCGCAGTCAAAATGAACACCCTCCTGATGGGTCTGCAAGGTTTTTTTATAGTCAGGGAAACGTGTTGCGATGGTTTTAATAACGAAATCTCGTAAACGAGTACGAGTCTGTATAAGTGTGACATCCGTATCACGCCTTAAATCATCAAATCCTAAAAACCTCACTAAATCATGTAGATCTGTAGAAGTGACGATTGAACGTACAGATAAGTCACTCACTACATCCTTTATTTCATTGTATACGCCCATATCCGCATCATTCAAAAGCGGTATACCCGCGTCCCTGAACTGTATCGACTCTACGCTAAATACGTGTTGAATCGGTTCAAAATTCCATGGGATATCATCTGCGAAGATCGGCGCAAGCTTTTCATCATAAGTCCTTTGGTTTCGAGTTCGAATACAATTCAATGCCGCATCAAATCGCTCGGGTAACTCCAGAAATGGAAAATACTCAAATGTCCCTTCTACAGGATGTTTACCCAGTAAAGCCAGTAACTTTCGCCATATTTTTTCATTACTCCCCCGCCCCATATGCCATGAAGCGAAGATAGCTTAATTTTTAAGATGTTGCACTCGCTTAAAAAATCTCAGGCATCGTTCTAATCCTCTTGTGATGCGTTTGATAGCTTACTCATCAACAAAGCTAGATCGGATGTCATTTTAGGGAGCTTCATGGCGATCAATAGGCACTCTGCCTAGCTTCAACCAGCGTAGAAACTCCTGATAGTGCTCAGGTGTCATTGGCAATTGTTGATTAGGGTCATCGGATATATCTTCTTGAGCGTCCTGATGAGAAGGGACTTGTTTTTGTGGGTCTGGACTAATGCCGAGATTAACCATTAATTTACTGACTCTCGGATCAGCAAATAATTTATTCATCCCCACGCCGGTTACCATTGCTGAGGTATCGTTCCCTGCACGAATTGGAATTTGAGCGGCTTTCCTTTGCAGCAGTTCATAGATTGCTGGCGGGAGATCATCGATATTAATATTTCTTTCCTGTAGTGCGTTATCTACCAATGTTTTCGCACGATTTTTAAACCATTGCATCGCTTCTGAATCTGAAAATTGACGCATCATCGGTGATACCATGGTTTTGATAGGTGACTCCATCGCTTTGAATGCAGGGATAAAAAATTTATCGGCATAGACTTTTCCTGTCAGACCTCCCATAGCTCCCTTAAACGTTTCTTCCATCCGGTTCGCACCCGTTGCGACGGGTTGTAATGCGCCCAGCGCAGCACCACCCAAGCCGGCTGCAGCATATCCCCCTCCTCTTACGCCGTTCAGCCGACTGATCCATTGAGTCGCTTTAGGAATTTTGGAAAGAGCACCAACACCACCATACATCTGTACCATTTGCCCACCGACATTACCGACCTGTCCACCTGCCGTTTTCATTAAGGAGGCGTCATTAATCTTGGCTTGATCAATTGCGGCTCGTCTATTCTTGCTGGCTTCAGTCGCAGTATGCATGCTTAAAGCATGTGCCATAGTTTGTAAAACGGGGATTTTTTTCTCAAGATAATTCGCGGCGGGATCAAGCAACTGGAGAGAACCTGCCAATGTATCCTTTCCGGATTTCCATGCTCCTTCACCAAGGTTTTGTAAAAATGAATTTTGATTAATCCGTAACTGCTCAGGCGTCATTGGCGTTGGCGGGTGAGCTATAAGATTCGATAGGCTACTATTCACTGCTTCCTGAGGGCTAAGGGGCTGAGCATGAATCCTCGATAACTCGTTGTTCAATTGCTGAGTTTTGTTACCAAACAATATGCTATAGCCATTACTGTTTTGTTGATCCTTGTTCATAACGAGAATTTCCTCTGATGGATATGATGACGGTGTGGTTAGGACACAATGAATGCTTTAGGTTTTACGCTTACCGCACTGCTTGAACTGATCAAACAACGGTCAGAGCGCATAAGATGATCATCAAGATTCAGACGTGTTAAATGAGACCAATGCTAGAGCGCATTGATAGAGGTGATTGCTTTGGTCGTTAAAATAGATTTTGCAGCAGGTGTCAATGCGTCATCGAAGTCAGACGTGTTGGGATAGGCTATTGAACTCTTGGTCTCATGCAACTTGTTTTAAGATCTAAAGAATCTATTCAATCAGCATGGCTACAAGCGACAAAAATCTGTCTGCAAAAAAGAAGAATAATATTATAAATGGCAGCCACAATATAATCGTGAGGATCAATATGGGAATAAATGAGATTTTTGGCCATATCGCTAAGGTGGCTTTCCAGATCAGAGTCTCTTTTTCTCGCTCTATCGCGGAGTATTCCATATCAAGTGTGAGGCGTTTCACTAAATCAGTTTCCATAAAACGACTCACCTTCCACTGCACTTTGTTGGCAACGCTGTCTTTATCTGTAGGCCGCAGTAGATTGGTAATACTTTCCAGAACATCTAATTGCACAAGAGACGGTCTATAGACGATTCTTAAGACTTCCTGATCAAATTGTTTGAGGATGAAAATCGACTTTCTATATAACCGACGATGCAAGATTGCACTGGAATGATAAGGATTTAAGACATAAGACTGATGCCTAAAAAAAAGATTGAGTTGCTGGTTATAGGCATATAAGGCAATCAGTTCATTGCGACCATCAACCCATTTCATATCGGCACTGCCATTGCTCAAGAAAATCAAATACTCTTGCTCAATCAGGGTGAAAACTCCGGTGTCGGGGAACAACCGCACACACGTATTCTCGACGCCTTCAAGCTTGATCGTGACAAATGCATCATTCACCGTTTTCACTTTCCTTAATATTACTATACCGACCTTCGCTCAATACTAGCTGAATCAATGGGCTATTGTCAGTTTTTCTGACCATTTGTAAAATATAAAATTTTGTGGATTTAAGGGAGCAATAAAAAAGCCCCAAAAGAGGAGCTTGTTTTTGACATCAGAGCTGATCGTAATCAATAGCTCATTTGCAAATATATAGATGGCGTTATACATGGGTGGGGGTGGTGACCGGCTACATTTTGCATTGCTGGATTATTTAAACTGGATCCAAAACCGGCATAGGCATTGCTCGTAATGCCATCATTCATTCCTCATTTTTAATACATAAATTTTGATAGTGAGCTAGAATCGACGCCTGCTAATTCGCTTAAAACACTTAAGAAATATTCGAAATTAGAGAGAAATAAAAAGCCCCTAAAAAGGGGCTTTTTATTGCATACGAAATTTGATCAACCTTAAGACTTCAGTATTAAATCCCACGTATAGGATTCCAGACGCTTCAAGGCCTCAAACTGAGCAGCCTCGAAGATGGTAGCCAAACGCGTATGTCCGATCTCAATCCAAACGGTGAGCAATCCGCGTAGTTGAGTGAGGTCGTTACCCACGGCAAAAGAGCGGATATGATCGATGACCTGATCGCGAATGAGACTGAGTACTTCGGGGTCATGGTCTTTAAAGATGCGGATCAGCATCGCCAGTTGCGCAGGCTTGCCAGCCAGCACTTGTTCTTTAAACAGCACGGTAATCTCTTCTGATAGGTAGCGCTCATCCAGATCGCGCGTGTCAAAATCATCTTTATGCTCGGCATACCATGCATCAAAATCGGTACTATCACGGATATCCAGCAAAACAAGACCCAGCTCAGACAGGGATTGCGATGACAAACGGGCCTGTACAAAAGCGGCTTTGGCGTTGATCAATTCTTCTTGCGACACGGTATCGCTATCTAGACTGGTCGCGTCGACAATGGTCTGCTCAACCTGTGCTTTCAATTGATGCAGTGCGGTGTTGGCTACGCGATCGGTTGATCCTAGCAGCGCAGCATCCAGACGGGTAAGCAGGTCACTGGCCTGACTTAAACTTAAGTCCTGCACCAGATAGCGCTCTAGGTGATTGCGAATCGCAGACGGTAGGTAATCATAGTTCGGGCCAAGCTCACTCAGCACATGGTTAACGAAGGTCACGGAGTCAATCGCATACTGTGCCCCTACCAATGCCTGCGCGGTCTTTAAGTCTGCGGCGACTTGGGCGACCAAGACTTTGCGGATTTTGAGCAATGACTGGCGGATGGCTTTGGACACGTCGCTGTCGGTGGTGACTTTGAGCGGATCAGGGACGGTGACACGCAGTTTGGTCAAATCGTCGCGAATGCGCTGGGTACTGGCAAGAAGCTGATCCTGAGCGTTTTTTTGTGCTTTTGCTTGGTTGCGGCGTACTGAGGTTTCGGCCATGAAAGCGAAGACCAGACTGACAATCACGAGTACAACCAGCACCCCAATCACGTATTCCATTTGAATATCCAATTTAATCACTACCTTATAATATAACCGATTCTGAAGAGGGCTTTAGGCTTGATTGTAGTACGGTTTGGGTAGATGGGTAAATTTAACGCGTTTTAAGGACATATAAAAAAGCCTACCGCGAGGGTAGGCTAATTGGTGTGCATCTGATCAGGATTAACAATGACCTGAGGTTTGAGGCTGTAAAGGATAGCCATTCGGTTGATTTAAGTTCTGCGGCTGTGGGAAATCATGACCTTGTGGCAAGATGTTTACCTTGCCATTGGATTCAATTTGCAACCGAACTTCATAAGGGCGAGTGATCCCTACTTGGGTCCTATATCTAGTACGATCATCAAACTCAAAAAGCGGCATTTGGTAGTGATAGGATGATTGGTTTAGACATACTTTAAACTCCCAATCTGAAGGTTGACCGCTCCAAGGAATTCTCTTTGTTTCACTCGGTTTTAATGTGAGGTTTTGGTTAGCCACAGAAATGACTATCGTACGCACTGAGTGATTATAAAACAGTCGATCAATACCCCGCTCACATCCGGCAAGCATGGCCACCAAAATCAGAACAATCAATTTATGCATGGGTTATTTCCAAGGCCAAGGTCGGGGGCAATTAACGTATTCGGTAGATTCCAAATCTTACCAGCTGTATCAGCAACGGCATGGATAACCTGATTTCCTGTAGATAATGCTGATAGGAGATACGTAGGTCTAGAGGACGTTGGACTCAAGTACATACGCTTTCTCAGCGGCTGTGCATATGTGGTATCTGGGCGTGCTTCATCCTCATAGGTCAATCCTCGAGGATACACAGCACCGCCGAGATAAGGCTGCTGATCAGGAAGCAAAGCGTTGAGATGATCAACAGTCAGTTCGAAGGGTTGATCTTGTTTCGGTTGCCATGTATTTGATCCCATTATTTAAACCTCGCGCCTGATTGATTAATGAGGGCAATAAAAAAGCCTACCGCGTGGGTAGGCTTTAAGCATTATAGTGATGACCTTACTGCTCGTTATCTATGAATGACTATCAGTAAACTCCATATAGCCGTCAAAAAATATCCAGCCCTCTTTGCCATCCGCGGTTTTAACTTTATAAACCATACTATCCTTGTTATAGCTTTCTTCCTCGACATCAAGTCGCATACCCGAAGGTAATATGGCGATCTGATTCTCTTTAATATCACGTTCTGTCAGCGCATCGTGTCGCTTCACTAAAGGCGTATCTTTACCAAGAACAACCGTGCCTTCCGAACGACTACATCCCGTTAAAAACAACGAAATCAAGAGACATATACTCGTCATCTTGCCCATGGTGCGCTACTCCCTTTTGAAGGTTTTATTTTTGGATGATCAATGGTGCCGTTAACGACATTTTTATCCAGTAATGCATTCCCTAACGAAACAGGAAACACAGTATTAACGTTAATACCCACCAATCCTAAAGCTTTTTGAATGGGGGTTGTACAGTTATTTAATAAGGGATTATAAGGACCTGCAGTCTTATCATAAGACTTTAAATATTGAGAAACGATTGAGTCCTGTATAGGCGATAGTGGAATGTTAAGCCCCATGCCACTTCTAAATTCATTGGAGCGATTATAATCTGCTACAGGCTGGATATGCATTTTACTATCATGACCATAGCTATAGGATGTGCCGTTGACGGATGAACTGGCATGACCAAAGGAGGAACCACCCCACCCTGCTGGCTGCCAAACTGTCACCTGCATATCCCCACCAGTAACATCGCCCAGCTCTGGGTCGCTCATTGTTTGCATCTTTGGATATGGACTATTTGCTGGATACGGATTATGTTGCCATCGATCTGAGCCGTTAATCTGCTGAGTTAATAGCTTTCTATTGAGTGCATTTCCTGCAGAATAACTCGCTTCTTCGGTATTGTGCTGACCCGTAAGCAAGGCGTTGAGATGATCAATCGTCAACTCTCTAGGTTGACCCTGTTTCGGTTGCCATGTATTGGATCCCATTATTTAAACCTCGCGCCAGATTGAGTGATAAGAGCATATGCCTGCTCAAGGGTCATGCCATTGTCTTTGGCAAATGCAGCGACTGTGCTGGGTGCAACGACTGCGCCAGCATAGATAGGATGGTTTGGCTGGACAGTTTGCTCAGGGATATCCTGCACGGTTGCCAATGGGGTGTAACGGTCAGTCAGGCGATTGTAAGAACCCAACTGCGCGCCGCCATCAATTCGCTGACTCTGAAACTTCGGCATGGAGTTTTCATACACTTGGTCGGGATCGGCACTGCGCACCCGAAAACTCTGCACATAATCAGGCATGTTTTTAAGATTGGCTGGCATTTGTGCTTTGACCGAGTCCGCAAGGGTTTGCGGCCAGAGTCCTGCTTTGGCGCCGCCATCCAGCCCCTGCATCAGGGTCATGGGTGAGACATCGTTTGAATAGCCTGCTAGTTGTCGGGAGAGGTTACTTGAGCCGATGGTGGCATTTTTCAGTTGCGCAGCACGTAGACTTTCCTGAGATTGTTGATCCTCCAGAGTGGCTTGATGAGCAAGCAAATTCTTCTGTTCGATGTACGGTAAAATCGTGCTGGCAAAACCCGATTGCTGCGCAAGGGGTGCGGCGTTGTCCATATTGAATTGACCGGTCTTGGGGTCGTAAGCATCGGGATTAGCCATCAGCATGTTGAGTGCTGAGGATTGGCGTGCCGTTTTGATTTTATTGCCCAGCGCCATGCCATCAGAAATGGATTGGGCAAGGTCGATTTGGGGGACTTTGACATCCAGTAAACCTGAAGTATTGATCGCCATAGGTGTGGTCCTTTGCTGGGGTAATGGAAGAGACTGTCTATTTCGTCGAGTTCGTCGAGAAGAAATTAGCTGGCAATGGCTTGGGCATATTTGATTGCCCATAAAGATCGGGGTTGATGAGATTTAGCCCATTGGATTGGATGTTGGGGAGATTGTTGCTGGTTGTGGACGGTAATGCTGGAGAGCCGAAGGACTTACCGCCGCCCGCAGCAAGTGAGGTGCCACCCGTAAAATAAGCAGCAGCCATTTGACCGGCGAGATTCATCATGTTGCCAGCGCCCTGCCCGCGTGCGTTAGCTGAACCGATGGTGCCATTGGCGATGGCTTGGGCAGCGTCGTTGAGTCCAGTCGAACGTGCGCCCGCCGCACCTAAAATTCCCTCTGACTGGGCATTGGCTGCACCTAAGATGCCTTGGGAGTTGGCGTTGGCTGCACCGAGCTGTCCGGTGTAGTAAGCATTGCCGATACCGATCTGGTTATTGCCGATGTTGGTGGCATTTTGATAAGCCATATTGCCCATACCTTGGGCGAGACTTTGACCGTTTTGCGCAAGGCCTGCCAGTCGATTAAAGCGATTGGCTTGGTCGCTGCTATAGCGGTTATAGGCATTTTGGTACTCTTGACTGGCAAGGTTACTGTTGTTGTTTTGCAGGGCTTTTAGGGTGGCGCCCGACATGAGACCACCGCCTGCGGCTGCGCTTTGCTGAATGCCATTCATGCCTTGTTCAAGACGAAACTGATAGCCAGGATCGGCGTTAAAATCAGTGGCGCCAAAGGATCGGGTCAGGCTGCCGTCGCTTAGGCCTTGGGAGAGTTGACCGGTAGCCTGATTACCCAGATTGTTGTACGGCTGCAGGAATCCCAAGGCGGATTGGTAGCCTTGATTCAAGGTGTCGTTGGCATTGTTATAGCCATTCACCTGTGCCGCTGTGCCTGTGCCATAGGCATCTTGCAAACCCTTGGCGGCTTGGGTGGCGGCACCCGATTGAATCCCTGCGGATTGGTTGTAGGCCGCGGCTTGTTGTTCTGCGGCTTGGCGTGCCGCGTCGGCCTGTGCTTTGGCGGCTTGTGCGGCGGCATTGGCTTGATTGGCACCGGTCAGGCTGCCTAAGAATCCACCCATGATTGTGCTCCGATGTGATGATCTTGATGTGATGTGTTTAAGGACTGATGAGGTAGGTAAAGGTAAACGTGCCTGAGATGGCGTTGATCAGGCTATGCACTTGGATATTGACGGTGCCATCTGTGGTGCACACGGCATGGGCAATGACGGCTTCGGTCGCCAAGGTAACAAAGGGTTTATTCGCTACGATCATGAGCTGCGACGTGGTTTTGACGTCGGCATCCAAAAACGAGGTGCTAAAGTTTTTGGCCGCGGTTGCACCCAGATTGACATCGACCGTTTTCATAATCGGTGCCAGACGGCGGGCTTCAAGCGCGGCTAGGCGTGGTGTGGTTGCCGTTTTAAACGTCTCTAAATCGGTTAATCGTGTGCTGGCGGTACTGTCAAAACTTTCAATTGCGGCGATGCGTGACTCGTGGTTGCTGTCATGCGCTTCTAAAGTGGTGAGGCGCGTGGTGTGATTGACACTGGTGTTTTGTAGGGTGCCCAGCCAGTTTTGCGTGGTGGCTTGGGTATTTTTGATTGCAGCAATGTCGGCTGAACTGTCGCTGATTTTATTGACTTTTGTGGTAAGACTGGTCAGCGCTGACTGGGTTGTGTTGCTACTGGTTTCAAGAGCGCTGATGCGACTAATGCTGCTGGTCAAATCAGATTGAGTGGCTTTGCTGGTTTTAAGTCCATCGACATCATCCCGCAGGGTGTTGATACGGCTGGTTTGGCTGTTGTTGGTGGTGTTGGCCAGATTAGCGGCATTTTGGGCCGTGGCGGCGGTCGAGAGCGCTTGCTGGGCGGTGGCTAATGCGGCTTTGGTGCTGTCGCTCGATTGATTAGAAAGACCATCGAAGTAAAGCAACCACTTGGCACTACAGCGCCCACTCTCCAGCGCAATCGGGTCATAGGCGGGAATACCACTGCTCATGATAGCCGCGCCTCGATAATGACGATGTTGACCGGATCGGTGCAGCGCACGCGAAACACCCGATCACGTGCCGCACCCATGCGGCGGGTTTCCACACGTTTACGATATTCGCCAACATTGCCGAGTGGCAGTAAGCGGTTGTTTGACCAGGTGTGCCCATAGTCATCGGACCAACTGACCATGAGTTGGGCTTCATCAGTTTGCATCATGCTTCTCCTTACTTAAACCCATAAAAACTGAGACCCATAAAAAAGCCCACCAAAGGGGTGGGCTTTGATTTTGGAATTTAAAGTTCATCGGCAGGTTTACGTTCAATTTCGATCTGGATGCGCAGTTTGTTGTTCATCCCGACCCGTCTTAATACATTGCCTTCGACTGGGCCCAGTGGGTATTCCACCCCAAAGCGATCGCGCTGCGCTCGGAAGAACAGGGAGCGATCTTTAAGATAGAACATCAGTACATCGGAGGCACTGGACTGGGATGGACGTTTGTCATCAAGGCAAAGTCTGGGATTGGTGATGCCTAAGAAAACGGTGGTGACTTGCGCACCGATTGCGGTGTTATACCAGTAGAGTTTCGGGACATTGTTCTGCACATAGGCGATATGCGGACGCATGTTCTGATCAAATGCCAATGCTACTTCGGTGATGCGCTGACCGGTAATCAGTTCAATCGCAGGGGTGTTCGGCGCACTGACCGCAATGCCTGTACGGGTAATGGTCGCCGTCCACGTTTGGACTTCGAGTCCCTGACTGCTGTTGTTTAAGGCGATACCTCCAAGCTCAGTGTCGGTGGTATAGCGGAACGGGGTGCTGTCGGGCGCAATAAACTCACCCGTGATGGACGTGGTCAAGAGAGTTTGGTTAGGGAGCATTGCGACGGGACCAGGAAAATGTCATCGTGATGGTCAGTGATTTGGTATTGTCTTTGGGTAAAGGCGGATTAAAACTGGTTTGATATGCACCTAAGTAAGTATAAGTAGCAATGCAACCGATTCCCCCTGGCACATTTGCATCGTTTAGACTACTCGGTATTGTCAAAACCAAACTGTAAGTCCCATTTGAATAGACTCCCCATGTTGCAAATGAGGTAGTACCTCCTTGAGATCCTGTAGGTTGTGCCGTTATCGCTCCAAGACTAGAAGACGATGGATAACAAGATGAGCTGAAAGCTCCATATGGTTGGGCAAAACCTTGATTGATGAGAAGAGCACCCCATAGTACATTTGTAACAACTGCAGACCGCGTTGTGCAAATCGTACTGATACCATTCACATTTATTGTTGATACAATATCATTTAAAGAGGGATAAAGACGTAACTCATAAGTGACATCAAGGAATTCGTTTGCTAAAACGGTAATAGTAATCGGATTGCCATTATTATCTTTTATCAAAGATCGAGAAAACAATGCTGTGGCCGTACTAATATTTCCTGTATTATCCCAACCTACACCAACTTCAGACAGATTCCCTGCTGCAATTCCTTGGCCAAATCGATACGTTTTTCTACGCCACCCATAATACGGCGCTGTTGCTTGTGCCCCATAGTTATCCGATTGAATCGTATTCGTGGAAGCAATTTTATTATCCAAGGTTGTTTGTGAAGAGATCGGAGTCGAACTCCCACTGCCAACACGGCAATCACGCCCATATTGTTGTATAGGCATCGCATTAAGCCCAGAATCTAAAATAAGATTTTCAAACTCTGCCAGAAAGCGCTCATTGCCCAGCTCATCAACCGCAACCATTTTAAAATGACCTGACATTCCAACATTTAGCTTCATGATAAATTGATCCCTGTAATAGATGATGCGGTATCGAGATACTCTGTATCCATCGACGTTTGAATTAGTTGTGTTTGAATTGCAATGGAAGTCACCAATACACTGGTATCGACAAACTCAGCTCCTGCATCATAAGCACGGTAACTGACCAGAGTTGGAAGCTGAATATCGGTGATGGATGCGCCTGTATCGATAAATTCCAGACCCATTTCATAAGTGCTATAAGAAACCAGCCTGAGTAGTTGAATATCGTTAATCGCCGCACTTGTATCTAAATATTCAACGTTGTCTGGTGAAATCAGTAAATGAATACTCGAAATCACTGCACTGGCTGCACACTCCTCCACCACCATCACCGGATACATCTGACTGGTGTAGCCCTTTAAAATGGGCTGATCAGGATTTTTTTTTTGCTTGGGATTACCTGTTTCACAGACAATCTCTAAGCGACTATAGCGGCTCATCGTCCCACCCGTTTCGACCACCGGACAGGTGCGCTCGCGGGTGATGACATTGCCATCATCACTATAAGTCTTGGGATCTAGGGCATAGATCTTGCCGTTGCTGTAGTCACCGACATAATGCGTCTCGTTGAAAAAAGCATGAACATGCGCCCGATGGCGATCATGCTGCCCCTGACGATTCGTCCAGGAACGTTGGTGCCAAAGCTGTGTGGTCGCATCAAAGACAAAGGTAGTATTCCCCGACGGAAAACTGATGACATAAAAAGAATGACCATTTTGCTGATAGGCATAGGCCACGGCATCTTTTAGTGTCGGATAGCTACTGATTTCCGCTTCAATCGCATGGTTGCTAATGCGTTCAGGCATGCCTCCGCTGCCCATCATGATCTGCCCAGAACCGAACTCGGTGACCGCAAGCCAGACCACACCTGATCCAAAACGCACTACCGAATTCGCTGCCGCGCAGCCGATTTCCAGCACGCCGCCAGGCATCCGGGCAAAAGGCAGATTAATATCCTGATTAGAGTAATAGCGTTCTGTAGTTTGTGTACCAAACATCCAGATTTCGCGCTGAAACTCGACCATCGCCACCATTGGATCGGGGCTGGCTTCGGCTGTGGCATAGGAAGCCCCATCGATATTGGTCGAATACAAATCAGTCCAGACAAAGCGATCCGATTTCTCTTTGTTCAGAACAAAACGGCCATCCAAAAACAGTACGAAAGATGAACGCGGAATGTTGGAGCCTTGCAGGGTAGTTAACACCAGCGTCTGTAAATCCAGAACCTGATTGGTTGAACCATTAACGATCATGGCGACCGTGCCGTTATCGGCAATCGAGACCAGACCCAGACCCATGATGGTGCCCGGAATCTGAGTCAGATTTAATCGCCCAGCAGGACTGTGATAGAGCTTCTTGCCGATTACGGCCAGCAGCGCACCATTGGACAGCACGCGCAGAGCGCGGACTGGCGCCTCATCTCCGAGAAATGACCGCACCAATCCCGGGGTCGGGATCAGGGCGGAAACCCGTGTGCCATTCGGCACCTCAATCGCTTGCGGATACCAGTTAATGGTATTTTGACAATCAATCACGAGAGACGATGACTGATAGGCCGGCCCGACTACCGGTAGATTAGCCATAGTAGCGCCCTCGCAGATGACGACTCATCCGGCGCAAAGTCACATCGCCTTGGGTTTTCATTGGACTGGTACTGTCACGCCGCACTGCTGATAAGCTATTGACTGCAAGCGCTTGGAGTTCCGTTGCAGGCTCCAGTGCATTGTCGAGGCAGATTTGCACAGCCAGGTTATACATAATGGCAGAGGCGTAACCGTCGGGCAGATACAGGGTATCCAGCACCTTGACGTTCTGCGGTAAAAAGCCCGAACGGATCGTCAGCGCCCAGCCATCCAGCAAGGTATTCAATGCCTCTAGTGACTCCTGCTCTTGACTTGCGTTCAGGTTTTCACCAGATGCGATGAGGTTTGCCTTGCGTGCTGCCTCCCGAAGCAAGGTCAAAACAGGTTTCATGATGGGCTGCCTAAGTCAGAATTGAAGGGAGTCGGATCAGTAAGGGCCGTTGCTTCAACTGGCTGTAAATCAGCAAAATCTTTAAATCCCGCTTTGCGGGCTTTGTTCTCTGCACTTTTATCAGCCACAATGCGATAGTCATCAGGCGACTGATAAAGGGCCTTGGGGTATTCGAGCATGTCTAAAATCCTTGGGCTAAAGGGTGATCGGTAGACCAGAGATGACAAAGCCACCCGAAGATGGCTTTGTCGTTTTTCACAAGGGAAACGTCAGTCCGTCCTTACAAGCCCACACCAGTACGCACGCCCCAGTTATTGCGTACGCCAGTAAAGCCATACAACACATCCAGACGCGTGCCTTCAAAGTTATTCACCCCGTCGCCAAAGGTCATACAACGGATAGCAAAGGTGCCCGCATCAAAGGTGCTCCCGACACAGCCCGCCAGTAACTTCTGCGGTACAAAGGCAGCCGCATAGGCATCGCCCTGATAGGCCAGACCTTGCTCGATGGTCTGGTTAGCTGCACCCACGAAGGTCAGACCGGTACCAGACGCAGGAGATGCCGTCACGTTGGCATTGGCCTGACCTTGTGGGGTGATTTTTGGATAGATCGACAATGCACCCGTCGTACCGCCCATCGTCGCATCCGCCAAGACCACAAACTGCATCTGCACGCCCGTATCCTGCTTGGTCAACGGATGGAGCATGTTCACGCCGGTTAAGGTGAAGATCATGCCCGCTTTAAAAATCGTGCCATTGGTCACGCCGCCAATTGCCAATGTACCGCCCGTTTGCGAGGCACCCGATACGGTGACACCCGCAACCTGCGTACCATTGGTCGAGCGATACAGTGATTGATGCTCATGAAAATCAAAGCCGGCATAGCGACCAATCCAACCTTCGGTGTATTGCTTGGCAAGGTCTTTTTGCGAATTAAACAATTGACGCGATGCCGATACCAGACCGACGTTCATATTGCTGGTGATCAGCGCTTTACGGTTGTCATCTGGACACAGGTTGCGCTGTAGAGCTGCGCGTGCGTAGTCATACGGCGACAGCGTAGTCAGCGGTCCAGTGTTGGCGACAAAGTTATTGGTCAGCGTGATCGCACGTTGCAACATGTCCGCTTCCACCACCGACACCAGCGCTTTGACCGCCGGTTTTAAGATGCGCTCTTTGTAGCCGCCTTTGGCGTTGTATTGACCAAACTTGAGCGCCTGTTCGACCGAACCAAACTTAAGACCCACATGCTTTGGGGTATCCACTTTTAGCAGGATGGTTTCTTCCACCGCATTTTTGGCGGCATCGGTGGGTGACCAGACATCACCATCGGTGACGACCGGTGTCGGTGGAATCTTGATGCGTACCGATTCACCCGCGGTATAACCGCCGCGGTCTTTGCCGAACTCTTGTTCGCGGTCGCGGTTGATGGATTTGACGAAGGTGGATTCCTCTAGAAACATCACTGCCGCATCTTTAGCGATGATGTCATGGGTAATCAGGGTGTTATTTGAAGTAGGCAATGCCATGTGTTGAATCCTCGATTAAGATCAATGTGAAAGTCAGTTTAAAAAAGCGGTTTAAATCCCTAGCGCAGCCCCTTCGCCGCCAGAAAATCGCGATCACTCATCTTGTAAGGATCGCGCTTAGCAGAGGCATTGCTGGACACGGGGCTGATAGGTTTGGGCAGGTGCGCGGCCTGCGGGGTATGCTGGCGGCGACTGCCCTGTTTGACGGCGGCACGGATTTCACCTAAACGCATGAGTTGCTCAAGCGGTGGCATCTCCAAGAAGTCACTAAATTCATCCAAGTCCTGACCCAGCTCATACAAGAGCGCGGGCGCAACGTCGCTTTGTAAAATCACATCGCGAAGATGAGCAGGCAATCCATCATCACCCACCAGCACGCTAAGGTTATTCACCACATGCTGGTAGTCCGGATTTTCCTTGCTGAAGCGTGATTCCGCCTGAACAAAACGCTGCCCTACTTCAGCCTGTGCAACCGCATAACGCTGCTGCTCAAACTGATGGGAGACCTTCTGATACACTTGCCGGGTCGCATACTCCTCCAGCGCATGCTCATAGTCGGTCAGCGTATCGAACCACTCGATCATCGGACGACCATCCTGCGGGCTTTGCTGCACTGGCTCCTCATAGCGTTGGCGTAACGCTTGAGCCACACGCTCCGCCTCCTCGGCACGGCGATCCGACTCATAACGCATGCGCGTCAGTTCAGCAATGCGCCGTTCGATGGCAGGCGGTTTGACTGGTTTCGGCTGTTCCTCCTCAAGCTCGTCATCGTCTGCATCCAAAGACTCAGCATGTAAGGCCTCAAGTTCAGGCGCCTCTCCAATCTCACCGCTGACGTCAATCGGAGAGTCGAGGGCTTGATCTAAGCCTGCGTTTTCGGTTGTATCCATATCGGTTTCCTTTTAGCCCTGAATACCGTCAGGTGCGGTGGGTGATGCGGGTGTTACGGCAGCCATGGGGTGCGCGGGATTCTCGATCTGACCGTCATCGAGCGCGAAAGGGTATGACATGTTTAGAGATGTTCCTTGCGGTATCCCCTGTTGTGGTAGATGCGGTGGCATAGGAGCTTGTCCCTGTTCTGGCGTAAAAAAACCCGCTGGGTTAGCGGGCTTTGTTAAAGGGTTAGGCTGATGTTTATAAACAATATTAATCACTAAGATACATGTATTTATTTTAAACAATGTTATAGTTGGAGAAACTAAGAAAGACAGCACCAACTGGGATGGAACTATTTACCCAATGGTTAAGAAGATCGTCAATATCAAGGAAATATGTCATGGAAAAACAGGTCATGAAAAGATTGTTCACTCTCCTATTGCTGTCACTGATCGCCGTAAATGCACAGGCAGAACCAAAACTTTTAAGTGAAACTCGGCTTTTCACCGAGATCGCAAAAGACTGTCATCCCGTCGATCTGAAGAACTGGTCACACCCCACACTCAAGATTCTAAAAAAATATCATCTAAAATTAGATGCCCTAGATCTGTGTAATAACGACACCTATCCGATCTTTTACACAGTTTTAAAATATGATCCTGGTGTAGGGGCAACCAATTCTTTTTATAAGCCGTTTGAACGTGACATGACTATCGCCAATAGTTGGTACTCGTATTCCGTAGTTGACAGAGAAAACAAACAAATGCTGAACATCAAGGTCAATAAAAAACCGCCTTCCATTGCAGAAGAGTATGACGCTTATTATTGACCTACCCCCCGATCAAACGCACTATCGAGTGCGCTGACCAATATTTATTTTAAACAATGTCATAGTTGGTGAAACTAAGAAAGACAGCGCCTACTGGAATGGGCTCATCCACTCCATGGTTAAGAAGATCGTCAATATCAAGGAAGCACGTCATGGAAAAACAGGTCATGAAAAGATTGTTCACACTCCTCTTTCTGTCACTGATCGCTGTAAATGCACGGGCAGAACCCAAGCTTTTAAGCGAAACTCGACTTTTCACCGAGATCGCAAAAGACTGCCACCCTGTGGATCTGAAGAACTGGTCACACCCCACACTCAAAGTCTTGAAAAAATATGACCTGAAATTAGATGCATTAGATCTGTGTAACAACGACACCTATCCGATCTTTTACACGGTGTTTAAATATGACGTTTCCTTCAATTATGAACCCTCTCTCATGAGAAACAATCATTACTTCCTTCCCCTTGAATATGATATGGCTCGTGCAAATAGTTGGCACTCCTATTCAATCGTTGATAGAGATAGAAAAGAAATGCTGAACATCAAGGTCAACAAAAAGAAACGTTCCACTCAAGATGAGTATGACCGTTATTTTTGATCTAAACCCCGATCAAACGCACTATCGAGTGCGCTGACCAAAGTAACGACTGACATCATCGGGATCCTCTGGATTAATCCCTTGTCGCTGCATTCTCATCCACTCAATGGCTTCTCTTTGCGCGCCAGATAGTCCTGAAGTATCAGGAGCAGTCCGTGGGTTAGGCTGGTAACCTGACACTGGATCGTAGGGATTACTGCTACGATCAAAAGCAGCCTGTGGATTGATGCCCACCCCTTTTAGAATCCCTGTGAGTTTCTTTGCATAAATAGCATCGGTTCCATACGATGCTTTTTGCAATGCGTTTGCAATATCTGCGGACGACACACCAGATTGGAAGTATCCTGCCCTCGCGTATCGCCCATTTTCTCGAGTAAATTTAACTCGATCAGCCATGCTCGCATCGATACTGTCGTAATCCCTGAACTTATCAGGCATAGCCGTACTCCGCCCATTCACGTACTCATGGGTATTTCGAACAGTTCCAGCTTCATTTCCTCTCGCTTTAATGCCAAAGAGGTTATTTTTGCCAGATGGGCTGCTCCCCCAACCCGATTCTAGTGCCCACTGAGCAGCGATGATTTCTGGATGAGGATCGCCTGCTCTTTGTGCCGCGTTCAGCACATCATAGAATCTCGATACTCGTTTTTCGTAGTCAGATCGTTGATCTTCACCGTCATCGGATGCAAAGGATTGGTTGGAATTAGGTTCCATAATTTTTCCTCGTGTTTAAAGCGTTGATGTTGCTTTGTGGCTAGACAACAAACATGTTTAATAAGAACTCATGCTCACATCACGGATTGATGACATCCGCTTGTTCTTGCCCGCCAAGATCAGACTGCATCAGATCTTGATTGACCTCGGCAGCCAATGGCGCGGGCACTTGCATATGCTGCAACATCAGCTTCACCGCATTGGTCAGCTCGTTTAAATTCTCTTTCGACTCATTGTTCATCTGCGCAATTGCCAGCTTGACCTGCGCATCCATTTCCGCCAATTGCGCCTTATGATTCCGCTCGGCCTGCTTATCCGCAACTGCTGCTTGTAATTGCTGCAACTGTTGCTGGAGCTGCTGGACAGTGGTATCCGCCTGCTGAAGATGCTGCTGCACCTCAGGTGGCAGTGGCGGTTGTCCATTGGCTCCGGGTGCATTGGGATCATTTTTGAGTTGTGGGGGAATCGAACGCTCGACACGATCAGCAATCTCAGCGATACCCACCCCATCCAGCGAACGCAGGATCAGATCACCCGCCTTTTGCATTAAGGAAGGATCAGCACGCACGAGCTGTTGCAGCAAGCTTGCCGTCTCTTGGCGCTGGGTGTTGTAGTTAGCGCCGGTCTGCATCCGCACATCATAACGACCCACAGTGAGATCATTGAGCCAACCATTTTTACTTACGGTCTGGCCTTTTTGCAGCGGCTGCCCGGGCATCATCGGTTGATTTAAAGTCACGGTTTGCGGCTTGCCGTCATCGCCAATAATGCGCTTGATATGCTGCTCGGTATAGAACGCCTGATACTGCGGAATCAGAATGCGTCCGACTTGGGCAATTGATTTATTGAGGTTATCGGGAAAGTGAAAGTTCGAAGTTTCCTGCTGGTTTTGCAGCTTGCCAATGGCAATCCCCGACTGATCACTTTGCGCAGAACCCATCGCTGGAGCGTGCATGTTTAGCACATCGACTATCGACTGCTGCGCGCCCATCGCGGCATTCAGCACACCAGACGGTGAGCCGGGAAAACCCACCCGTTGCGGTGATGGCAGTTGTTGTCCAGTCTGGTCATCGCGATAGTTGTAGTGCAGTACGCGCAGTCCTTTAGGGTTCTTCCACTCCTCCTCATAGCCTGCGATCTGCTCAACTGCCGCCACATACGGCGCATCGCTCATCTCGGACAGTTGATGGGCTTCGGTGGATTTCCAGTAGTTAAACAAGCGCGCAGGATCTTTGGCAAAGTGCACCAGACTAAACACATGGCGGTCTTCACCGATCCATGTCACCTCCCCATACACGGGCACCACCGGAATCAGTTGACCGACAAAAATGGTGCGATCCAGTACTTTATTGCCCGAAACCTTGTACCAGTTGATGACCTTTTTGGCCGACTTGCGGGTCTTGATTACCTGCTCACCAGCAATCACATCGCTCTTCCATTTGGTCGAGCCATCACCGAGCAAGCACAGTTCCTTTTCTTCCTGATCAAGCGTGAAGTACTCCGCCACCAGCACTTTCTTATCGCTGATGTTGTACCAAGACGCCATATCGGAGAGATCGCTATCAAAGTCACGCACGGCATCATCGCCATGCTCTTTGATCAATTGCTCTTTATCGACCCAGCTTTTTACCAATGCGCGGGAGTTGTCACTGCCATCCAGCGCCTTGGACATCGGGTCGATGTAAACCGATTCAGTGTTATGCACTGCGACGATGCGTGGCTCTTGCTCAAAGCTGTCCTCACTCACGTAGTCGGTAATCACACGGATAAAACCCATGCCGCCATATACGGCATTTTCCGCTGCCGCGTCATACGCTGACTCGGCATCGCTCACCACTTCGGTATCTTTGACCAAGCCTTTGAGGGTTTTGGCGGTTTCGATATCGGCGTAGGAATCCACTGGCACTGGCTGGATTTGCGGGCGGTTTTGTCGTTGGGTATTGATCTGCTGGCGGCAGTAGGTGCGCGCTAGGTTGATCTCAAGGCTTGGCAGGTTGTCTTCGTCACGTTCTTTTTTGGCGACCGCATCCCACTGGGCGCCGTCGATGGTGACAAACTCTTTGTCCTCGCGGCCTTTGGCGTAAATCGGATTCCAGTAGTTTTGTGCTTCGGTCAGGAAGTCCCGAATCTCCGCCAGTATCTCGTCATCGGTTTTTTGCTTGGGTCTGGACGTTGAGGCGTCATCGTCTTTTTCCACATCCAGATCGCTGTCGGGATGATCGAATGATTGGGCTGGGTTCATTGGGGGCTCTCGTTCGCTATCGGATAGTGTTTAGAACTTTTGTGGAGGCGTAAAAAAACCCTGCGGAGGCAGGGTTTTGGAAGGTCGAGTAGCGTGTCGCCTAGATTGAATTGATGTTCGTCATGGGTGTACATTAAAACCTAACAAATTGCTGATTATATTTAAGTATCCTATTTTTCTTTTTTATACAAATACAAGCCACCCATCGCCAGAAACATACACGTTAGGCTAATAATACGATAACGGATCATTTCATCATTTTGCTTTTCGGTCACATAAAAATATGAACCATGCTGATTCAACCGAATAGAGCTCGTTGCAGTCGGTGTCTTAGGTCCGTCTATAGAATGTTTCTCAAATAAACTCGTATCTTTATCAAGAAAGAACAGACCAATAGCCAGAAACACAAATGAGAAAATGAACAATTTTGTTTTTTTCACAGACTATTTCCTTTTAAAGTAATCAATAATATCTCGAATATTGATAGAAGGGCTAACATAAGTATTTGATTTCCCTGTCACAGATCCCCCTCCAAATCCTGGTCCAACCGATACCCCTCCACCAATTACGGTTCTATTATCATCTGTTTTCCCAGTAAAACCATCTAAGGTTGCATGAGGACCCAACCCGCCTCCTACACTGACGTTATACGACTTCCCAGATAAATCACGTACTGTTCGACCATTAGAAACAGCCGCTTGAACACCAGCCTCAAGAGCTGGTGTTCCCGTCGCTAAGCCACCGCCATATGAACCGTAGAGCGAATAATTGCCCTGATCATCGTTTGCAATACCCGCCCCAACATTTCCGCCAATCCCCAGCCCCATCGCCCCGATTCCAGAGAGGGTAAGACCTCTTTGATAAGTTGCTGCCAATAAGCTCTCTGGATCAGGTGAATGTGGTAATGCAGGGACACGAATCGTTTGAGTATCGATCGGGTACACTGAACTTTTCTTATTCGCTACACCGTCCAAACCGAGCAAACGCAATCCACTTGGATCATTATTGTTGAATAGATTATGAGCTACATAGGCATCGTGATTCAACATATTCTCTCTCCGCCCATAACCTCCGTTATCCCCTTGAACGGTGGATCGATCTCCCATCAACGCCTTTAGATCATCCAGTGTCAGTTCTGACTGGAGTGATCTTGACAGATTTGAATTTGTTCTCATGATTTGAACCTCGTAGGTTTGACTGACGATACATCCACTTGCATAGACATAAATGCACTATCTTGAATTTAAAATTTGTTTGGGCGTAAAAAAAACCTGCTGAGGCAGGTTTTGGAGTTTAAGAAAAAGGGGAGGTTATCGTTGTGCATTGCTGACTTTAGCGAATAAGTCACGCATATTTTTCAAGTTCTGTATTCAGGTCACTTACAAACTGTTCAATTGATGGCATGACCCCCTGATCTAATGGAGTATAAAAAATACCAAGCGCCACTCCATCTTTCTTTAACCGAAGCAACAAATCACTCATCAAATCATCAATAGAAAACGACTTTGGCATATAACCAGACCAAGTTTTTTCTGCGCATAAAGAGGCGTATTCCTGAGCAGGCCACATTGGAAATACCTTACCCCCAGCTTCTGTGACCGATAACGCCCATCCGTCACAATAAAGTCCCCAGACTTCCTGCCCATCTGCGACAACCTTAATAAAATGCTCATAACGCTTTGTTGAAGGTAATGCCAATACAGCATCAATCTGCTTTTGATTTATTTTCACTATCGTTAACTTCTCTTGATATTTGGTATCCGTGATTCACAAAATATCACTCCCCCCGCCCCTCCACATACATCCAAAACAACGGCGACAACACCAAGGTCAATAGCCCAACCATCAGCACAAAACCCGAGCCAAATTCGACCCCGCGTCGCAAGTCAGATGAGCAGTAAAGGATCAGGGAGACCGTAATAAAGAACCCGATACACAGGGCAAGCAATTGAATGATTTTAGCGATCACGGAGAGCGTCCTTGTTGAATACATGGCACCTGCTTTTTAGCAAAGGTCGTGCCAATGGTTTTTCCTTCCAACGCAGTCTAAACTAAGCCGATCCAACTCACCAAACAGTCCATTATGAAGCTCATCCTTGCACTAACCCTCACTTCAATGGCCACCTTGACTTGGGCAGCCGATCAACAGAGTCAGGACTCAGTTTTGAATTATGCAGTGACCTCGCCTCAGCCCAATCCAGTTGAAGTTCCGCCGACACTTTTTAGCGAAATGTGTACATTCCCGCGAACACCGGATGTTGCCTATGAAAAGCACCTCGAAGGCACAACAGTTGTCTGGGTTCGGTTTGGGGTGGATAGTAAAATCATCGAGTCCAAAGTCGTCAAATCCAGTGGATATCGCGAACTGGATGATGCTTCAATCGCAGCACTAGATCTCTGTAAGTTTAAACCTATATACAAGAATGGTGTTGTGGTCGAAGGACAAGCGCGGCTTAGTTATAAGTGGAAACTTTAGTAAGCTTCAAGGCTGTATCGGCTCATCTATCTTCGGATCGTTGACCCAGAAATGATTGTTCATGGTGGTAAAGCATTTTTTGGCATCAATGTAGTTAAAGTCCTGATCAACCGGACACAACTCATTGACCACGCGCATGCACTTAACCGCCACAGTGTAGTCATAGCTGTCGCCATCTTTAGACTCATTTAAGCATAAGCTCCATGAATCATTCGGCGTGATGCGCTTGTTGTTCAGACGCACCATCTCGGCAAAAGACTTTTCAAAAGCAGGCTTACACGACTTTTCAACACGCGCCTGATCTTCGCCCATGTTTTCCGCCTGCTCTTCGCAGCGGCTGATTTCAGTTTTAAGGATTTTTTCGTGCGGCAATGCATCAAACACGGTATGCATGTGCGAATAGAGACCCGCGGACTCTGCGAGTGCAAGCGTTGAACCTGTCAACGCTAAAACCAGTAAAAAAATTGTGCGCATTGCCATGCCTCCCTACACCTTCACCATCAGTACACGTCAAAAGTGTACTGACCACATCGACTCTCAAAGTGTACTGCATACGGCATGCCAATATCCAACTGTTCGCCGATGATTAGCTCATCCAGCCGCCCGAACGACCGCGTTTCACCGATTTTGGCTTCATTTTGACATTCATCAGCCCCTGCGCCAGTGCCTGCGGGAACTGACGGAAGCTATCCGCACCCTCAGTGTGGATGTTTTTGAGCGGTTCATCCGACCACGTACCGCGATGCTTGCTCCATGACTTGGTATAGCCGTCCAGATGAGCAATACCCTCCTTACAACCTTCTGCATCAAACCAGACATCACCCACCAGACAATCGCGCGTGATCTGGATGCCCTGCTGCAAATCCAGCACCCGATTGACCACCACCAGATGCGTTAGCCCCAGATCACTAAGCATTTTTAGCGGGCTGACATTCGCTACCGCGCCCTGACGCTCATGCCCGGCATCATGTGGCAGATAGTGCTTACCCCACAGATAACCCGTTGTTTGTAATGCTTTTACAAAATAGGCATAGGGTTCGCCCCAGCCTTCCAGATAGCCAATAAAACGATCCTGCAAGCCCACGCGCTGATGCAGCCAGATGCCTGTACCGTCACTATTGCCGATATCCCAGAAGGTATTCACGGGTACGCCCTGCGTGTACTTGACCGTAGTGATGCGCCCTTGTTTACGCACCATTGTCATCTGCTCGGCGTAATAACAGCCCTCACGGCTGACCTGAAAAGCCTCATCAACAAAAGACGGATACTCCTGCCACATCTTTTGCGGATTACCGCTAAAGGTCACGTCACGCTCGGAAACATACCATGCGCGCTGACTGGCATCGAGTGTAATGCCATGAGTCGCTTCAAGATTTTCGAAGTACTGTTGATCGCGCGCGCTGATCACCACGAAATCAGGATTAACCCGATAGTTGGGCTCATCAAACCACGGCGCGAAATGCAAGCGATACTCCTTTTGCGCGGTCTTGCGCCCTAGTTCATGGATTTTTTTGGCAGCGATTGTCAGATGATAAAACTCGCCATCCTGCCCTTCAGCGGTGGACTCAATCACCACAATACCGTTTTTCGGCACTGCAGGCAGCGAGCCTGTGACCACCTCGTGTGCCTTGATCGGCGACATATGACAAATCTTGCCAAACTCTGACACCAGTAGGCGATGGATCGTGCCGGAGCGCATCGAAGTCGCGACTTTGATCGAGCTGTTGTTATGGGCAAACAGCAGTTCGGTGGCGTTATTCCGTGCCAAAGGCAAGGCGGTGCGCAGCATCTCTGGCAGATGGTCATAAGCAAATTTGATCTTATCGCGGAAGATCTTCTCCACCGCCTCGCGATCCTGCGCGATGATGCCGCAGCGCACATTGGCGTTAAACAAGGCATGATCCAGCCATAGAATGCAGATCAGCGTGGTAAAGCCGAGCTGGCGGGCCTTTAAGATCAGGTTGCGATACCACAAGCGCTTGATCAGGCGCTGCTGGGTCCGATTGGGGCGGAAGGCTTGGATCAGCGCATCTTCATCCCCATCGCCCTTGACCATGATCTGATACAGCGCACCAGAACACACCCGCCACAGCGCATCCTGCAAACAAATCTGCATCTCCTGTAGATTCTGCGGCCGATAGTCAAAGTCCACGCCGCCGTCTACTCTGCGCGGAATCTCAATCGTCATCAGACAGTGCCTCAGCAACCACGGGAATGGATGAGCCTTGCAGCTGGGTCACCAGTAAGCCCACCGGATTTTGGGCATCGCCAGAATGACGCATGCTGACGGCATCGCCATATTTCTTGGGATTCATACGTGCGAGTATCCATTTGCGGGTATCAATGCGCAGCCGCGAACGGGTAATGTGATCACGGTCGAGTTTGCCATTGCTCTCCCCGTCCTCATTCACGCCATAGTCATTCGTGCCGTCATCGGCGATATCCAAGAGCTCCTCAAACATCGCATCGGCCTGCAACTCACGCGCGCGGGCGTAGAGTTCCGCAAAGGCTTGATGCTGACGCAGCCAATTCATCACGGTGGATAGCGCTGGCATATCGTCTCGGCGGCAGATCGCGCGCAATGACTCGCCTTCGATCAGACGCGCGCAGATCGCCTCACAGGTCTCAAGGCTGTAATCCGATGGACGACCCAATGCCACGACCTGTTCAACGAGATAGGGCGCTTTTACCGTTGTGTTCACTTAAAAAGCTCCCATAAAAAAGCCCACGAAGCGTGGGCAGTGATGTGTTGCATGTCATGGCCAAGTTGATCTGAGTTCTGACAATCCTTACGCAAATTAACTGATTTAAAACACGAACAACGCCCAATCCTAACAATTCATTCAGGATAACTACTTAATTAAGCAGTAATAAAATTAAGCATACAAGACGTCACTGCGCTTTCATGCGTTGTCCATCAAATGAACATAAAGCAGGACTATATTGGCAGCGTGATTTATTGTTAAGGAACAAGATAATGATGAGCTTACGCATTTCTTTAAAATGTCCGCACTGTGCCAACCCCATCCCACAACCCAAAAATTACTTTGAAAAAAGTGCTTATTTTGAGGATGTCACGTGTTCAGAATGCGGTCACCTGATTACTGAAGCCGATAAACTCAATCAGCTTAAATCTTGGGCACTCAATGAAATGGTGGTGAATAAACCCATGCAACCGATCGGGCGCACCGTTTAACCCCGCACGTATTCCAAATCCTAACGCGAATACATCCATGTCGACCAACCGTTCTTTTTTAATGAAGCCCCACAGTGAGGGAGTATTAAAATGACCTATTATGTAAATTTTGAATGTAAAAGCTGTAATCATAACCAGCCTTTAAGCGCGATCAATCCTGACATCGACGTCTACTTACCTGGATCCGTATGTGTCCATTGCGGCCAAGTGATCCCAACGACCACCAAACGCGCCCAATTGATGGACCATATTCGATCGCTCAAACCCATGCCCGCATGAGACGCCGTAGCGTACCCCCTCGTGACTCAACCGTGTAGCCCACAAAAAAGTCCATCACTAATGGTTTTTTAATCAATAGCACACACATGATTCACGCGGGGTATAGCGCTGACTGCGATCCGCCGTCACATAATCACGACCATCGTGCAGTAGTCGCTGATCAGCCTTAAACGCAATCCACGCGCCAATCATCACCGGTGGGCAGCTCTCTTCACCCTGCGTAAAGAAAACAAAGCGCTCCCGATAAATCTGGACAATCTGTAGATTGTGATCCACGGCACATATTTTTTGTTGTTCGAGTTTAAAATTCATATTGGGTTAACTGCTACATTCCATTGAATAAAATGTGACTCCTGTCACGCAGCCAGAGAATATCACAACCCCCTTACAAATCAATAAACGTCCGACCGTTGGCACTTCATCGCATAATCGCAAATAAAATGAGTCAATATTGACCACATGGTCATCTATTGGATATATTTCAGCCAATGCCATTCCCGACACCCCGCATTAGGATAGACTTGCCTATTATCGCAAGCTCAACAGCGCTCCAAATACGGTTCTGTCGGTTTAAAATCTGAGCAGTTCTGGCATCTTTTTCGCATGTTTTTTGATCACGGGGATGCCTGACAAAAACCGCGATGCAACACCCATAAGCACAACACGAATACTAAATAGTAGCGACAATAACGACGACCCAAGCATCTGGGCATCACCGGGAGGACAATATGGAGAACTTTTTTGGATTTATCTGTATGAGCTGTCAGTCCATGCAGCCTGAAACCTTTATCGACCCCGCCAAAATCAAAGACCTGTCCTCATCGATCTGCGCGCATTGTGGTCAGATCATCCCGACCCTCACCAAACAAACTCAACTGGATGATTACCTGAGCGCCCACACCCACTTTCATGATGAGAAAATAGATTTCTTGAAGTTGAAAAAGCGCCAGTTCTAAACCGACCTATCCACGCCTATAAACAACGCCCATAAAAAAAACCCACATCGAATGATATGGGTTCTGACGTTTCGTGTTCACATCCACAGTGTGTCTAACCGTCCCTTTTACACATGCAGTATAGCGCGCTTGTATGAACTGTTCATGACAGTCCATGCCACCCTCTTGCACAAAATGTAATTTGGCATTATTTTCGCATTCATTAAGACCGATTGACCTCACCCATACCCATAACAGAGGCAAAATCGGCAAAAAATAAATCCAGACTTTTGATGACATCAGGGTAGAAAATGAATAATTCATTTAATTTCATCTGTTTGAGCTGTCACGAACCTCAACCCGAAATCCCGATTAACCCGTATACCGCCCGCACCATTTCAGCAGCCATCTGCACCAATTGTGGGCAAGTCATTGCCAGAGAGACCCGTCAAGCCCAGCTTGATGAGCATCTCTATAGTCAACAACAGCGCCGTCGCCAGCTCTGGCTCTGCTGAGCAGGTGAGAGCCTCTCAGCATCACCCTCGAAATATCTGGACATACATCCACACACGACGAGGGTTGAATCACTGCTCAAAAAGTGTACTCTTTTAATTCCACTTGCTGGACCGTGCTTCGCACAAGGAGTTTTAGGATGAACGAGTTTCTGATTGCTTACGATCTGACGAATCGTAATAACTATACCGATATTTGTGGTGCGATCAGTGGATTAGATACCAATAGCTGGCCATTTTTGCACTCGACCTGGATTGCACACAGCGACCTGTCCGCTGAAGAAATCACCGCCTGCCTGCGTCCTCATATCTGTAAACAAGACAAACTGTTTGTGGTGCAACTGGCTGGGGATTGGTCGTGCGTCGGTCTGCCCAAGTTTTCTGCGGATTGGCTACAAGCCAACTTGTAATACAACCCACATCATGCGTCCGGCCGATCTGACTGCGACCTGATGGTTCAGCTGCGCACCTGAAATACAGGATTCAACGCATTCTTCGCCTGTGCTTCTTGCCGTCCTAAAAAAAGCCCATCTCCTTCTGCGGAATATGGGCTTTACGAAAATTACTTTATTTGCATTTTTAGCATCGCAACAGGGTGCGATATCTTTTTTAAGCGCTGTTTGCGATATCAAATTCTGGAGTAGTCAGCGCTTTATCGAGCGACTTCAAGGCATAGAACAAAATAGCTGGTATTTATTTACACTTCGACCAGTATGATTAAAACATAGCACATCATTGCTATTAACGTCAAGCGTTTTCTGCACAATCATTGTCTCGCACTCAACAGGTGGTCAGCAGTCGATCAACATCTTTTTCCCAAAAAGGCATCCATTTCATCCTCGATCCACGCCTTCCCCGTTATAAAACATTCTGATAATCAATATGCAAAAACTCAGATCAATTATTAAGTGATAAATTTTACTTAACCCAACGCACATACGCTTTACGAAAGCTTGCGCCATCGCTAAAACCCAAGCGTTTTGCCAGTTCTTCGTGCGTTAGTTTTTCTTCCCGCAGATATTTCAACGCAAATTTTCTTTGTACCTCAGACAGTATTTCCCGATATGTCCCCCCAGCTGATTTTAATAATCGACGCAGCGTGCGCGGATGCATTGCCAGCTCAGCCGCGACCTCCTCAAAACTGGGGAAATAACTTGGGTTTCTCACTAGAATCTGTTGAACTTTGACTTCAATTTGACTATCAATCTGAATGCCCAGCAGTTGTTTATCACAGATCTCAGTTATAGTAAGCATTGCAGCAGGATTGGCAGTTGCTAATGTCTGATCTCTCCATGCAATGTCATAACTAATTGAATTACAAGGTTGCCCAAATGCCACTGGGCATGCATAGATATCCTCATAGACCGCATGATGAGCAGGCTTGTCATATCTAAAGCTTGCATTTAACAGTTGAAAATCAGGCCCATACGACTCTCTTTTGATAGAGAAGGCCATAGCGGAATTTAATTCGATAATAAATTGATATACCGGATCTTTTCGATCAAGAAATAGGATAGGTTCATAGACAAAAGTAATGGCGCCATCGCATTCAATCATGTCCGTTTTGCCCAACGACCCGATGACCATTTCATACTTCATTCCAAATTCATCCGCATCTTTATATGTGGCACAGCTCAGTAATCCTGAGCCGAAAAATCCACAATTTGAACGCTTTACGAACAAACCTGTATCAAAGGTAAATCTAGGATCATCAATTTTTTTAATTATCTTATTGATGAAATGATAAATTTGTCTAAAAGATATTTTGGTGGTCTCAAAAAACAAACTGTCTCTTCTCAGCCCGCAATTGGTTAAAATCTCCGTCGTGTTTACGCCACGCTGCTCTAACATCGTGACAATCAGCAGGATGCTATAAGCAGGATAAGAAAAGCTCTCTGAAACAACTCTTGAACTCATTTTGAACCTGTACACTCAAAAAATTATGTCTCAATAAAATTTCAACAAGCCCCATAACCCAAAACTGATGGAATGCATTCGACCTAAACAACACATCAACATCCACGCTTAAAAGACAACGACTAAAAGACTTCACTTTAGATATATTCCTTTATAAAAAATTTTAGCCTTCATCCAAAATCAGCTAAATGATCCCAATACACGGCCTAGCAATTATATCGATCCTTATCTCTTCTCATCTCGATAAAAGATGCCTAAGATTTAACATTTCACGCCATTTTTACGCATCCAAAAAATAATAATTTAACTAATTAAATCAAAATGTTTGTTGAGACCTAGAATTAAAGTTGAGATATGAAAAAAAGCTTTGAAAACTTTCTGAAATATCCGAGTCTCTGCTCTGATTGTAGTAGGGATAATGATACAGATCGGATAAAACAATACTTGCATCGAGCAATGCTGGACCATCACAAGCAAGAAAATCCTGTATCACCTCCTCAATGCTTTCTGAACCTTTAAACGTGAAACTATGCACGCCTAACGCTGCAGAAAATTTCAGAAAATTTGAATACTCGTTGCTAATATCCCGATTAGAAATATGCTCAGGACCCTGGAGAAACAGGGTCATCAAATCATTACTGAGCAGGATAATTTTTATCGGCATTTTTTCTTGAATTGCGACCCATAACCCATTGATCAATAGCTCAAATCGATGAGTACCGCAAATAGCAATCATCTGCTTATCAGGGTAGACTTTTTGAAAACCGATCGCTTGAAACAGCGTACTTGTGGCATGATCTTTAAAAGAATTAATGAAGGTACGTCGCCGTCCATTCACACTAATATTTCTGATAATCCAATTCGATAGCAATCCACCTTCTACAGCGAAAACGGCATTTGCATCAGCATAAAGATTCACTAATTCAATAAACGTTTGAAAATAGGTTTCTTCATTGATTCTCAAATAATTTTTACTTTTTCTGTCATTCTTATCCTTTTCATAAAAACCTAAACAGAACTCAAGAAACTCTTGATCCACACGTTTATTTAATAAAGGAATTAAAGCATCTAGCGTTGGAACAATATCGCCAACAATCCCGATAGAGACAGGATAATGCTGGCCTAACTTAACAACATCACGATCAATCTGGATGATATTGATTTTGCGATCTTGCGGTAAAATCGAAAAAATCTCTGACGGGAAGTCTCCACCAAGCAGAAGCAACGTATCACAGCAATCCACCATGGTAAGCAAACCCGACTGCACATCTACATCTCCCACCATACCAATACTGTAAGGATTATCGTATTCAATAAAATCCTTAGCACTCGGTGTAAAGGCTATTGGGGCTTTCAGTATTGAAGCAAGTTTAATCACTTGATCATGTGCATGACGACAGTTATAACCCGCATAAATGCCTATATTTTGGGCTTGACCCAGCAACCCGATCACCGTTCTTAACTCGGTTTCTGCGGGTTGAATACAATAATTTGAAAACGTTATAGGGGGAGCCGGACGACTCATGACTTTCCATAAATCGATATGGGGCGGTAAAATGATGATGGCAACACCACGCTTCATGAGAGCAGCCTGACAAGCTAAGGTGGTCACTCGCAAAGCCTGTTCAGGACTTGATACTTCCTCACAAAAAACAGAGCAGCCTTCATAGACTGACTTCACGTACACCTGATGAGGGAACAACAAATCGTCCGAATCAATGATGATTTCATTTGTAATAAATACCAGCGGAATATTTTTATTATTAGCCTCAAGAATTCCGCTCAAAGCACTCAAACAGAGGACCCCACAGGATCCAACATAAACGGTTAACTGCTCTTCAATATGGGATTCTGCGCTAGCAGCATATATCGCTATTTGATCAACAGCATTCACCCATTCGAAGCCAGTTTTGTTTGCAGCCTCTACAAAATAACTCTGAACTTTATCTACAGAGCCATAACAATGCTTCGCACCAGCCATTTTTAATGCTGTAAAAATGATCTCCGGTACGTTTTTCTCAGCAAACATGAATACCACCTAAACGATTGATTATAAAAATGACATAAACACATCCCTACAAGGGTGCGCTGCCTAAGCAACACACCTTTCAATAAACCAGGTTTAAGGAAGAACTACGGAAATGCCGACCTAGCCGCCAGTTGTGAAAAGGAATTGGTCAAAACCCCACCCACAATAGACCAGCTGCCATCGTCAGAAGTACGTCTCATTTGAACGCCAATTGCAGACTGTCCACCGTACGTACCACCACCGAAGAACATCGTCGTGCGTCCTGCAACTTGAGGGGCATTCACGCTCGACAATGCGCTGGCAACACCGGCATACTCGTTACACTCAGCATCACCGCAAGTGTTGTTAACTTAAATGCGCGATTAGCAGCAGAAGCACTATCAATATCACTAACTTGATGGACTACCCCGCCAGTTGAAGGTCCCTTGCCATGCGACTTGCTAATTTCAGAGACCACTATCCATGCATTCTTGATTTTGCTCCAGATAATCCGACAGCACTTATTCATGACATAGGCCCTCTTATAAAAGAAATATTTAAATTGGGGAAACTTGTCATCAAGTAAAATTTTGGCTATAAAAAAGCTCATTAACCTCATCAAAGGCTAATAAATAATCTTTCTTACCTTTTCTCAGCAATTTTCCTTTAAAAGAAATTCTCAGAACACGTAAAAATGGGTATGTTTTGAGGTTAGAAAAGGACAATTTCTCTAAAATAATCACAAAAATATGTAGAATAATTCACATTTTTATGATTATTTTCTATTTCGAACAAGCATAACTTTTTGATAAATATTGTAATTTTCTTCAGTATTTTTTATTTTCTTAAAAAAAATTAGACTAAATGGTTAATTTAAAAAAAAGAAAGTCAATGCTTTATAGGCTATTTTTAAAAAGACGTTTGCCCTAAGTTCTCACTTTTTTGAAGCTGCAAATCTTGCTACAGTCCTCTTCAGCCCCACATGCTCTTATTTTTAACAGACCCACGGCTAGGTTCCAGACGAGGCATTAAGCCCGAATCATGTATTCCGATTTCAGCACCATCATACTCCCCATTTTTGTCTGCTCAGGTTTGGGGCTGTTGTGGGTCAAGCTCAAACTGCCGATGCACACCGCGACCTTAAGCAGTCTGGTATCTAACCTTGGCATTCCTTGTCTGTTGCTGTCATCGCTCAATCGTCCAGGGCTGACGCTGTCCGTACTCGGACATACTTTTCTGGCGGGTGCACTGGCGCTCTTCGGCTTTGCCTTGGTCAGCATGCTGGCACTACGCTTGATGCGACTGCCGATCCACAAATATTTACCGTCTCTGATGCTGCCCAATACCGCCAACCTCGGTATCCCCGTTGCACTGTTTGCACTGGGGCAAGAAGGCTTATTGTATGCGGTCGCTTTCTCGGCACTGGTCCAGATCGGTCACTACACGCTTGGCGTCTGGCTACTATCGGGGCATGGCTCACTGCGCAACATCCTGACCAGTCCCACCATTTGGGCCATCCTAGTTGCACTTGGCATGCTGGCCACCCACACCGCCCTACCCGACAGCCTGCAAACCGTCACCCATCAACTGGGCGCCATGGCACCACCACTGATGCTCCTGATGCTGGGTGCCTCACTGGCAGAGATTCGACTGGAGGGTTTGGGGCGCGTGTTGATCCTATCGCTGGTACGCGTCTGCGGCGGTTTAGGCATTGGCTTGCTGATCGCGCACGGGTTGGGCTTACCGCCACTGGCAGCTTCCGCTCTCATCATTCAATCCGCCATGCCCGTTGCCGTCCTCAGCCATCTCATCGCGCAGCAGTACCAAGGCCCTAGCCGCGATATTGCTGGCATGATTCTGATATCGACCTTGCTGGTCTTTATCGGATTGCCACTGCTCTTGTCGCTCATTTAATGACATTTTTAAGCCCCGTGTTATAAAACCACGGTCGAAGCATCTCCCACCCTTGTAATCCCCCATAAAAAAAAGCCCCATGCATGATCAGTGCACGAGGCTTTTTTTGTTTACCCAATTCTGTATAAAACTTTACGGATATTCTGCGTATCGCTCAACACCAACCGCCAATACCACCATTGCCGTAAAGTAATCCTGTCCCGTTTCAATCTTTCTCGTTCATCACGCGAAGTCAATCTCATCAGTCAGGTCAAAACACACCCCTCGTGTCATCACAAGGTGGACCACCATTATATTTTTGTTGATTACCTCTACCACAGATACCACTGACAACCGTTACCACATCACTCCATGAGCATAAATCGTCCGACACTGGGATCGGCATACTCAAAGACATTCTTATCCACTTCCAGCATGGTGATGCCATTCTGATCATAAATCAGATGACGCGCACGTGGATCTTTACGCTCCCAACTCTCGACTCCGAAATAGATTTCTATTTCTTTACCTCGTTTTGGATCAGCTGCTTTTCTGGCCCATTTTCTTTCCATTTTTATCACGACTCCGTTTGTGACTGGAGTCGCGAGATTAACAAACTGTCAAACAATTTCCAATACAGAAAAGAGACCGAGTAGTCGAAAAATTGATTATTTTGTATTCAATGTGAACTGCATCACACAATGGCTATACAAGCCTATTTACACCAGCCCGCCATATCCGGAATCCATGCATCGTTTGGGATACGGCGCTTTGCCGCAACGGGTTCGCCACTCAGGTCCTGAATCTCATAACCGCAGCGTTTAGTGTTGGAGAGGGCTTTTAATTTATAGACATGATTGGCTTTGGGCGTAAAGCTAAACACCGAATGGCAGTTAAAACTGAGCATATTTCCCGACATGCCCGAGACCATGAGCGATAGGGCGGTTTCAGTACCCGCAGGCAAATAAAACTCCCCACGGCTATCGCGATCCAAAGACAAGGCCAGATTACTGCCCTTACATTTTTGCGTCTCGCCATGGATCTGCACTGTAGTGGGATAGCCCGCATTAACCACATTGATTTTTGCACGCGGCTGATCACTGCTCGGCTGTACATAAGTAGTCACACAACCACTCAAGGCCAAACCCAGAGCAACCCCACAAAACCCCTTAGAATACGGCATGATATCCACCACAATCAGGCAATCACCCTATAGTAGCAAAAGCTTTGCAGCGCAGATAGTTGCAAATGCAGACATCATAATATGGAGTCAAAAAAAGGCATAAAAAAGGCATAAAAAAGCCCAGACGTTTTGGAGATCTGGGCGAAACTGAGAAAGCGGTTAGAGCAATCTCTGTATGAAACTAAGATAGCACTATTCTGTACTCTGCACATCCGTATATTGTCAGACATTGCCATGATTTTTTTGAAATGTCTTTTACGGATAACTTAACGATGAGTTAGCGGATGCGAATCATTCAAACACAGATATGTTTAACGCGAACGATATTGACTTGGCGGGATGCCAAACCAGCGCTTAAATGCCCGACTAAAACTCGGCACATTCGCGTAACCTAGCTTATCCGCGATAGCATCTAGCGGTAGATCTTTATGCATGAGGAGCGCTTTGGACTTTTGCTGAAGGACCTCATTCAACAGATTCTGGAAACTTTGCTCATGGTCTTGAAGAATGCGCTGCAAAGTACGTGCAGAAAGATGAAGCTGGACCGCCACCTCCTCTAGTGTTCGAATACCTTGTACATCATCAAATATAAGACCTCGCACAAGACTGACTATATTCTGGTTTGAAACGAGCCGATCCAGCTCTTTCTGACATTGCTCTTTGAGTATATTAGCGGCAATGGAATCAGCCATAATTAAGGGTAAATCAAGAGTGCTCTTAGGGAAAATAATTCGACTATAAGGTTGCTCAAAGCGTAGTGTCCCCATCATGTTAGTCAAGATACTGTCAAAGCGCGAGAAGTATTCTGGTCGTTTGCAGCGGTAATCCGCATCAGGTTTAATCGTCACACCGCACAGCGCCTTAATCATACTGATGCAGCCCATCAGCAGATAAATCGCAGCGATCCCATAAGCAAGGCGATCTGACTCATCATCCAAGTCCAGAAACTTTTCTTCGAGATAGAGCACCGCATGCGCTCCCTGGATATCCATACGGAGTTGTACTGCGGAACTCTGTAAACGAAAAAACTGAATCAGGGTGTTTATCGCCTCCCGTAGATTTTGAGTAACTGTCGCCGCAAATCCCACAAGACCATGTGAACTGACTTTTAATTGCATACCAAAATAGAAGCCCAATCCCGGCTCCTGAGTCAGCTCAACGGCTCTGGCAAGCAATTTGACATAGATAGGCAGTTCAACCTGCCAACGGATATCCTTGAGTTCACTCGGTGTAATACCACTACCCCACAGTAGTAATTCTGGTGACACATGCCAGCGAGACACCACATCCATTAAAATCAGAACATATGATCCCGGAATAGTAGGTTTATCGACGAAACGGGTCATACAAGCGACTTATCATGATGGAATGGCTCAGTTCATGTTTTATTAAAAAATAATATAACAGCCTGTGAAAAGATGTGCAAAGCATGGATCAGCGCTTCGAAAATGACGTGTAAAGGTAAATTTTTAGCGTGATCAGACATATCCTTTCTCTCTTGATCAAGAATAATAAGGGTATTGAATGATCCCTTGGCTCCCCCATATGAATATGTTGCTCCGCCTCACCCCTGCACCTGTCTATAAAATCAAAGGCATTGTCGGGCGTCTAACCGCTGCCCTACCTGATTTTGTACACCTCAAAATTGCAAAAGCACTTGGTGATCAAAATCTATACCCTCATCTAGACAGCCATTTACGTTTAATTCTTTCCTTTTATGCAAAATTAGGACGTGGCGCCTTATTAGAAAAAGAAGTCCAAGAAAGCCGCCGTGACTTCAAAAATGATATGTATGCTATCGCAGGTAAACCAACCCAAGTATCCAGCATAAACAATTTCAGTATTCCTAAACCGGGCGGCTCTCTCTCCGTCCGTCACTACATCCCCGAATTAAATGACGTCGATGCCGCATTAAACCCTCTGATCATATTCTTTCATGGAGGGGGCCTTATGGTTGGAGATCTGGATACTCACGACGAACCCTGTCGTCTGCTCTGCAAATATGCTGAATGTTCCGTGTTGAGTGTTAACTATCGTCTTGCACCTGAATATCCGGCACCTGCGGCGATTGAAGATGGCTGGGATGTCTTATTATGGGCTCATGACAATGCCGCACAGTTAAAGATCAACCCACGCAAAATTGCCGTAAGCGGTGATAGCGCTGGAGGCTATATCGCCGCCGTAATTAGTCAAGTAGCGATCCAAACGCCTTTTGCGCCTTGTGCCCAATTGTTGTTTTACCCCGGATTAGATATGGAAGACACTCACCCATCGCGTAAAGCATTTAGTCAAGGGTTATTCGTGCAGGAAAAAGATATCGCTCGCGCTCGTGAAAGCTACGCGCTCGCTAGTGATCTGGAACTAGATGACCCGATTCTTTCTCCGATACGTGGCAAAATCAAGGGATTAAACCCCGTAATGATGGTAACACCCGAATATGATGTCGTGAGAAGTGAAAATGAAGTCTATACTGATCGTCTGCACAAAGCGGGGGTCGTCTGTCACTCTATACTGGTCGAAGGACAAACACATGGATTTATCAACTTCACAAGTATCAATAGAAGTGCACTAAAAGCAACGATTCAATGCGCCAAAGACTTTGGTCAACTCCTGCGCGAAATCCCCCTATAAAAGAGCAACACGACTGAATTTTATCTCTGGAACCCCATCGTTTTCTTCATTTAAACATGGGGGGGGGTTCTTTGCTCTTGCCGTCTAACGCTGTATATAAACTGAAAACGAATCAATCACCTGCACTTTGAGCTGGCTGATTTTATGCGCCTCGGTCACTGTTTTCCCGCATTGATTGCACACGACATCCTCAAAATACGCCTGCTTTTGCAGACTGGTTAAGGGATGTGGCACCGGAAAACCACAATACACACAACGAAACGTATAAGGCGAACGCATGATCAACTCCTTACTGACGTGAACGGGCTAGGTGTGTTTAGACTAATGCATCAAAGATTTGATGGAGATCGTGGCTTCTACGACTTCAGGCATCAAGCCCAGATGACTGTCTTGAGCAAACGAGAGATCATCAACCTGCTGGCACTTGGTTGCGGTCGAAATGATCTGCCCACAGTAATCACACATTGAGCCCGATAGATAAAGACTGCTGAGCGGAAGTGACATTCGACTGAACTGCGCCTCATGGCAGCTCGGGCATACAAACGATATAAACTGACTCATAGTCTACTCCGATGATTCAATGTTTGACCTTTGAGAAAAAACGTACCATTTGGTCAAGAAAATACTACACCATAAACGTGAACCAATTCTCATTTTTTTACATTAATTATTTAAATTTTTTAGCCCTGCCACACGTTCCGCTGCACTCGCGCAAGACTCCTTCGTCGAAGACCTGCACGATTCAAACCTGAAGCCAAACTCACGCCACAATCAACTCCCTTTTCGTCTTCCGAAGATAATCAATCATCGATGACTCAATCTCCGCCTGAACCGCCAGCAAATAATCCGTAAGCCTTGTCTCAAACAGCTCCCACCGCGCGCGATAGCCCGACTCACACATCGTGATACCGCCGGCTTTCATCCGATCGGCACGGGTCAGACACACGTTGGGGTACAGCACCTGATACAGCGCAATACTGGCAATCCCTTCACACAGCGCCTGCAAATCAATCTTGCGACACTTCAATCCCGACTTCTCCACCTCACGCCGCGTTTGCTGAGCAAGCAGCGCCACCATGCGCGGCTTCTCACGCCCTGCACGCGGGTTGTGCAGCAGGAACGCCAAGTCCTGCGCCACAGGGGGTAACCTCGCCAGCGCACCGCAAACATCTTCCCAATCGATGTCCGCTTTACCCCCCATCGACGGACGATAGTTCTGCGTCTTGGCATTCAACTTACTCATGATCTCAATGACACTCATCGTTTCTCACTCCTTATCCCAGTCACCCATAGCCCAATCAACGTACCCATCAATCCATCCTCACAGCACCCCACGCTCAATCAACAGCAGCTCCGCCATCGCCAACAGCATATGCCGCGCACGTAAAAGCTCCGCCGTCTCCTTCAGCTTCCTGATAAACCACGCTTCCGAACCCGCGCGATACCCCGTCGGGTCATACTCCAGATGTGGCTTACCACACAGTGGAATGGTGAACTCATCACTGGCGAGTGCATCTTTACGGTGCCCATGTGCCGGATTTCTGGAATAGGCTGGTGCAACCTCGCCCGCCCCGCAGATACAGCACGGCAATGAGCGTATAAGGGTCAAATGCATCGTTGACCGAAAATACTCAAAATCTGGATCGAATTTCTCTAACCCACTATTCATCCCCGCCCCCTAAGTGCTTCTCATGCTTCAATTCTTTTTCATGCTCGCGTGAATACAGTGACCCACAATAAAACCCCATATAATCACTGATGACCCGTTTGGCCTCATCAAATCCATAGCATACGGTGGTTTGATAACCGTTTGCAGCTAGACGAGCCAGCACAATCTTCTGCAAAGGCGATACCACTCCCTTACGCGCTTTCAGCTCTACAAACAAACCATGAAAACCCTGACGCGGCACATAGATCTGAAAATCCGGAAAACCCGCCTGCGTGCCCATCTCCTTAAACTTCGCCCCTTCACGCGGCGAACGCTTGCCGCCATTGGGACTGTGATGCATCACATCAGACAGCTTGCCATCGCCCCAACTCATCATTCGCGCCCACTGCATTACCAAGCGATGCTCATGGTCCTCACTGGCTGAACGTGGAGACTTCAGCTTAAAGCCATCCAACTGCACCGCACGTGACTCACTGGCACTCAGTTTCATGCTCTGCACTCCTGAGCCATCCGCCCACGCATTTGTGCAATCGCTTGTGCCGCACACGCCCGTCGCGCTGTTTTTTGCTCAGTGGTTTCGGGTTGGAAAATACTCTTTGGCGCAGCAATTACCTTGGGAATCACAAAGCGTGCACCGCCCATATACTCCCCCTTGACCGCCTTATACATCTCGATAAACGCCGGACGCATTTGCGACTCTGCCTTATGACGCAGATCCCAAAAACCAATTCGCCGCACCGTCTCATACACCAGAGGATCTGTAATCCGCTCATCCCCCGCCATGCGGTAGGCTTCCAGATCACTCAACATCTCACCCTCAAAACACCACGCCAACAGCGTCGGTATCGATGGACAAAAATCACAGCTCGACGTGCTAATCCGCTTAAAACACCGCGCCAACTGCTCAGCACTCACTGCACGAAACGACGCACAGATTGTCTCTTCCAGCATCGCAGGCTGAACACCCGCCCACTTGCGATTAAACTCCGTCCCATAGAACGACTTGAGCCGCTCAATAAAACCCCGAGCCTGTAGCGCAGTAAACCCTTGCGCGGCAGATGCATACGACGATACAGCGTCACCCTGTGCGGATTGCGACACGGTAGACTTAGACATAGCGCATCCCCTCAATCCCACCCCAGTGCTGCGGCGTGACATCGATCAGCGTGGCTGACCCAGATTCCGCGTATGGCACAGCCGACTGCTCGGCAAAGTACTGATCCCAAGCCGACTGTGCTGTCCTGCGTGCGGGTTGAGTGGATACTTGACGTACAACGATCTCGTCCAGCCACGCCTTCTGATTCAGGTATGTTTCCGGATTCTTGCGAAACGCCTTATCCGGCTGCGCCAGCTTGTACTGCTGCACATGCTGCATGATCTGTTCACGCTCAGCATCTGTCAGGCGCTGCCACTTCCGCGCACAGGCTTTGGGCTGAACCTTCTTGTCATACAAATCCCAAAACGTCTCAAAAGGAATGTTCAACGCGTGATCTGCTGCCACTGGCGCAGGCGTTTGTGGTGCTCTGGGCGGATCAATATGGACAAGGCTAGCATGGGCTTGGCTCCCTTGGACTGGATCATCTACGGTTTGCATACCGCAGCGCTCTGTGCCTGCCCCTGTAGCGTTTGAGTATGGAAGCCACGAATCCTGCGCATGACCCTCAATCAAAAATACCTCCTGATCATCCTCAGCATACCAATCATCCTGTATCTCTGAAGGCACAGCCTGTGCCGTCCAATCATCATTCGGAGAATCAGGAATCCAGTTAAAGGGATCAGGGATCAGAGAATCAGGAATCAGGTTAAGGGAATCAGGAATCAGAGAATCAGCAGGGTTAGACTCAGACAAACCCGGGGCTTGCCTCAGGCTGGTCTGGGGCTGTGCGCAACTATAGGTTTGCTCGACTAAAATCGGTTTAGGAATCACCGACTGCGCCTCCTTATAATGTGGATTCTGGTGCTTATCAAACTTGCAGATATGAATGTACTTCGCACCCTCAGCCGTATAACGCTCCAAAAAACCCGCCGCAGTCAGATCATCCAGCAAGGCATCGACATCAATCGAATCGGCGGGAAACAATGACATCTTGATCTTCTTCGGACGATCTTCCAGATAGCCCTCACGATCCGCCAACGTCCATAAACCGATAAACAGCAAACGCGCCGCGAAGCACAGCTCGATCAACTCATCATTAAAAAAGAATGACGGTTTAATGTTTCTCGCTCTAGCCACGATCCACCTCCGCACTGCCGATCGCCTCTATCACCCCCTCATCCCATGCGTCATAGTCATCCCATGACTCATCCAAGAGCTCAGTCATATGCACACTATCAAGTGCCGACAATGCATGGGCAGCCCCTTGGTCATCGCCCCAATCATCCACATCAAAATCCAGATCGATACTCATTGCGCCTCTCCACGCTTTACCTCAAATTGTTTTACAAAAAGATCCTGAAAATTGTCATTTTCAAAGCCTTTAAGCAGTTGATCTGCTATACCTTTCATGCTCTAATCGCCTTTCTGCATTGCATAGCATGTCCTGCAGTCGATACGTACAGACCTCGGTCTAGGCGCATCACAAACCCGACGGCAACGCTCGGGTTTTTTATTGCCCGTGTCATGGTTTTCCTTTTTTTCTCAATACACTTTCCACATCACTATGCTGAAATTGAGCGGTCCGGCATCTCCACCATCGGTGCAGGAATTGGCTCATGGTTTCGACGCATGAGCATTTTTTTGCCGATCAGCCTTGATTCACTAAACTTTCGAATCGCATCCACAATATCTCCACATCGCTATGCTCTAATCCTTTGGTCTTGTCCTGTCGCCTAATGGGGACAAGAATTAGCCCAATGACCCCAAATCTTGGGCTTTTTTTTCGTCGGTCAAAAACGACCACTTGGTTCATTTGTCCTTGCACCATTTTGGCGATGTGCTTAAATGCACCCGTCCTGTTGTCTAACACATGCATACAGAACACTTGCCCACGTCCCAAAGCGTGGGCATTTTATTGGGCGACGTTTAGTCATCGCCTTAAATCCCCCATCGCACCCTTCCGCTTGAAATCGACAAATGCAGCGTTATGAATGTCTTAATTTTTCGATGTGACAAATTTTGACCATTCGGTTCACTTACACTTGTCATACTACAAATAATGTGATGTAATTCTCACTTACTTGTTTGTCCCCAAACTAAACAGACAGGATTTTTGCCCACAGCTCCCCCGGCGTGGGCTTTTTTTTGTCTGGTACATCCCCTTTATGGAAACTAACCAGTCGCAATAAGCCCAATCCAGAAACCTAAGAAGAAACTGTCACACTCGCATCCCCTGCCGCTTAGGATCACCCACCACAAACTTCAATTTGCCACCCGACTCCCCCGGACGAAACGAACGCGTACGTCCACCTTGTACAATATGCTGTTGAAACAACGCTTCCAGCTCATGGCTTAAGGCATGCTTGGCGGGGTTGTGATGTAATTTGATCATAATCAGGCTCCGTTTTAGTTTCCACTGGTCAACTCAATAGTTTCCGTTAGTAAACCATAAGTTTCTTTAAGTGTCAAATAATTCGTTTACTCTTGGAAACTATTAGCGCAACCCTTGTCGCGCGCTGGAGAATCCTCGTGCAAACCATTTCTGATCGAATCAAAGAGCGCATGACCACGCTCGGCATCAAGCAAGTCGATATCGTCCGCGAAACCCATGTCGGCAAAGGTGCGGTGTCCAAATGGTTATCGGGATTGAATACCCCAAACGGTGAGAACCTCACTGCGCTAAGTCGTCTCCTGCAAGTCAGCGCCGATTGGTTGCTGACCGGCAACAACTCAGCCAGCCGTACCCAGATTCCCGTAGAAAGCTGGGACAGCGATACACCGATTGACGACGACGAAGTCGCCATACCGTTTTACAAGGACTTTTTGTTAGCCTGTGGATCAGGCGCAGTGGGAGAAGCATTGAATTCAGAAACAAGACGGCTACGTTTAAGTCTCACGACCTTGAAAGCCGCTGGTGTAGAACCGGAGAACGCCGTAGCGATGACGGCCCTAGGCAACTCCAACTTTCCCGATATCAAAGACAAAGCGACGGTCTATGTGGATTTAGGATTTACCAAGATTGTCGATGGCTGCGTGTATGCCATTGATCATGGCGGTGTGTTTAAGTTTAAGTATTTGTACAACTTGCCCAAGGGCGGTGTGCGGGTGGTGAGTAAGAATGACGCGGAGTATCCCGAAGAGCGCTTAACTGCGGAAGAAGTGGTTGAGCAGGAGTTTAAGATTCTGGGCTATGCGTTTGACGTGCAGAATCCGTTGCCACGGAGGTTTTAGAGGGGCTAATAATGACCAGCATGATGTAATGAACTTGAGTGCATTACATCAGCCCATTATGCACGACATCTGATGAAGATCGCCCTCTCAGATGGCGCAGATGGGTTATTACTATCGCAACCTTAAATAATTCCGATTTTTATTTTAGTCTTGGCGACTAACTCACTTTCATCAATATCGTTCGGATGAAAGCTTGGGCGATAATATTGTAAAAATTTCGGAAAAAATATTTTATATTCCTTAGCCCCAAAAGCGGCAAATTTTTTCCAGGATTGAAAATTAAAAAGCTGCTTATCGCGCTTCATCAATACAACCATAAAAGCGTTAGACATTATGGTAATCATAATCAGACTAAACGTATAAACAGCCACTCTAGACAGATAAGCATTAACACCAGAGCCATATATATGCTGATATAAATCAAATGCTACGGCTTTATGTTCTGACTCTTCGACACTGTGCCATAACCATAAATTCCGGATGGTTTCGTCCCTCATCAGCTCATTGGTCGAAGTCATCATCGTCGCAACCAGCACCGCCGTATAATGCTCCAAGCCTACAGTCACCAGTAGATTGAATTTTTTCCCAGCAACTTTTTCGATGGCTTTGAGAATAACGCCGGTTACTTTTTCCAAGGATTCAGGGTCTAAGTTGAATTGCTGAGCACTCACGTGAAAAGCATGGTGTTCTTTGGAATGCATCGCCTCTTGCCCAATAAACAGACCAATATCTTTATCCAATTGCACGTTATCTTTGATTTGACTACGCAAGGCTCGAACCGAGCGCACAAAGTACGACTCGCCTTCAGGAAACAATAGCGACAGGGCCGTGAAAAAGTGCGTGAATGTTGACTCATCATTACACCAGTAGCGCGGCATATGATTGAACTGGTAATCCATTCGACGCACTGGGAAAGAACCAACTGTTTTTAGGGCAATTGCAGACATAATCACTCTCACTGATTTTACTTAGTCTAAAAATAGAACTTACTAGGCTCAGAGTACGCGTGTTCACATAATGTGTCAATGTTTAATGCTAAGTTAGGAGTTCATGCCATGTATTGACGCAATGAGGGTTGAGGGGAATCTAAATTGTCCATAGGTTACAACCCAACCCATCAAACCTCCGCCAAAAACTCCAACACCGCATCCAGAAACACATCATTCTGATCGCCTGCCACCATATGACCTGCACCGCTCACATCCACCACACGGGCATGGGGAATACGGCGTTTAAACTCATCGAGATTGTCGCCACTCACCACATCACTCTCACTCCCCCGTACCAGCAGAATCGGCTGCGTCAATTGCTCAATCACCCGATACAGATGCTCACTATGCGCCTCATCATGATGCGGACCTTGCAGTTGTCGCTGCTCAATCACACCGCGCAACATGTCGGGGTCCCAATGCCAATACCAGCGCCCATCTGCATGGCGGCGCAGATTCCTTGTCAATGAATCACTATTGGCGCGCTGACTGCGATGTGGCTGATAAGCCGCCACCGCTGCCCCTGCCTCATCCAGCGACGCAAAACCATCCAAATGCGCCGTCATAAAATTCAAAATCCGCTTAATCCCTTCAGGATTGGCACGCGGCGTAATATCCACTAAGACCAGCGCGGCAGAGACTTCCTCAATCGCATTGGCCAGCAATGCCGTTTGACCACCCAGAGATGCGCCGACGATCACTGGTTTTTGCTTCAATGTCTTGATGATCGAGAGCGCATCAGCCGTAAAATCCTCAGACTGATAGTGTCCTGCAACCCAATCACTATCGCCATGACCGCGTAAATCCACCACCCATGCCCGCCACCCGAGCTCACCCACAGCCTCCCCAGCACGTCCCCATGCATGACGCGTCTGACCACCGCCATGAAAAAACAGGATCGGTCGTCCATCCACTGGGCCAAAAGCCGAGTAAGCCAGTCGATTACCCGCAGGAGTCGTAAAGTAAAGCGTAGTCATGAAAGTCTCTCTGGTGGGTTTTATACAAATGTATTACAGGGTTGCCGCTATGATTGCCTTTAATTCTGACTTAGAAGTCAAAAAATGTATCAGAGTAGAGACCCCTTTAACCCAGCAGCCCATTTTTAGAGTCTTCAAAGGCCTGTAGGATTTCCTCAAAGGTATTCATAATAAACGGGCCACGACCATAAATCGGTTCGTTCATCGGCTCCCCGGTCAGCACCAGAAAGTGACTGTCTTCAAGGGTATCAACCGTAAAGTCGGTATGATGGCTACTCATCACCGCAAGCCCCGCCGCCTCCATCGGCTCGGCATCCGCATACTGTAGAAGCCCCGAGATTAAATAAACCAACGCGGTATCACCCACCTGCGCATTAAACAGCGCCGACGTTCCCGCGCGCATCCGCACATCAAGCACATTCATACGGGTATGCGTCTCAGCAGGACCCGTCACGCCGTTGAACTGTCCTGCGATCACGCGCACGGTCCCAGCTCCATCAGGCAGCTCTACAGTCGGGATATCAGCGCTAGCCAGACTTTGATAGCGAGGCGGTCCTAGCTTGTCGCGGGCAGGCAGATTGACCCAGAGCTGAATCATTTCAAAAGTGCCGCCTTGCGCTGTAAAGGCTTCGCTAAAGAGCTCCTGATGGATAATGCCATGTGCCGCAGTCATCCATTGCACATCCCCTGCCCCAATGATGCCGCCGCCACCCTTTGAATCCTTATGCTCTATTTCCCCTTTAAAGACAATCGTCACCGTCTCAAAGCCACGGTGCGGGTGATCACTAACACCCTGACGGCGTGATGACGGCTTAAGGTAGCCGGGACCGAGATGATCAAGCAGCAGAAAGGGGGAAATCGTATTGCCGAGTTCATAATGTGAAAAGACTGAAAGCACCGGAGAAAAATCGCCCACAGCAGAGCGGGTATCGTTGCGATGGACAAAAGCAAGCGTTTTCATAATGTCTCGTTATTCAAAGCGTTGTGCCGCAGAGTGAGAGCGCGAGTTGATAAAATATAGCATAAGAGTGATGAACTATATTTTAGATTTACTTAACTTAAGATGATGCCATAAGCCCCTAGTCCATTGCATCACTCTCGGCTCCCCCACCCCCAAATGTCCCAAAACAACGCCTATCTGTCCCTTTACCGTTGTAGTTAGCCCCTTCCCCTACCAAACAATCCCTCATAATCATCTCACGGGATAGGATCGAAAAAAGGCACTAAACACCCCTTCTACTCGACCCAATCGCTTGTATCTAGACGTGATGAGGAATTCTAAAATGACACATGCACAGATCGCGGATCTTCCATCCGCTCAATCAACCACCTCCATCAAGAACCTGCCAATCAACCTGTTTGCGGCAGTCATGGGGATCTCTGGACTGGTGCTGGCGCTGCGCCAAGCGAGTCACCAATTTGGCTTAAGCCCAATGGTTGCCGAGAGCACTGCCGTGGTTGCAGTCGTCGTTTTTGTGATCTTGAGTCTGTCTTATATCATTAAAGCTGCGCGATATCCTCAAGTGGTGCGCGGTGAATTTACCCACCCCATCGCCGGAAACTTCTTTGGCACCGTCACCATTGCGATCCTTTTGATCTCAAGCGTGGTTGCGCCAGTCAGCACGCTTGCCGCCGAAGTCATCTGGACCATTGGTGCTTTTGCCGCGCTGGCGCTGGCCTTCATCATCGTCAGCCGCTTGCTACAGGGCAAGATCGATGCCACCCATGCCTTGCCCGTCTGGCTGATTCCCAGCGTCGGCACGCTGGATATTCCGGTCACGGGCGGTCATATGAGCATGGCGTGGGCGCATGAATTGAATCTGTTTTCCATGGCCGTGGGCACGGTACTTGCGCTGGTTTTCTTCACCATGATCACCTCACGGCTGATTCATCAGGAAAAAATTGCCCAGCCTATGCTGCCCTCGATGATGATCCTGATGGCGCCTTTTCCGGTTGGGTTCCTTGCGTATACCCATTTCACCCAACACGTCGATCAGTTTGCGGGCATCTTGTTTTACTTTGGCTTATTTCTATTCTTGGTCATCAGCGTCAAACTGTCTAAAAGCCGTGTGCCGTTTATACCCGGCTGGTGGGCCGTCAGCTTTCCGCTCGCCGCTCTGGTCAATGCCGCACTGGAATACGCCACCTATGCCCAAACTTGGCCCATCACCTTGCTTGCGGCGGCGTTGCTGGTATTCTTGAGCATCGTGATTATCGTGCTTGCGGTTAAGACTCTGCAGATCCTCGCCAATGGCAAATTGCTCTCGGCATAAGGCGACGCAGTGCAGGCCACGGCGAGGCATCCATAAAGAATGATCCTTCTTGTAGGCTGGGGATGTCCGATATCCCCAGTCAGACGACACAAAAATTGTCATGCATTATTAAGCCTTACTCACTACTTCTCATTGCGAATCGCAGTCAAACCTTGTCTAAACGTGGTGACTTGAAACTCTGGGAATCTCTGCTTAAATTTATTCGAAACGAAGATATTGTCCACCGCGTATCGCGGCAATAACTCCGCCGCATCACGAATCGTTTTGTTGAAAAGTCCGCCCAGCTTGAGTTGCCAATTTTTAACGACCATATAACGAGCCTCAACGTTAAATATATCCGATGCCAGCTCAATGAACTGACGATACGTCAGGCGATGATCATCGCAAGGGAGATGCCACGTCTGACCATAGGCATCAGGGGTATTTCCGAGCAGAGCCATCGCACGACTGGCATCCGGCGTGTAAATCAAGCTGCGTAAGGTATCGTCTCGTAGAAATACCTTGGGCTTTTTCCCAGCTTTCAAGTTGTCGATAATCGTCGCATTGGTAATGCTCTGCGTGATGCCGGGCCCATAGAACTCTGGCGCTCTACAAATCACGGCTTGAACCCGCTTCTGCACCATCGCTTCAAGCAGCTCATTGACAATAGCAGCACGGACCTTACCTTTCTCGCCATTGGGCAGAAATGGGGTCTCCTCGGTTTGCGGCACAGCAGTCTGTGGATACATATAGGTATTATCAAAAAAAACCAACTTGGCACCATGAGTGGCACAGGCTTCGATCACGTTGTGCATCAGTATCGGCCACTGCTTCACCCACAATTCAGTATCCATCGGCAATCCGACCGTCATATAGACGATTTCCGAGCCTGCAACTGCACCGAGGGCTTGCGCTGGATCAAGCAAATCTGCGCTGAACAATTGATCTGTGTCGTTGACCTTTTGCGGTTTTCTGCTCACCAGACGGATGTCGCTGGTGAAGCTTTGCTTCAAGTGAATCGCAAGCTCGCGACCAATCTGGCCGTTGGCACCTAAAATAGTTTGCATACGTTCTTTCCTCATCTATCGTTATTTCTCAGCCTTCAACCGTTTGAGCAGCGCTATAGCCACCACGCCACCCGACTGTGGATTCTGCCCAGTGATGATGCGGTCATCCGCTACAGCATATGCAGTGAACGGGAAAAATGCTTTCTGATAATGTGCACCACGTTTGACTAACTCATCCTGCAAAAAGAAAGGAACTTGGGATTTGATGCCAGCAAGCCATTCCTCAGTGTTGGAGAATCCCGTCACTTTCCGTCCTGCAATCAGTGATTGGCCTTGATCATCCTGTAGCGGCAGCAAACCCGCAACACCATGACAAACCGCAGTAACGATGCCACCTTGGCGATAAATTTGTTCACTGATCTTCTTCAGGTCTTTGTTATCAGGAAAATCCCACATAGTGCCGTGGCCGCCCGTATAATAAATCGCCTGATATTGGGTTGGATCAACTGAACTGGCTGGCACAGTTGCTTTGAGCCTTGCCATGAATGCTGGATCAGCCAGATGTTTGCGAGCGGCAGCATTCAGATAGAACGACTTCATGCTACGATCATCCAAAGGGATCGCACCGCCTTCAGGGCTGACAAAGTCCATTTGCAATCCTGCCGCCTGAATCACGTCAAAGAACTCTGTGAGCTCGGTAAACCACAACCCCGTCTTGTCTGTACGCGTTGGATAGGCGGAATGATTGGTCATGACGACCAGAATCTTGCGAGCAGAGGTTTGGGGAGATGCCGCTGGGGTGGGATCAGATGCTTGCACATACCCACTTGTGAGAATCAGGGTAAATATCGTCAGCAACCAATGCAAAACATTTCGACGCTTAAACATTGCGGATTCCTCAACTGTCATCTTCGAGTGTACGGTGGTCGAACACGTTTATAAAACGTCTCGTTGTTTGTTAATGACGATAACTATAATGTTAAAGTTAACTTTAATGTCAATACTTTTTCGAGATGAAACCGAATAATCTTTGTGTACGGTCAGTTCACACAGCGATCAACTTTTGATCGTAATAGTGCATTGCGGAGGAATCAAATACAGAAGTCATGGAGACAATGAAGGAAAGAAAAACCTACCTCAGCAGGAATCAAGAAGATTAAGCCTTGATTCCTGTGGTATTGAACAAAAAAAAATCAGCAACATCAATTAGCCGCGAATAAAAGTCAGCAAATCCGCGTTGATCACATCGGCATTTACCGTATGCATGCCGTGCGAGAAGCCAGGGTAGATCTTGAGCGTGCTGCCCTTAATCAGTTGATGCTGGAGAACCGCCGCGTTCTTGTATGGAACAACCTGATCGTCGTCACCTTGCATGACGAGTGTCGGCACGGTAATCGCTTGCAGATCTTCGGTCTGATCGGTCTCGGAGAATGCCTTAATTCCCTCAAAATGAGCCTTGGCACTGCCCATCATGCCCTGACGCCACCAATTGCGAATAGTGCCTTCTGATACCGTTGCACCAGGGCGATTAAAGCCGTAAAAGGGACCTGAAGGCACGTCGAGGAAGAATTGCGCGCGATTGGCAGCAAGGCCAGAACGAAGACCATCCAGCACCTCGATGGGCACGCCTTCAGGACTCTGGCCTGTCTTGATCATCAACGGCGGCACCGAACTGATGAGCACCGCCTTAGCGACGCGCCCTTGTGGCTGGCCGTATTGGGCCACGTAACGGGCTACTTGCCCCCCACCCGTGGAATGACCGACATGTACCACGTTCTTTAAGTCCAGATGCTCAACAACAGCCGATGCATCGGCTGCGTAGTGATCCATGTCATGTCCTACACTCACCTGACTGGAACGGCCATGACCACGGCGGTCATGCGCAACAACGCGGAAACCTTGAGCCAAAAAGAAAAGCATTTGAGCGTCCCAGTCATCCGCGCTAAGCGGCCAACCGTGATGGAAGAAGATCACTGGAGCGTCACCCACGCCCCAGTCTTTGTAGAAGATTTCAACACCGTCTTTCGTGGTTACGTATCCCATGTCCGCTTCTCCTGTTTTATGTTTATGCTGCTACGATCACTGTCGTCAGTTTGACCGCACTTCGACTCTAGTATTAAAGTACACTTTAAGGTCAATGCTTTTTTAAGGTGATTTATGAAAATTGGCGAACTCGCGAAACGAACTGGCTTAGCAGCCTCGCGTATTCGATTTTATGAGGCAAGTGGACTCATTCAAGTCGTAGAACGTAAAGCCAATGGCTACCGAGAGTACCCATCCGAAGCGGTGTGGATGCTGGAGATCATTACTCGAGCCCAAAGTGCAGGTTTTTCACTGGACGAGATTCGCCACCTGTTACCTACCCCTCAGAATACTTGGAAGCATGACGAACTTCTTGAAGGCCTCAAACACAAGGTGACTGAAATCGAAGCTTTGCAAAAACGCTTGGAATATAACAAAACGCAACTACTCGTCGTCATCGAAACGATTGATCGTGGGATGGAAGACATCCCCTGTGTTGATCGGCCAACATGGATATTAAACCGCATGTGTGCTGGGCTTGCAGATGCACCTGTAAACTCGGAAGAATCCAAATAAAAGGATCACCTTGATCAAGCCGTCCTACGCACAGCAAATAGCTATCATGAAAAACTTGCAACAAAACTCATATTTCAGCGCTTGACATTAAAGTTAACTTTAACCTTATAGTACCTTCTCAATGCAGTGTGACAGCATGCAATAGCGTGATGCCAGCATTGCCCAATCACGAGAAAGGTCGACGAAAATGAGTACAAAAAAGCAGCAGTTCATTGATGTTGAATTTGGGACGCAAAAGGTGAAAGTACTGGCAGGGGGCTACTATGACCGCTTTCGGATGAATCCTGATCTGAATGTGGTGGCACAGGATCCCGCGGCGGGTAATATCGATTTCTTTCGTAAAATCCCAAAAAAGCAGGTTGACTCTCGCGTCGGGCCAATCTGGGCACCAAATTTCTACTACAGTACGAACAGCATTCAGCTCCTCATGCTCGCACCCGTGTCCAAGCTACGCGCCAAACTTCCCGCACCACTGGAACCCTTGCAGCCATTTCCTGGCTACGGACTGGTGGCGCTGACCTTCTTTTCTTATGCGGTTTGTGATAACGATCCTTATGACGAAGTCTCCATAGCCGTGGTCATTCGTCAGCCCGGAGTACGTGGGCCCCAAGCACTGGAGTTGCTAAACGCCATGCGTCAACGGAACTTCTTCGCCCATGTATTGGCATTACCAGTAAGCACCGAAATCGCACGCGTGCGGGGTGTATACGGTTATCAGTTACCGAAATGGGTCACCGAGATTGAAGTCGGCATCGGCACAGAGGTCAGTGCCCGTATTGCGAATACGCAAGGCAAGATAGACCTGAACCTAAAAGCGCCCTGCCCATCGCTGCACAAAGCAAAACCTGAATCTCATATGGAAACCAAAACCATGGTGCATCAGGTCGACGGGGTATGGCAACAGACAACCGTTCAATCCAACACACTGGAGTATGGACAACGCTTGTTGCCACGACATGTGACGCTGGAGCGTCATGGCGGTCCTTTAAGTCAGTTACTGGATGAACTGGATGTAGGTACGATCCTGCGTCTGGATGTGGTTAAAGATGCTCAACTGGTGCTGAATCTACCCAAGCCATCGAAAACACTGAACCCGACTTAACAACGACACAACGCTAGTCATGCCATAGATGCTTGTGTTGAGCGAGATGCGTTGATTGAGCATCTCAAACGAGAAACCTAAACGAGTAAATAAGAAATGAACATGAACTTTATGATTTATGGCGCAAATGGGTATACCGGTGAATTGATTGCGCGTGAAGCAGCACGACGAGGCCTCACTCCCGTGCTTGCTGGTCGTAATCGGGAACAGATTGAATCACTGGCAAAAGAACTCAACCTCGAAAGTCGCATTTTTGGTCTTAATGATGCGACTCAAGTCGTCGAAAACATCAAAGGTTCACAAGTCGTGCTGCATTGTGCAGGGCCCTTTTCGGCCACATCCAAGCCCATGATGGAAGCTTGTATCAAGGCAGGTTCACATTACTTGGACATTACTGGTGAAATCGATGTCTTCGAGTTGGCACAGTCACTCAATACCCAGGCTTCTGATGCGGGTATCGTGATTTGTCCTGGTGTTGGTTTTGATGTCATTCCAACAGATTGTGTGGCGGCAGCATTAAAGGAAGCTCTTCCAGATGCAACGCACCTCGCACTCGGATTTGACTCACAAACAGGATTTTCACCGGGCACTGCAAAAACCAGTACCGAAGGCTTGGCACAGGGTGGTAAAGTCCGCCAGAACGGCAAGATTTTCACTGTTGCATTGGCCCATAAGGTGCGTCGTATCGATTTCGGTGATGGTCAGAAGAGCGCTATGGTCATCCCTTGGGGCGACGTGTCAACGGCGTTTCACACCACGGGCATTCCGAACATTGAAGTATACGTGCCAGCATCGTCGGGCATGATCTTCGGCGCAAAACTCACCAACTGTGCCCGTCCCCTACTCAAAATCTCGGCTGTGCAAAACCTGCTTAAATCGCTGATCGGCAAGTCCGTCACGGGCCCCGATGAAGAACTGCGTGCCAAGTTACCCACCTTTGTCTGGGGAGAAGCCCGCAATGCACGCGGACAGGTCAAAACCGCACGCATTCAGACCGTCAATGCCTATAGCCTCACAATCACAGGAGCACTGGCGGTCATTGAATATCTGCTGCACAATCAGCCTCAAGGCGGTGCATATACACCCGCAAAACTGATCGGTGCTGAACTGGTGACTCGTCTGCCTGGATCTGGTCCCTTGACGATTTCTTGACACATGGGTATCACTCAATACTTAAATGATAAGAGGCTATATCATGACTAAACGCATATTACACGTCGTCAGCAACGTCTCACATTATGCTGATCCATCCGAGCGGACGGGTTTGTGGCTGTCGGAATTGACCCACGCCTATGATGTTTTTGCCAAAAAGGGCTATGAGCAGCATCTGGTCAGCCCGAAAGGAGGTCTCTCGCCGCTGGAACCTCGCTCACTCAAATGGCCGAATATCGATGCGACTGCCAAAGTATGGCTGGCTGACGCAACCCGCATGGCCTTGCTCTCAAACACCGCTCGACCTGACGAGATTAACTCTGCAGATTTTGATGCAATCTATTTCACAGGCGGACACGCCGTGATGTGGGATTTTCCAGAGAGCGAAGGACTACAGCGAATCACGCGTGAGATTTACGAACGTGGCGGGATCGTGGCGTCGGTCTGCCACGGCTATTGCGGTTTGCTCAACACCAAACTATCAGATGGCACTTTGCTTGTTTCAGGTCGCAAGCTTACTGGCTTTGCGTGGGTTGAGGAAATCTTGGCAGGAGTTGCCAAAAAGATTCCTTACAATGCCGAACAGGAAATGAAGCAGCGTGGGGCACTCTATGAAAAAGCATTGTTGCCCTTCACCTCCTACGTCGTCACAGATGATCGACTGGTGACTGGTCAGAATCCCCAGTCTGCAAAAGCAACGGCTGAGCGCATAGCAGAACTTTTGTGAAAGCTATTAACCCGCATGAATGTAAAATTAAAGCCAACCCGAGAATGGTCGTACCTTCACAATGACACATGTTGTATCGTCGGATGTCCCCAGCCGCAGCAGAAATAGCCCAGGAATACAGCATGACCAGCGATAGAGACATAGCGACCATCGAACAAAAACTCGCAGCACGCGGCTTAAGCCTGCCTAACCCACCAACGCCCCTCGGTAGCTACACCGCCGTCAGCCAAGCCGGCGATCTGTTGTTTATCTCAGGACAACTGCCCATCCAAGATGGAAAAATCGCCTATACCGGACGCGTCGGTGAGCAGGTCACGGTTGAACACGGTAAACTCGCCGCAGAGCTAGCCGCCATAAACGTGCTGGCACAGATCAGCAAATATCTGGGTGGTTTTGAGCGCTTGCATCACATCGTGCGTATCGAAGGGCATGTGAGTAGTGCGGACGGATTCTATAGTCAGCCCGCCGTGCTGGACGGGGCATCGGATTTATTTGCCGCAGTTTTGGGGGACAAAGCAGGTCATGCACGCTCCGCCTTCTCGCACCGCCAACTGCCGGGTAATGCCACGGTAGAACTGGTGGTCATCGCCCAGATCAAGGCTGAGACTTAGGCGTGCTGAGCATGCTCAGTGGCATGAAAGCGCTGTTGATACTGCATCGGCGTCACGCCTAAGCGCCGCGTAAAAATCATGCGCATATGCGTGGCACTGTGGAAGCCGCAGCGGTAGGCGATGGTCTTCATCGGCACGTCCGTTTCCTCCAAGAGCTTCCTTGCAAAATCAATCCGCACCTGCTCAATAAACACCGATGGCGTCACCTGTGCATCCTTAGCAAACACCCGCGAAAAGGTGCGCCTGCCCACGCCCACCGCATCGGCAATCTGCTCAACCGACAGCGTCTCAGAGATATGCTCAGTGACAAACTTCAGGACCTTGCCAACTATCGAATCCTCCTCCAGATCAGCCGCCTGATACGGGCTATATTGCGACTGCCCACCATCGCGGCGGATATATACCACCAAGCGTTTTGCCACGCGCACCGCCAGCTCATGCCCCCAGTCTTCCGCAACTAACGACAAACACAGATCAATCCCCGCTGTGACCCCCGCTGAGGTAAACATGCGCTCATCACGAATAAAGATTTTGTCCGGCACCACCCGCGTCAGTGGAAACTGCTCGGCCAGCAGCTTGGCATCACTCCAATGTGTCGTTGCCTCGCGCCCATCCAGTAAACCCGCATGACCCAGCAGAAAAGCGCCATTACACACCGAACCAAAACGCCCCGCCTGCGCAGCCTGCTGTTGCAGCCACGCCAAAAACGCGCGATCGGGCTTCGACCCGGGCAATTGTGGGCCACCCGCCACCAGCAGCAAATCGCATTTTTCAGGATGACTGGAGTAGTCATTGGGCACATGCAGCGCCATGCCATTCGAGCAAGTCACCATCCCAGCATGCAGCCCCACCACCGTCATCTCGTACTGCTGATCAGCGGCGAGAAATGTATTCGCCTCTGCAAACACATCGAGCGGCCCCGCCACATCCAGCGCCTGCACGCCATCAAATACAACCATCGTAATTTTCATTATTGCTCCCAGCCCCACGCGCGCAATCACCGCAAGTGCCTATGATCAGACCCTGATGATCAATGAACTATATCTTAATTTAAAGGGATTGAATGACCGACTAAAGCAGGATCAAAGAGGATTGAAGAAAGAAAATAACACGGAGAAACACCCCTACTCTATTTAAAATAAAAACCAGTTTTTTTATTATCGCCCACACCACTTCACACTTAAAATAAGCATATAAACCATTAATACTCATCTTTCCCGACATATCACCCCATTATGTAGAACATATTGCCACTTTATGGATATTAGATGTAGATTACGTAAAATTAGGTATAAACCAGTTATATATATCAAATCAGTTATAATTAAAATCAACAACTCCACATAAATAAAACAATATAAATTAGATACATGATATCAAAATATTCTTATAAAAGCCTAAAAATCCTCACATGAATTTTATTACTTTCACCCCAAGCAATATCACACATAATTCACTTTTATCGACTATTAAAGGGGCGACCATTCAAGGTTATTCAGATTTTCATATATTAAATTCAAATCACACCAGTTGGTTATTTTTTGGCAGATATATTGCTTCATTAATCACACTATTCAACTATTGCAATATGTGATGCGTTATACCGTTTAAACAGAGTCATGTCATGCAAGCGTTTCGCAATCGATTTTTGATTGCAACCAAAAGGGGGTAAAGCCACTGCATGCAGTATTGGGTAGTTTCCTCTGGTGATTGCGTCATTCAGGTGCGTTTTTCTGGATGAACTTGATCTGGATGTCTTGATGAATGTTTGGTGAATGTATTGATGTACTTTTTCTGATGTACTTTTTTGATAAACACGGAGTAATCATGCAATTTAAACAACCGAAATATGATGTGAGGAACTATCTACGCACCGCTACAGTCGCCGGAATTTTGGCTATCGCGTGTGCACCATCCGCTTTTGCTGCGCAGTTCGGCGCCGATGTCGAAACGCCAGCGCGCGCCGCTTGGCGTGACAACATGCATCAACTCAGTGTCCCAGAGGGCGAAGGCTGTTTTCATGCCGCCTACCCCAGTACCAAATGGGAAAAAGTGTCATGCGTCGCAGCACCCGGTTATCGCTCTAAACTCAGTATTGATCACCTAAAAGCCTTACGCGCTAATCAAGCCCTGAGCAGTAGCGAACAAGTGGTCGCGGGCAATGGCTATGACTTTGTCGCTCAGACCCCCTCAGGCAACGTGTTTAGCAAAGTGGTCGGCACCTTCCCATCCGTCACTGGTGTGACTTCCGAAAAAGGCGCGAACGTACCTTTTGGATCAGGTCAGAGCAACGGCATCATCGGCACCAATGAATATACACTCCAGCTCAATACCAACATCTCGCATACCCCTGCCTGCGGCAGCTATACCAATTGCTTGGCATGGGTACAGTACGTGATGTCTACCAACACCCCAGCATCACTGACCAGCAGCACACTCACCAACAAGACCGAAGTCTTCGTCGAGTACTGGCTCTTTGACTACGGCACCAGTTCCAGATCTAAATGCCCATCAGGTTTCGTGAATGCCGGTGCTGATAGCACCAATGGCTTTGGCGGAGCTGGCGTAGACTGCGTACAAAACACGCCAGCCACCGTGGTCTATAATGGACAACTGCCAATTACCGAAATGGCCAATGTCAGCTTCTCCGGTTCAGTTGCAGCAAGCGGCAATGACATCGCCACCGTGACCTATGGCGGTCAGGCATACTCGTCATCGGTTGCTGATAGCAAGACTGGTATGTCGAGTGGTTGGACACAAGCTGAGTACAATGTCGTGGGTAACGCAGGCGGATCACAAGCCCAGTTTAATGCTGGCTCTACCGTTGCGGTGAAACTTGCACTGACCGACGGCTCTACCGCAGCACCAACCTGCCTTGCGCCATCAACCCGCTCTGGCACCACGGGCGAAACCAACAACCTGACTCTGGGTTCAAGCTGTACCGTAGGTAGCGGCGCGACCCCATACATTCAGTTTACCGAGTCCAACTAAACGCAGCATGATCGCGGTTGGTTGAATGTCAAAAAAATGCCGAGATAGGGAAACCGTCTCGGCATTGTTGTCTTATTCAATCGCTACTCAAAAAAGAAGGGAGCGTCCATTCCAGACACCCCCTCCCCTGATCACCACAGCACATTGAGCCTTATTTAATCACCACAGGTGCCAATGATCGTCCCGGTGGCAACAACAGCGCCGCCAGCAAGCAATTATTCGGCGCAGCCTTACCTGCAAAGCGATCATTCAACCACGGCAACATTCCCACGGACCATGCTGCAAGTGCACCGACATGTTCAAAAGGCACTTCGGTGTAGACGATATTGGTGCCCGCCTTGCAGAACTTTTGCACCAGACTGCGCGCATCCTCAGCCAGCATCACGCCATCGCCCGCATTGGCTTTGAAGGTGCCATTCAGCACCCCGACACTGCCTTGCGTGAAATAAATCGGGATGGTTGGAGAAGCATACTGTCCCGCATTGATCGTGTTGGCAGCATCCACGAGTGACTTAAAGCTACTGTCAATCGCGCCTGTTTTTAGATAATTGCTCCATGCCGTTGCATAGACTGGCTTTAACAGCGTTTCCCATTTCAGCCCCAAGTACTTCGGCAGAATATAGATCAACGATTGATCCTGAATATCCTTGACGACTGCCAGTCCCTGGCTATTCAGATAAGGCGTCAAATCCACATTATAGGCTCGAGCGATACCGACCAACGCTGCTGGTGCAACACCGCCCCAGACGATACTGCCATCCACATAATCCAGATTGTGGATTGGATCGATCAGCAGTCCACCATACGCCGCGCCCACCAGTTGTTTGTTGACATCGGGCGCGTAACTCGGTGCCAGTTGTGCCGCCCAGTTAGTGCCGATAGCACCGCCCGAATAACCAATCATTACCACTTTACTGGTCGGTGTCAGACCCGTCGTCGCAGTATTGAGTGAGGCACGGATGGAATCCAGCGTGGTCATGCCCTCTTCTGGACCCACCGCGAAATCAGCAGTGACGCCTTCGGTGTCAGGAATGATGATGTTGTAACCTGCCAGTACCAAAGCACCCAGCGGAATCGACTCCGCACTATAGATAAAAGTACCCAGATTAAACGCCTTGGTAATATCCCGATCACCGGCAATCACCTGAGACGGCGAATCGTAGGGATTCAGAGAGTCATAGGCCGACTGATAAGAAATCGCCTTGCCATTACTCACCGGGCTTTTGAGGATCGAAGTCACATTGACCACCGCTTGCTTCTGCGCATTATTGGTTCGATACAGTAATTGCAGTGCAGTCACCGCAGTCGGCACACCCGCGAGATGGTAAGTCACGGTGCGTTGTTTAAGCACCGTTCCCAAGGGAATCGATGACAAAGGCGTCGTGCCGTTATAACTATAGAAGGGGTCAGTGATAGGGAGTGCGGCATGAGCACTGGTGATCACTGCGCTACTCAGCACGAGTGATGCCAGCATGCCATAACGCATGGATATTTTTTTCATAAGCCAATCCTTGATTAAACGCAGGCCCACAGCAGTCGTGTTATATCATTGTTACTGTGGAGTATTTTTATAGGTTCTTAATAGATCAACGCACTGATTCATCTCATCAAGCCCAAGTCAGGATTGATTCATTAAGCCCATCCTGACTCTAATCAGAATAAAAAAAATACATAATGCGCGATCACGCCATTCACGCTGTCATTTAGCGTCAAATGCATGCTTGGACTGCTCAAGAGATTTACGATATTCACTCGGGGTAATGCCCGTCCAGCGCTGAAAAGCGCGGATAAAATTCGCACTGTTTTGATAGCCCAATTTCACAGCGATATCATCCATTCTAAATTTCGTATGCTTGAGAAAATTCTGGGCATCCCTTAAGCGCACCTCTTCGAGTAACTCTGAAAAACTTAAACCCACCTCCGTAAGTTTCCGGGTCAGCGTGCGAGGCGACATACACAATTGATCAGCCAGACTCTGGATACTCGGATAAGCCCCCTCATGGCTGATGAGTAAGGCTCGGACATGGTCAATCCAGTTGGTGAACAACCCTAATCGCGCCAGCTCTAACTCCCCATGACCCGTCGCAAAATGCACCATCGCCGGATTTGCGGTATGAATCGGCTGATGGAGAATCTTGGCGGGAAAGCGAAACTGGTTGGCAGGCCGATTAAAGTGCAGCTCCGGCAAACGCTCTTTGTAGGCCGCAAAATATTCCGGCTCGGGACAGTCAAAATACAACTCGAAGTGCTGATATTTCGTCGGTCGATACTCACCCAACATCAAAGAACGATAAATTTCCGCGACATCGATGAGAAAATTTTCAACGATAAAAGCCCGAAAACGCTCTAAGGGGAATATCTCGTGCAGGGTAATAACGACCGTGTCATCCTGAATTTCAAACGTGGATTCAAAGAAGGGATATTGTGTCTTCATATAGCGACGACCAAACTCAACAGCCTCCCATAAGGTAGTGCTACTCATCAGACCTAAGCCATATAGACCAATTTTAGTCAGATTACTGGCCAGTCCAATCTCAATCGCAAGGCTGGGATCGTGGATCGCTTTGAATAAATTATCCAGAAAAACCAGATGTTGCCAGACTTGAATATGCGCATTCTTGGTATAAAGATCAGTGACCAGAAGCCCGGTATTCGCAAGCAACTGCTCAGCGGTAGCACCCCGCTGCTCTGCGAATCGCAGCATGTAGCTCACATTAGAGGCTGAAAAATGCGTTCCTTGATGTTTAAATTGCGCGATGACATCCATGACCCATATCTCCCACCCAAACCGACTTTCTGGATGAACACGCCAAAGTCGATCCGCACTTTTAGTTCACTTTGTATTTTTTATGACCTCAATCACTGAGGCGCATGACACTAATACCATAGAACGATTGGTCAAAAATATGGCAATTAAGACAAGAATGAAGAGAGGATTAGTCAATGAGGTGGATCACTGCCCGCTGCTTCGCCAACTCCTCCCTAAACCCCTGCTCCCGCTCCGCCACAAACTTCTGATACCCCACCGGATCCACAAACGCCGTAAACCCAACTTTCTGATAGTGAGGATACTTCGCCTCCAGATCAAAGTAGCCACCATGCGCGCCAAGGAAAATATCGGCAGGCAAAGACTTCAACACCCTAAAGGTCTTCTCATAATCCGCCGCCATCTGCGGATAGACCTTGCTATCCACAAGGTTATAACCCGGATTAATCCCCGTACTACCTACGATCACCACGTTATAAGTCTTGCCTGCCTCAGTCACCTTCATCGTCCATGTGGTGCAGCCCTTGGTATGGCCGGGCGTGAGATGCGCGACTAACTCTGTGCCGCCAAGCTTCACCACATCGCCATCATGCAGCACCCGATCCACATGGGTTGGAGCGTACTTTGGCGTAGTCGGGTCATTGCCATACGCAAAGTCAGTCTTGCCGCCTGACTCCACCACCGATACATCGGCATCCATCACCTCATATTTCGCGCCAGTAAGTGTCTTGATTCGGTTACTACCCGCATCATGGTCGCGGTGTGCATGGCTGATCAACAGGATTTTGATATCCGAAAACTTAAACCCCAGCTTCTCGACACTGGCGCGAATCTGCGGCACGGTTTCCTCAAGATTACTATTGATCAGGATATTGCCTTGCGGTGTGGTGACGAGATAGCTGGCAAGGTCTTTGCCGCCCACATAGTAGAGATTGCCTGCGATCTGGAAGGGTGGAAATGGTGCCGTCCATTCAGGTGGATTTTGGGCAGAGGCCATGCGGGTACTGCCGAGGATGGTAAAGAAAATATATGCAAGAATGAACCACAGATTATGTTTGTTGGCCATAGGGACCTCCAATGTCTGGATACCGATATAAAGTATCTTCTACTCGCTTAGTTGCTACATTTTTCTTGCAAGAAATACAGAACTTTAGGATTAATCTCATTCTCAGTTTTTAGAAGGGCAACATATTGGCAGTCCACCAAAATATTGGGCACTTGAGGCACCATCAAAATCTTTCCATCGGCATCAACGCGATTCAACAGAATCCAAGTTCGCGGATAATGCGAATCTTGTGTTGCCAGCCCTAGCACCACCGCTCTTATACCCGTGGTCGTTGATGTGATAACGACAGGATTGGCCTGACCTGTCAGATTCCGATGTTCAAACTCAATGCCTTGAAGCAACGCATAGTCCGCTTTGGTAGAAAGCTCACCATGAGCCATGATCCAGTAAAAATACCCTGCAATGACAACGCCAAGCAGTAGAAAGAAGCCTATCCAAAACTTGCACATACTCAGACCATATAAGGCTATATAAATGAAGAAATGAAGATTGCTGCAGCAATATAACAGATCAACCCAATCATTAAACCCACCCTCAAAACCAAAAAAAATCGCCCAACTTCCGTCAGGCGATTCTTAGATTAGGTCAGACTTCTTTTAAGCCCTTACATGAACTTGTAAGTGCCGCGTAAGAAGATCACACGACCCAGCGGATCGGTATAACGTGGATCGTAGCCCACTTGCAACTGATCTTGTTGATTGGTTGCGGGTGGGTTCTTGTTGAACAAGTTCTTCACGCCCAAGGTCAGCGTTGCATTCTTAAATCCAGAATACGTACCTGACAGGTTGTAGCGCATATAAGAACCTACACTGCGATCATCCGCACCATCGGTACCGGTCAGGTTTTGATCCTTATAACCGGTTTGGAAGGTTTGTTGCAGCACTGCGCTCCAATCACCGTTTTTCCAGTTCAGACCTGCAGTATGGCGCCAGCGAGAGATCGGATTGGTTCCGGCATAGACACCAGCTCTTTGCTCGTAAGGACCATTTTCTTCGGTTTGATACTTGTAGCTCTGTACCAAAGTACCATCCAGACTCAGGTTAAAACGACCCACTGGAGTCTCTGGCAAGCGCCAGTCAAAGCTGAAATCCACACCCGAAGTACGGCTGTTGCCCAAGTTGAAATTGGTATTGGTCACATAGTTCAATGAGCCATCGGGATTGCGGACATACAAGCCTGAATATTTTTCATAGTCATTGAAAATATCCGCTTCTGACAGCGTATCCACTTGATGTTTCAGCAGCACATTAAAGTAGTCGATCGATACCGTGACATCTTTAACCGGCTGAATCACCGTACCAAAACCGTATGAACGTGAAGTCTCTGGCTTAAGATCGGTATTACCACCGGTCAATTGATACAACTGCTGTTTACAATCACGTGACGCTACGCCGTTTGGTGCAACTACGCCGCCCGGGCAGAGCACAGGATCGCTGTACTTACCAGCGGTTAAGCCACGGGTGTTTTCACTGTGTAGTTCATACAAGCTCGGTGCACGGAAACCCGTGCTATACGAGGTACGGAACATCACTTCTTTCATCGGTTCCCAACGGAAAGACACTTTCGGATTGGTACTACCACCGACATCGCTATAACGGTCATAACGTACCGCGAATTGCGCTTCCAGCGTTTTCAGGATCGGCACATGCAGTTCGGTAAAGACCGCACTGATGTCACGGCTTCCTTCTCTGCCATTGGCATCTTGCAGCGCCAAGCCATTACTGACCGCAGTGATATCACGGTTGTAATCAAAGCTCATCTTCTCATGACGGTAAGAGGTCCCCAGCGCAAAACCGACACCGCCTGCTGGCAATTGGAATATTTCACGGCTGATTTTGAAGTCAGCACCGACCGAAGTCGATTTCGCATTGATAAACGTGCCTTTTAGACCTGAAGCTGCATAGACATCTGGGTCGCCTGCGGCTTGTGGGCCAAAGGGATTCAACGTGCCATTTTCAACCGCTTGCTGGATCAAATCGCTATTCAAATAACCTGCCACTACACGACTCTTCGCCGTAGAACGGTTTAGTGCGATGCCACCGTCATAGTCCCAGCCGAATTGCGTGCCGTCTGCGGTGAAGAGCAAGCGGTCAGCAACGTTATAGCTCTCGTCTTGGCGACTACCTGCATCCACGGTACGGAAGTTCAGCGACAAAGGCTGACCCGTTACACCATCAATGCCTGGGGTAATACCGTTGCCGGGATAGTATTTGCTGGTGCCGTAGATCGTTGTGCCTGCGGGTGCAATATCCGCAGCAGACGTATTGCCAAACTCACTTTGCGCATGAATATATTCCACACCCAACTTGTTGTTCTCATCCAGCTTCAAGGTGCCTTTACCCAAAAAGCTAAACTGCTTGCTTTGCGGCACAATGTTCGCAAGCGCAGGATAGTTATAACGGCAGGTGCCATTACCCGCCGGGTTGGAGAAAGGCGGTTTGCAGCTTGCACCAAAAGGATTGCCGTAGATATCGTCTTTAGCACTGGTCACGTTAGCTGGGAATGAGTTACCACTGGTCGAATCCAGACCCAGATCAGGACGGATACCGCCTTGGCTGGTGAAACTGCGATCCACGGCACTGAGCGGCTGTTGCTGTTGGAAATCCACAACACCAAACAGGTTATAACCGTCGCTGTCGAGATCACCATGACCACCTGTAATATTGAAGTGGGTTGAGCTGCCACCACCACTATGGGTCGGATCGCTGCCCTCTACAGAACCGACCAACCCCTGATAAGAACGCTTGGTGATAAAGTTGATTACACCGGCAACCGCATCCGCACCGTAAATCGCCGAGGCGCCATCTTTAAGCACTTCAATGCGATCAAGGGCATCCAGCGGAATGATATTCAGATCAACAGCTGCTCCATCATTCGGGCTGGTCGGCATACGGCGACCATTGAGCAAAACCAGCGTATGGCTACTGCCCAGACCGCGCATGTCCGCAGCTGCGCCCACACCACCGGTGCCGCCCACGTTACTGGCGACAGTGATTTGGGTTTGCACTGCAGAAATCGAACTTAATGCTTCAGACGCGGTAGTGATCCCAAGCTTGGCGAGATCCGCAGTTTTAATCACGGTAATCGGAGAGGTACTTTGTGCGGCAACACCCTTAATCGATGACCCTGTCACTTCGACCCGCTGCACGGCGTCTTCTGCATACGCAGCCATTAAACCCAACCCCACGGACACACTACCCGTGAAGATCACCCGAAGTGATTGAGATAACCGATTTTGTTTCATTGCGATGACCGCTCCTTTGGTATAAACCTTTTCAAAAAAACAACACTACTGTCATTTTTTGTTCATTATTAACCAAACGGTAACTTATATGGACTAAATGGTCAACATTAAACGACCCAAAACTGTGCATGCAATAGACGAACGGTATGACGCATCCGTTCAAAGGCACCAAAAAAAAGCGCCTAAGAAAGCGCTTTGGAAAGCTATTTAGAAGGGCACGCCGTTAGCCGCCGCATCGCCCAATCGGCACGCGGTTCGGACTCGAATTTTGCAGCGCCCTTGGGTACCGAGGTGCCGAGCAGCACAAACTGCCAGCACTCATGCGTCTGATCGTCCTGCAGGATCACTGCCTGATTGAGATCCGCACGAAGTGGTACCGTTGCCTTGAGCAGATAGACAAAACCTTCGTTAATTTTCCCCACGACCTGATCGGGCAGCAGTTGACTACGCTGCCCCCCGTTTACGGTGAGCACCAGCCACGGGGTGCTGTCTTTAGGATTACGAAAACGAATGACCCGTATCGGCCCCGCAGGATGCAGCATCATCTGCGCACTGACATATTGCGGGGTTAAACGTTTGGGCAGTTGCTGCGGCCACGGGGTGACCGTCAGCACATGGTTATCCAGTTTGAACTGTAAGCTGCCTTTTACGTTTACCTTAAAGCGTTTAACCAACGCTTCAGGATGAACCTGTTCGACATCAGGCATCACACCTTCGATTTGCAGTGCTGCCGCAGGCACCTGAATACTGAGCCCGAGCAACAACACCAGACCACTCACCTGCAAGCCGAATTTAAGCATGATGCTCCTCCCTCCTTAAGGTGTACCCACCTGTTTGAACTGTTTCAGAACATGCGTAGGAATCGGCTCCTCGACTTGCAAATGGCTGGTTTTGATCGAAGTCGGTTGATCCGCACCAATCCCATAACTTGCAGCAATACCGGCCAAGTTATAGTTCTTGCCCGTTACCAAGGCCAGATGTCCCCAATCATTAAAGTCGCGCAATATCGCAAAGACTGGGTTACCAAAATTATCCGACTGATCTGTGAGTGATTTTTGATAGCTGGCGGCCTGACGTACACCATCAAGATTCCAATCACCAAATACGGCGGCACCGACACCTGCACCACGCCCAAAATAGGACGCCTCGCTTAAACTATTTTCATCCAGATTGAGGCTAGAGCCATTGGAATAATCAATCTTAAAGGTATTGGTGGTCGGTCCATTGGGCAGTGCCGAGATGGGGTATTTGTAGGCATCATAGCTGCCGTTCGGAACACGCGTATTGGGCACCACCAAACCATTGCCACTGGCATTAAAATAATAACGCTCAATCACATCACTGTTTGTGCCAGACGTTGGGACGCCATTCATTTGATACAGATAATTCATGATACTGGCGTAGTTGGGTTTGTAATTCACATACAGCTCATCGCCGCCATGTCTGAGGCTCAGACTGTGCCCAATCTCATGCATCAACGTTCCCGCTTGAATGTTCGTGCGCAGCTGTTCACCGACTGCATTCAGCGGATCAGTGAGCACGCCATGCAACGTCACCAACACTTTATTGCCCGGTAACTCAGAAACTCCCGAATGACCGGCATCATCAAAAGACGCGGCAAACAGCGCATAACGGAACAAGGCACGGCGACGTGGATCAACGTTCTGCGTGTAGTAACTGAATAACGTCGTGCAACCAGCATCAGGCACCGTCACCTGCGTACACTTGGAAAAAGTGCGCTCATGGCTTTTGCCTTCCAGATTGTAGTGCGTGCTATCTATATTCGCCGAGTACAAGGTACCGACATCAAAGTGCACCGCGATTTGATGCGGTGTAAACGCATCGACCATTTTGGTCAACGCCGCCTCGGCAGGCACGATAAAGGACTCGGCTCCAGCAACAGGATCAGCCGCCAGATAGTCGACCTGAATAAACATATCCTTGCGACCGGGACGCGCGCCCATGGTATAAAGATCTAGCCCGCCATAGGTACCACCCGCAACTTTGGCGGTGTCGGGAATACCGTCATGATCACTATCCACTGTACCTGCCGCCACATCATTGGGACCACCAGACGTTGGGAAATTCACCAAGGTCCAATCTGCTTTGGTCTTGGATACGGCAAACGATTTGCTCAAGCGCACAATCGACTGATCATGGGTATCGAGCGGATCGACCGATTGACTACCGACATAATTAGCGGCAGGCGCAGCAAAGGCCGCCACATTAGCTCCAGTCCATGCCCCTGCCGTCAGTGGCGCGATAGTGCTTGAACCAAAACGCACAAAATCCAGTGTTTTTGCGGCAACCGTTATCGTCTTCACCGATTGCAGTTCAATAAAACCAGCCGTGTTATCCCAATACGGCAGATAGGTATTGGTTGCATCCTTGATATAAACCACTTTACTGGTTTCATTGACATACGTATTTTTCAGCTCGGGCGATTTACGACCCGCCAGCACCACGTAGCCATGCGCAGGAATCGACACTTTGGGCAGGTCAAAACTGACCGACTGACTGATTGAAGCTGGGTCGTTTAATTTCAGACCACCAGTACGTAGCACATAATCCTGCAAGCGCACCGCGACATTCTGGTTGTTATACAGCTCGACCCACGCCACACTATTGCTCGAGGTGCCTGCATCAAAATTCTTATCTTTACGGAAGTTCCCTGCCACCTCACTGATATACAGTCCAGCAGGCACCACCGCTGGCGCCGCGTTCACCACGGCAGTACCGCCAGTGATTTGCTTGGCCGCGCTGCTTGCAACCGACGCAGGGGCTGATGCGCTATCACCACCCTCCCCACACCCCACCAGCAGTATCGCAATCATCAGTGGCGATATTTTTCCAAATGTATGCATAAACGAACCCTAACTTAAACGATCTGATATTTTGAAGACCAGTTCATTCTAAAACTGGTTTATCCCAGCCTCATTAAAGCAAAACTCAGACCATTTTTACCTTTTGGTATGAAATATTTTTTTCTAAACAGAATACAATGAGACCAGCGACACAAAAACACCAGTCAGAGGACCGTGTTTGATTGCAGCCCACAAAAGATCGCTCCCCCCCGTCCTCAATCCCACAGATGAGGAGAGCCGTTCTTGTTCTTATAGTGCACTGGCCTCTTTCATATTCGCCAAGACGTGTGGTGGCAACACCTCCTCTCGCTGGACATGACTGGACTTAATGACCGTTTTAGTTCTGGGCTTACCCACTGCACTTTTAAGGCTAATTCCTAAGCTGAGATCAGCCGATGCGCTGTAATCCTTGCCCGTGACTAACACCAGATGCCCCCAATCATTAAAGTCATGTAAAACGCCGTAGATGGGATTACCGACATTATCGGTCTGACCAGTAAGGGAATACTGATAAGCTCCTACTTGTTTGACACCATCCAGATTCCAGTCGCCAAATGCCGTTGTACCAACACCCGCCCCTCTGCCGACATACGCAGACTCATCCAGTGCATTTTCATCCAGATTTGCACTGCTCCCATTTGAATAATCCACTTTAAAACTATTCGAGGCCGGACCATTCGGGACGGACGTATCGGGATAGTAGTTAGGCGGAGCATAAAATGAGTTGGCTTGATGAGTATTAGGCACCGTCGCATTATTCCAGTTATTCTGATAATAATAGTAATGCTCAATGGCATCGGTCCCAATACCGTCTGTGGGAACACCATTCAGTTGATAGAGATAGTTCATGATACTGAGATAGTTAGGTTTGTAATTGACTGCCAACTCATCACCACCATGTCTTAAACTCAGGCTATGACCAAACTCGTGCATCAGCGTTGCGGCTTGGTAGTTGACGCGCATGATCTGACCCGCGGCACTCAAATTCGTTGCGAGAAAACCACCCAGCGTCATCAGCACCTTATTGCCCGGAAGTTCTGAAACCCCAGAAGAACCAGCCTTACCACTCGATTCCTGTGAAGATGCAACCATACCATAGCGGAACAATGCCCGACGGCGAGGATCAACATACTGGCTGTAATACTGATAAATCGACTTACAGCCTGCATCAACAGATGTTCTCTGATAATTCGTCGAATTCGTCATTTGTGAACACTTATCAAACGTGCGCTGATGGCTTAAGCCATCCAGATTATAGTGACTGGCATCAATATTCGCCGCAAAGCGAGTGCCCACATCAAAATGAATAGCAATGCTGTGCGGACTAAAAGCATTCACCATTTTAGTGACTGCACTTTCTTGCAGTTGACGTGCTGAATCCTGCGTTGTCACGCTGGTATCATTGCCCATGTAGTCGAGCTGAATGAACATATCCTGCTGGCCCGGACGTGCGCCCATCGTGTACAAATCAAGACCGGCAAAGGTCCCACCCACCACTTTCGCACTGTCAGGAATCCCGTCGTTATCCGTGGAAACCGCATTCGCGGCAACATCGTTGGGTCCACCTGATGTCGGAAAGTTCACCAACGTCCAATCGCCACTGGTTTTCGATGCCGTAAATGCACTGGTTAAGCGCACAATCGATTGCTCATGCGTATCCAGCGGATCCAAAGACTGACTACCGACATAGCCTGCGGCAGGAACCGTAAACGCAGGAATATTCGCCCCGACCCATGCCCCTGCCGTTAAAGGCGCAGTCGCATTGCTACCAAAACGTACAAAATCAACCGTCTTTGCCGCAGTCGTCGTTGTTTTAGCCGCTTGCAGCTCAATAAAGCCCGAAGCGTTATCCCAATAGGGCAAATAGGTATTGGTTGAATCTTTAATGTAAATCACTTGGCTCGCGGCATTGACGGTCGAATTCAGCAGAAAATTCGACTTCTTGCCGGCGATGACCACATAACCATTGGCCGGAATCACCACATTGGGCAGCGCAAAATTGACTGATGCACTGATTGAGGTCGGATCACTGGCTTTCAGTCCAGCCGTACGCAGCACATAATCTTTAAGATTCACCGAGACATTTTGTTTGTTATACAACTCGACCCACGCCACACTATTTTTGGTCGTACCCGCATCATAATCTTTATCTTTACGAAAGTTCCCAGCAACCTCACTGATATACAGTCCAGCAGGCACCACAGCAGCCACTTGCACGACTGGCGCTCCAGCAGTCCTGGCTGCATGATTTGCAACCAACGAAGGCGCTGATGCACTATCACCCCCCTCCCCACACCCTACGAGCAATATCGCTATCATCAATGGCGACAGTTTCTTCAAACTCTGCATAATCCTGACCTTCACGTAAGCTATCTGATATTTTTCAGACCAGTTCTCTGTAAACTGGTTTGTCCCAGAAAGAACTAAGCAAAACTCAGACCATTTTGACCTATTGGTATAAATAATTTTTCCAAAAAGAAAAAGCACTGCTGGGGAGTGCAGTGCTTTTAAAGAGATGGATCAAGGTGATGCAATCGACTTCTGTCGATGACTCACTGATCACTAAACACGATGACTTACTTAGAAAAGTCAGGATGCGTCTTGATGAAGGCATTGACCTTGGCAATATCAAAGCTGCCAAAGCCGGTTGATCCATCCCAACCCACTTTGGCAGGATAGCCCGTGTACGTGCCACTGCCGTTGTTGCCTGAGGTCACGTCATGCAGCAGATCAGTATTGGTCGGGAAATACTTGTAGAAACTGGCCGCAGGGAAGCCCAGAGTATTGTTGTTTGCGGATTGCAGACGTGCCCAGATACCGGCGAAGATCGGCGCAGCAAGACTCGTGCCCCCTACAGTTTCCAATGAACCCTGCCAATAGATATTGGCGCCGCTGGCTGAAGCCGCATCAAAAGCCACATCGGGAATAGCACGTTTGGTCGTACCCGTGATGGCAGCGGTTTGCCACGACGGCGCATCCACCAACGTACTATAGCCACCACCCGTTGCCCATAAACGCTGGGTCGCGTCATAAAAGGGAATAAACCCGAAAAGATTAAAGAGTCCAACTGCACGCAATCCTTCATTCCACACGCTCTCGCTGCTGTAAGCACCATTTAACGTATAGAGTGAAGTCCCGCCTACAGAAACGACATAAGCAGAGTTGGCTGGTGAGGACACACTATAGTTTGTACCATTGGGAACCCCGGGTGCACCCGACAGCCAACTGGTGCTAGCCTCATAGACCCCCGAATCACCACTCGATACCGAGACCGTTTGCCCTTGAAGAATCGCTTGCTTAAAGATCGGATCAAGGGACGTGGTAAAGGAAGGATCACCCGTTTCAGGCGCGCCAAAGGACGCATTAATAACCTTGACCGTATTATCCGTCACCGCTTGGTTAAACGCTCCCACCAGATCGGCCGATGAAGCCGTTGGCGCATTATAAAAAACGATCTGTTTAATGGCACCGCCCGCTGCGCCCAGAATCGACTGACTGTCCAGATTCCATTCAATCGCATCATTGGACGTCGTTGTGAATGATCCCGTACCGACATTAATCGCCTTGGTGGAAACCGCCGCCAAGTTATTGTTGGTCGTATAAGTATTCAAATCGGTAATGGTTTGACTCACACCGCCCCAAGTCACAATCCCCGCTGCCGTGTTGGAAGCAGTCGGTGTAGCGCCCGCACCATACAAGGTTGAAAACTCTAAAGGATTATGACCGGTCAGAGCAGGCGTAGCCGCAGCCAATGGACGCGCCACACCCGCAGTCGATAACTTGCTGGTCGCTGCCTTATCCACAGGGGTGAACACTTTATGATAGGTCTTGGCTATAGAGGCTGTCTGCAAGCCCAGCACCGTATCGACAACGCTGCTTAATGATTGTGGGACCTGAGCATCCGTTTCATTGGCAAACACATTGCGGTTATCGGCTTGGAACTGTTTCAGCGTGGTATTAAAGGCTTTTTTAGCGGAGGCTGCGGTGCCTGTCGCCGTGACAAACAGACGATTGGGAGCCACCTTAATGTTGGTATAGCCGGATTTCTGGAGATACTTAACCACTGTATCGACCTGCGCCTGCGTCGGGCTATACAGCGCCGTAAACTGGGCGGGTGTCAGGAACTGACGTGAGCCACCGGATTGCAGATAACTCACCTGCTGATCCAACTGTGCCTGATTTCGGATCTTGAGACCCACAGTCACATTGACAGGCTGACTGGTTGCGAGTGCAGTGACCGCCGCTTTCGGTGTAGATGTATGGGTTGTGGGTGCCTTCGCGCCTGACGTGGCAGCACTATCCGCCGCCGTCGTTGCTTGAGGCTTGATCGGAAAAGCTTTGGTTTTTGTAGAAACCCAATTTTCAGCCGCATGGGCAGAAAATGATGACACAACAGCCATGGATAATGCTGTTGAGAGGAGCGTTAATCGCCGAATGTTGGTGTGCTTGCGGGACTTAAACTGATGCATAAAATTCTCCAGATTATGGTTTATTTTTCCTCTACGCCATCATGCCGATCAATAATTAAACAGATATAGAGGCAGATCGAGTATATATACCATTCAGACAAAATGTACACACCCTTCACATTCAATATTCTGAAAAGCTCACAAATATTTAAGATATACATCACACTTTTAAACTTGGTATAGACCACATATTAATATTTTATTAAAACATAAATAATTAATTTATAAAGATATAAAAATTATTATCTGTATCAAAATTCAGATTTACAATTTGTTAACCATAATCATTTATGAATACTCTTTTTTAAATTTATATGAATTTCTATATCTCATAAAAATGAAACAAATCATGTATGTCTCTTTTAAATAGTATTTTGTCTGAAAATATAAACTATTAAAATAATATTGCCAACCAAATCACATTGTCAATCAAAATGACTTTATGCAGAATGTACGCATGATCAGATTGACAGAGCACAACCTCCTTAAAAGAGTGGACACCCCAAACTCGGCATCTCCGCCATTCATTCCAACATTTATACAGGTTTTGTTCGGATTTTAATGACCCTATAATATGCGCTAACCAATGGCGTCATCCCGCCCAATAAGAACAAAAAAATCGCCCAATTTGCATCAGGCGATTTTTGTACAATCATGGATTAACGTTTCATCACGACACTCAAACCCGTTACACCCCTATCACCCACACCCGATCAATATCATGCGCAGTCACCCAGACTTGATTACCCGCCACCATCACTCCGCCACTGCCAACCCCTGCAGATGGACCATAAGTCTTGGTGATCGCAAGGCTGTGCGGATCAATCGCCATCAGCAGCACGCCCGTGGTTCTCACCCACACCTGACCACCACCCGTGGTTAAATCACCCCCATCTCCTGCCGCCGCAACAGGCAGCGGAATACTGACCACAGCATGACTAAGGGGATCAATCCGACTCACCGTACCATCGCCCTGATTCAGGCTCCACACCGCCCCTTCACCCACCGCGATAAACCACGGAATAGCCCCAACCAGAATGGTTGCCACCACCTGATTAGTGTTCGGATCTACCCGCTGCACGCTACCTTGCTTGGGATTAGACACCCACAGCGCATCATTGCCAAAAGCAACATTATAGGAAAAAGGCGCGATCGCAATCTGGGCAATCACCGTATTGCTCTGGGGATCAATGCGCGACAGCACGCCTGACACATCGCTCACCACCCAGATTGAACCCGCACCTGCCGCAACACTTAGCTCCCCCGTGCCATTGATCACTCGCCCTGCCACCTCAACCTGCGAAGCGTCCGCCAGACCCGTGGTAATAATCGCCTCGACGCGTATCTCCGCAAGACTCACACGATAGATCGCCTGATCGATCAGACTCGCCACCCATAGCGACCCAAATGCTGTGACCATGACGCCCACAGGCGCAGGCACGGGTACGCTGGCAATCGGCTCTTCTATTCCCAGCACATATTTCTCTACCCGATCCTGATTGGTCGCCCAGATTGCAGTGCTATCTGCCGCCATAAAATCGACAAAGCCGGGGACGTGCAGTGTCGTAAGCGCATGATGCTCAATGTCTAAAAATGGTGCAGGAGCTTGCGGGTTAGATGCGTTGGTCGCCATAAAAATCACCCCGCTCTACATCGTTTGCCGATGCTGGCCAAATTTGCGAGTGGAACTGTGAAAGGTCAGCGTGCCCGCTTCTTTCATCTTCTTGATATAGGCAAAGCCATCACTCGACACACTGAATAAATGCTCCCCTGCGATCAAAGGCGGATACTTGGCGACGGTTTCCGGCGTGCGGAACTGCGGCAGTGGCTCGATTTGCACATCATAATCACAGGCAAAAAACAGCGGGAAGGAATAGCGCTCCTCAGCCACCTTACGCACCCGATGCGACGTCGCCACAAAGCGCCCGCCACTCAAGGCTTCCGTCATATCGCCAATATTGACCACAAATGCACCTTCAATCGGCGGCGCATCAATCCACTGCCCTGCTGAGTTCATCACCTCAAGACCCGGTGCAGTCGGCAGCAAAATGGTAAACAGCTCCATATCGGTATGTGCGCCAATGCCTTGCACATCCACCACCGTCTCATCATAGGGATAATGCAGCAAGCGCAATTGCGAAGTCGGTTTGGTCACCAAACGATTTAAGGTATCCACCGCAAGCCCCAGCGCCAACTCAAAACCACGCAACAGCACCCGCCCCAGCGCAATCACCTCGGCATAATACGCACCAACGTCCTTTTTAAAATCAGGTAAATCCGCCCACACATTCGAGCCGTGCATCGGCTTACCCGCCAGCACATCGAGATCGTCTTCCGGCAGGTCCCAGCTTAAATCAAAGGCTTCCTTTCGATCAGGTTTACGCGTCGGATCAATCACCTCCTCGCCTTCCGGCACATAGCCGCGATGCTTGATACCAAACTTACCCGCGTAATACTGCATCTTCTCCTCAAGGCTTAAAGCAAAAAATGCTTTGGTCTGGGCAAGCAGTGCCGCTTGCAGCGCCTTACTGAGTTGATGTCCCGTGATATAGAAGAACCCGACATGATGCGCCGCATGACCGAGTTGATCCGCAACCTGCTGGCGGGCAATCGGATCATCACCATAGAGGGCTTGAATGTCGATAAGAGGAATGTGGTCGAAAGGGAGCGGCGTCGTTGACGCGGTTGAAATATCAATACTCATTTGAATGAACTCAAAATGAGCTTGGTCGTCCAAGCAAGTTTCACCGTATCGCTTTGGGTCGTCCCAAAAGGTGTATGAAATAAATCCGAACTACTGCACATTGATCAGCAAAAAACATACCATTTTTTGCTATTCAGTCCAACTGATCAAGCGCTGTACCAAGGCTTGTACAGACAAACAGAATCCGTCCATCCCCGCCTACAGTCATCCCAACCCCAGCACCTATTCATGAAAAATTAATCTTTCAAAATCAGTTATTCCCGATTTATTTTTGCTACAATTTGCCAAGGACTATACACAATCAAGAAAGGAATCTCGATGTCGCTCATTGTCTCTATGGCGGTTGCTGCTGCCGGCTATTACGTGTTTTATAAGTGGTACGAATCTCGAAATAAAGAGCAGGACATCCGCGACATCAAAACCTTTGTCCGCATCGAATCCATGTCTCCGCCCAATGGCAGCACCATCCACGTCGCCGAAAAGATCAGCATCACCCTGCGCTACGAATGCAGCGCACCACGCTCACAAACCTTTGCCTTGTGGGTACAAGGCTGTGATGAAGACGTGCCCTGCAATTACGCCTCCACCGACCGCGCCATGTCGATCCCTTTTGGCTTTAAATCCGGCAAAGGCAAAGTCACCCGCTGGATCAGCCCAACCACACCCGGCACGCTCAAAAATCTGATCGTCGTGGTCGAAACTGACGATAACCAACCGTTGTATGAGTGCGAAATTCCGGTCAACTACACCGTGATCCCCAACCCCAAACTTGCCCACCTACAAGGCGACGGACGCGCCTCGCGCATTACCGGCATTGCCTTTGCACCCAGCTATACACGAGAAGTTCCGGTCAATGGCACCATCACCGTGACCCTCGACTATGACATTGCATCGCAAAAGGGCTTACATGCCTACGTCACCCCCGAGACCGATCTGGTCGTGCCCGGACGCTACGAGCCATCCAGCGGCTTGTTAAAAGGGCGCGGAACCATCAAGCGCGAGTTCTCACTCGGCGGTCCATGCCGCGTCGAAGCAGTGCGCGTAGCGCTGTATAACGTTGCGGAAGAACTGGTGGTTGAGGAATATTTTGAAGTGGATTATCGAGTGATGGGCTAAGTCTGTAGCGCCCCCCTCAATACCCCTTCAACTCATACTCATGCCCACCCAGAAACAACTGATAGCGGTCTGAATACAGCGCACTTTGCACCTCTGATTTCAGCGCGATGCCCGCCTGCTCCGCCATGATGGTGGGAATCAGGCGGTAGCGGAACAAGTACGGCGTAAAGTTAAACAACAGCTCATCACGACCTGTCGCCGCATTGTTGGTTGGGTTCGTTGATGCCGCGATGGGCGCTGGACTGGTTGGGGTACTTACTGATGGACTGGGTGATGAAGGCGTTGGCGGGCTGGTAAAGGGATCGGTAAATCGACTCGAACGCGATGGACTTGGAACAGCAGCCTCTAAACGAGAAGTCTTAGCGCGCGAGGTCTTGAGGTTAAAAGGATCAAGGCTAGAGCCACTCACAGCTGCATTCGTGGGCTTTGCAGGCGGACTGATTTGAACGGGACTGGCAATGCTGGTCAAGTTTTGGTTAACCGCAATCTTGCCCTGTATGTCATAAATCACATCATACAAATAGTGCGTTTCCCCACACTCAAAGTGGATATTCTCGATGCTGCCCAAAATCGTCAACTCCGGCAGATTGGCTATCTTCACCCAGCCGAGTTGCCCGTACCACGTCTGCCATTCATCCACCTCGTTATGCGCCAAAGTAGTCGGTGCATAGGTTGCCTTACCATCCGAGATCAGATAGAAATCTTCCTGCACATGCTGGGTGGCAATGTGGCTCCCTTTAAACGGCAATTTCTGCTGCTCGGAAAACGCCTGATCACCCACAATCAAAATGCCCTGCGCCAAGCGCTGCACTTCCGACTTACGCGGTGCCAGCCGATGCAACACCACTTGGCTACCCGTATCCTCCGCTGCATAGTACGCAGTACGATCCTGATAATAGCGCCAGCCATAGCGATGACTCTCCGCCATGCTGCCATTTAAGATCGGCGACAAGGACGCATAATCACTCGCCCCGATGATGGGCTTTTCAAAGAAATAGGCATGTACACCATCCGAGCCAAAGCGTAACACGCGATCCGCACTGGTCTGCTGCACCACTTCTTTATAGCCTGAATTGAGTTGAATCGCTTGCTGGTTGTAGCCATTGCTGGCATAGGTTGTTTGCGCGGTGTCATCATAGCGATATGTAAATTGCGGCAGCAGGGTTTCGCAGGCGGTGGCGCTTTGCATCCCCATCCATGCCACCAGTAGCACACCGCTAAACCGCTTCCCCATACATCGCACTCGTTCGTTGACATAAACCCATCCCAAGCGCTCGATCATAGCAGTTCACATCCCAGCAGAACATCTCAAAACTAAGCCGATCTAAGTTTACCATCCCACTCAAAACCCTGAACCCGCTGCATAACCGACCATGCACAATGATCATTTTACAGCGCGTACAACACCCCTCAATATAGACACCCATTTAAAACACGGGCCCCGCATCTATCCTTGTAAGATAGATCATCGTCAAGTTAAACCCGTATCACAAAGGATTATGGATATGCGTGCAATCACCTACGCCACATTTGGCAAACCCAGTGAAGTCCTCGAAGTCTCAGACATCGCTCTGCCCGAACCCAAAGGCAATGAAGTACGGATTAAAACCCTGCTCGCTACCATCCATAATCACGATTTGGTCACCATCTCTGGCAACTACGGCTTTAAGCCCACCCTCCCCGCTCAAGCGGGCACTGAAGCAGTCGGCATCATCGATGCCGTCGGTCAAGACATCAAACACCTGCAAGTCGGACAGCGCGTCGTCGCCTCGACTCCCGGCACATGGGCAGAATACTTTATCGCCCCTGCCGCAATCGTCGTACCGATCCCCGATGCCATTGATGATGCTACCGCCGCGCAATTACTGGCGATGCCGATGAGCGCCTTGCTATTGCTCGAATTTGCCAACGTGCAGTCTGGACAATGGATTATTCAAAATGGTGCCAACGGTGCGGTGGGACGACTGGTTGAACAGATTTCTCACATCCAAGGTTTTAACGTCATCAATCTGGTGCGTAGTGCATCAAGCGCAGACGCCCTCAAACAACTGGGTGCCAAGCACGTCATCACCACCGATGCACCCGACTGGAAAAAATCCGTCAAAGCCGCAGTTGGCGATCATCCCATACAGGTGGGCATCGACTCAGTCGGCGGCACAGCCAGCCAAGATGTGTTGTCACTGCTGGCAGAAAATAGCCAACTGATTACCTTCGGCTCCATGTCCGGTCAACCGATGCAACTGCATAGCAGCTTGATCATCTTTAAAAACATCGTGGTCAAAGGATTTTGGGGCGGTAAGATTTTCGCAGCCCTCGGCACCCCTGAACAAAAACGCGTGATCACCACCATTATCCAATGGGTCGCCAAAGGTCAGCTCAGTTTGCAAACCGAAGAGATTTTTAAATTCGAGCAGATTAAAGACGCGGTCAATGCCAATTATCGAGCCAATCGGACTGGGAAGATTTTGCTGAAGCCGTGAGTATCTAAAATAGGAAAGCGGGATGAGTTTTTAACTCATCCCGCTTTTAAAACGTGCCCCTCACACCGTCACCACAATAATCTCTTCCGAGTTCGTCGGCGGACGCAGTCCATCGGCGCGATTGGTAAAATACTTCTCAGCCAATTGGTTTGCGGACACATGCTCCACATGGCTAAAGCCAACCTCATTCACCAGCGCAATCATCTGCTCCGGCGTAAAGTAACTGATAAAAGGCGTACCGCTGGCCTTGGCGCCACTTTCAGCACGTCTTAAACCAAACTGCACCTCAGGATCAGCCATCTCGATCGGTAGCAAAAAAGTCATGATAAAGCAGGTCTTGGGTGCTAGCGTGGCAATCTGATGGAACATCGCCACAATCGCCTCACGCGTCAGATACATGCTCACCCCAGTCGAAGCAATCACCGCAGGTTGTTTCACATCAAAGCCCGCAGCCACCAATTGCTCCATCCACGAGTCGCCGGCTTCAAAATCCACTGGCACAAAATGCTGCCAATCGGGGATGCCATACCCCGCCTCGACCAGCCGTTTTTGCTTCCACGCCTGATGCCCGGGTTGATCCACCTCATAGACTTGCAAATTGGAGGCAAGACTCGGACGGCGCTGAGCAAAGGTATCCAGCCCCGCACCCAGAATCACATACTGATGAATGCCCTGCTGTGCCAGTGCCTCAACCGAATCCTCAATAAATCGAGCGCGCGCCACAACTGATGCACGAAAAACTTTGGTAAATTCGGGATGCATATCTGGACGCTCGCGCCAGCCATCCTCCGGTGCCACCAGCTTGATGCCGATCTCATCGTCAATCACATGGGGCGCTGCATCAACCTCCACATGCAGTGCGCGCCACAGGGCCACGCGAACCGCCGTACTGTCTGGCGCAATTGCTAAGGTGTTATTCATGGCGATCAGCCTCCCGTCAGCCTCAGTCTTTAGCGGATCAAAACAGTGCTTGCCCCACTCTGCATTCGATTCTAAACGACGACCCCCAGCGCAATCCAGCGCGGGATACACATCGTTACCCGCGTTTAGACTTGTAGGTCAGCCTAAGAATACAGCCCTTTATGCGCGCTCACGATTAGCACGATACTCACGCGGCGACAGCCCCATCCAGCCGCTAAACGCCCGCGTGAAATTGGCAGGATTAAGATAGCCCAATAGCCCAGCAATGGTCTGGATGCTGAGAGAGGTACTCTCCAAAAGATTCAACGCATCGCGCTGCCGTGCACTCTCCAGTAGCTCACGATAACTCGTGCCATGCATTTGCAGACGGCGGCGTAGGGTGCGTACTGAGGTATGTAATTTTGCCGCAAGATTCTCTTGCGTCGGATAACTGCCCTCGCTGAGGATTATCAGTTCATAGACACTGCTCATAAAATCCTCGCGCTGACCACCCATCAGCGCACTTTCTCGCTCACACTGGATGATCGCCTGCTTTAACGCAGCAGGATTGGACATCGGCAAAGGACGATCGAGCAGTTCGGCAGGAAAGCGCAGTTGGGACGCAGGCATGTCGTAACGGATCGGCGGAAACTGGTCGCGATATTGTGGGTAGTAATCCTGCTCAGGATAATCCAGCCAAAGCTCACCGTGGATATCCGTACTGCCCAGTAGCAAGGTAATCGCGCGGTAAAAGATCGCCATCAAGCAGTCAAAATGAACGATGCGCAAGGTCTCGGGATACGGAGTCAGCGCATAGAAATGCATCACCCCCCAGCCATCCTGCTCAAAAAAATGAAACTGCAGCGTGCGTTCGCGGATATGCCAAAAGCGCTTGAGTAAGTCCACTACCTCGCGCAAGGTGCCGCTGCACACCAGTGCATAGCCCAGACTGCCATGTGCAGTAGGGGGCAAGCGCAGGCCAACCTCAAAGCCCAAACCATGATTGCCCACTCGCTCAACGATCAGCGCAGCAAGCCATGCATAGGTCATCGGCGCGATCAAGCCTATCGGGTCATTCAGGTCGGTTTCGCTGAGCCCGACATCGCGAATCAATGAACGTGGTAACCCCCGCTCCTCGGCAATGCGTAGGACGGTCTGTGCATAGGACACATGCACCACCGGTTGATATAACCAATCCTGGTCTTTATCGATATTATCTAGTGCCATCCGATTTGGCCGAAAATGATAGTAATTTTGACCGCTAAGCATCTCACAGAGTCACCCTGTCTGGCAAATATAATGACCGCGCTTAATAAATAAACACCAGATGGAAAAATATGTGACTCACATCACCATCTGATTGACTTCACGTCAAATAGTCACAATGACACGGGCAGTAAAGCCCCTAATAACACGAAGCATCATAAGGATATACTATGAAACTCACCCTCTCTGCACTGCTGATCACTGGCGGTCTGGCCGTCACCAGTTTAGCCTCAGCAACCACCGCAACCTTTCAACTCTGTAGCACCGCAGGCTGTCGTACAGGCGGTAGTCAAACCGTGACCTCCACTTACGCGCAAACCAAATACCCGATTGTCTTTGCCAACGGCATGGGCGGATTCTCCTCCATCGCGGGGATCTACAACTACTGGTATGGCATTCCTGAAAATCTAACCGCAAACGGCGCCAGTGTCTTCGTCTCGCAAGAAGCGTCTTTCAACTCCTCAGAAGTGCGCGGCGAACAACTACTCAATCAAGTGCAGCAGATTCTGGCGATCACCGGCGCAGCCAAAGTCAACCTGATCGGTCATAGCCATGGCGGTCCATCCGTGCGCTATGTGGCGGGCTTACTGCCGACCAAAGTCGCTTCCGTGACCGCTGTCGCTGGCGTGACCTTCGGCTCACCAGTCGCCGATACCGTTCAAAGCTTGGTCAACAGTCCTGTCGGTCCGATCCTTGCACCGGTGATCTCTGCGGGGATTAATGCATTCTTTACCATTGTGGGCGTCTCCTCGGGTCAATACTACTCGCAAGATTCTCTGGCGGGTCTAAGCTCGCTGACCTCTAAAGGCTCAGCAGCGTTTAACGCCAAATTTCCACAAGGCGTACCGACCAATCAATGCGACCAAGGCGCAGCGGTTGCTAATGGCATACGCTATTACTCATGGGGCGGTACAGCGGTGTGGACCAATGTCCTCAATCCTGCGGACTATCTGGTCGGCGCGACCAGTCTCTTGATCCCCGGCGCAAGCGACGGCCTAGTACCCCGCTGCTCCAGCCACTTGGGTCAAGTGATTCGCGATGACTACTATCAAAATCACTTTGATGAAGTGAACCAAGTTGCCGGTCTGATCAGTCCGTTCACCACCAGCCCAGTGACCCTGTTCCGCCTGCAAGCCAACCGCTTAAAAACAGCAGGTCTGTAATCGCGGAAATGCATGTTTGCCATGCTATAAAAGCGAGTAATTAAAGACCTGTGATAAAAGAAGGACAGCGTTGCTGTCCTTCTTGGCTTATCATCAAGCCTCATGGTTCATCACTGATCCAGCACCCGATAAAAACATGGAATGTTCAACAATGCCTTTTTCAGCAAAACAAAAGAAAACCTTCGTCGTGTTGACGATCCTCATCTGTCTGCTTGCGGTCTCAGCAATCTGGCTACTTAAACCCGCACCATCGACCACCGCCACCAGTAATGCCCCTGTTGTCACGCCAACGCAAACAACAGCCAGCGCACCCACACTGCCAGCCCAGTCACCACTTAAAGCCCACGGCCCATTGCCTACGCTTGCGCCTTCATTGCAAGGCACCCAAATTGACTGCCCGCTACAAGTAGATGCCCAAGGTCAACTGGTTCTGACCATCGGCATTCGTAACTGCTTTGATTATTTCTTATCCAGCCTCGGCGAAAAAACCGAAGCGCAACTGATTGCAGACATCCGCCTGTATCTCACCAGCACGCTGCCCCCGACGGCACTGCCCTATGCCTTAAAACTGCTGGATCAATACATCGCCTACATGCACGCCAGAACCCAATCCGGTCCGCAGTCCAAAACCATGACCCCAGATTCCTTACAGGCGATTGTGTCTGCCCAGAAAAATCTGCGCATGCAATTCTTTACCCTTGCTGAAGCCACGGTGTTTTTTGGCAATGAAGAAGCCTATGACCAGTACTCGATTGATCAGATGCGGATTAATGCGGATAAGAGTTTAACAGCAGAACAAAAAGCAGCAAAAATCGCCGGACTGATCGACCACCTGCCCCCCACGCTTGCCGACAGTGTCCGCCCGCTCATGCAATACGCAGAGCTGCAACAACTGACCAAAGACATTAAGGCACGTGGCGGTTCGGCAGAAGAGCTCCATCAGATGCGTGAAAGTCTGGTTGGTAGTGCCGCTGCGGGACGCCTCGATCAACTGGACGTAGATAATGCAAGTTGGCAACAGCAAGTAGATGGCTATCTCAGCGCCCGTGAGCAAATCAAAGCGAGCTACAGCGACCCGGTGAGTCAGCAGAACGCCATCACCGCGCTACGTAATCAAACCTTCAGTACCCCTGAACAGCGCCTCCGCGCCCAGACGTTTGAAACCATGCATGACTCAAACATCAAACCCTAGGGTTTCGATGTAAAGGCATCGATTTTAAAAAGTTCCCTTTTTAGCCCATGCAGTCCATCGCATGGGCGTTTTTTATGGGATGACCTCAGCCTGATATTTTAGGCCTGTGCCCCTTGAGCAGCCAATGGCGTGATGGCATCCGGTTTCTGCGTTGCAAGATAACCCACTGACGTCTTCAAATAAGCCAACGCTTGCTCAGTAGATCCTTCATTAATCGGGTTATAACTCGGGGCAAAATAACTCAGCATCTTACCCGCCAAAAACGGTAAGGACGGCAACAAATCGCGCTGAGTTGCACTCTGCCATTGCTGACGAAACCACGGCTTTAAAATGCTTGGATCAACTGGGACAGCGGGATGTTTGCGCAAAATCTCCGTACAGCCTTGCACCCACAGCACAACCACCACCGGAACCGCCAGCCCCGTGCACAGATAGCGTCCAAAATAACCGCCGCCCACACTTTGGTAAATATCAAACACTGTACTGCGGTGCTCAACCTCCTCAGCACCATGCCAGCGCCATAAGTCCAGCATCACCGGATCAGCCACATCATCCCAAGTCTTGTTATCCAGCACGTACTGCCCCAAAACACACGCAATATGCTCAAACACCGCCATGCAGCCCAAGCGGAAAATCAACCATTCTTTTCGCATGGATTCAGAAAAACGCAAGCCCAATGGCGCATCCCCCAGCAGCTCATCGAACAACCAATCAATGCGCGCCATATAATGCTCAGGAAAAATATCATACACCTTCAGATGCTCATCTGCGGCACTGCTATGCGAACGGGCATGCATGGCTTCCTGACGGATAAAAGCGCGGGCATCTTCCAACAATTTTGGATCATCGATATAAGGAATCGCTTTATTGACCATGCGGCACATCCAGAGTTCCCCAGCAGGGAAAATCATATGGACCGCATTCATAAAATGACTGGCAAACGCCTCACCCGGCATCCAATCAATCGGGGTCTCACGCCAGTCAAATTTCACTTTGCGCGGGATCAGTTGATGTGGCGAACTCGATGCCTTGTTGTGCTTGCTTTTAAACATGATTCCCATGATGCCTTCTCCACGAATCACCGATATTTCGAATAAAAAAACACAGAAAATGAAACCTATAGACGTGACAACAGCATGCGCAAAGCATATCCATGCTTAAACGATGCGGAAGGTGTATGATGATTTCTATATCTTGCAGTGAAATGTTAACGTTGTCAACTTCAAATAAAACAGCCATGGACGATAAAACTGTGAACATCGCCTATCATCACGGCAATCTACGGACGGCATTGGTTGATGCGGGTCTTGCGCATCTGGAACTTGCTGGAGAAACCGGCAAAGAATTAAACCTCCGCGAGCTTGCACGGCAGGTCGGTGTCTCCGCAACCGCGACCTATCGCCACTTCGCCAATAAAGAAGCGCTATTGACCGCCATCGCCGCAGAAGGCTTTCGCCGCTTTACTGCCGCGCAAACGCTCGCCTTCCTTGCCGAGCCCGACCACCGCAAAGCGTTCTTTGCCACGGGTCGCGCCTATGTCCAGTTTGCTCAGCAGCAACCCGCCTTATTTAAATTGATGTTCAGTAGCTTCGCCTCTAAACAGCAAGACCCTGAAATCAGTGAGGTCATGGAATTCGCCTACTACGGACTGCGCAAGCGCGTAGCCCTCGTACTCGACAGAGCAGATGACGATCCCATCGTAGCTACGGCGGTATTGCAAGCATGGAGCATGACGCACGGGCTGAGTCACTTGGTCGTTGATGGACTGGTGGAAAAACTCACGGATAATCTGGAGAGCACAATCGATAACGTGCTACGACAGACGATTATTTCGAATTCGAAGTTTCAAGGGGCAGAGCGGAAGGAAGAGATATCTTAATCAAGGTTAGTGCGATGGCTCATCATCAGAGCAAACTGACGTCTTATCACCAGCCAACACGATATCGTCTGATACAACAAGACAATGTCCGAAATATTTTGCCAGTGCTTTTATGCCGAAGGTTACCTAAAATCCTGACCTTTATCGCAACAAATGAGACAGTGCATGCTGACAATACCCCTGCGTGATGGAGAACAATTACAAGTTCGTGTCATAGGACATGGGGCAACACCAGTGATATTGTTGCATGGCTTCGGCTCTCAATCGGCACACTGGTTACCAAACGTCTGGCCCTATACAAAGGACTTTCAGTTTATCCTACCTGATTTGCGCGGGTTTGGGCATTCACATCGTACACCGCTTAATCAACAAGATGCACTGCTGAATTATGCACAAGATATCATCGACGTGCTGGATCATCTCGGCTTAGAAAAAGTGATACTGGCTGGGATCTCATTGGGAGCACTGATCGGACTCAAGATGAATCAGTTAGGGCATTTTGATCGGGTCAGCCAATATCTGCACATTGACCAACCCCCTCAAGTTCGCAATGTAGATGGCTGGCAAGATGGGTTATTTGGCTGCGAACAAGCAGCGATGTTTGAACGATTTACTCAGCTTTTAGAGCAAACCAAGTCGATAGGACTGGACACAGCGTATCTGGATCTACCCAAAACGTTACGGTATGAGATGATCACCTTGTTTGGTGATTTCTTTGGCTACGCCGTCAGCCGAACCAGTCAACGTCGCATGCTGAAACTGGCTTTTCGATATGGCGAACCGATCATCGCAGGGCGCTTGATCCCAACCGCGCGCTGGGCGAGCTACATGCAAATCATGAATACCTATGTAAACCTCGACACCGATATGCGTGCGACTTTGCCTGAGATCAACATTCCAATGATGCAGATGGTCGGAATGCGTTCGCTGATGTATCCGCCACAAGGGCAACTGGTCATTCAGAATTTAGTGCCCCACATCGAGGTAATACGGTTTGATGACGCAGGACATCTCCCCATGCTGGATCAGCCTCTGAAGTTTCAACGTGAGTTTCGTCGATTTTTATATGCCAGAACATAGTACAAAGATGCAATAAGCTCCAGCTTATTGCATCCTACCCCTACATTTACCCTCAATCCGCCTTAGCAAAATGCGCCATCTGATCCGCATGGGCTTTTTGAAATGCTGGGCGAGCGATTGCACGGACGACATAAGCACGACAAGCAGGGTATTCAGTTAAACCACCCAGTCGTTCGATCAAGCGCAGCACATCGGCCATCAGAATATCCGCAATCGAAAACGCCCCCGCCAGCCACTCACGATCGGTCAGAACCGACTCCATATGCTGCAAGCGAGCGCTGAGAAAAGCCTGTAGTCGCACCAGTTCAGGCGTTTCAAACGATGCATCGGAAAACTTAAAGATTGACCACGGTAGGCTGGCCATTTCAACCGAATTCAGCGCGGCAAAGAGCCACTCCAGCACTTCACTGCGTCCACGCGGGTCTGTTGGCAGCAGCTTGCTACTCAGCTCGCCAATATGCAGCAGGATCGCCCCGCTCTCAAAGATAGAGATATCGCCATCCATCAACCATGGTACTTGTCCGAAAGGCTGGTGCGCAAAATGCTGCGCGTTACGCTCTTTAAAAGGGACGCCTTTTACCGTGTACGGCAGCCCTGCTTCTTCCAGTGCCCAGCGCACACGGATGTCACGCACAAAGCCGCGCGGCATATCGGGAACCCAGTCAAATGTGGTGAGGATCAAATCAGACATATCAAATTTCCTTTTGCATGTGTCTTAAAAAAAGGTTGAAGGAATGAGTCGCTTAAGATTAGCAGGAATTCACGTGAGATATATACAAGGCGCAGGAAGTTAAGCACCATTCAAAATACAAAAAAATACCCACCTTTCGGTGGGTATGCGCATAAGCTCGGCACTTACAACTTATGACTCTGCTTTTTCTACCAATTGCTGATCGACCACACCGTATTTCGCAAATAAGCGAGCACGGGCTTTTACATGGACATTGGCTTTGTTCAAGTCGCCTTTATAGTTGTCCACCACGCGTTGATCCATCAGCTTGAACCACCAGCTAGGAATAATCGCAGGCAATAGCAATGACGCATAACCTGCGGGCAACTGAGGCACATCTTCAAAATGACGCAATGCCTGGAATGAACGTGTTGGAAAAGCATGGTGATCCGAATGACGCTGCAACTGGTAGAGGAACAGATTGGTCACCATGCTGTTATTATTCCAGCTATGCTCAGGCATGGTCCGCTCATACTTACCATTGTCCAGTTTTTGACGCTTCAAACCATAATGTTCAAGATAGTTGATCACCTCAAACAAGGTGAAGCCATACACGGCTTGCGTCGCCATAAACGGGATCACCCGACGACCAAACACCGCAATCATCGTTGCATGGAATGCACCAGCCATGGCCCAGCCCTGCAAGAGCTCATTGTCCAGTGACCACCAGCCTTTACCACGACGCTTAAGACGTGTGGTTTCAATTTCAATGGCTGATTTAAAGCTACCGATCACGGTACGTGGCCAGAATTGCCAGAAGCTTTCACCCATTTGTGACGACGCTGGATCTTCAGGCGTGGCAACACGTTTGTGATGACCATACGGGTGTTCGATACGGAAATGAATATAACCCGTTGGCAACAATGCCAAATGGGATAAATAGTGATAGGTTTTCTCAGACTTATGGCTCAATTCATGTGCGGTATTGAGCGCAATACCATTTACCGCACCGACAGACATGCCCAGCACAATCTGGTCGATCAAAGGTGTGCCTTTACGGCTCGCAGCGTAAGCACCCACAATGGTGGTCAGATATTGCAAGGGAATATACGCTTTGACGATGCGCATATAATAGGGGTCTTGCTCTAGCTGTTTGATCGCTTCTTCAGGATGATTTTCTGCATCGGCACCCACCATCTTATCAATGAATGGGATGACGCCATGCAACATGATTGGACCGAGAGCGGCCATCGCACGTAGCTTTTTAGGGGCAATGGCATAGCTTGTCGCAGCGGCTAAACCAATTAATGGTAGCGCTGGGCTAAGCAACCACAAATAACGTTTAGGATCTTTATGCTTCGGTGTCTGTTCTGACTTCGGCTTTAACGTCGCAAGTTGGGTAGTAGCATTCATGAGGCTTCGCTCGTTACTTTGTCATCTATAGTCTTGGGCTATGATTCTACAAAACACCCTCCATAACCAGACTGAATCGTCCGAAAAACTTGTGTTAAACGCTTTTAAAGTCTTTGTTCTATGCTTAAGACATACGTCTCACCACCGATTCATTCAAATTCATACCCCCACATAAACTGCCAACTAGTCTACAATTCCCCTCAATAACCCATTGTTTGATACAGGCCTTCCATGACCTCAGTCGAAACCTTTAAATTTATTTTGCTCTTACTGGTCGCGGTATTGGGGCTGGAGCTCATTGCCAGACGCCTGAAGCTGCCGTCCTCTGCCGCGCTGCTGCTTGGCGGCATTGCGATTGCTTTCTTACCTGACATCCCCTCCTTTCATATCGACCCCGAATTGGTGCTGATCATCTTTTTGCCGCCTCTCTTGATTGATGGCGCATACTTCACGGTCTGGTCAGATTTTAAGAGAAATATCGGCGGTATCCTGTGGCTGGCACTGGGTGCAGTCATCTTCACCACTTTCACGGTAGGGATGGTGGTGCACTGGATTATCCCCACCCTGCCTTGGGCAGCCTGCTTTGCACTCGGTGCCGTGGTCTCCCCGCCGGATGCCGTGGCGGCCAAAGCCGTACTCGGCAAGGTTAAACTGCCCCGCCGCCTGATGGCACTGCTCGAAGGCGAAAGCCTACTCAACGATGCCACCGGACTGGTCCTATTCCGTTTCGCAGTGGTTGCGGCATTGACGGGCACGTTTAGCCTGCAAGAAGCGGGTGTGTCCTTTTTGGGGCTGGCTTTAGGTGGTTTGTTGGTCGGGGGCAGCATCGGCTTCTTGGTGGTTCGCATCTTTCGCCATATCAAGCAACCGACCTTGGTCATCATGGCATCTGTCCTTTGTCCTTGGGCGGCCTACATCGGCGGTGAAAGCCTGCATGTCTCGGGCGTGATCTCAACTGTGGCTTGCGGCATCATCTTCGGCTGGTATCAGCACGACATCCTCTCCGCCGAAGTTCGCGTACAGGGCGGCGCTTTCTGGCGCGTCATGATCTCCACCTTTGAGGCATTGGTCTTTATTCTGATCGGTTTGTCGCTACGCGACGTGATCAGCGATCTGGACAATCACAGCATGAGCACCTTGCTCGACACCATGCTCTATCCTATCGTGGGCGTCATCATCACCGTGATTCTATCGCGCTTTATCTGGGTTTACGCCACCGACTATCTCCGGGTAGGCATCCGACGCTTATCTGGAAAACCCGCACGACCTCCGTCTCCCGCCTCCTCCTTCTTGCTCAGTTGGGCTGGCATGCGCGGCGTGGTCACCATTGCCATTGCCCTCACCCTGCCTGAGAACATGCCAGGGCGTGACCTGATCTTGCTGTCAGCGTTTGCCGTGATTCTATTTACCGTATTGATTCAAGGCAGCACCATCGGCCTCGTGATCCAGCTTCTGAAGCTTAAGGATGATCCGCATCCCCGTGGATTGCTGACCGCAGCACAGACCATGTACCGTGTGGAATCCGCACAGCTCGCAGTCGTTGAGGCACTGGCATATGATGACGCAGGTGTATTGATCCATACCCGTTTACTTGAGCAGTATACCTACCGCACCCGTATCACGGAGCGCTATAGCCAAGCACCCGAAACCTTCAGCGACCAACAGGCGGCACATTATGACGTGATCTTAGCTGCCGTCGCGGCTGGACGTGCCGAACTGCTCAAGCTGCACCGCTCAGGTCAGATTCATGATGAAGTACTGCATGCACTGGAAAGCGATCTGGATCTACAGGAGATTACGGCGATGAAAAATCGGGAGTAAAGCTTGACCCACGTAGCATGGGTTTTGACTCATGCTACGTAGTCTTTACGCTTAGCGCTTCCGCTCCGCACCCTCAGCGCTCCCCTCAACCGACACCCAGCGATCCGGTGTCAAAATCCGACTTTCCATACCCGCAGTCACTGTGGTCATGAAAGAAATAAAATAGTCCTGTTGCGCTGTATTGACGTTATTTTTAAAGATAAATGCGCGATAGGACTCAACCAAACCCTTGATGGTCTCCGACGTAGAGTCAGACAGATCGGCAAACAGAATCGGATCCTGATCCGCCAGTCCCGTCGGTTTTAAGGTCGTGACCAAGAAAGGACCAGACTTCTGACGCAGCGCATCCCTGATCACCTCTGAGGAAACATGGCGACTGATACTCTGCAACATCAGACTGGAATACTTAAAGTCATAACGCGCGATATTGATCGCCCGCTCTCGGCCGTCGCGGCTATAGCGCTTCAACATCTCTTTAGGATCTTCTTCCTTGCCGTCCTCACGGCTGGGAATACAAAACAAATTCAAATTCGCAGGTTTATTGCGACCGACCGCTTGATTGGAATCCACCACAAAAGGGTCTTCGATCCCGTCCGTCAAGACTTGCAAACGATTCTTCTGATCACGCGTCAAACTCTTCGAATCCTTGGCGCGCATCAAGACAAAGGTATACGCCCCAAATTGATCGGTCTGCATATTATCGGTAGGTACTTTGATGAACAGATTGTTATTTAAGGAAATATATGAACTGGGCGGCGGTCCCACTACGGGTACAGGTGTCGTTACCGGTTGTTTTGCACATGAGGAGAGTAGCGCTGCCAAAAGCATGCTTGCGGCCAATCGTGACACAGGTTTATGGAATGTGTTCAAAGAAAAAAATCCTTCTAGATATTATTGTTTGTTATGGGTTGATCATAGCGGTAAGCCAAGCCGCTGTGCAATAAGCCAAATCGCTGCGGAGTTCGATTCTCGGTCATCGATAGCAGGTCACAAAGTGAATCAAACCTTTTCAAATGTCTTCGATACCTTATACAGTCAAATGCTAGTTTTTTATGCCGCAGGATCGATCACGAATAATCTACATTAAATATCCACACAATCTACACATAAAATCCATCATTAATCTCTCCCTGCAAAAATACGCACAGTAAGTCCGCAACATTCACTTTTTCACAAATAACTGGTACAAACCAATTTAAAATCAAAACGATAAATAGTGATCGAATTGACTCAGGGAGCACTTTATTCACTTATACATATATGTTCGGATATAATTCATATTAGAAATCACATACATAGATTTGTAACCTGACATTTCAATTTAAAAAATAAACATTAAATAACAAATATTTATGCAACAAAATCCACATCAAAAATAATAAAATATGTGAATAAATATTTATTAAACATTCGTACTTGTTCGGTTTTTCAATTAAAAAATTGATTTTTCAATCGATCAGTTCTCATTATTAGATTAAACGCACTCATCACCCCAGACTCCCCATCTTTTCTTATGCGTCAATTTATCGTAAGGTCGGTTGGTCTTTAATGTTGCTTACTTCAACATCCATTAAAAATGCGTCAAATCCTCATTAATAATCGGAGTTAGATATGGATCGTGTAAAATCTAAGCGCCTTACCCAAGCGCGGCGAGTTTCGTTCGTATTCACCGCACTATCCTTTGCAGTGACAGCATTATCGGTTCAGGCATCGGTCACCCCAGAAGCATGGGTCTCAACCAAAACCAAAGTATTTCATCTGCCAGCCGCAACCCCAACTGGCGCAAGCATCGCCACCGATGCCGCCCTCGCCAGAACGTTGGCTAGCACTCAAAAAGTCTCGATTACGGTCGTGCTCAAACCCCACAATGAAGCACAGTTGGATCAGCAGGTTGCTTTTGCGCAATCCGGTGGTTCACGTCAGTTTCTAACGCCTGAGCAATTCACCACCTACTACGGCGCACCACAAGCCGATGTAGACAAAGTCGTGGCCCACTTGAAAAAATCTGGTTATAGCGACATCAGCGTCTCGCCAAACCGTTTGTTTATCAGTGCCAAGGGCACCGCTGCCAACGTCAAAACCGCGTTTAACGCCTCGTTGCAAGGTTACCAAAAAGGCAAAAAACACGTTTATGCCAACACTACAGACGCCCAAGTACCCGCCTCTTTGAGCCATATCATTGAGGGTGTACTGGGACTGCAAAGCGCGGTAACGTCCCATACTTACCACCATCTCGTGTCAGAGGCCCGCACGGCTTCTGTGCCCACTGTTGCTGCTGATGGATTGCAGACCAATGCCGCCACCACGCAAATTTCTCTGCATGACCCCCTTGATTTTGGGCTGATCTATGGCGGACCCGTCGCCAATCTTTCGCAAGGCTATAACACCTCAGTCGGCATCATTTCCTGGGGCGATGTCAGCGATGTCAAGGCAGATCTCGACCTGTGGTTTACCAAACGTGCGCTACCCAATATTCCCGTGACTGTTGTTAATGTCGGCACAGGCGATCACATCGGAAACGATCTGGAATGGCAACTCGACAGCCAAGCCATTGTCGGTGCTGCGCGTGGGCGAGTAAAAGAACTGATTATCTATAACTCAGCTGTGACTAAACAGAGCGATGGCTCCTATGGACCCGCGAATGACGATATCCTTGCCGCGATGAATAAAGTCGTCACCGATAATAAAGTAAAAATCGTCAACATGTCCTTCGGTGAATCAGAAGGTGATGAAAGCTACCGTGCGGCTGAAAACACCGTGTTTAAACAAGGTGTGCTGCAAGGCATCACCTTCTCGGCCTCCGCTGGTGATGAAGGTGCCTATGAAGACTCAACCGGCGTCCCCGCCAAAACCACCTCGGTTTCATTGCCTGCAACATCCCCCTATGTCGTCTCTGTTGGCGGCACGGAATTGACCACCGTGGGGACGGATGCCTACTCCGGCGAAACCACATGGAATGAAGGCTTGTCTTTCGATGATAGTCTGAATGCTAACCGCATCTGGTCTACTGGGGGTGGTTTCAGCGCTTATGAACCTGCGCCCAGTTGGCAACCGAAGACATTGACCGGTTCTACCTTCCGGGCGATTCCAGATGTCGCATTTGATGCATCAGGCACCTCCGGTGCGATTGTCTACTATCATGGCAAGCGCTATGGCGTCGGCGGTACTAGCCTTGCCTCGCCGATCTTTGTCGGTTTGTGGTCACGTATTCAAACTGTGCATAAAAACGCACTGGGCTTCCCCATCACCAGCATCTATAAATACTTCCCAACCGCAACAACGGCTGGCGTACATGATGTCACTGTGGGTAATAACGGCGTGACAGGTTCACCGAGCTTCTCTGCCGCCAAAGGTTGGGATCCGGTTACAGGCTTCGGCAGCTTTAATGCCTTGTCATTGTTAAAATTCATTAACCTGAATCCCGACTTTGCCAAGTGATAAACGCTTAAAAAAATGACCCGCTGTCAGCAGCGGGTCCATCACATTCAAAACCACAACCTCACCCCAGCCACCGCCATCGTCTGACTGACTGACTCACCCTTGGCGCGGACATATTCCGCAGTCTTGCCATAGCGCTGCTCGGTTTGCACCCCAATATACGGTGCAAACTGACGGGTGATGTCATAGCGCAGACGCAGACCCGCTTGCAGGTCACTCACCCCTCGCCCAATCTCACGTGCGGGATCATTCTTGCTGTAAATATTGGTCTCAAGCGTCGGCTGCAAAATCAAACGCTGGGTGATGCGCCAGTCATAGGTCGCCTCAAGACGCAGCGCCGCACGGCCCGCATCCCCCACATATACCGTACCGCTTAAATCCACCCAGTAGGGAGAAATCCCTTGTAGTCCGAGCGCCAGCCACGTGCGGTCTTTGCCTGCGCCGCTGTCTTGGCGGACTCCGAGTTCGGTATTCCAAAAGGTCGTGACCGGTTTACGCCAGAGCAGTTCAGTGCGTGCATCCTCCAGATCACCATTGCTGGTCGAGCCTTCGGCTTTGATGGCGAGACGATTGTTATCGTTGCCTACCCAGCCTTCAAGGTCATAGTTGGCGATGGTCTTGCCTTGATCGCGTGCTACTTCCAATTGATTGACCAACAGATTAGCAAAAGTGCCCGTGCCCATCATATGCGGCGGGGGGATCGGACCAAAGTCACGACCTTGTGAGTAGTCTGGGCTGCGCGCATCGGCTGGCGCTGCGCCGCCTTGCATCTTGTTGCCCATCGTCATACCGCCCATGTCCATGCCGCCATGATCCATGCCTGGCATATCCATTTGGCTATGGTCCATGTTTGACATGTCCATCTGACCTTCTTTCATGTTCATCTGGCTATGGTCCATCTTCGACATATCCATCTGATCATCTTTCATATTCATCTGACTATGATCCACCTTTGACATGTCCATCTGACCGTCTTTCATATTCATCTGATTATGATCCATCTTTGACATGTCCATCGCAGGCATGGCCTTAGCCGTGTCTTTGGGCGCTTTTACTTGAGCTTTGGCTAAAACAGCGACCTTGGCTGGCGCCGCAACTATTGCTTTGCTTTTGCGGGCAGTCGCAGGTTTGGCTTTGGTCGGGGTGCTCATATCCATGCCGGGCATCGACATATCCATGCCTTTTTCCATCTCTGCGGCAAAGGCAGGCAGACTCATCATACAGAGCATGGAGGTCAGTAATTTTTGATTGATTGCTCTCATAGGTCAGTCCACCACCACTTCACGAAACATCCCCGACTCCATGTGGTAGAGCAAGTGGCAATGCCACGCCCAGCGCCCCGCCTCGCCCGTCACATCGAAGGAAATCTTCTGTGCGGGTTGTACAACGATCGTATGCTTACGCACTTGGAAGTCACCCTCGGCGCTCCTCAAATCACTCCACATGCCATGGAGGTGCATCGGATGGGTCATCATCGTGTCATTGACCAGTGAGATGCGCACTCGCTCCCCCTTGCCTAGTCGTACCGGTTTAGATTCATGAAAAGTCAGACCATCAAAACCCCAGATATAGCGCTCCATATTGCCAGTTAGATGCATTTCGATCTCGCGAGAGGGTTCCACTTGTTCTGTTTTGGCTGAACCAATCGAATGCAGATCGGCATAGGTCAGCACACGGCGGCCGTTGTTGCGTAGATTGACTCCCGCATCATCCAGATTGGTGCGCGGCATATCGACACGCTGATCAACGCTGAAGCCGTATTCGGTCTTGGCGTGGCGCGACATGGTCTTGCCCGACATGCTCTTTTCTGACATAGCTCCCATCATATCCGTCATGCTCAGCCATTGGATTTTATCCAGCGCCGGGGTCGGTGCTTTTAAGCCTGCTTGCACCGCAAGCGTGCCGCAGGCATAGCCCGTGCGGTCAATGTTTTGGGCAAAAATGGTATAGGCATCATCGGTCGGCTCGACCAGCACGTCATAGGTCTCCGCGACCCCGATGCGGAACTCATCCACAGTCACCGGTTCCACAAGCTGCCCATCACTGCCGATCACCATCAACTTCAAGCCGGGGATACGCACATCAAAAATCGTCTGCGCACTGCCATTGATGAATCTCAGGCGCACCTTGTCGCCTTTGCTAAACAGCCCCGTCCAATTCGACGCAGGATTAGTGCCATTCATAAGATAGGTAAAGGTATGCGCGGACAGATCGGTAAAGTCGGTCGGCATCATACGCATTTCATTCCACATCTTGCGATCCGCCACCGCGCGCGTAAAGCCGTTCTTGCGAACATCGGCAAAGAACTGCACCGCCGTCGGCTGCTGATAATTATCAAAACCAGATTCCATTTTTAGTTTGCCGAGCAGCCCCATCGGATCGGCATCGGTCCAGTCCGAGAGCATGATCACGTGATCACGATCCGCACGGATAGTCTCGCCGCCCCTCGGCTCAATCACGATCGCGCCCATCATGCCCGTCTGCTCTTGGAAACCCGAGTGCGAGTGATACCAGTAGGTGCCACTTTGCAAAAGAGGAAATTGATAGATAAAGGTGCTATTCGGTGGAATACCTTTAAAGCTGATACCGGGTACGCCATCCATCTGATAAGGCAGGATCAAGCCATGCCAATGAATCGAAGTATCCTCTTTCAGGCGATTGGTCACACGGATAGTGACCGTTTCACCTTCTTTGAAATGCAGCACAGGTGCAGGCAAACTGCCATTGACCACCGTGGCAATCTTGGTCTTGCCGGTATAGTTGACACTGGCTTCATCGACGACCAAATCAAAGGTATTCCCCGTCAAATGTGGCACTTGACCGTTGATCGCAAAAGGTCGCGTGGACTTGGCCCAGACCCCTGTACTTGCAGCGAGTCCCGCCACAGCAACGCCCTGCACAAACTGGCGTCTCGAAATTTGATGACTCATACCCACCTTCTCAATAACTTTAAAATGGCTTCAATGCGGTGCATCAAGGATGATGACCTTACATCCCATCGTGCGACATGCCTGCCATACCACTTTCACCTTCAGGCGGTGCAGTAACAATCTGATACACCTCGGGGCTCATCGTTGGCATCTTTTGTAAGAACGCCACCATTTCCCAGATGCGTTCATCCGTGTGTGAAGAGCCCCATGCTGGCATACCACTGGCCTTAATCCCATGCTTAATATACCAAAATTGGCGTGCGGCACGTTGCTTGGCATCAAGATCCATACGATGTGGCAAAGCCAAGTTAGGGGGCTGGGGATAAAGACCTGCGTTTAAATCCGAAGTCGTTTTGCCAGGCTTCAAATGACAACCTGCACACATCTCGTTGTAATCCTGCCCACCTGCGAGCAGCATTTTGGGATCATCCAGATTGGGCACCTGAATGTCTTTGGTGCGTGTTGCGATTGAACGCTCTCGCATGGTATCCAGCGCCCAGTAGACCGCTTTGGTATGAGGGACATCGGCGCCCATCGGATAGACACCCGAATAGATAAACGCCAGACCGCCAATCGCGGCAACACAGGCACCGACAATGCCCATAATCACAACCGATTTTAAAAGTTTCACGATCCTGTCTTCCTGATCATCAGCACGTTATGCTGGGGTAATTCGACTGCCTGAGACAGCACATCGTCTCAGGTGATCGACTGCTTATGACGTTTATCAGTTCGTGGCAGGCATCGACATACCTTTCATACCCATGCTTTCCGAATCTTTCATCTTCATGCCTTTCATGTCCATGCCTTTCATATTGCCATGATCCATCGCAGGCTTGTTCGTCGCAGATGACGCTACAGCCGCACACTTTTGCATCATGGCCAGCATGACGGGATCCTTAGGGTCCATCTTCTTTGGCATGGCATCACATTTCGCACCCGCTTTGGCTTCAGCAGCCTCTCTCGCATGCTCGGCTGGATCGTGGGCGAAAACACTCTGTGTAGCGAGCGACATCACGGCAACCAAGGTCAGCATTTGATGATTTAACAATTTCATGACGATCTCCAGATTTTGAAAAAAGTTTCAACACGTGTAACCGTATTGAGATGACCTATCATCGCTGATGCGTGCCAACAGCAACCTGTCAGCAACATGACAAATATGTCATTTAACGTCTTGCACACGGACGTAATGAACGACAACACCACGTCTGCCCTTCTCTGTTTATTTTCAGGATTCAAACGGACACCATGCCCTATTGAATAGTGCTGAAGATCATCCCCCTTGCTGATCAACAAAAAAGGGTCAGTCCGATGACAAATGCGTCATCGGACTGACCCTCAGAAGGTGGATCATGGCGATGGTTTAAAGCGCGGGGCGGCTCAATGATGATTGAGGTGCAAGCGTCACCAAACTCCACTTCGCCTGCTTGTTCACCACCACCACAGGTTCTGTCGTCATGGCTTGCAGTGCAGCAACATGCTTGGTCTCAACGATGGCATACACCGAACCCTGCGCAAGACGAGTGATCAATGCAGCATCACTGTCGATTCTTTCAATCGGCTGCTGCCAGTAAAACCACGCCGAAAACGGACGCTGACCACTGTAGACCAGCACATCCTGTGGCTGATGAAGTGCCGTATAGGCTTGGATCAGCGTTTTGGTCGACATACCCTTGCCCGCAGCATCCATACGCCCCAGTTGCACCAGTGTCCCAATATACACCAGTGCGATAAAGGCCAAACCGAGATAGAGCACGCGACTCACTTGCGGCACCGGGAAACGCCGCGCCAGCCAGTCTGCTGTGAGGAGCGCCATAGCTGGCAGTGCCGGCAACACATAGGCAATGATGATATTGCCCGCCATGGTAAAGAACAGACACGGCGTCAGTGCCCAGATCAGCAGATAGCGTCGCCACCCTGGGTCAATGACACTAGATCCCTTCGGCAGCTTGCGCCACCACCATGCTGCCACTGGCAAAATGATCGTCCACGGGATAAATGCCGCCAAAGCAAACAGCCAGATCATGCCACGTGGACGCGCATGGGCCGTGCCGTACAGATCACCCTTCCAGCCGCTCTGGGTAAAGCGATCCCAATGCTCACCGACCAGAAAATAATGTAGAAAACCCGGGGTGTGTTGTTCCGCCAAGGCATACCACGGCAAGGCCAGTGCACAGGCTAAAATTACGCCCCAGAGCCACGGGAAGGCCTGCCAAACCCGCCCAAGCTGCCGCTGCCATAACGTCCAGACTCCAAGAGGAAAACCAACCAGCACCAACACCAACGGGCCTTTGGCCAGCAGCCCCAATGCAATCCCGAGAAACAACCACCAGCGACCCAACCACTGCGTAGGAAACTGAAGCGTTTGCCAAAAACCATACATCACCAGTGTCGTGCCAATCACCAAGGTGACATCAGTCATCACCGCACCGGACGCCACAAAAAACAATAACGATCCACCCAGCAGGACTGGTGCATAGACCGCCCCAGCCGCCGACCGTTGCCGCGCCAGCAGCCATGTCAGATACGCAATAACCAAACCACCGAGCAGATGCGGCAACCGCGCGGCAAACTCATTAATACCCAAGCCCTGCATACTGAGCGCGGTCAACCAGAACGACGCTGGGGGTTTACCCCAGAACGGCACCCCTTGATCAAACCACGGTGTCACCCAGTCCTGATGCACGATCATAAAGCGGGCAATCTCGGCATAACGTGCCTCGGTGGTTTCCATCACCGGATACAGGCCCAGTGTCAGCAAACGCAGCAGCAACAATGCCGCCAACGCCAACCATAAGCCCTTAAAACGTTGTGCAATAATCGGCTGACTCACACCACTCTCCCAGAACGTGCAGCCACCTGCGGTTTTGAGGTATTCGATTCATTTTCCAGATCAAGCGTAGCGATGGCCTCTGCAATCAGCTCTTTACTGAGCTCAGGGCTCAAAGGGGCAGGATGGTAGGCATATAACGACTCATGACGTGCCATGTGGCTTTGCTCTCTCTGCGCAGCCTCTGCCGCTCTCACCGCAGGGTGATAATAATCCAGCAGATACAGTGGACGATTCTTGCTCTCCATAAACAAGCGTCCCATATACTCGCCCAGTACCCCAATGCCCATCAACTGCAAGCCACCCAAAAACAGGATGGTAATGATCAACGATGGAAAGCCATGCACCACATCACCGATCACCCACGTCTTGACCAGAAAATAAAAACCATAGCCAAACGCCATCAGCGCACTCAGCATCCCGACATAGGTCGCCACTTTCAGCGGCGCGGTTGAAAACGCGGTAATCCCTTCCAGTGCAAGGTTCCATAAGCGCCAGTAAGGCCACTTGCTCGTACCCGCAGCGCGACCCGCACGGTTGTAGTCCAGCGTCACCTGACGAAAACCCACCCATGCAAACAAACCCTTCATAAAGCGGTTACGCTCAGGTAATTGATTTAAGGCATCCACTACCCGCCGACTCATCAAGCGAAAATCACCGACATCCTCAGGAATCGGCACATCGCTTAAGCGGTTGATCACCCGATAAAACATCGAAGCCGATGCCTTTTTAAAGCGGGTCTCCCCATCACGATGACGACGGCGCATATTGACCATGTCTGCCCCATCTAACCACGCCGCAATCATTTCGGGAATGAGTTCAGGCTGATCTTGTAAATCCGCATCAATGACCACCACCGCCTCGCCGCAGGTCAGACGCAAGCCTGCAGTCAACGCCACCTCTTTACCGAAGTTACGACTAAATCGCGCGACCCCAATCTGTCCGCCGGCCTGCTGGAGTGCCTGCAATATCTGGGGTGACTGATCGTGGCTGCCATCATCCACATAGATAATTTCACTACTGTAGGGAAGCTGATCCAGTACAGCCGTAAGCCGCGCATGGAAAATGGGCAGCACTTCTTCTTCATTAAAGACGGGCACAACTACGCTCAAAGTGCAGCGCACCACATCATTCTGGGTCAAGGCATCAGGGATCATCATTACACTCCTAATAGGGTTGATAAGACCCAACCCGATCAGATTGCGTCGTATCTTAAATGTTTAGCGCGAGGAATAAGCAAGCATGCGTTGCGAGGCACAAGTCAAAATAAGCAAGTACAGATCATCCCATCGCCATCCAACAAAATGATGTCAATATCATTTCAGATTCATGACAAATTTGTCATGTTGCAGACAATCATTGGCTTAACGCGCTATTCTTTAACGCTAAGGCAGTAAGGGCGCGGTGAGAGATGAAAATCTTATTAGTCGAAGACGACCAGAAAACAGGTGAATATCTCAATCGAGGGCTCAGTGAAGCAGGCTACATCACAGACTGGGTTGCTGATGGCCTGACGGGTCAGCATCACGCCCTCAGTGAGCACTATGACCTGATCATTCTCGACGTCATGTTGCCCGGGCTTGATGGCTGGTCGATCCTCAAAGCCATCCGCGGACAAGGGTTCTCCATGCCTGTGCTGTTCCTCACCGCCAAAGATCAGATCGAAGATCGGGTAAAAGGACTTGAGCTGGGTGCTGATGATTACCTCATCAAACCCTTTGCCTTTGCCGAACTGCTTGCGCGCGTCAAAAGTTTACTGCGCCGTGGACAACAGCGTGATGAAGATATCCTGACCTTCTCAGACCTTGAATTAGATCTGCGGCGCAGACGCGTCAACCGAGCCGGACAGCGCATCGACCTGACCGCCAAAGAGTTTGCCCTGCTGGAACTGTTTATGCGCCGTCCATGTGAGATTCTGCCACGCTTGCTGATCGCCTCCTTGGTGTGGGACATGAACTTTGACAGTGAAACCAACGTGATTGATGTTGCGGTCAAACGCCTGCGCCAGAAGATTGATCAAGGACATCGCCCGCGCCTGATCCAGACCGTACGCGGCATGGGCTACGTTTTGGAGATGGATGATGAAACAGCTCTTTAGCGCGATCAGCCTGCGCATCAGTCTAATCTTCACCCTGTTTACCGCGCTGATTCTACTGATCATGGGCATCGCCATTCATCAACTGGTGATGCAGCACTTTGCCGAACAGGATCAAGACCTGCTAAAAGGCAAAATTGCCCTGATCGACAACCTGCTCCAGCAGACCCCACATAATCCGCCACTGCTTAAACAACAGCTTGACGATGCCTTGGTCGGACACCACGGTTTGATTGTCCAGATCGAACGACCAATCGGCACGCGCATCTACGCCACCTTGCCCACACCGATCACCGTCCCGCCAGCCCCAGACGACCGCCCATCGATACTGCATGAATGGCAAGTTGCGCAGCAGCCCTATCATGTCATCACGGTCCAGCGTGCCGCGACCGCAGCACGAGACAGTGACCGTATCATTGTCGGTCTCGATATGATGGAGCATGTCCACTTTCTCGATGACTTCCGCCGACAACTACTGATCATTGGTGGGATTGGCACGTTTAGCCTGATGATCTTGGGCTGGCTTGCCGCATGGCGTGGACTGCGCCCCGCGCAATCGATGGCGCGTGTCGCCGAAAGCATTACCGCACAGCACCTTACCAGCCGCCTTGATATCGCTCGCGCACCTTCGGAACTCAAGCCCCTCGCCAGCGCCTTTAATGACATGCTGGACCGGCTCGAATCCACCGTCAGGCGCCTTGAAGACTTTTCCTCGGATCTGGCGCACGAACTGCGCACGCCGATCAATATTTTGCTTAACCAGACCCAAGTCTCGCTCTCGAAAACCCGCGAAGTCTCCGACTATCAGGAAGTGTTGTTTTCTAATTTAGAAGAATTTGAGCGACTGGCGCGGATGATTGCCGACATGCTGTTTTTGGCAAAAGCCGATAACCACCTCGCCTTGCCCCATTTACAACAGATTGATCTGGCACACGAGATCAGCATTCTGTCTGAATATTATGAAGCGCTTGCCGCAGATAAAGACATGCTCCTGACCTTCTCTGGTGCAGCCTCGATGCAAGGGGATCAACTCATGCTGCGCCGCGCACTGGGCAATTTGATCTCTAATGCCATCCGCTATGGCAAGCCCAATAGCACCATCACCACGAAACTGGTGCAGGATACCACGTCGATCCTGATCACGATCCAGAATCAGGCCGACCCGATGTCGCCCGAACAGCTCCAGCGCATCTTTGATCGCTTCTATCGCGCTGACAGCTCCCGCAAACGTACCGACGACGGTTCAGGACTCGGCCTTGCCATCACCAAAACCATCGTGCAGGTTCATGGCGGTCAGATCGAAGCGACCAGTGATCAGGGGCTGATAACCTTTAGCATTCGCTTTCCGAGCACTGCGGTGAGGCCCTAGACAACCACTTAAGACTTCAATACCTCTTATTAGCCCATCGCATAATTTCTCGAGGAAAAATAGTGGCTCAACGTTGTCGTTGATGCCTGGGGATCGACCAAGGCCACAAAAGTATCTGGTCGCAGCAAGTAAAGCGCATCCTCAGTCAAGCCAGCTTTGTGATGCTCCTCAGTCCAATCAAACAGATGCAATGGCACGTTATGCAGTTCACACCACGCGTAGATCTCGGGTGTCACCGTGCCATAGATATGGACTTGCCAGCCGATATGCGACAAGTACGCATAGTTGTCAGACCCTTCTAAGGCGACCCACGGCAAGCGGTCACCACCTTGGACTGAACCCGCCTTGCCTTCGCTCAACGGACTCTCGTGATAGTTCATCATGGTCTGAGAAACCAGCCGAAACATCAGTTCACGCACGCTCTCAATTTTGGATGCCGTATTCATGATAAGCGGTGCAATATGGTCTTTCACAAAATCGGCTAGATGGCTTTCCGCAGTGACCACGGTGAAAACCCGATCGGTGGTATTAACCAGTCTACGTGCAAAGGCTTGGCGCTCGATGCTGTAACTGTCGAGTAAGCTATTTTCCAAGCCACTCTCCAAATCATTTTCCAAGCCATCAGACGCCTGCGCTTTTAGAACTGCCGCGAGTTTCCAAGCCAGATTGATGGCATCATGAATGCCCGTATTCATGCCTTGCCCACCCACTGGACTATGCACATGTGCGGCATCGCCCAGTAAAAAAGTGCGCCCGATCCTAAAATTGGACGCAACCCGATGATGCACATGGTAAGTCGAAAACCAATTGACCGTGGTGATCTGAATCCCTAAACCGCGAATCGCATCAATACTCACATCGTCAAAGACCAACTTCTCGGCGTGTTCCGCACGCTCATCTTTCACGGTGCCAATCAGTCGATATTGATTGCCATGTCCATAAGACATCAACAGTACGAAGTCGCCCTTGTCAAAAGCAACGTGTAACTCTCCTCCGGGCTGCAAGCCCTCCACCTCGACATCCGCCACATAGAACACATGCTGATAGGTCCCGCCTTCAAAGTCAGTGCCAAGCCCATGTCGGATTACTGATCGCGCCCCGTCACAACCCGCCAGATAGCGAGTCTCACACATCTGCTCGCTGCCATCTGGCAGACGCAAGCGTGCACTCACAAAGTCACCCTTATCCTCAAAAGCAATGAGCTCCACGTTCCTTTCAACCGTCACCCCCAACAGACTTAAGCGCTCCACCAGCAGGCGCTCATGTTGATCTTGTGGGTAGACGAGCACAAAAGGGTACGGTGAAATGTCCGCGCCGGCATCGCCTAAAGAAAGTTGTGCCTTGTGTTTGCCGCGTACCCACATATTGACCGCTGGATTTTTATGTCCGGCGGCAATGACAGCATCGGTCAAATTAAGCTGGCGATAGAGTTCGAGGGTACGTGCATGTACCGCCATGGCCCGTGAGGTCTCTCCGGGTCCCGCACTTTGATCAATAATCCGGACAGGAACACCCTGTTTCGTCAGCCACAGTGCCAGCGTCAGACCCGTTGGGCCAGCACCTACGATGAGGACTTTTTCCATGACGCGCTCCCGAGTAGACATCCATGACGCTAAGATCAATGTAGAACTCGTTGGGGTGATCGTCAAGGTCAAATTCTAAGCAATCCAGTAACTCACGAACGACATCGAATTCTCGGCTGATGTCGAGGGCGAAACGTTTCGCCCCCTTATCCCACTTCAGAACTTTAACGCCTGACCACGTAGCCGCAGGGCATTGGTGATCACCGATGCCGAACTTAAACTCATCGCCAGCGCCGCAATCATCGGCGACAGCAACCAGCCAGTCACAGGAAAGAGTATCCCCACCGCCAGCGGAATCCCAAGTATGTTGTACAGAAAAGCAAAGCCCAGATTCTGCTTCATATTCCCCACCGTCGCTTCTGAGATCGCACGGGCAATAGCAATGCCGCGCAGATCACCTTTGATCAGCGTCACTTGTGCACTGTTAACCGCGACATCAGTGCCTGTACCCATCGCCACGCCAATATCGGCTTGGGCCAGCGCAGGGGCATCATTGATGCCATCACCCGCCATCGCCACCACATGACCCGCGTCCTGTTGCCGTTTGACCAGCGCCAGCTTGTCTTCCGGACGCACCTCACCGTAGAACTCCGCAATGCCCAGTTGCCCCGCCACATACTGCGCCGTCGCCTGACCATCCCCTGTTGCCATGATGACTTTGATTTTGGCTTTTGCCAGTGCCGCAAGTGCATCGCGCGTCGTGTCCTTGATCGGATCACGAACCGACAGAATCCCCACCAACTGAGTATCGGTGGCCAGATACATCACACTGGCGCCTTGCGTGCGCAGCGTCTCAGCCTGTGCTTCAAGTGACTGCACATCAATCCGTTGCTGTTGCATCAGCGCCCGATTACCCAAATAGAGCAACTGCCCGGCAACCTCGCCTTTCACCCCCAGACCCGTCAACGAATCAAACGCAGTGACGACATCGAGCTTCAGTTTTTGCACACTCGCCGCCTGCACGATCGCCTGCGCCAGCGGATGCTCGCTACCTTGGTCCAGACTTGCCGCCCACTGCAACACCTGATTGCCTTGATAATGTGCAGTCGCAAATACCTGATCAAAGCGAGGACGCCCCTCAGTCAACGTACCGGTCTTATCCACAATCAAAGTATCGATCGTACACAACGACTCAATCGCACTGGCATCACGAAACAAAATACCATGATGCGCTGCCCGTCCCGTCGCCACCATGATCGACATTGGTGTCGCAAGGCCCAGCGCACACGGACAGGCAATGATCAGCACCGCCACCGCGTTGAGTAAGCCATACACCCAGCCTGATTCCCCGCCGAAAAATCCCCACGCCAAAAAAGTCAGCAGTGCGACCAGAACCACGACCACCACAAAATATCCCGCCACACGATCCGCCATGCGCTGCATCGGCGCTTTAGAACGATGTGCCTGCGCCACCATCTGCACAATCTGCGCCAGCATGCTGTCGCTACCTACCCGCTCGGCACGGATCGTGAGCGCTCCCGTCAGGTTCTGCGTTGCACCGACCACCCGATCATTGCTTTGCTTATGGACAGGGACTGGCTCGCCAGTAATCATGGACTCATCGATATTACTGTCGCCACTGACCACCACACCATCGACCGGCACCTTCTCACCCGGACGCACACGCAGCACATCCCCGACCTGCACCTGATCCAACGGTACATCCTCCTCCTGTCCATCGGCAAGGATACGCCGTGCCGTTTTTGGCGCGAGACCCAGCAATGATTTAATCGCAGAAGAGGTTTGCGAACGCGCTTTTAACTCGAGTAACTGCCCCAGTAGGGTCAGGGTAATGATCACCGCCGCCGCTTCAAAGTAAACGGCCACCTGACCACTCATGGTTTTAAAGGCATCGGGGAAAACTTGTGGTGCCAAGATCGCCGCCACGCTATACACATAGGCAGCCCCCGTACCAAAGCCAATCAGCGTCCACATATTCGGACTGCGATGGGTGATCGAATACAGCCCACGCTCAAAGAACGGAAAACCCGCCCACAGCACCACCGGCGTCGCCAGCACAAATTCAATCCAGTTGCGCGTCAGCGGGCTAATGATTTGTACATGCTCACCAAACATCGCAAGGATAAACACTACAATGGTAAGGGGTAGCGTCCACCAGAAACGTCGCCGAAAATCAGTCAGCTCCGGCGACTCTTCATCATCCAGACTCGGCATTTCCGGTTCCAGTGCCATGCCACATTTCGGACACGCGCCCGGATGATCCTGCCGTATCTCTGGATGCATCGGACAGGTATAAACCGTGCCCGCTAGAGGGGTATAAGTCACCGACTTCGCGGGTGCAGGCGTCAGGTACTGCTCAGGCTGCGCCTTAAATTTATTAAGGCAATGACCACTGCAAAAATGATAGCTATGATCCTGATAGACATGATGGTGCGGGGAATCGGGACTGACCGTCATACCACATACGGGGTCGCGTTCTAGCGCAGCGCTTACGGTGTCAGCCTTTACCTCGGCTTGCTTTGAACCCCCGCAACAGGATGCCATTTTGGCGGGCGCTGTGGCTTGCCCCTTGGATATTTCCTCAGCGTCAGTTGATTTTGGATGTGTCACGGTCAGACTCCCAGTGGATGAACGATTGTGCTATGCTAAACCCTGTGGTCAACCCCAGAGTCAAGCTTTTGGAGAAATAATCGTATGCAAACGACCACCATTGGCAAACTGGCCAAAGCCGCCCATGTCGGCATTGAAACCATTCGTTATTATCAAAGCCGTGACTTGCTGCCCACCCCTGAGAAAACCGCAGGTTACCGTCAATACCCCATCGATCTGATTGATCGCATCCGCTTTATCAAGCGCGCGCAAGAACTGGGCTTTAGTCTGGATGAAATCTCCGATCTCGTCTCGCTCCACGGCAGTGAGCGCGCATCTATCCAGTCGATCACTGCCGCACGCTTAGCCCAGATTCGCACCAAAATTACCGACCTTGAGCGGATGGAAAGTGCATTAACGGCATTGCTGAGCGAATGCCAACATACCGATCTTTCCGCCCCTTGCCCCATTATTGCGTCAATCGGCGGTGAGGGTCATCTGCCCCTCAATTAATTCGGGTTATCAAGGTCAAAACCCGCTTGCTTTGACATACGTGCTTGCTAAACTCTGCCAAGGTTTTACAACTTGACCATCAACGCCACGGTTAATCCCACAGGACATCCACATGCCGCTACACCCCAAACGCCGTGAACTGGATCAGGCACTTGCCCACGCCAGTAGCTATCAGGAGTGGCTCGGCATTGCTCAAGAATTAGATACGCTAGATGGACTAATGGATTGGCGCAGTAGCGACGCCTCAGCGTTTTGTCATGAAGCCTTGATGCGCGAGCATATCCAGCAGATGCGTTCGATGATTGAGCATCAGGACTTGGGTGGCCTTGCGACCATGCTACAAGAGAGCGTGTATCGCCATCTGGGGGAGTTGAATAATCCCGAACTGTATCTCTATGCCCGTTCAGGCACCAAACAGATCGTCACCGAATATCTGGATGAGGTTGAGCACGTCATGCGCACCTTGTCCGAGCAGCCCATCCCCGGTCTACCCGAAGACCATAAATTGGCACTGTTTGAACAAGCCGCACGGATTTACGGCTGCCCCGCGCTGATGCTGAGTGGTGGGGCAACGTTTGGGATTTATCATCTAGGCGTAGTCAAAGCATTGTTTGAGCAGAATCTCCTGCCCAAGGTATTGGTCGGTTCGAGTATGGGGGCGATCATCGCCGCCGGTATGTGCAATCGCACGGATGAAGAACTGACTGAATTTTTTAAAACTCAAGTGTATGAGATCCATCGCGATGCACTGCGCTGGCGGCATCCACGGGCCATGCGCAAACAGCAGAGCGCCATGGATGAACAGCAATTGCTTGAACATATCCGTATCAACGTCGGCAGTGTCACCTTTGCCGAAGCCTATGCCAAGAGTGGACGGGTGCTGAACATCAGTGTCTCCCCGACCCGCACCCACCAAAAACCGCGTGTGCTCAACTACCTGACTGCACCCGATGTGCTGGTGGAATACGCCGTGCTTGCCTCCTGTGCTGTGCCGTTGCTCTATCCTCCCGTGACGTTATATGCACGGGGTAAGGATGGGCGCAAAGTCCCCTATATGAGTACTGAGACTTGGATCGATGGCTCCGTACATGGCGATCTCCCCCGTGAGCGCTTGGCTCGCCTGCATAACGTCAATCAGACCATCATCAGCCAAGCCAACCCACATATCATTCCGTTTATTACCCATCGTAATCATCGTGGCGTGCGCGCACTGGGAAAACAAGTGCTGTCCTCGGTCATTCATGTCGGCAGTGCCGAACTGCTGGATATTGGTCGTCATATCTTTAACAAAACCCCGCTTAGTCCGCTACTCAGTCATGCCCATGCCATCGCTGCGCAAAGCTATCTGGGAGACATCAACATCCAGTTCCCGTTTAAGCCCGCTGCTTACCTCAAAGTCGTCACCAACCCCACACCCGAAAGACTTGCGCACTACATCCGTCTCGGTGAACAGGCCACATGGCCGCAAATCGCCATGATTCGCGATCTGACGCGGATTAGTCGCTTGTTTCCGGAGTGTATTACGCGGATTAAGGCCAACATGGAGATGATTTGAATCGCGGTATCCGCTTAAAAACGATATATTTTTACCCAAAACGTAACAATTCATTAAAAATGACAACCAGTTCACATTTTTAATGGTAAAAAGAAGCTGTCTTGTCTTTATACACCCTTCTACGGGGACAAGAATTTGCTCACACGCTCCCCTCGCTGTGGGCTTTTTTTTATACCTATTCCAGCCTCATACCGTACACAGCACATGCTCAGCAAATGCATGATCAGGCTCTGCAATAATAATATCCATGAAATGCTGAATCTCAATATTCAACTGATTCTTCTTCCAGATAAAATATAAATCCACAGTCGCAAGCTCGGGAATATGATGAATATTGACGTCATATTGCTGACTAAAGACACTTTTTTCGATCAAAGACAGCGGAAAACACGAAATGCCTGTCCCAGCTTCGACACAAGCTAAGATCACCGCAAAGTAATTCATCTCAAGTATTTTTTTCGGTTGCTTCTGATGACCAGCAAGCCACTCCAAGGCTTTGATTCGATACAAACTATCATCACTAAAGGATAGAAAGTCATAATCACTTAAGATGTCCGGGGAAAACTGGGTAATCTCTTTAGGCGTAATCAACACCAATGACTCACGGAAGGCAAATCGACAATCGAGTAAGGGATGCTCAATCGGACCATCAGTAATCGCCATATCCAACTCATGGAAGATCACCCTTTTTTCCAAAGCCAACGTGGGTCCACGAATTAACTCAAGAGAAATATGCTTCTTCAACTGTCGATAACGGGCCACCTTCGCTGGCAGATGACTAATTAAAGCCACGTCTAGACACCCGACACGCAGTGCGCCGCCGCCCTTCTCTTGGACCAGTTTTTCAGTATCGGCCCAATCTTTAAAAATACGTTGTGCACGCTGATACAGCAGCCGTCCTTTGGGCGTCACATATAAGCGATTTTTTTCCCGGGTAAATAATTGAACCTGGAGCTCATCCTCAAGCTCTTGAATCCGGGTCGTGATATTCGACGGAACACAAAAGTTCTTATCGGCTGCTGCCTTGATGGTTCCTTCCTCGACAACAGAACAAAATAACTGGAGTTGATTGATCTTCATATATTCACTTTTAAAGAATTTAATGGCAATTAATAATCACTTTAAATAAACAAATTGCCTGAATCACAAAAATGACTCTTACAACCTCTTTAAAAAAATACCTTGACCAAATCGCTATAGCGACTAGACCTAAATCATTGCACAGGCGAAGAATAGACATCCCTCACCCAAGAGACTTGCCAACACAATATCTTTAAAAAAAATTTAAATTCAAAGCCTAATAGTAACCAAATGGTAACAAATGATGGAAAATATTTTTTAACTCAGTTCCCAGACCAAAAAATCAAATCACTCCACACTCATAAAAAATAGCAGTCATACCGAGCTGTCTATTGATTCACTTTTAAAGAACTTAATGCTGATTAATCGTTACTTTCAATATAACAACGCATTAGGTACTGTACTACAACATATTATTTTTACCGGACGGTCAAATGAACAAGTACGCGTATACGGCACTTTTTACAGCTTGTTTTGCCACAGCTGTGTTTGCAACAACAACCTTAACTCCTAAAACCAATGGAACTAATGGCGGCAATATCCCTAGCAGTACGCAAGATATTATTTTTAATATGTACGATGGCAATAGCGTGGGAAGCATTACCTTGCCAAAAACATCAGGTAATGGAGTCAAAGTAACGATTAATTCTCAGCGAACTTATAATTGTGTCGTAGATACCAGTAATACCGACTTTATCGAAGGTGGGTATATCATGCGCAAAGGGACTTCGATCAGTTTTGCTTTCAATAGTGTATTGGGGATATGGAGTCTCGCGACAGACAGTCAATTTAGTCCTAAAATCAATGGCGATACGATCCCCACTTTCACAGGGACGGCAGCGCAATATCTGATTAGCGATACGGACTGGGCGACCAGCATCAATTTGCCACAAACCGCAAATGATAACCAAATCATCATGATTCGATCGGATGCCAGCAAAACCTCAACCATTAATACAGCAAACTCTCTATTTCCAAGTACGTTGACTCTCAATAAAGGCGATACCTATTATCTGCAATACTTCAGCGATCTTAACAAGTGGGTCACCATTGGCTCGCCTAAACGCACGATTAATGTGGTCAATGGCGATACAGCACAATTAAACACAGCGCTGGCAACCCTCACCGCACCTAAAACAGAAGTGAAAGTAGCGGATGGCGCCTGGGTTCCCAATATCACCCTACCACAGTCAGCAAAAGACCGTGATCGCATCATCGTGACATCCACAGCAAGCTGGCAATCAACCATTGATAATGCCAACGTTAATAACACAGCGACCTTTAAATTAAACAAAGGCGATCGCTACGAATTCATGTATGTCGCAGATCAGGCCAATTGGGAGCTCATCTCTTCACCCAAACCAGTCATTCAGGCCAATGAGGCCGCAAACCAGCTCACCAAGCTCAAGACTCCTGTCACGGAAGTATATGCCGATAATACTTCTTGGGCTGCGTCTATTGCCCTACCCACTACCGCACAAAACAACGATAAAGTGATCGTCAGTAGCGATGCAGACAGTAGCTTCTATGTGACTGCAAGCGGTCTTTCACAAAAAATCAATACAGGCGACAAAGTTCGCTTTGTCTATGACGGCAGTACATGGAAAGCCGACACCGTGCAAATGGATCTTTTGTTTGTCGATAGCCCTGCACTGGATGCGAAAATTGGTGCGACAGCCGCTAAACTCAATATGCAAAATAGTCTACGCGTCACCAATGGCGCTTTAGAAAGCTCGCACGTAAACGCGTATTTCCGTCAAGTTGGCTATTTGAATTATAAAATCCCAGGCGCAGATATGGGAGCCGTGCTATCGGCTGGACGCTATGATCAAACCGTACAAAATGAAGCCAACCGCTTAGGTGCCGATGCAATCCACTACCAAGGGCTTGAGCCTCAAACGGGAGGATGTGGACTCGGTTATGTTAATGGTAGCCCCAACAAACTAAATATGATTTCAATCAGCCGCGTGGATTGTCCAGAGCAGGTTATCTCACATGAGTTAGGTCATAATTTGGGACTCAACCACAGCTTCCAACGAGCGACCGATGAAGCAAAGCGAGAACAAGATATTGCAGCTGGGATCAAACGCGCGCCTTTGGATTTCAACTACGGCTTTGAAAATGCACTGGTCGGCACGCTGCTCAGCTATAAACTGACCCCAATACGCATTGCTTATTACTCATCACCCAAAGTCTTTGAACCCAAGTACGGTGTGCGTATCGGTGAGGAGGGCAAAGTGGATGGTGCACGACGGGTCAATGCCAATGTCGTCGCCATTTCCAACTTCCGCACGGCGGTTAATGGCGTATGAATAAGCGCTTGCTAATCAGCCTTATTGCCATTGGGATCGTTGTTGTGGGTGTGGTGGTTTGGCTCAAGCCAACCACCCTGCCTACGGCAGCCGCTAGTATAGGTTCTATAGGGAGCCATACAACACAAATCCCAACATCTTTATCACCTGATAACCCACCGCTGTCTGACGCAGATATCAAGCAGCGAGTCAAAAAAGCCATTGTGCGGCGTCAATTTGTGCATTTGGATGTAGCAAGACTTGAGCAAGCTGCTGCGAACATTGCGATGTTCAAACCTAGTGATGCCGACACGGTCGCTGCCAACAATCCGATCCAGCTCAGTGATGCGCTTAAAAATGATGGTCGCGCCTACATCAGCTATGACCCTTATACGCTTGAGGGGAAAGGCGTTGGTGATCGGGTGCAGTTTAATGTTCCCGCCATAGGCATCAATCGTAGTGCGGTTATCGACCAAGTCAAAGTCGATGCGCATGACGATATCGTTTCTTGGACAGGTCATTTAGAAAATGGTGATCAGAATAATGAGAACTTCTACATTTCTCAAACCATCAAAGACGACTTTACAGTAGGAACCATCACCACCTTGAATGGAACCTATAACCTCAAAATCAAAAATAGCGTCGGCTGGGTTGCTCAATCCGGTAGTGAAAAAGACTTTGGCGAAGACGAAGTAACATCGCCCTCTCCCAAGTAATAACCTCGCATAAGCAACATTTTTGCGCTGCTTATCTTCCAGAATCAAATCCGACACACTCGGCTTTGATTCTTGCACCCTCTTCAGTAAAGGGGCTTTTTATGCCTACGATTCTATCCCCATCAATACGCTGGGATGATCAACCCTTCTCATCTCTGAAAAGAGCTTACGTGCTCAAACCGTCGCTTTTTGATAATGTATCTGTTTCTGCTTAGATTTCTCATCTTTCAATTGCTCAGCAATCCGCAGTCTGCGCTGCTTAATCGCAATCGGCGTCGAGTAATGACACGCAGCACAGCGCCCTTGGTGAAAAGCAGAGCTTCCACACTGCGGACAGGAGAGTGTAGGGATCGGGAGTTTGAAGTTAGCCATCACACACCTCAAGCATTCTTCGCATTTTGGGATGGTTATTATTTAACCTAAAAATTGCAATTTCATTACACGCGTGCATAAAGCACCAATCAATGGCATGAATGGGCGCGATTCACTGATCACTGCTCTTAGTGCGCTTTCACCCTAACACCCGTCTCCCGAGAAACCATCTCTACCTCCATTAAAGTTTCTTATAAGAAACTATTTCTTGACCTTTTAAGTTTCCTTAAGTAAACTAAATGTCTAGAGACTAATTCCATCGCACAAACAAAAACGCCCCCTCTGTCCGTCAAAACAAAGGGGGCGGCTCTAGGTGTCCCTTGTAGGTAGATACGCTAGAGAGGAAATTATGAATGCATTTCCACAGCTTACGCAAGTGGATTTAACCACTTGGTACTTCGATCCGATGAGCGTGCAAAATTCCCAGACGATCTGCTTGCAACGCTCTCTAGAGGACTGCGCAGGGTACGTAGTCGTGCACTGGCGCACAGGGCAGATTATCGAAGCCAAAGAAACATGGATGGTCGGGTTGGCTGCCACCATCAGTACCGCTCAGGAAAATGAATACGACGACTATATGCAGGGCGACTCAACATCAGGAGTAGACGAATGAAAATCCTCAATCACTATATCCGCATCTCTGACATCGAGCACTTGGGGCAGCGCTACCAAGTTCGCCACAACCGCATGACAGGACAAAACACTTGCCGCATCGCCTCGATTCACCGTGTCACGCGGCTCACCGCCTACGTCACCCATGTGGCAAGTGCGAATTGCAAAGCCACATTTAAATCAGCTGATATCAAAGCGCTGCGTCACCACATTACCGCGCACGCCTCGCAAACCTTACAACGTATCCATGATTTTGAACAACAACATCAGCAACACCACACCGAGGAGTGCCCCGTATGAACGACTTTGATGATATCCCACAAAACCGTCTTAACCGCTGGCTCAGTCAGTGGTCAGGACTGATCGGCGGCACCGTAGTCATGGGCTGCCTGATTGGGCATGTGGTATTGCAGACTTTGGGCTATGCTTCATGAACCTGAGAGCTAAAGCTAGTGTGCATGATCCTTCGCATCATCATGCAAGGCCTCTGCTGAACCACTCGTCACCCAGCCATAGCCATTTTTGCTTTCCAGAATGTACTCGCCAGTTGGGGTATGAAAGACCGCAATCGCGTACTGATCCTTCATGGTTTGGGTCACGGTAAAGTTCGACATCTGACCATTAACGCCATCCAGATCCCCGCGCCAGCGTACGATGTCACTGTCTACTTGTTCGATATCCGTCACTTTGCCGTCATACGACTGACCAGTATTCGGAATATCAATCTTGATGTGATCGCCAATAGACTTGCCTTCAATGATATATGGGTCGTATTGCACAAAGGCGCGTCCATCCTTCAACTGCGTATCGTTCAGTATGGAAAAATGCTGGGCGACAGTCTGGGCATCACTGTGCTGCATGATCGTTTGCTGATGCAGGGCTTGAGTCAACCGCTGCTCATCAAGCCGATACTGCGGGCGCCGCTGTTGACTGGCTTTGAGCAGCTCTCTATCGGATTGCGGCTTCGCCGTCACTGATGTATTCGCTGCATACTGATTCTGAATCACGGGTGCGCCGGATTGCACGGCAGTTACCGATGCAGTCGCAGCCCCGCTGAGCTGCGGTTTTAAGCCCCAGATTAAAGCGATTGTCAGGAGAACAATCACGATCACAATGAGGATGAGTCGCTTCATCTGTTTAGAAGTCATGATTGGGGTGTATCCAGGTTATGCGTTTGATGCACAGCAGCGCATCAACAAAAGAAGCATCTCGTCTGAGCATAATCATGACTGCAAACCCTGTTACAATCATGACGAACATCCGACAAGAAATATTTAACGGCTTAGTTGAGGGTGTAGGTCAACTGATTATGAAAATCTGCGACCGTTGCTGAGCGACCATTCAGCACCTGTACGGCATCCACCTCATTCGCCACGCCCAATCGTACGCCATACTGCGGGCTATAGGTATCGGGACTGGAGTAGTAAGGCAAGCTGTTGCCGCCCATGATCGTACTGCCGAGCGGATGCGAGAATCCATAACCCAAATAATGAGTCGCAACGGCATCCTCATGCGTCGTATTATGGTTTAAGCCCATATTGTGACCAAACTCATGACGAAGCACCGTCACCGGTTCCAATAGATTATTGGTGGTATACGCATAACCAACACTTGAGTTAACCCAGCTCAACCCCCCCCCTGCTTCAGTGCCGAAGTATGCGACATCGTCCGCTAGTACGCGCTTACGTTCATTATAAACAAGCGCGTCTTTGGTCACGGCATTTAGGGCATCGCCCAAAGTCTGATCAGGAGCGGGCAAGTCGCGCTGAAAGAAACTACCCACTTGTTTAACGTAGTAATTTAAGCGACTGTTTTCAGAAGCCTCATTGGTTAAGCGGAATTCCTCCAGCATTTTAAGCTTGGCCGCAGTGTCACCCAAAGCGGTCACCGTAGCACCACTGTAGGTCAACAACATGGTGATCAGACGCGTCTCACGCTGCCATTGATGCTGCGCGTTGTAGATGAAACGTACGTTCTCCCCCGTATTTACACGCTCAGCCAGCGAACCGGACACCACATTAACACTATACGTTGCATTGTTACGCAGCACGACCCGATCACCCTCTTGAGCGGTCAATGGCAATTGCAGGGTTGATTGCCAGTTGGCGTCCGCCGCCCTGACTTCAGTCAATGGCGCGGTCGTCGTCGGCAACTGACCTGACGGCACATCTTTCAATTGAAACAATGGGATCGGTGCAGACTGTACAACCCAATAAGCCTTATCCGCGATATAGCGGAAGGTATACTGATCACCGCGCTTCACATTCAAAGTCGCCAGCGTATTGGTATGCGCGTTATTGATATGCACCACCCGATCTGTAGCAGACGTAACAGTGACCTGATCACGGTCATTGGCGCTAGCAGGCAAACCAATCGCCGCCATCAAATCCTGATCGGTCAACGTAACCTGATTGATTGGTGAACTGATGGTACTCGCCGTCAGACTGGCCAACGCAGCAGGGCTGATCACCCGTGTCGGTGACGACTCCGGCACCCACTGACTTAAGGCTGCCACATAGCGGAAGTAGTAGCGATCACCCGTTTTGACCGTAAAGCTGCTCGGGAACAGTAAGTTCTGCGGATTAATCTTGCTCGCCCACGTCGCAGAAGACTGCACACTGACGTACTGACCATCTGCGGCTGAAGCAGGCAAAGTCACTTGAGGTACCCAGTTAGCATCCGCCAGTTTATAGGTGGACAGGAAGTCCGTAGTGGCTGGAACGGGCATGACCGCACCGTTGGCATTGGGCGTATACACCTTGCTCTGAAGCTGCCACTTGCCCAACGACTGACTGAAAATAAAATTAAAGGTGTTGCCGGCTTTGACCGTAATCTGCGCCACAGGCACATCAGAACGTGTCGCATCAATCTGACTGTCATAGCCCGCCGATGACGTGATGGCCAGTTTCGCGCCGTCTTTGCCTGTGAGCGGTAGTGTCAGGTTAGGCACCCAATTGCCATTCCCCAATTGAAAAATGAGGTCATCATAGCCGCTGGGTATCACGCCGCTTTGATTATTCTGATTCGGTGACAGGGTGGTTGCGGCATAGACCGTCGTTGCTGCGACAGCCAGTACCAGTAAACTGCGTGAAAATAATGTGCTCATCTATCGATGTCCTTATACTGACGAGAGGGAGAAACGGTATATTGCAAAGTCGTTATGATCAAAACACGTCCTATGGAGATCACTTCGGCTTGAGTTTTTAGTGTAGGAAAAAAGAGCAACTGAAGAAATACTATTCATACCTTTTAGTAAAATTTTTTGTATCTTTTATCAATGATTAAGGTGATTAAAATCACACTTTTAACATTAAAGTCATCTATTTTTGACAGAGCGCCAACTCGGTCACAGACTCAAAAAATGCATTTCAAAAACATAAAACGGTTCTGTCTCCCTTTTCCTCTTTGACGCACACGCATAAAAAATGCCGTGCATTGCGACATCAAAATAATCAAAAGAAAGCCCGCTCCATGGAATGAATTCATGGTCGAGCTGACTAGGTCACCACATGCTTAGCAACGAAGTGTATGAAGATTGCTATACCCAATATCCTTTAGATCACACTTAAGGACACGGATTCGGATGTGCCAGATGAATCTGCTCAATTCCCGTCAGCACTTCATCAGACAACCTGACGTCCACACTCGCCAAGTTCACTTTCAACTGCTCTAAGGTCGTTGCTCCAATGATATTACTGGTGAGGAATGGTCGCGTATTGACATACGCCAGCGCCAACTGCGCCGGGTCCAGACCATGATCCCGCGCAAGCTGTACATAAGCGGCAATCGCCTTTTCAGGAATGATACCGTTATAACGCTTAAAACGCTCCCAGCGTGACAACCGCGCCCCTTCAGGTTTAGCGCCATTCAGATACTTGCCCGTCAGCGCGCCAAACGCCAGCGGTGAATAGGCCAAGAGCCCCACCTGATCACGGATCGCCACCTCAGCATTGCCGATTTCAAAGGTACGATTGAGCAGGTTGTAGGGATTCTGAATACTCACCACGCGGGACAGTCCCGTACGCTCCGCGATATTGACGAACTGATTAACACCCCACGGCGTTTCATTGGATAGTCCGATATGGCGAATCTTACCTGCTTTGACGAAGCCATCCAAAATCGATAAGGTCTCCTCAATCGGCACCGTATCTTCATCCGCCACATGCTCATAGCCCAGCACCCCAAAGTGATTGGTGGTGCGATCCGGCCAGTGCAACTGATAAAGATCAACATAGTCGGTCTGCAAACGCTTCAGGCTGTTATGCAGTGCCGCTTCCAGATTCGGGCGATCATGGCGCGTCTTGCCGCCGCGGATATGCGCGGCTTGAATCAGTTTCAGCGAAGGCCCAACCGCTTTGGTCGCAACCAGTACTTTCTCGCGGTTGTCGGCTTTCTTCAGCCATGTGCCGAGATAAGTCTCCGTCAATCCTTGGGTTTCAGGGCGCGGCGGCACCGGATACATCTCAGCGGCATCGATCAGATTGACGCCGTAATCCACTGCCAGATCCAACTGCGCATGCGCCTCGCTTTCCGTATTCTGCTCGCCCCATGTCATGGTGCCGAGTGTAATGATACTAACCTTGGTGTCAGTCTTGCCGAGCGGTCTATACAGCATAGTCGTTCCTGTTGATCAATGAATGGTTCGTGCACAGGCCAGAGTGATCTGCTGTGCGCGGCTTAGACATTCATGTTTGAGCTTGAGTCTGATGTGAGAGGAGAAACGCATGTACTGCAAAGAACTGCGTTTCTCATTGAAGCTCATCAGATTGTACGATCAGCTGCACAGTGGACGACAGACGCAAGTTGTTTAATTAATGTGAGTGATCTGTCAATCTGCCTGCACGATCTCATGTGCTGGCAAGATGGTCTTCGTCAGCTCAAACAGCAGCCGGGTAGACATTGTTTCACCGTATAGACGCAGGCGGAGCCAGGCAATCATGGCAGGTAAAATACGCGCGACCCCCTCAGCCGCACAGTGGGTCATACCACGCATGAGCCAAACCTGATTCCCGGGATAGCGAGCGAACATCCGACTATCATGTTGAGGAATATATTGATCGTTTTCACCATTCACCACCAGCATAGGCGAACACTTGTCTCCCTCCAGCAGACCTTGCCGACGCAGTGAAAAAGGCTCCATGATGGCATCGATCTCGACATCATCAGGCATGGCAGCAAGACCGTAGGCATTGGAAACAATACCGGGCATGCCGTTAGGAAGGGATCTCAGGAATTTTCCACCTGTTTCAAACACGGTCACGGGACCTCCGAAATTAACAACCGCATCCACTGCGTCCATCAGTGCGAGCTTGGCAGCCCAGTGCCCCCCAAAACTGACCCCCATCACGCCGACAGGACCGGTTGGTGCCAGAATCCTGAGCAGCTCCAGATACAACTGTTCGGCATCAGGCTTCAAGAGCATGGCCGCTCGGCTCTCGCATGTGCCGGGCATATCGACAGCCGCCACACGAAAACGACCCACGCGAGCCAGCAAAAGCGCCATGCGGTGAAGTTCCGATTTGCCGGAATCCACTCCCCCGCTCAACAATACAAGAGGCTGCTTGCCAGAATCATCCGGCGCATAGATATGCACGGGAACACTCTGTCCTCCCGCACAGGCCAATGCGATGTGGCGACGCTCGAAATGGCCGGGAATACGATCTGCGGCACGTTCGAAACAGGCCGCCTGACGTTTCAGCGCCAGCTCACGCAGTGGAGTGACCGCCGTTGGAAAACGTGCAGCACCATAGATCATGGATGCCTGCATAAACAGCCCTTTCCGCTCGGCGGCCTCAGCCTCCTGCATCCACTCGTAGGCCCAGCCGCCCGGCCCCTCACGCCAGTTGTCATTCACGCGCGCCTGTACACGGCGGATCGTGCTACTGGGCATGCCCCACTTGGCAAACTGGCGGCTGCGCTCTTCAAAAAGATCACGTGTATCTACGGGAAATGTGAACATGGCGTATCTCCTGTTATAGTACTGATTGAATAAGGGATTGCATGGCACAGAGACTGCCTTGTATCGACTGCCGAGCACTGGCTTTCGTTGCAGCAATGTGACCATGTCGAGTTGGGCGGCAATATCCGAGTCTTTGGCAATCATCTAGCCAGATGTCGTCATAACGCATGGCTATTGCCTTGCATCACACCACTAATGCAACTATAGTTGCATTATCAATTAATCCGGAAATTTTCTGATGAACGGCAAGACTGATGATCAAGTTCAAGCACCCAGTAAACAACGCCGTACTGGCGGTCGTTCGACAGAGACGGTCATCGCCGTCCATGCCGCCACAATCGCCTTGCTGCAGGAAGTGGGCTATGAACACATGGAAATTCCGGAGATCGCCGAGCGTGCGGGAGTCAACAAGACCACGATCTATCGGCGCTGGCCGAGTAAAGTTGAACTGGTCATGGATATGGCTCTGGCACGAATGAAGAGTGACGTTCCCTTGCCCGACACGGGCAGCTTGCATGGGGATCTGACGGCGCTGCTCCGTTCCATCGCTAGCACTCTGGCTACCCCCCTCGCCTCCGGTCTCTTGCGAGCCATCATCTCCCGCGAACAAGAAGTCAGCACGGCAGAAGCGCGCATGCGTTTCTGGGATGAACGCTATCGAATCAGTGCCGAGCTGCTCAGCAAAGCCATCACACGCGGTGAACTGCCACCAGCGACCAACACCCGATTAATGATGAAAATGGCCGTGGCGCCGCTGTTTTTTGGGGTATTGATCAGTCGAACCGTGCCTGAGGATGCTGAGATACAGGCCATTGCCGAGCGGGTGATCGCTGGATTCCGTAACGTGTAAAAGCTGCGACGATGATGCGTGTCAGGCATCTGCCAGATCGCCATTTCAAGATGGCGTAGCAAACTTTCTTTCCTTCCTCCTTCCTTTCCTTCTGAATGAGACAGCACACTCTATGATGAATTCTATTCATCATTTTCTGAAATAATATCATTTTATTCATGAGGTGATTCAAGTATAGAATTCACCATGCTCTTCACTCTAGACAACATCATCGTTGATTCTGAACTGTACCGTTAGGCACATCAGAAAAGACTGGGAATGCTATTGGCTGGAAAGATCAGTAAAGAAAATTGAAAAGTCCAGAAAAGAGCATGAAATAGATTCAGGTTTTATCTCAGAAATTAGGGTATCAGATCATCATGAATAACGAATTCACATTTACGATTAAGAGCATTAGTTTCGATGAAAACTATCATCCCTCAGACAATACGCGGATTACAACCAACTTCGCGAATTTGGCTAGAGGAAAGAGTCGCCAAGAGAACTTGCGCAACACTTTAAAGATGATTGACAATCGTTTCAATGCCTTAGCGCATTGGGATAACCCCAAAGGCGACCGTTATACAGTCGAACTTGAAATCATTTCCGTTGAGATGAATATTGATGCCAAAAGCAGTGGCAACGCCATCCCCTTGATTGAAATATTGAAAACGAAAATTGTTGATCGAAAAACCAATGAACGCATTGATGGTATTGTCGGCAATAACTTTTCCTCCTACGTGCGAGATTATGATTTTAGTGTGTTACTGCTAGAACATACTCAGAATCAGCCCGAATTTAGCACGCCAGATAATTTTGGTGATCTGCATGGAAAGCTCTTTAAGTACTTTGTTAATTCAAACGCTTACAAAGATCACTTTAAAAAACCGCCTGTTATATGCCTCAGTGTTTCGAGTAGTAAGATCTATCATCGCACTGAGAATCAGCATCCGGTATTGGGTGTTGAATACCAGCAAGATGAATATTCTTTAACGGATGAATATTTCAAAAAAATGGGCTTAAAGGTTCGCTATTTCATGCCTGCGAATAGTGTTGCGCCTTTGGCTTTTTATTTTATCGGCGATTTGCTGGGTGATTACACCAATCTTGAGCTGATCAGTACCATCAGCACGATGGATACCTTCCAAAAGATTTACCGACCTGAGATTTATAATGCCAATTCTGCAGCAGGAAAATCCTATCAACCCAGCTTGAAGCATCAGGATTATTCATTAACGCGCATTGTTTATGATCGAGAAGAACGTAGCCAGTTGGCTATTGAGCAGGGCAAGTTTGTTGAAGAGCAATTTATCAAACCCTACCAAGCCATTCTTGAGCAGTGGTCTGCTCATTACACGCTTTGACTCATCAAAAACACACGGTCATCAGGTCATCTATTATGAAAAAATTGTTACCCACTTCTACTGCTGGCAGCTTACCTAAACCCGCTTGGCTTGCACAACCTGAGACACTTTGGTCACCTTGGAAATTACAAGATGACGAACTCATTGAGGGCAAACACGATGCTTTACGTTTGTCATTGCAAGAGCAACTCCACGCAGGGATTGATATTGTCAGTGATGGCGAGCAAACCCGCCAACATTTTGTCACCACGTTTATTGAGCATCTCGATGGCGTTGATTTTGAGAAACGTGAGACCGTTAGAATTCGTGATCGCTATGATGCGAGCGTACCGACCGTCGTTGGCGCGGTGACGCGCCAAAAGCCCGTTTTTGTTGAGGACGCCAAATTTTTACGTCAGCAAACCAATCAACCGATTAAATGGGCTCTGCCGGGTCCCATGACGATGATTGATACGCTTTATGATAATCACTATAAAAGTCGCGAAAAGCTCGCTTGGGAATTCGCCAAGATTCTCAACCAAGAAGCCAGAGAATTAGAGGCTGCGGGTGTTGATATTATTCAATTTGATGAGCCTGCATTTAATGTTTTCTTTGATGAGGTGAATGATTGGGGGGTCGCCACTTTAGAAAGGGCCATTGAAGGTCTTAAATGTGAAACTGCTGTGCATATTTGCTATGGCTACGGCATCAAAGCCAATACAGATTGGAAAAAGACGCTGGGATCAGAGTGGCGGCAATATGAAGAAGCCTTCCCCAAGCTGCAAAAATCCAGTATCGATATCATCTCGCTGGAATGTCACAACTCTCATGTTCCCATGGATCTCATTGAACTCATTCGCGGTAAAAAAGTCATGGTCGGGGCCATTGATGTGGCAAACCATGCGATTGAAACCCCTGAAGAAGTCGCCAATACCCTACGAAAAGCGCTTCAGTTTGTCGATGCCGACAAGCTCTATCCTTGTACCAACTGCGGCATGGCCCCGTTGCCTCGCCGGGTAGCAAGAGGCAAGCTCAATGCGCTAAGTGCAGGTGCAGAAATTGTTCGAAAAGAGCTCTCGAACTCGTACTAACCGATATCGTACTGTGCAACGGGTTACCCGTTTGATTGGATATTCATGATCAAACCGATAACCCTCAAGGTAATGAAGATGAAGCATCGGATCAACTGAGAAACAACGTGATGATTGAAGTAGCAGACTTTAAAAATGCAATGTCTTTGTTAACAGGTGCGGTCAATGTCATTACCACGGCTGGGGTTTCTGGTCGCTATGGATTCACTGCATCTGCCGTGTGTAGTGTCACGGATACACCGCCGACATTATTGGTCTGTATGAATAAAGCGTCCAGGTCACACATCCATTTTATAGAAAATAAAATTTTAACCGTGAATGTTTTAGGCGCACATCATCAGCATATTTCCAATGTATTTTCGTCCAAAATGAGTTCAGAAGAGCGGTTTGAACATGGCATTTGGACAGCATTACAAACTGGCGCCCCCGTTTTAGATGACTCTTTGGTTAGTTTTGATTGCCAGATTGAGCAAATTCAAGAAGTCGGAACGCATGCTATTTTTATTTGCCGTATTGTAGCGATTCAACAAAATCAACATGATCAAGGTTTAGTTTATTTTAATCGTGCTTATCATCCTGTGGGGCAGGCGAAAATCGCCTAAACCATTTTTTATTTAACATAAGGAATTTAGAAATAAACGCCTTATGTTAAAACATCCCGAGTTTATCTCGGGATGTTTTTTTTAGGTACACACACTCAGACTCGACTGACTTAGAAATACACCCCAACCACCGGCCCATTACCCGTGACAGTCACACCTTTTGGCGTACCGCTCGCCACATCATAAGTGGTGATATTGCCGGGGATTCCCGGTGGCAGGAAGTAAAAGAAGTCAAACAGGATCGGACGTGCCAGTGGCGGCAGGTTGGTCAGCGGCCCCAGATTACTCAGATAGGCTTCAGTACCAGCGGCATTGAAACTGACATAGATCGGTGTGTACTTTGTCGGGATGACTTTTTCAATCGTATCGGTGCCAGTATCGATGATCGTCATGTTGTATGTCCCGATATTACAGATATACAGTTTTTTGCCATCGGGCGTCAGCGTCCCAGATAAAGGCAACGCGGTTAAAGGTTGAAAAATTGATTTGGTCACCTTCCACGCTTGGGTATCGATGGTCACGATGTTACTGCTCAGCGCATTGATGGCATACATTTTCTTGCCATCGGCAGTGAGCGTTGCCCAGCCGGGTGCCAGCCCCTGTACACTCAGCATGGGTTTGGTGAGTGCACCATTATCCGCACTGTAGGCAGCAACAGTATTGGGATAAAAGACATATAAGGTCTTATCATCCGGACTCAATTGAATCCCGGCAGGCAGCAGCGATACCCCAAACGTTTTTACAATCCGATCCGTTTGTGTATCGATGACATGTACGACCGAAAAATCTGTCGGCACATACAGATAGCGGCCATCGCGGGTCAGCTCCATCGAGGCATACGGCGCACCATTGGTATAAATAGTCTTGATCACCGTATTGGTCTTGGTATCAATGACACTGATCTGATTGCCGAGTGGACCGAAATTATCGACATAGATTTTTGAGCGGTCAGGCAGTGCTCTCACCACGATCGGATGCATGCCGACTGTAATTTTCTTCAGTACTGTATGCTCTGCCGTATTGATCACATAGACTTGATTCTCATCGGTGATCGGAACGTAGCTGATACCTTCTAAAATTGCATGCGCTGGGAGTGAAATAAGCATCGACAACAGGACGATCAGTCCACTCAAAAAATAGGTTACTTTCTCGAAATGCTCCATAAGTCGTGGCTGGAAATGGGGGGCACCGTTGTATGTCACCACTTCGACTGGCTTGCGAAAAAACATATGTATCCTCTTTGTTGTAGGTGAATTAAAACGATATAAATCGATGATGTTAAAAAAGAGTGGCATCTCTAACTAATGAGATACCATTGGCGAGGGTGAGGTTGAGATTCTTAAAAATAGACGCCGAGCACGATCCCCGTTTCGGTGAATACCGGCTGTCCAATCGCTTTACCTGTTGCGGCATCCAAGGTCACAATGTCACTGGGTAAACCCGGGGTATAGGCAAAAAATGCAAGACCTGTGAAGGCCCCAATGCCATAGGTCAAGGTCGCGAGTCCCAGATCACTGAGATAAGCCCGACTACTGTCTGGGCTAAAACCGACCACGATGGGAATCGTCAGTCGCGGAATCGTCTTAGTAATGGATTCAGTTTGGGTATTGATGATGGTGATATTACGTGTCCCAACATTGCAGACATACAACGCTTTGCCATCTGGCGTCAGAGTGACTGAAATCGGCTCTGCCTTTAAACCGACATGGATGGAGTTCACGATCGTCCAATTCACCGTGTCGAGCACCGCGATATTATCCGTGAGAAAATTAGCGATATAGAGCTTTTTGCCATCCAAAGAAGGCGTGGCCCAGCCGGGCCCACGCCCTGCAACATTGATCGGTGCATGAACAACCGCACCACTCAAAGCATCAAAAGCCCCGACGGTATCATCATTAAACGTGACATACAGCGTCATCCCATCGCTACTCACCTCCACACCCAGCGGCAAAGCTGGCAGGGGCAAACTACGGATGATGGTATCGCTTTGCGTGTCGATCACATCCATCACGGAATTGGTGGTCGGCACATAGAGAAAGTGACCATCAGGAGATAGCTGCATCGCGGCAAAAGGCAGACCATGCGTGGTGATTTTCTTAACCACAGTATTGCTTGTCGTATTAATGACAGCGATTTGACTGGAAAGCGGGCCAAAGTTATCAACATAAATTTTTGAGCGGTCAGACAGTGCACGCAGCACTGTCGGATGCTCCCCGACTCCAGTAATTTTCTTCAATACTTTCTGTTGAACCAAGTCAATGACATCAACTGAACCCGTCGATGAGACAGGAACATAGCCGAGATGATTCAGTGCAGTTCCTGCATAAGCCGGAATGCTGGCGCCCATAAATGAGCCGATAAGCACAAATGCCCATGTCAGCAGACGTGACACAGAATGTGGATGCATGAGATGGATCGTACGATTTTTCATGGGGATACTCCTGAGAAGCCGCTCTTTGCAGAGAGGAGAGCCAACTATCATTTATTAAAAATAGAGCCCGACCACAGGACCCGTATTGGTGATGATTGGCTTGCCAATGACCTTACTGGTTGCGGTGTCGTAAGTGACGATGTCACTGGAGAGTCCGGGGAGAAATGCAAAGAAAGCGATGGTAATCAAGGGAACGGAGAGCACAGGGACGTAACCAATGGAAGCCTGTCCAAGGTCGCTCAGATAAGCCCGGCTGCCATCCGGGTTAAAACCCACAACCACAGGAACGGTGCCTGTAGCAATCACCTTGCTGACCTTTTCAGTTGCCGTGTCGATGATGGTGATATTGTGCGTACCAATGTTGCAGACATATAGCGCACGACTATTGGGTGTTAGCGAAACAGAGATCGGCCCACCACCGATACCGACGGAAATCGTATTGGTAATTTTCCAACTCACGGTATCCAGTACCGCAATATTGTCACTAAGCGCATTGGCCAGATAGAGTTTACGGCCATCCGCAGACAATGCCCCCCAACCTGGATCAATCCCACCACTGGATATTTTGGGGTGGATGACTGCACCATTGAGTGCGTCAAAAGCACCTACCGTGCTGTCAATGAATGTCACATATAAGGCGGCGCCATCAGCACTCACCTCAACCCCCAAAGGCAGCGCCGGTAAGGAAAAAGTACGAATAATCTGATCAGTTTTTGTATCGATCACATGCATGACCGAAAAATCAGTTGGGACATACAGATAGCGCCCATCAGGTGAGAGCTGCATCGACGCAAATGGCGCACCATTGGTAGAAATTTTCTTGGTCACGGTATTAGTCGCGGTATCAATGACCGCAATTTGACTGGAAAGTGGACCAAAATTATCGACATAGATTTTTGAGTGATCAGGGAGCGCTCGCAAAACCGTGGGGTGATCCCCGACATTGGTAATTTGTTGGAGTACTTTCTGCTGCTGCATATCCACCACATAAACCGAACCTGTGGAAGAGACAGGGATATAACCGATATTCTGTAGCGTGGGTGTGGCTTGGACGGAGGTAAAGGCTGCAAAAAAAAGTCCGCCAAGAACAAGAGCCCAATTGGTGATTGTCGATATCTTACGCGGTGAGGGGATCATGCGACGCTTCATGATAGCGATATCCTGTTTAAGTTTTTGATGAGGAATTTTTTCTGATTCAGGCGCCATGCTGATGTCGGATAGCGCCTGATTCATCGCAACATCAGGGTTTCAAAGGGGGTACCCAAGCCGAAACACCTGGACCCGCCAAGGTCGGAATCGTACCCAGCACGTTATCGGTTTTAGGATCAAACACGATGAGCTCCCCCGGTCCAAGGATGCCGAGCGTAATCAAATTCAAGAATAAGAAGACCTCACCTGCGGGCGTCACATAAGGTTTGGTGGTCACGCCAGAATCACTGATATAACCGCGACTGCCATCCTCACTAAAGGTGAGCCCGATGACAGAACCCTTGGTGGGAATGCTGCCGATCACGCGGTCACGTGCGGTATCGAGGATGATCACCCGATTTGCCGTGGCACCAAACAGCGTGACATACAGCTTGCTACCATCCGGTGAGAGCGTAGAGGTGAATGCCCCCGGGTTGGTGGGGTAATAGTTAGAATCCAGACTCGTGTTGATGGTTTTCACCAACTTCCAGCTCGCCACATCGATCACCCCTATGGTATTGATCGTGTCGGTATAGAGCTTGGTGCCATCCTTACTAAAGGTGTACCAGAACGTGGCGACACCTCCACTCCAGATCGGAGGGCGAATCACCGCACCAGTTTTGGGGTTATAGACGCCAAGTAGGCCCGAAGCAAAGCCGACATAGAGATTGCCATCGGGACCACTCATGGACGCAACGGGAATTTCTGGGAAAAAATGCAAGGTACGGACGACCTTGTCTGTCGCGGTACTGATCACCTCAACCGTCGAATTGACTTCTGGCAGATAGATCTCACTGCCATCCTGCGAGGTAAAGATACCCAGCGGCACACTGGCCACGATGAGCGTTTTGACTTTATCCGCTTTGCGATCGATGACCGTGACCGTCGCAGGCAGGGCGCCGAAATTATCGACATACAATTTGCTGCCATCCAAAGTCGCCGCCATAACCGCAGGATGCGCACCGATCGGACCCACAGGGATGCGCTTGGTCACGGTTGCTGTTGCCGTATCGATCACGGCTACGGTGTTGCCATCGACTTCGGGGAGATACAAAGATCCCGCCTGCCCAGCCATCGGCGTGGCATAAGCATTACTCATCAGCAGCACAGCAACCATGCTGGTGCAAAGAGCCTGACACAAATGGAAAAATTTCATGCATGCGTTTCCTTTTAATAAGTTTTAAAAACAGATGAAACGTTAAAAAGATATCCACCGCTATCGATCTTTTAACGTTCATCCTGCCGCATTGTTTGACCTCAACTCAACATCGAGGTCTCACTGTTTACAGCCTATGTACGCGATTTGACCGATGATGACTCATGGCTTTGAGTCGGTTGATCCTTTCCCTCATTGAGTGCGAGTGGATCATCGGACTCATGAATGGTGTCTTTAAATCCTTTAATGGCACCGCCGAGATCCTGTCCGATGTTTCGAAGTTTGGCTGTGCCAAAGATCAGAATGATGACAAGTAGAATCAACGCCAAATGGGAAACAGATAAGCCGAGCATAACTAAACCCTCCTAAGCAGTACTTGAAGTCGTGTAATGCCGCCGTTTAGATGTTGGTACTTTGTGGGATATGGCTCGGCAGTAAGAAGGGATAAGGGCGCGCGCGGCTTAGATTACGGCTGACGATCGTCGCTTCGATCTGCTGCAAGGTACTTTGAAAACGGGTCAACGGTGCACTGACTCGGGTATCGGTGAATACCGGCTGATAGGGAAAGGTTGTCCGGTTATACTGCCCCAATTGACCGTGGTAGACCCCACCCAGAATATTATAAATAACCAGTTTTTCTTCAGCGGCGAGCATCGATGGCATCATAGCAAGCCACGCTTGTTCATTGGCTACACTGCTATTTGCAGGGACTGACGCTGAACTGTGTGCAGCAATTGCAGGCGCATAAGTCATAATCGAAGGCTGGGAAAAGTTAACCGCAGCATGCTGTGCAGAAGCGGTAAAAATCACCATCGTGATCACGTCCGTCAGTTGCTGACGACTGGTAATGGCTTTAAAGCCATTGAGCTTGCCACTGCTAATAATTTCATTGGTCCATGCCACAAGCTCACGATCATTAACCACATCAGCGTCTGATGTGTAGTAGATATTGATATAGTCCTGCGCCCACTGTGCAATGGCATTCCAAACCAGCAATGCATCATCACGATAAGGATAGTGAGGTAACGTATTCACATTATCGACTTTGCGATTGGCAAGATCGGTGGGCAACATGTGTGCGTAGAAATCAAATCCAAGACGATCCGCACCGGCTGACTTCTGCAAATCTGAAATCGGCGCAGCAAACAAGACATCGACAAAGCCACCCGGCTCCATCAGCACCAGTGCCGCAAGTGTATTGATAAACAACGACCCCTCAAGATGAGGCGTGAGTAAGACATTGAGTGGATGCGTGGGTGCTAAATGGCGCGGGGTTGCGATACAGAAAGCTTCACTGACCAGATGCGTCCGCGCCAAGTGAACATACATTTCATGATAATTTTCTTCAGCCACTTGCACAGCGGTTTTGGCCATCTGCCATGCCCAATAAGTTGGTGAACTGGTGTCATTGGCAGGAGTCGGTAAAAAAATTGGGTAAGCATGCGGATCCTGTCCACACTGGATTGCGACAGGCGTCAACGACGTGCTACCCACAGGAATGGCAAACAATGCGATGGGCGCAAAGGCATAGCCAGTACCAGATAGAATCTTATTGACCGCCCCTTGGGTTGCCATTGCACCAACATCCGCATAATCCAACAAATACAGGCGATTCGATGCTGCGGCGGCACTTAAACTATCATTGGCACCCATCACTTGAATGTACTGGGCATTGCTCAGCGGGAAGTTGCTGGGCAGTGCGCTAATGCCTTTGATCAGCACTGGGTTGGGTCCCGCCACACGCAGATTAGCGAAATAATCATCCTTCTGGAATTCACTTGCTGAAGGCGGTAGGGGCACTGTCGCGAATAATGCTTTGTACGCTGCGAGCCCATCGGCACCACTGATCGCATTGTTGTTAAACAACTCATTCACATGCGGGGTGATCTGAGTGACTAATACCCCCACCCGAGTAAATATCGACAGTAAGCTTTGCTGGATCTGTTGACTCGCCGCAAGTGCAGCAGGACTTAGCGCGGATTGATTCGCATTGGATTTGACGAAACTGTCATAACGACTTTTGGCACTACTGAAGTCAGCGATGATGCTATTGGCTTGTGCTTGCCATAGCGCCGAACCCGTTGCGGGAATCGATGCAAAAAAATTGACAATCAGCTCTACGATTTTTCCAGCTGTGGGAATCAACCATTCGATCACAGGCAGTTCATTAGCTGGCAGTGTCGCAAGCATCGGGATGCCCTCAACATTCGGGTAGTTTTCAGTCCACGTATACGACAACTGCTTTAAACCCAGTGCCGTGTTGCGTGCAACGCTCCCCACCAAATTATCATACTGAGGAAGAACAGGTACGGGTGGGGTCAGGAGTGATGCAGGTGTTGCTGCGGATGTTGCCAAAGGGATTGTCGAAGTAGCGGGCGTTAAATCGGTCAGCGTTGTTGCCGTGCTTGGTGCAGTGATCGCACTATCTGTAAATTTTGCCAGAGCCGCGCCACTCACCGCCACACCTGTAAACTTAAGCATATCTCTGCGTTTCATGATAATTTCCTTCCAAATTTAAAATTAAATCACTGAACAATTAAATAAATGCCAATTAAAACAAAATAAGCCAAACAAAAATAAGAAAAATAATAAACAACAAACCTTTTAGTTAAAATAAAATTAATAACCAAGCACTATTAAAGATATTTTTCGCACAACAATTTCCCACACAAAATGTGACTCAATTTGCACTCCATAGCCGAAAAGTGACGAAATTCACACACTGTGTAATCCGAAAGCTACGCCTTATGTAAGCTTTTGTCTATAGGTTTTTGCAGATGATGATTGGTTTTTATATGCAGAATAAATATGACTTGATCATATAACAATTGGATTTTTTATTAATAAATATTAATAAAATCAATAAAATAAAGTCAATTTAATTTTTAAAATGAATTTTGTTCGGATTTAATTCACAAATATTTAATAATTTATTTGGTTCTTTATGAAAAATGTTATTAAACCATTTGGACAAAATTTTCATAAAAAGTTAACTATTACGGTAAGAACTAATAGCTCTTAACAATTATTATAAAAATATCATTTTCATTTTTAGAAATAAAAACGATGATATTAAGTCATTTTTTCTTTAAAAAATTAAAATTCATAATATCGATTTTCTTGTTTTACGATCCCTGACCTCATCTCCTTGGATCTGCCAGGTAGAGCAATCCACACCTTGACCAACCTCATCCATCACGCTTCAAACGCACGGCAAGCAACATATACGCTTAAAATCACCGCAAAAGCCCTTTCCATGTGGCTTCTACGGCTTCACGCATCAGGGGCTCCTAAAAACCCCTGTTTTCCTCACCTCAAGCACTGAGCGACAACTTCGCCCTGACTTTCGCAGGTACTTTAGGTTGGTACTTCGAGGGAAACTTCTTGTAGTTTTTCTTCACGCCTTCAGGCGCATCACCAATATCAATGCCAACCTTCTTCAACTCGGCTTTGAGATCATTGCGATGTCCGTGATAGTCCACCTCAACCGCATGGCGCTGACCGCCTTCAAACTCAAAGTGCGGATGGTCGATCTCATGCTGAATCGCCGCATGCATATCATGAGGCCGCTGGTAGTTGCCCAGAATCTCCTGACACGCCAGCTTCGCCTGATAATCGGCCAAAGGCCAGATGCAACCTATCGGCTGAAACAGCCCGATGAAATACAGGTTGGAATAGTCGGCATGCATCATCTTGCGATACAGCGGCACCTTTTCCACATGTTTAAAATTAATCATCGACTCATCAAAGAACGGAAAGGTGGTCCAGAATCCAGTGCAGGCGCAGATGATATCAAAGCGCTCGCGCGTGCCATCGGTAAACTCCACTACCCCACCGTCCAGACTCTTGATTCCGGGTCTTGGTTTGATGCGGCCATGACGGATAAAGTCGAGCAGATCAGAATTTGCCGTCGGATGATTCTCCAGTGGCAGGCAGGTATTCTCAGGTAAACCATACTTCTTATACGACCCTTGCATCAGCGTCAGCACCGCTTTAAGCGAATGCTGGCGCACGCGCCTTGGCAGCCACTTACTACGTGCAGCAAACACATCGGTCGGTTGACCAAAGATAAACTTGGGCACAAACCACTGTGGACTGCGCATCGACAATTTAACCGTGCCTGCAATCCGCGCCGACTCCACCGCCACATCACACGCCGAGTTGCCACCACCGATCACCAACACATCTTTACCGCGCCACTCCTCAGTCACGCCTTTAAAGTCATGCGAGTGCATCAGCTTGCCCGTGAACTTGCCCTTAAACTCAGGATATTTCGGATCCCAGTGGTGACCATTGCTGACCATCAACGCGGTGAACGTCTCATGGTGCTTGTGGCCACTTGCATCCAAAAATTCAACCTGCCAATCGCCAGTCGGTAGCCGACTGACATGCTGCACGGTATGATGAAAGCGGATCTCATCATAAACGCCAAAGTGCTTGGCATAAGACTCAAAGTAGGCTTGCAGTTGCGAGTGTTTGGGATAGTCTGGGTAATCCTCCGGCATCGGATAATCCTCATACTCCGACCAGACTTTCGAGCTGATGATATGGGTATTTTCATAGACGCTGGAGTGACCGGTCTTGGAGTTAAACACCCAGTTGCCACCCACTTTGTCATTCTTCTCAAAGACGACGACATCCAGCCCCGCCTCCAAACAATTCTTCGCCGCAGTAATCCCGCTAGGACCTGCACCAATCACACACACCCGTTGATTCGCTTTCATTCCATGGATCCTCTTGCTTTCGTTATTGACGGTTTGTCATCGAAAAAATATTAATGCAAACCCTCGTCCTCGACTCAACATCACCACGCAAACCGCATGGCACTTGCACTTCAAAAACGTCACAACGTGGACTTCACGAGCCAGTACTGCATGTGCGCATTGGCGCATCACAGGTCTTTTTAATCTAAGAAAAAGTCTTTTTGCAGTCTGTCGAGATGATCCGGCGAGCAGGCATAGTGAGTCAGATCAGTGATGCCGATCCGTGCCAAAGACTCCTCATCGGTAAAGGCCTGACCCGTCACCGTCCCGCGCTCACTGGCCAGAATCGCATGGGCCGCATCCGCCATGATTTCAGGCTTACGGCTGACCAGTAGGGTGTTCTCCCCGCCCAAATTCACTGCCACTGCAGCAGTGGCAATATACGTTGCAGGCCACAGCGTATTGCACGAGATGCCATAGTCACGAAACTCTTCCGCCATGCCCAGCGTCAGAATCGTCATACCGTATTTCGACAGGGCATACGGCGAGAAAGGCTTCAGCCAATGCGGTGCCATATTCACGGGAGGTGACAGACTTAAGATATGCGCGTTGCTTGATTTCTTGAGGTACGGCAGCGCGGCTTGGGCGCAGATAAAGGTCGCGCGATGGTTGATGGTCTGGATCAGGTCGTATTTTTTTAGCGAGGTATGCTCAACACCCATCAGGTTAATCGCACCTGCGTTATTAACCAGAATATCAATCCCGCCAAAGTGCGCAGCCGCCTGTGCCATTGCCGCAATCACTTGATCGGCATCACGGACATCAACGATAAGCGGCAGCGCTTTGCCGCCTGCCGCAACAACTTCCTCCGCCACGCTATACACGCTGCCGACCAGCTTGTCACTCTCCACCGCAGTCTTAGCTGCGATCACCACATTGGCACCATCGGCTGCCGCACGCAGTGCAATCGCACGTCCAATCCCGCGACTGCCTCCGGTAATAAACAGGGTCTTTCCGCACAGGTTTTCTAGTTGGGTCGTCATCTTTGCATATTCCTTATAGAGTCCATTTGACTCCTTCGAGTCTTTCATATCGCAGCGCTGATCCACAATGACATCACTCTGACCGCGTAAGTCACTATTTGAGCACTTCGCTCCTAGACATGGGCCGGATGATGCTTGTCAGGTTGAATCGTCCCCTGACCATGCTCACCAAACAGCGCCAGCATATTGAGCTGTGCTTGCCGCCCACGACGCTGCAAGCGTGGTCGCAGAATCGGGATAGCCCGCTGTGCGGTATAGCGCAGCACATTGGTCGGTGCGGTAATCAGCGGAAACCATGGCAGTGTTTTGGTCGGTAATCCGAGTTGACCCATCTTTTCTCGATTGAGAAAAAAACGATTGATACTAAGATGCTTATGGTAAGCATATAAACGCTGCACCGACTCAAAGTGTTTAAAGTGACGGCTAAGCGGTTCTAAAGACAGAGCCTGCCCCATTTCTTTGCTGGTCCAATCTGGAGGCGACTGAGTCTTGGTGGTGTGATAGAGCAACACCGCACCTGCACGCTCACTGTCCACCAGCCACTGATCATCCACCCCCATGAGCCAACCAACATAGCGCCACAGATGCATTACCGCCTTCGACTCATGCGCGGTCGCAAAGATGCCAAAGGCACGCAGACCCGTGAGGAACACCACACAGAACGCCAGATTAGTCGCCGCCATATCCACCTGACAAAGCGGTGCCCCCCACTCATCGGGATCCCACTTGTCGCCCCGTGTCAGATTGCGACGCACCAGCGCATGGATAAAACGCACATGCACTGTCGATTTAAAGCCAGGGCCAAAGCGGCTCATGCCTTGCGCTTCTGTACAATCGATCCACCATTTATAAGTCTCACCCACCCGTTTGGGTGCGCCTTTATTCAGTGCACCCGTCAGCACCAATGCCTGATTAAAACCTGACAATAAATAACCGCCCATCAGTGCTCCATCGCGCAGCACATAATTGGCATAGGTGCCCGTGCCATGAATAAAGGTGATCGCATCATCAATCAGCCCAGCATCAACCCATGCAGGCGTCTGCTCCAAATGATGAAACAGCTTACTAAGCGATTCTGGACAATCCTTGACCGTATGTAGACCATGGTGCAATGCTTGATCAAACTTCTGTTTGCCATTTTTAGGATTGGTGTTAAACATCCATTCCACGAACTCATCCATAACCGTATCACCGGTCATGAGTCCCGAAATCAGCGCGCGATATTCCCGCTGATTCGGCGCAAGACGTCGGCCGAGCAAAGGCTGGAACAGTTTCAAACTGAACGGTGTTTGTTGAGATTGAGAAAAAGACTCCGCACGATGCGGACGTGCACCACTGATGTCGATAGAAGCAGTCATGCGATTCATCCAGTAAAGGTTGCATTCCACCGACAATAATACGAATATATATTCGTATTCAATTCGCGTTTCATTCGCCAATAGGCATCACCGACAAATATAAAAGCAGTGAGCACCCTCATATGCGCAAACGTCCCAGACAAGAACGCTCCCAACAGATGGTCGAGACCCTGATCGAAGCGACCGCTCGCTGTGTCACCAAGTACGGTCTGGAAGGCGTGACCACGCCCAAGATTGCTGAGGTTGCCGGCGTCAGCGTCGGCTCGCTGTATCAGTACTTCGATGACAAACAAGCGCTGATCGAAGCCTTGCTTGAACAAAAGACCCGTGAAATGATCGAAAACCTGCATAAACTGGTTGTCGATCTGGACTCCGATGACCTTGCCCACATCGTGCATGAGTCGATCCTGTTTGGCTTTAGTCTGTTTCGGCAGGAAGATGGCTTATATTTAGAGATTGCACGCAACTGGCACCGTCTGCCGATCCAGAAGATGATCGACACCATGCAGAATTATTCACTGGATTTTGGGCGACTTTATTTCCTGAAGTTCTACCAGAAGTACCCGATTGAGAATCTGCACGTCCGTTTTTTTATCATTGTGAACAGCACGCTATTCACCATGACCCAACACTTAAATGCGCCGCAGAGCATGATCAAAGAGCAAGAGATCATCGACGGTTTGACCCAGATGGTAGTGGGGTATTTGCAGATGGAAAATCCGATCAAGCCCATGCCAGAGTAGAGCACGCCTCTCCCTTCTTGAGATGATGAGGTCGTTGACCCATTCCTTAAACGAAATCCCCTGTGCCATCATCTTGCTTGAAAACTGCACACAGCAAGCCTAGTATGATCAACACTTAATAATAAGGATTCCATGATGGAAACCCAAAAAAACGAAGGCTCAGGTTTACAAGCAACGACCGCCCCGCATTGGGCACAGTCCATGCGCAAATTGAACGACTGGATGCTGTTCAATATCGGTGGTGGTCCACGACCCTTCAAGTTGGCGTGGATCATCAACCTCCAAAAAGGCGGCAGCTTTTTTCTCTTCGGTTTCTTGATGTGGTACTACGCGGATAAAACGCCGTGGGCCACCTCAACGGCCGCTTGGGTTTATCTTGCGCTGCATGGCAGCTATGGATTGGTCTGGCTCCTCAAAGATATCGCATTCCCTGACCCCAACTGGCAACCGCGCTGTACCATTCCCAGTGCGATTTGGGGGTTCATTGGCTTAGCGTTGTATTGGATGATCGGCTGGTTACTCATTTCGGGTATCGCCAATCCGCACTATCCCCTGCCAGACAATGCGTGGTTCGCCTTGTGTATCTCTATATGTTTACTGGGTTGTGTCATCGTTTTTGGTGCCGACACACAGAAATATGTTCAACTTCGCGCAGCACGCGGACTGATTACCAATGGTATGTTCACCTATATCCGTCACCCTAATTATTTGGGTGAGATGATGATTTATGGCAGTTTCGCCCTCATGACATGGCACTGGCTCCCAGTACTGGTGCTCGCTTATTATTGGGGGACCATGTTTGCGGTAAACATGGTTATGAAGGAAGCCAGCATGTCGCGCTATCCGACATGGGCTGCGTATAAAAAACGCAGTTGGTGGTTAATTCCGGGCATCTTTTAATCTGGCATCGACTCATAACGTTCTCGGCTAATGAAGCTGCAACTATCGACGACAATACATGCCCTCTCCCTAGGAGAGGGTTCAGGTCAGAGTGCTTTTAATCACCGAAACTCCACAATCTGCTCGCCTCGCTCTTTCTTCATCAGCTTGTGTCTGAAATAACGATTGAGCGGATCGGAATACAGTCGGGCAATCGCATAGCTTAGAATCAAGCTGCCCACCGCAAAGACCACCAGCAGTAGAGCCTTCTCATTGCCCACCACCGATGCTGGTGGATAAAACACCTTGATCAACCCCAAGATCACCAGATGAAACAGATAGAGCTCATAGCTGCGTTTACCCAGACTGCGGATAGCGCGCGCTACGATATTCTGCTTAGGCACAGGCAACTGATCATCACTTTTTACGCTGCCGTTTTTTAATACGCTACCCACCAACAGAATCGCTGTGCAAAACGACATGAAGGTCACGCCCCAGATATTATTATCGCCAATCGAGGCATACAAATAAAACACCACCATGGTGATGATCGTGACAATCTGGATAAATTTGCTGATAGAGGGATTAAAAACAATACGCTTAACCGCAAGCGTATTCGCCAGCACCGCCGCGCAGCAGCCAATCGCAATGCCATCAAAACTTGAGAAATACGCATACAGATAGGCTTCAGTATCCGCATCCTGATGATAAGAACGATAGATCGGCCCGATGATGATAAACACCAGCCAAAACAAAACCAAATATTTCGACTTCCTTAAAAACAAACAGGCAATCGGGAAGCTTAGATAAAACACCTCCTCCACCGACAATGACCACAGCACCCCCAGCGCATAGTTGACCCAACCATACTTGATGATCAGCACATTCATCCAGAAGGTAAGCGATGCAAAGTTCACTAATGCATAAGAGAAGGGTGCGCCGTTATAGTCATCATTCAAAAAGGGTTTAAGCTCAAGCAAGCTCAAGCCATTGACGATAACCAGCAGCAACAGCAAGCTGGGGATGATTCTGGCGATGCGCATGCCGTAAAAAGACCAGATATGAACCCGCTCCAGACTCTGCCAGCGCTTTATTGCATGCGAGGTAATCAGAAATCCTGAAATCACAAAGAACATCGTGACCCCATAGTTACCATTTCGGGCAATGGCGCGGATCAGCGGAAAGCCCAAGATATGGAAGTTCAGGAAGGTATCGGAAATTCGATAGGGAATATTAAAGTGATGCAAGAGCACCACTAAAATCGAGATACCGCGTAAAAAATCAATCGTCAGGTTCCTTGACCGAATCCCTGTGGGCAAAGTGCTTGTCATCCGTATGGTTTCCCCATAAAAATTGGACAGAATGGTTTATCTATAACAATGTTTATAAAGGAAACTTAATGAGGTTTTCAATTTTTATGTATAACAATTGAAAAGTACATTGTGCATGAAACGTTTAGATCGAAGCAGAGGTTCGTACTTATCCACCCCAAACTGCAAATGCATACCAAGATACTAAGCATCCCCATGCCACAGATAACGTTATCAAAAATACGTGTTTGCCTGCACTGGCGATTTAATCAAGAATAGATTTGAGTTAATTTTTTTACTAAACGGTAAATATTCACTACTTTTCTTTTTTAGACACCTAGGGTTTCGATTTATGTTTAACGCTTTCCGTAGAAATGATGGGGTATCTCTACGCCAGACACCGCTCACAACCCAAAAAACATTGTTGCACAGATCCATGCAAACGCGACCCGCCAGCCCGTTGCCCCTCTCTATGTCTGTCGGCGCGCTCATCCTCGCGTTGCAATCAGGCGTCGTATACGCCGAGACTACGACATCCACGACACCGGCGACTTCAACAACCACGGCTGCACCCAGCGAAAACCCCGTTGAAGCCGTCGTCGTCACGGGCGTACGCCGTGTCAGTGGCTTAAAAGCAGTGGACAGCGCATCACCGATCACCGTCCTCGATGCGGCGACACTCAAGCGCACTGGACAACCCGATTTAGTGCAAGCACTCGCGCAAAATGTGCCGTCTTTTACCGCACAAGCAGCAGGTGGGGATACGGCAAGCCTCACGCTCGCCGCACAGTTACGTGGCTTGAATCCCAATGATACGCTGGTACTGATCAATGGCAAACGCCGCCATACCAATGCCAATCTTGCAGTAGATGGCAATCCCTTTAACGGGCCCTTTAATGGCTCAGCCGCCACAGATTTAAGCCTGATCCCGATTGCGGCCATTGACCATATTGAAATCCTGCAAGACGGCGCAGCCGCGCAATACGGCACCGATGCGATTGCAGGGGTCGTCAATATTATTCTTAAAAAGGATGCCAGTGGCGGCAGCGTCTCAACCACCGGCGGACAATATATTGATGGTGGTGGCAAAACGGCGGATGCCTCCGTCAATGCTGGCTTTGCGCCAACCGATTCAAGCTTTATCAACGTGACAGCGGAAACCAAGTTCCATGGCCACAGCGTGCGCAGTAGCATCGATCCCCGCGTGACCAGTCCGGCCAATATTGCAGCGATGCCCCACCTCACCAGCGTACCCGGCTACCCCAACCTCAGCCCCGTGGTGGGTGATGCGGCATACCATCTCAATCTATTCTCAGTCAATGCGGGCATTGATCTAAACGAGGATCTACAGCTCTATGGCTTTGGGACTTATGGTGAAAAGACATCCAACGCCTATGAAATCTACCGCCTACCCAATGCTCTGCCAGCACTGTATCCCAATGGCTTTGTGCCGAGTGAAACGATAGACGAAAAGGACTTCGCCATCACCACAGGGATCAAAGGTCGGCTCTGGGATAAGTGGCACTGGGATCTGTCGACCACGTACGGCAGTGATAGCGATGAACTGGGTAACATCAATACCGCCAATATCTCACTCTACCAAGATACTGGCTCAACCCCGACGGAGTTTCATGTCGGCAAATTCAAAACGACCCAGTGGACGACCAATCTAGACGTCAGTCGTGAATTTGACATTGGCTTGGCCAAGCCGATCAATTTAGCATTCGGCACCGAATATCGCAAAGACACCTATGCCATTGGTCAGGGTGATCCCGCATCGACCTACAAAGAAGGCTCGCAAGCCTTCCCGGGTTTTTTAGCGACTGACGCGGGCAATCATAGCCGCAACAATACCTCGCTCTATGTCGATCTGGCAGCGAACCCCTTGGAGAAGCTCAAAGTCGATCTGGCAGGGCGCTATGAAAAATACAGTGACTTTGGCAGTACACGCGTGGGCAAACTCACGGCGCGCTATGACTTTGTGCCCGAGTTCGCCATCCGTGGCACGGTCAGCAACGGTTTTCGCGCACCGACTTTAGCCGAAGAATACTACTCCGCGACCAACGTCAGGCCAGACTCCGCCACGGTGCAATTGCCGCCGAACGCTCCCGCAGCCGCACTGATCGGCATCAATGGCTTAAAGCCAGAAAAATCGCAAAACTATAGCGTCGGATTTGTGTTTAAACCGATCCCGAAAGCCACCATTACCCTAGATGCCTATCAGATTGATATCCGAGATCGTATCGTCAACAGTGGCACGCTCAATGGTTCAGGCTACGCAGTGAATTCGCCTGCGGTGCGCAGTGCGATCATTGCCAATGGCAATATTCTGGACCCCAGTGTGACCAAGACTGGGATCAGTATCTTCTCCAATGCGGTTGATACCCGCACCAAAGGTGCCGAGCTGGTGTTTAACTATGCCAGTGACTATCAGGATTATGGCCGGGTCGATTGGTCTGTCGCCGCCAGCTACAACACCACGGATGTCGTCAAAATCAACCAAATCCCCAGCCAACTCGCGCCGCAGCGTTTGCTCGACCAAGCGGCTATTTCAGACCTTGAAACTGCAACGCCCAAGTACCGTGTCAACTTAGGCGCACTGTATCGTAATGGTCCTTGGACGGTTAGTTTACGAGAATCCATTTACGGACCGTCTTCGGAATACTCGGCGGCACCCGATGGTCAGACCTTTTACAAATCCACCATTTCAACCAAGTTCATTACCGACTTAGAAATCGCCAATCGGATTACCCCATCGGTCACCGTAGCGATCGGGGCAAACAATCTCTTTAATCAATACCCCAACAAAGTGAACGGGGAGTTACTCGCGATTGAACAAGCCCAAGGCAGCTTCTTAGCCGGACGTGATCTGCCGAGCTTTTCACCAATTGGCATTAACGGTGGTTATTACTACGGCAAGCTGACCTATACGTTTTAATGCGGTCATGCTGAATCTCCACACCTAGCCACTCACAAACAAAAGCCCCCTCATCGAATGAGGGGGCTTTTGTGATTAAACGCTGGCAATCAAGGCTTAACTGGATAACGGCTCGAAATCGCAATACGGTTCCACGCATTGATCACCACACCCAGCCATTCGATCGCAGCGACCTCCGCTTGCGACAGCACATTCGCCGCCTCATCATAGACGGCATCAGGCACTTGTCCCACAGAGATCAGCGTAACCGCCTCAATCAGCGCCAAAGCCGCACGCTCTTTCACCGTGAAGTATCCCGTCTCGCGCCATGCTGGCAGCACATTGATCCGGTCGCGACTCTCGCCGCTCTCTTCGGCATCTTTGCCATGTAAACGCACACAGTAAGCGCACACAGTAAGCGCATTGATTGAGCTGTGAGGCGCGCAGACGCAAGAGATGGGCAAAGCCCTCTTTGATTCCCGCTTGTGCAAGTTGCTCAGTCACCAGATTATCAAGCTGTGCGACGCCTTGATACATCTCTTGCGATGCCTTACCAAGGTTAATCCGTGAACTGCTCATGGTCATTCTCCTGTCTTCTTATATCCATGTTTTTTGTCTTTGAGATGTCCGATTCACAGGCGGAAACGCTCAAAGGGAATAAATGAATAGTGTGTTTGCAGGATTTAAAGATCAAGGGATGGTTGCAGGAAAGCAACAGATTAAGTCAGTTCACTACTGAAATAAAGATGGACACAGCTGCAACAAAACAATCTCTCTTAAAATTGACACACAGCGTTATCAGATATAAACTGATAACACACGTTATCTTATTTTCAAATGAAAAGTACACCCACACACTGGAGTGGATCATGACAACCATCCTGAAAACAGCAACTCAACCGTCCGCCATCCTGCCGCGTAAAATAAAACTCGATTGGAGTCAGACTCCACTGCATGCACTCAAGCAAGCACCCGAAGCAGGACACTATATCAATGCCATGCATCTTCTGGTGCATATCGAATTCTGGTTCTGCAAACTGTTTAATAAAGCTTTACCGGAAATCCAAGATCAAACACTCGTGGCTGACATGAAAGCGTTCATGCGGCAAGAAGCGACACATGCGCGCACGCATATTGGCGCGCGTGAACATCTGGCTGCTGGTGGAACAGAGATTGACTCGTTTCTCAAGGACTATGAGTGGTTCTTTGATGTCGTACTAGGAGATCACAATCTACAGCAGTATCCTTGGCTAAAACCTTTAGAACGCTGGTGGCTGAATCAGCGCTTATCCATTACTTCAGGTCTTGAGCATATGACGTTATTCCTTGCCAAATGGGTACTGGAAAATCATGACATGCTCTCAAAAGCTGGGGTCGATCAAGCCGTATTGGATTTGCTCATTTGGCATTCTATGGAAGAGATTGAACATCGCAATGTTGCTTTTGATGTGTATAATCAGATGTCGGGCAACTTGGCATCTCGCCGTTTTTGGGGTGTATTGACCTTAGTATTCATGTTTTACTGGTGGCCGCGTGGAGCCAGTCATTTTATGCATCAAGACCCTAGCATGGTCAAGCGTCGCTCAAGAATCACTACCTATCTGCACTGTGCAAGGCAGGGGACGTTACCAAACTTACAATCCCTAGGCGCATTTTTCTTAAACTATATGAAATCAGATTATCATCCCAGAGATGAAGCGGTAACCGCAGAGATCCTGGACAGATGGGTTCACATTTTGCCACTCGCAAGCGAGTGGACACCATCCAAAGTCAGCTAATCCCGATATCTTTGATACAGGGGTTATGACCCAAAAATCAATCACTATCTGAGTAAACGGATGAACAGGCCCAACCTTGATTTAAACATACAGGTGACAGGTATCGGCACGCCCTTCATCTGGGCACATGGCTTATTGATGAGTATGGCTGTAGAAGATCAAATCGACTGGTTTGAATGGTCATCCTTTCCCAAAAACATACAATTGATTCGTTATGATGCACGAGGGCATGGTGCCAGCAGATCCTCATTGCGTGCTCAAGATTATCATTGGGATCAATTGGGACGAGATATGCTCTCAGTAGCCAGCCTCACTCATCATGAGCAATTTATTGCGGCTGGAGACTCAATGGGCTGTGCGACAGCTCTGTATGCTGCGATACAGGCACCTGAACGCATCAAGGCATTGCTACTGGTCATTCCTCCCACAGCATGGCAAAGCCGTATCACCCAGAAACGACTTTATCGCGGTCTAGCTGTCGCGGGAGGATTACTCGGCGGTTCAAGATTATCATCTCTGACCAGTAGTAATATGGAGCGTATGTTACCGCCGTGGCTGGTCACTGCGGAGAAAGAAAAACTGCACGCTCTCTCCGAAGGTCTGGCAACCCGTAGTCGATTGACATTGTGGAATCTCATGCGTGGTGTAGCCGTCAGTGATCTACCAACCCGTGAGCAACTGACCGCATTAAAGGATATCCCTATCGCCATCATCGGCTGGACGGATGATCGTTCTCATCCAACAGCCACCGCAGAAACCTTGCATGCATGGCTGCCTCAATCCAGTCTCTATATTGCAAGAAACTATCAAGACTTTAAGACCATTCCCAAACGCATGCAGGATTTCATTGCCCGGTTTACCTAGTCTGAATGATTTACGCCCTTAAACGGGTTTTGAACGTTCCCCATCCATTGGTCAGTAAAGTATTCAACAAAGACCACAGCGCAGACTCATGCGGACGTGGCTCATGTCCATGCGCCAATCGCTTTAACTGACGCGCATACCATGCCACCTCCATGAGCGCCATTTTGTCCACAAAAGCGATACCTGTTTTTATTGGTTTAACTTGATAACGCGGCTCTAAACCCGCCAAGACACGTTGTGGCAAATCAGGCTCAATCGCAAGACTTCGTGCCAGACCAACAAAATCCACTGCACCCGACTCCAGAGCCGCTTGCATTCCCCCAAGACTGCGAAAGCCTCCCGTTACCATGATTGGAACAGACGTTGTGGTACGCGCTTTTTCAGCAAACTCTAAAAAATACGCTTCACGGGCTTGTGTTGATGCTTTAGCGGGGGCACTTTTTCGGCCTGCCATTGCGGGAGCTTCATAAGTTCCGCCTGAGATTTCAATCAGGTCAATGCCCACCTCGCTTAAAGCACGGATCACATCCAGCGACTCCTCTTCACCGAAACCACCGCGCTGAAAATCCGCAGAGTTCAGTTTAATACTGATCGGAAAATCAGGACCCACAACCACTCGGATTGCCTTGAATATTTCAAGAACAAAACGACGACGATTCTCCGCACTGCCACCCCATTGGTCGGTACGCTGATTATGGAGTGGTGAGAGAAACTGACTGACCAGATAACCATGAGCACCATGAATTTGTACGCCGCTAAATCCTGCTTTCTTCGCGATACGGGCTGTCGTCGCAAAACGCTGTATCAGATCCTGAATTTCCAACGTTGTCAGCGCACGCGGGGTCGCAAAGAATGCCTGAAACTCGGAACCAAAAGACACTGCGGAGGGAGAGACCGTTTCCCGATTGAGACCACGAGGAGCTTGTTTACCTGGATGGTTGATCTGCATCCACAAAGCAGTATTGTTATGGGTGCCTGCCTGTGCCCATTCACGTAACAGCTTCAAATCCCGCTCGTCCTCCACAACAACATTCCCGGGTTCGCCAATCGCTTTACGATCAATCATGACATTACCCGTTATCGCCAGACCAATGCCACCTTGAGCCCAACGCCTATAAAGACGAACTAACGCAGGCGTCACCCGATTATGAGCGGTGCCTTGGGTCTCGCTCATAGCGGATTTGATAAGACGGTTTTTAATCGTTATGCCATTAGGCAACGTAAAGGATTGTGTGAGGGCAGAACTAGAAATCGATGTATTTTGCATATATAAACACTCTGGATAACACTACGTAGGTCGGCTCAGGCAAACCGCTTATTGCTCTATGGCAGCCACACTGCCAAACAGCTCTCCACCACACTTTCAATCGATGCGTTGCAATCCGTGACAACCCAGCGTGTACCAATCATGATGATCGCACCTGTCAAACCTGTCAGGACTAGACCGACACTGGATGCGGGTCTTTGGCTACGGGCATTTGCAACCATAATCATCTGCTGAAAATAGGGTCCAAAATTTTGCAAAAACTCGCTGATATGGCGATCCATGTCCATTCCCATGCCATAAACTTCAAGCAACAAAACGCGTGCAGCTGCACGATCTTCAAATAAGAATTGGCAATAGGCCGTAAAAGCCTGCTTAAGCAGTGCTTCAGGATTGGGTTCCATACATCCTGCCATTGCCTCTTTCATGCGCATGCCTAACTGCTGGAGTACTTGCTCAAATGCGGCCTCAAACAATTGCTCTAATGTGGCAAACGATTCATAAAAATAGCGCGGGGTAAACTTGGCTTCCGCACAGATTTCTCGTACGGTAACCAGACGTGCTCCACGTTGCCCAAATGCCTGAATAGCAATATTGACCAAATGCTGTCGACGTTCTGCACGACGATCCTCAAAGCTTCGCCCGCCATATACTCTCGACTCTGTCGTTGACATTTATTTTCCTCAATTCTTCACAGGATATTTTGATCGTCCTACTTTAGAGGATCCTTGTCCAACTTTGACGGACACCTTTAGTTTTTATCATCTAATCGTCCACATCTGATAACAATTGTTATCTATATGGTATTAGAAGTCAAGCCAATCCTCGATATCCTATTAAAACCATGACCCACTATTCAAAATTTCTGATTCTTTTTCATATCGATATATGACGATCCATATACTCCATATTAATCTCATATCTTACATAGACATACCAAAAGGTAAACTTAAAATCAGGAATTTACTTAACTATTTACATGTTTAAAATTTACGCTACTATCGACACGGCATGATTTATTCCATGCCGAACGCTACATGACTATAGAAACAAAGATAGAAAGATTGATAGCAACAACGTTTTAAGCTGCATTATTTTTTTAACCGTATCTGGCGACGATACGTCTATATCCATATTTTAAAAGCATAGGATTTATAACGCATGAAACTCTTATCCAAGATGATCGCAGGCATCGTCCTGTCCTCAGCCACCCTAACCTCCGTCTACGCAGCACCGCTGTTTAGCCCAGTCTCGCCTGATCTCTTGACGCAAGCGCGTCAGGGACTCACCGCAGGCGCTAGTATTCAGTCCAAACAACTGAGCCGTATCCAAGGCAATGCCACCACCAAAGGCTATAGCCTCGTTAACATCAACACCGCCACTCTTGATCAAGCCAGTCTCGACTTAAACCTGAGCAGCGCCGATACAGAAGTCGCTACTCGCAAAAGAATCAATAAACGTAGCGCCAGCGATTACTCTTGGTTCGGCACCACCAAGGAAGGCTATGCCCTACTCAGTGTGCATGGCGATGCGGTTGAAGGGATCATCCATAAAGCAGGCAAAGTCTATCAATTGAAATCTCTCGGCAGTGGTCTGCATGCCCTCGTTGAGATCGATCAATCCAAATACCCGCGCGATGAGCCACTGGGGTTTGACAGTACGCCAGCCATCAACCCCATCTTCTCCGATGTGCTGCGTCCCATCACTCAAGCGACCATAAACAGCGCCAAACCGAAAGCCACGGTCACCGCTGCGGCAGTCACACCCGTGATTGACGTCCTCGTTGCCTATACCCCAGCCGTACTGGCACTCTATGCCGATACCAATGCCTTGCTTGCGCATATCCAGCTTGCGGTCGATGATGCCAACCAAAGCTATGTTAACAGTGTGGTCAATGCCAAACTCAATCTGGTCAAAACCACTCAAGTGGTCTACACCGAAAACACCACCGCCTCCCAATCCATCCTCAATGACTTCAAGGGCAAAACTGACGGCTATATGGACGATGTCCACGCCCTCATTACCAGCAGTAAAGCCGACGTGAATGTCCTGATTGTCAATAAAGATGGGCTGGACTCTTGCGGGATTGCCGCCACCATCGGTGGTGCGACCACGACCAATGATTTTGTCGTGGTACAAGATAGCTGTGCCGTCGGTAACCACTCCTTCGCTCATGAGCTGGGTCATATCTTCGGTGCACGTCATGACACGGGTTCCGACCCGACCAAAACCCCATATGCCTACGGACATGGCTATCACTACGCTAGCGCGTGGCGCACGATCATGGCCTATCCGGCTTCTTGCCCAAGCGGTTGTACCCGCCTTGGTTACTGGTCCAACCCGAATGTCACCTATCCGACAGTGGTCAATGGTGTGACCCAAGCTATCCCGATGGGTACCACGACCAAAGAAGACAATGCACGCGTGTTGAACGCGAATGTCAGTGTACTGGCGAATATTCGTTAAGCCACTCTTATCTTCTCAAACAACAGCCCGCAAACTCTGCGGGCTGTTGTTGTTTTAAACTATATCTTCAATGCGGCTGAAAATCCGCTGCTACCCCAGCCAGTCCACGCGTCACCATGTTATTCACATAGTGCTGACCAAACGACTCGGCACGCCGTGCCACACCGGGAATCCGGACGATCCCGCTATACACGCGCAGCCCGAATACAAACACACCCACAAGCCGTGCCCCAATGGGATGACGCGGAATCCCCATCGCATCCGCCTTGTCATCCCCAAGCATCCGCCGCGCCAAGACTTCGTGCACTCCCCGTGGCACCCGCTCGGCATCGGGCAGTTTTTTTAAGCCTGTCAGCAGCACCTCTGCCAGTAATCGGGAGTTGTCATCAGGGCTAAAGCACAACGGCAAGATGCGGGCATCTATCGCCTTCTGCTCTTCCACAGTCTCCCCCAGCAGTCCCCGTGGCACACCGAGTAAACGCGTGACATAACGCCAAATCAGATAGTAGCCTTCATGCTCATCAGGCTGGATGCTGGCGCCTAGTGATCGCAGCCGTTCCAGTACCATCTGCCCAAAAAACAGCGGCCCTGCTGCCGTGTGCAATTGGTTGATCGGCTGACCATGAATAATCTGCCAACCGCCCGTTGCCACCAGACGCATTCGCACCATGGCATGCATCAGTCGCACCCGTAAACAAATCTCCCATGCTGCACCACCGGGCCTGAGCGCTTCAGTATCCAGCACGCCAAAGAACAAGGTCGAAGACTCAAACAGCCGCCGTACCACGTTCTGCTCCAAACGCTGCGTACCTGCAAGAATCCGCGCAGAATCGGCACTGGCAAAGGTTGTCATCAACCCGCCGTGAATCAGCGCGATCATCAACTGCGGAAAATGCCGATACGCCATCGCACCGCCACGTCGCATCAAGTCAAAGTCGACCCATTCCGGCACCGCTTCCATATCCGCCAAAAAATCACGGCAAACTGCATTACCCTCACTGGCCAATTGCCGAATCGCAGGCAGCGGACGACTGAGTGGCAATTGACGCGCACGTAGTTCGGTCACCACCCCCTCCGCAAGCGGATCACCCAGCGCAAGCCATGGTGCCAGCGGCATCGCCCATAGCCATGACGTCCGCGACAAACCCGGCAATGGACTGGTGGCGAGATGCGGATTCAATAGATCAGGGTCCAATAAGGCAGAGACTTCAGCATACGCGTCCATGGCAGCACCATTACGGTCAGAAAAGAAGAGATTTTCAGGTTAGCAAATGCATTTTATATATTCAACATGTTGAATATTAAATCTGACGAATGGATGGTAGCATCATTCTTTGCATCGGAGGTCTGCCATGTCATTACGTCACGTCCTGCTCGTCTATCTCGGCACGGGTGCCGCCAGCGGCTATGACATTGTCAAAGGCTTTCAGCACACATATGGTTATCTGTGGAATGCCAGCTTCCAGCAGATCTACCGTGACCTTGCTAAACTACACACCGATGGTCTGATCGATTGCGAAATCGTCGAGAATGCCCCACGCCCACCACGTAAGGTCTACCAGCTCAACCCCAAAGGCTATGAAGCCATGCAGGATTGGCTTGCTGCGCCGCTCAAACTGCCGCATATCAATAGTGCCCTTCTGGTCAAGCTGGCCTCGATCCACTTGCTGGATCGCAATGTCTTTGTCCAAGAATTCGAGCAGCACAAACTGGCGTATCAGAAAACACTGACCGATGTTTACCGTATGCAAGCTGTTTTCCAATCGCTGCCTCCCGCCGTTCTGGAAAAATTCGAAGGGGTTTACCTGACGCTAAAGCACGGGATCGGTCAGATCGAACGCTGGCTGGAATGGGCAAAGGAGGTCGATGTCTTTTTGCAAAAGCAAAAGTGGCTAGAAATCACACCTGCCGATGCGCAAGTCTTCACGCAAGTGATTCAACGCAGTAATCCAGAAAGTTAAAATCCCAGCCGCTGACGCTATACCAATCCATCGATAGCCGCCCTCATTCGAGGGTTTGAGTCGTGTCCAGTGCTTTAAACAATAAAAAGTGGGTCGCATCGACAACCCAATCGATCGGTTTGTAGGAATTTTCGCATTCGCTTATATTCATCAAATTTACTATTCAACATGTTGAATATTTAAATTGCATCTGCTAGCCTAAAAATCATCCATCCTGACCTCAAGGAATTACGGGCATGAAAACCGGATGTAGCATCCTCACCATGGCTCTGCTCGCGGCTGGCTCTGCACAAGCGCAGACCTTCTGTGTTTTTGACATGGTCGGCGCGCAAGGACCGCTGGCGCTGGCCATGCGCGATTACGCCGCACAAGCCAAGGCATGGGGCGCCAATATCACCATCCGCTCCTATGTCGCCGAGCGTGTGGCCGCAGAAGACTTCAAAGTGGAGCAATGTGACGCGGTGTTACTCACGGGTATTCGGGCCCGTCAGTTCAATGCCTTTACGGGCAGCATCGACTCTATTGGGGGGCTGCCCGACTATCCGCAGTTGAAATTGCTGATCAGTACTTTAGCGCGCCCCGAAGCCAGTAAGCTGATGACCGCTGGCAACTACGAAGTGGCGGGTCTAATGCCCCTTGGTGCCGCTTATATTTTTCTGCGGGATCGCCGTATCAATAGCGTGGCAAAAATGGCGGGACGCAAGATAGCGGTACTCGACGATGACAAAGCGCAGTTGGTGATGGCAGAACGCATCGGAGCCCAAGCGGTTGCCAGTGACGTCACCACCTTCGCCGGAAAATTCAATAATGGTCAAGTCGATGCCGCCGCATCCCCTGCCGTGGCCTATCTACCGCTGGAACTGTACAAAGGTGTGGGCAGCGCGGGTGCCGTCTTAAAAATGCCTGTGGCGCAGCTTACCTTCCAGATGGTGATCCACCCTGAAAAATTTCCCGCGGGCTTTGGTCAGCAATCACGCGCATATTTCTACGGACTGTTTGATCCCACGCTCAAAACCATCCGCAGCGCCGAAGATGACATTCTGTTTTTCTTTCCCCCTCCCGATGGCGACGCGCCCAAGTACCGAGAGATGATGCGCCAAGCTCGCATCAGCATGACGCAAAAGGGCATCTACGATCCCAAGATGATGACCCTGATGAAAAAAATTCGCTGCCGTGTAGAGCCTGAACAATCGGAGTGCAGTGATGGACAAGAGTAAGCGCATACTCTATCAATTCCCGCTCTCGCTCTACTGCGAGAAAACCCGCTGGAATCTGGATGCCAAAGGGCTGAATTATACTTGTCGCGACTTGCTGCCGGGTCCACATGCATTTATGGCCTGGCGTCTGGCACGTCAGCGTTGCCTGCCCATACTCTGCGATGAACGACAAACAGTGGGGGACTCGACAACGATCGCACTTTACCTTGAGCACCACTACCCAGAATCTCCGCTATTGCCCAATGACCCCATCGTCAGACAACAGGTGCTAAAACTTGAGGAAGAGTTCGATACGCTGGGGGATCATGTCCGCCGCTTTTGCTGGAGTATGGTCGTCGACAGTCCTGAAGTCAGCGACATTTTCTTCGGTTTTACAGGTTATACACGCTGGCAGCAGATACTCGCTGCATACAGCAGACCTCTACTTAGATTGATGATTCGGCGTACATTCAAGGTTTATGAACCAAGGATTTCCGATTCTTGGCTATACATTCAAAACGCCTTGCAACAGATCGAGCAACTATTGCAGGGTCGCGCAGATCGCTATCTCGTTGGCGATCACTTTACCCTCGCCGATCTCACTGCGGCCAGCATGCTGGCCCCCCTGATTGGTCCAAACAACAGTCCGTGGTCCGACCATCGCATACCTCAGGTCGCTCAGCAGCAACGCGCGGAATTGCGTGCCCGTCTAGTGGGACAATGGGTATGGCGTCTCTATCACGACCATCGCAGTCATCCCCACGATACGCCACACCGTGTAACTCAGGAGCAACTATGAAAAAAATTCTTATCTCCATCGCCCTACTGACCGCATGCGCCTTATCAGGTCAAACCCATGCCGAAGAAATCAAGCCTGATACCGCCGCCCGTTTCATCGTCACTTTCTATCAAGCCATACAACAACACGATCTGGGAACCGTGAGCCGGATGATTGATGACCACGTGGTGATCAAAGTGCTGTGGACACAAGCCGCCCCCGCGCAAACCTTTAGCTTGAGCAAAGCCGACTATCTCCAGCAGTTGAAAGCCACATGGCACTTTGCATCTGATGATCACTACGAGATCAAAAATCTAACCGCCAATATCGTCAATGGCGCAGCTGTCGTGACCTTACAGGAGAACGAGAGCCGTGTGCTCTTCGGCAACAAGGCCGGACAGTTGAACGATCTGAAGATCAGCCTCAGCGGCGATAATGGCAATCCGCGCATTGCCACCATCACCAGTCAAACGGCCTTCTTATAAAAACCAGAAAACCACTGCAAGCAGTGGTTTTTTTTGACATTACAACAATTATCTTGCGGACGTGGGTTCAACGCCCGCCATCTCCAGCCAACCGACGCATCAGACTTAGCCCTGTGGGATCGGGCTCAGCGCTGGATTCGGATTCACTTGGCAGTGGATTGGAATCGTGGCCAGCGTATTGGCTGAGTCAGCCTTCAGCACTTGCTTGCTGTATGGACCATCGGTGGTTTGCACATGCACCGTCAGTGTACCCGAGCGGTTTTTGCTCAAGCAGGCGACTTGTGCCTTATTGGTGCCGGCGATTGGCTTTAAGCTGACATCACGACCTTCCCAATGATAGTTATAGTGCACGCCCTGTACTGGCTTAATCACATTGGCTTCGCAGGCGCCGCCTGTCGAGCCTTCACATGACAAGGTAATCCCTGCCACACCTGGGATCACTTTCCCCTCTTCCGCCTGCACATTCACACTTGCAGCCAGCCCAACAACCACGCCTAATAATACTTTCAACGAAAAATGTTTCATGATGCATCCTAATAATAGTCTCGACAACAATGCCAAGCTGTACGGCACTTAAATTCAATCGGTCATCACGACCTCATAACCTTAATCGCGTCAGATCAGCTCCGATACAACAGGATCTACTCTAAGGGATATATGACAGCATAATGACAAAACACACCATTCATATATAAAAAATACACATATAAACCCGAATTATTAATCACACGTATATTCGGTATATTTTGTATATCCAAATCGACAATATGGATTATATGAAATCACACATAAGCAAACATTATGGAATTAATTAAAATTAAATATACGATATAAAACAATAGTTTAAATTACTTATCATTCATTTATTTTTATTTAAAAATAGCCCACCTACTGCGCAAATAAATCATTTTTGCACAATCAGCACTCCTTAAAAATATTATCCATTATTGCATTAATTTAAAATCAATATTGACAGCCCATATAATCTTAAATTAATCGACACCGTTGACGACTTCACATTATCTTTGCAACGCTCAAAGCGACTGCAAACGATGCAATAGTGAAGACCTCAACAGGGATCGATAGCCCGCTTTTTAAGGATAAAAAGAGGGCATCTGCATCAGGATTAGGCAGGCAATAGCGCCGGCTTGTGGATCTGGGTGATCTCCGCGGTTTCCTCAAAGAAGGTCACCTCTCCACTGCCCACGTCATAGAGCGCACCGACCAACGCTACCTCACCGCGCTCAATCATGCCGCGCAGCACATCGCTGTTGTTGCGGATGTAGATCATCGTATTTTGCACATTACGAATCGCCACACGGTTGACAAAGTCAGTCGTGACGCCCTCATCACCATCGATCCCCCGCTCCTGCTGTACTGCCTGCATGATTGGACCAATGATATATTTGATGTGCGGCGCTTCTTTGGACTGTGCAACATCGACGTTTTGATACGCCATCTTGCAGGCCGCAGTGACCGCGCCGCAGTCGGTATGACCCAGTACCACCAGCAACTTGCTGCCCTTCAGGTTACAGGCGAACTCCATGGAGCCGAGTACTTTTTGCCCTGCGATGTTGCCAGCGATGCGCATACTGAAGATGTCACCCACACCCAGATCAAAGATCAATTCCGTCGGTGAGCGTGAATCCATACAGCCCAGCACGGCAGCAATGGGATGCTGTCCACTTGAGGTGGCGCTGACCTGATGCGCCATATCCCGGTGCAGACGCTCGCCTTTGACAAAGCGCTGATTGCCTTCTTTTAATATCGTCAGCACTTGTGCAGGGGTGAGCTGCGTTTGCACCTCACGGGTACTGACATCGACATGCTGCACCTGATCTTCCATCTCGCTGTAGTGCTTTTTAAAGCCGATTAGACTGACCTTGATATGGCGCATCACCGCTTCCTGATCACGGAAATCAATGATGAGCTGATAGATATCCGGATCGATATAGTCGGTGATGCTGGCGTCAATGATGACATTGGCATGATTCGGCAGACCGTTTAAAGAAGAGGACAATGCCGCGCGATTCAAAAAGCTCACCTGCGAACCCAACTGCAAGCGTGTCACATCACCACCAACATGATGCTCCTTGATGGTATGTACCCCGCGGCGCAAGTTGCTATGCAGGATAAAGCCCATGCTGATTACCAGACCGATGATGATCCCGACCAGCAGGTCGGTGAAAATGATCGCCACAACCGTGACCACGAATGGCCAGAACTGCTTCCAGCCCTCGCTGTACATCTGATAAAACAGCGCAGGACTCGCCAGTTTAAAGCCGGTCAGGATCAGGATCGCAGCCAAAGCAGACAGCGGAATGGTATTGATCAGACTCGGCAGTGCCAACACCGCAATGATGAGCAAAAAGCCATGAAAGATCGCCGAGAAGCGCGTCCGCGCACCCGAACTGGCATTGACTGAACTGCGCACAATCACGGAGGTGATCGGCATGCCGCCCAGAAAACCCGACAGCGTATTCCCTGTCCCTTGCGCAAACAATTCACGATTGGGAGATGCCGCACGTTTGAATGGATCGATCTTCTCTGACGCTTCCAGATTTAAGAGCGTCTCCAGTGAGGCCACAATCGCCAAGGTAATCGCACCGGTATAGATCACTGGATCATTCCAGTAACTAAAGTCAGGAAACAAAAAGATGCCTTCTGGATGATTCATCACATCCGGCAAGTTAATCAGATGCGATGGAACAATCGCCAACGGCGAGCCCAGCGCAATAAAGATCGAATTCAGACCCGCCCCCAACACCACCGCAACCAGCGCGGAGGGAATCATGGTTTTCTTTAAGCGCGTCTTATCCCAGAGCAGAATCGTGGCAATACACAGGAATCCGATCAGCGCCGCACCCAAATTGATATTGAGCGACAGCAATGCGGTAAAGGTATTCGACCCATCACTTTGCACAAAGCTGATATTGTCGGTATTGATCGACTTGCTATAGCCCACCAGATGCGGCAACTGGGTCAGGATCAAAATAATACCGATCGCTGCCAATAGCCCACGGATTACATTGCTGGGGATATAGTTGGCAAAGAAGCCGAGCTTCAGCGCACTGAACACCAACTGCAGAATACCAGCAAGGATCATGGTGAAGAGGAACGCCTCGTAGTTGCCGTGCAGCTTATCGAGCTGCGCCAGAATAATCGCGGTCAGACCTGCTGCAGGTCCCGACACGCTAATGTGTGAGCCACTGAGCGCACCCACCACAATACCGCCGATCACGCCAGCAATGATGCCGGATAGAATCGGTGCGCCAGAAGCATGGGCAATGCCCAAGCATAAGGGCAGAGCCACCAAAAACACGACCAGACCCGATAGCGAGTCCTTCAAAATATCTTTCATCTGTAGACGTGCAGATAACATCAGAGAAGCCTCAAGGTTTCAAAAAAAGAAAAAGATTAGATTGATCGCTATGAGGCTAAAGGGTTTACCAAATGGTCTCTGATGATGAATTGTGGAGATATCATCGAGACCATGTCATAAATCTGTCATTTTTGTATGCAATTGCTTACATATATGGTTATTTTGTAAGCATATACTTACATTTTATGCCGGTTTTCGATAGAGTTCTCTGTTTTTCTATAATGTTATAATATGTCGAAAGTTTAGTTTAAAGCATAAAAAACCACTGCCGCGATAGCGAGCAGTGGTTTTTTTAACGCCTCGCCTCAACCCTCTTTCACGATCAAAGTGGACTGAGACATCTTCTTGTCAAACTGGGAAGTCCAACGTGAAGAAAGTGACTCTGTACTACAGATCAGCAATCGCAACCTCTTCTGCATTTGACCTCATCAAAAAAACAGCCTATAAATAAAGCATCGTTATTTGATTTCTATAATTGAATCGCCGTCCCTTGGCTTAAAGCATTCAGGTCTATCTTATGGAAACCCTCCACGATTTCTATCACCGCTTTGCACTCACCAAAAATAACCCCGAGTCAGTGAACCTGACCTCTTTTGGTCATTTCAATGTCTTTAAGCGCGATGCCTGCTCATTTCTGACGCCCTATAGTCGTCGCGACTACTATAAGATTTCATTAATCTTGGGCGTTGGCGAGCTACATTATGCCAATCGCTGGATCAAGGTTGATCGTCCTGCATTGTTGTTTTCCAACCCCATGGTGCCTTACGCTTGGGAAACCGCCTCATCCGATCAGGATGGCTGGTTTTGCCTGTTTACCGAAAGCTTTATCAGCCAAGAATCCCGCCAAGGTTTCCTGCATGAGTCGCCACTGTTTAAAGTCGATGGCAACCCGATCCTGTTTCTTAATGACGAGCAGGTTTATGAGATATCCACTATTTTCAAAAAGATGAATGCTGAAATTGCTTCAGAGTATGCGCATAAATATGACATGCTGCGTAGCTACCTACATCTGATTGTGCATGAAGCCCTGAAAGTAAATCCACCGACAAAGTTTGAAAAACATGGTAATGCCTCGAGCCGCATCAGCCATTTGTTCTTCGAACTGCTTGAGCGCCAGTTTCCGATTGACTCACCGCAATACCACCTCAAGCTGAAAACCGCCAATGACTTTGCATACGGCCTATCGGTACATGTCAATCATCTCAATCGTGCCGTCAAAGAAGCCACCGGCAAGACCACTTCAGAGCACATCAGCCGCCGTATTACTGATGAGGCCAAAGCGCTACTGCAATTCACCAATTGGAACATCTCCGAAGTCGCCTATAGCTTGGGCTTTGAATACCCCGCCTACTTCACCAACTTTTTTAAAAAAAATGCCGGACTCTCCCCGAAAAACTTCCGCGAGGCCTGCACCGCATAATGCGTTGAACCTTGTTTGAATTTTATAAGGATTGGTTTGAATGTTATACGTGCCTGAAGATCGAAATTTCTTATACTTTTTTTGACCCACTGACTCACCCCACTAGTCACTCCCAACACCTCATCTCAAAAAAGGATTCGGTCATGAAATATAGAGAACTCGGTCAAACCGGTGAAAAACTGTCTGCTATTGGCCTCGGTTGCATGGGCATGAGCTTCGCTTACGGCACATCCGATGATCAGCAGAGCATTAATACCCTGCATAAGGCGCTCGACCTTGGCATCAACTTTTGGGATACCGCCGACATGTATGGCAACGGAGCCAATGAAGAACTCCTTGCGCAAGTCCTGCAAAGCAACCGTGACAAGGTCTTTCTCGCCACCAAGTTTGGTTTTCGTTTTAAGGGCGATCTCGCCCAGCCTAGCAACTCCAAAGACACCTATTTTGATGGCTCACCCGCGTGGATACGCGTCGCGGTTGAAAACAGCCTTAAACGCCTGAAGACCGATGTCATCGACCTCTACTATGCCCACCGCATCGACCCCAATGTGCCAGTCGAGGACACCGTCGGTGCAATGGCGGATCTGGTCAAAGCTGGTAAGGTACGCTACTTGGGCTTAAGTGAAGCCTCAGCGCAATCGATCCGAAAAGCCCAAGCGATCCACCCCATTGTCGCCCTGCAGTCTGAGTACTCTTTGCTATCCCGTGATGTTGAGGGTGAAATCTTAGCAACCACCCGGGAACTAGGAATCTCCTTGGTGCCCTACTCCCCACTGGCACGCGGTCTGGTCACCAATGCCCTAAATGTGGATCAGCTTGAAGACAGCGACTTTAGAAAAATGCTACCGCGCTACCAAGGGGATAATCTGAAGAATAATCAGGCACTCGCCTCTGCTTTTGCGGCCTTCGCCGAGCAAAAAAATGCCACGGCGGCGCAGCTTGCCCTCGCATGGGTACTGGCACAAGGTCATGACATCATCCCCATCCCCGGAACACGAAAGATCAATCGCTTAATCGAAAATGCCGGTGCCGTAGATCTTGAGCTATCTGCCGGAGATATCAAGACCATCGACGAGATTTTAGCAACCTACCCCAATGTCGGCGCACGCTATACCGAAACGCAGTTGAAACAAGTGAATCATTGAGGGGCGCACCCATAAAAAAACCACTGCAAGCAGTGGTTTTTTTATGTCTACAAGTCACCCGACTTACTTCATCTTCACAGGCCATACCATCATAAAGCGCGCCCCGCCTAAGTCTGGACTTTGATCCACATGCGCTACCCCACCAAACCAGAAGGCAATCTTGGCCACAATCGATAACCCCAGACCATAACCACCCGATGCCCGCGTACGGCTGTCATCCAAACGTGCAAATGGTTGGAAGACCTTGGCGCGATCTTTCTCGGGAATCCCCGCGCCGTCATCTTCGACACAGATAAAGGCATAGCGCTTATCACCCTTACCATCAATCCCAGAACTGATCCGAATCTTACTGTTGGCGTAGCGCATCGCATTACCGGCAAAGTTCTGTAGCACCCGATGCAGATAACGACGATCCGCCAATGCCACATCCGATTGATTCGGCTCATAGACCTCAATGATGGTCGGCTTGCCAAGCGCACGGGTTTCTTCACCCACTTGACGGACGATCTCATACAGTGGGATCGACTCGACATTTAAAGAGGGCGTGCCCTGCTCAAGCGTCGCGTAAGTCAGAATCTCATCAATCAATTTGTTGAGCTCTTCGATGTCTTTATCAATTTTTTCCTGCTGATCCCAGCGCGAATCGACATCGTCAGTATCCGCCAGCATATCCACCCCGAAGCGAATCCGCGCCACAGGTGTCCGCAATTCATGCGATACCGCCCGTGTCAGCTCACGCTGCGCCTCGATCAAACGCTGAATGTGCTCAGTCATATTGTTAAAGGTCATCGCCAAGTGGCTGACCTCATCCTGACCCAGCACTGGCACACGCGCCGAGAAGTCACCCGAACGCACTTGGATCACGCCCTTTTGCACCATACGCAGCTTACGATCCAGCGGCCAGATCAGCGCATACACACCCAACAGGATCAGTACCAAACTGGAGATGGTGACAATCGCGACCAAGCGAAACGGCATCGCATTAAACAGCGCAATCGGACCAATCTCTAATACCTGCGAACCATCCGCAGTATTAATCGGACCCAGAATACGCAAGGTTGGATTGCGGCTGGTGCCCGTATCACGATACACCGGCACCACATCTTTACGCAGGATACGTTCGCGCTGATCTTCATCAAGATTTAGATCCGTCATCTTTTTTAAAGATAAGCGAAATGGTAAATGCTTGTTCAATTCATTCAAGCGTTCTTGCTCATGACTGACATAGTGGGTCAGGTCTTCCAGCAAGAAAACACCTAAGGCACGAATCTGCTGCTCACTGACACGATCCACGTGGGCGTGTAGCATCACATCACGACCGGGAATCGCTGTATAGATGTCAGCATAAGATTCACTGGGTTGACCGGACATCGACGGCGCACCCGATTCATAGCGCACCACCGACTTACCCGCTTGCACTTGCTGATTTTCATGGCGGCTGAGCGTCATCAGCACCTGTGCGCTATCAACAACTGTGAGCTGTTGATTGAGCAAGAGCGACGCATCATCCAGCCAGTCCTGCATGGCCTTAACGTCCGGCTGACGTGCAACCCCTTGGGCAATGATATAAAACGCACCAGACGCCATCGTCTCGCGATACTTGTCGATGCGATAGGCGTTGACCTCATCCACCAACACATAGGCAAACAGACCCACCAGCGCACAGACCAACAGCAGTCCCGCGTAGATTTTTAGAAAAATACTGTAGCGCAGCTTATCCATGACTCAACCATATCAACCCATCAGCATTAAAAGATCGCTGCTGGATTGCTTCTCGAATGAAATGTGAAACCGTAGTTTAAGCGATTCAGGAATCTGTATAAATGACAAAGGCAGGAATGATCCTGCCCTCGTGTGAAGTTTCGCGGTCCGTCAGAACCGGATTACGCAGCGATCGATTCTTTAACGAAGAGATAGCCTTTACTGCGTACAGTCTTGATGCGTTTTGGATTTTCAGGATCATCGCCAATTTTTGGACGGATACGTGAAATACGCACGTCGATCGAGCGATCCTGACCATCGTACTCAATACCGCGTAGACGTTCAAAGATGTCTTCACGGGACAGTATACGACCTGCATTAGAAGCCAGCAGCCACAGCAAGTCATATTCGGCACTGGTGAAGTCTACAGGCTCGCCTGCCAGAGTCACCGAACGACCGCCATTATCAATCACCAGATCATCAAACTCTAAACGCTGAGCGACATCTTCTTCGATGACTTTATCGGTACGGCGCAGCAAAGCACGAATACGCGCCAGCAATACGCGCGGTTGGACAGGTTTAGCCACATAGTCATCTGCACCCATTTCCAGACCCAATACTTGGTCCATGTCATCGGTACGTGCAGTCAACATCAGAATCGGATGGTTATAGTGAGGACGCACTTCGCGGCAAACGGTCAGACCATCCGCACCTGGCAACATCACATCCAGCACGACCAGATCAGGTTGCTCAGCAACGATACGGCGAATCGCACGATGACCGTCAGTCTCTACACCGACTTCCAAACCATTACGAATCAGATAATCTTGAGTTAATGTGGCCAAACGTTCGTCATCTTCTACAATCAAGATACGTGGCAATTTTTCTTCTTGCGTCATTACATCTCTCCAAGCCTTATATGGCTATATTTTCCAAACTTCAATACTGTGTGAATGTTTCAATCATATCCCGTTCGACTGCAAGGAGATCTGGGTAGCTGATCGGTGTGATCGTCGCACGCCCCTTGCAGTTCATGTTTCAAATCATGCAGTAATCCAACGCCGTTTACAATGTAAACGAGATGTCCTTCACGAAACTGATACATCCATGAAACGTGTAAACAGCACAATCTGCACTATTGGTTACATTTCAAAAAGCGCCATTCTGCACGCGTATTTTGTTATTAAATTCGCTTAGAAAAATTTAATAAATACCAATTAAAACAAATAATTAATTCTTAAAATATTTTGCACAATATCCCTTTGTAAAAACCGACCAATCGCACAAATTTGTCCAAGCAATTGTGGAGACAGTTACATTCCATCAATTATTTTTTAATTTTGCCGGATGGCAATGTTTCACATTTTTACAGCATTTGGCACGCCGAATGCTTAAATCGGCACCATCATGATTCAGAAAAATAAACCATACCTATCACGACTAACCCTGTGCAGATGTGCAAAAGAAACCCATCGTAATAACTAGATATCATGGGACGCAGTTGGCTAAGCGATTGACTGCCATTAAGTGGAAGTACTCTGACTTATCATTAACTTTGTCATACAGTTCCGCTACGATAGCTGTATATGCATAACTTTTTGCTAAGTTAACTCACAGAGGTCCTACCAAATGAAGTATGACGACGCAAGCTGGCACTTTGGCGGAAACTTTCCGCCAAAGTCACCACAAGAATTTGGAGGGACTCATATCGCCCTCCTCCTCAAATGGTGCTTTATCAAAGGGTGGGCTGGCGATCTCCACCTTGAAGACCCTGAATCAAACAATGATGTAGAGTACGTCAAACAAGGGCAGAAGAGTGGAACTGACTTTCTCTTTCAGTGGTGTGATGGCAAATTTACGGACGAAGATTTAAACGATGAAGGAAATGCTTTTATCCAAGTCTATTACGGTGAAGCTGGAAAATACCTCAACGATTATGCCAATAAGTTTGGCCCACTCATGTATATCGGCTCTGAAGATCAACATGACTTTAAGAAATTTTCAAATATGGTCGAAAAACGCTATCAATCATTCATCAAACCAAAGAGCAATGGTTGGTACTTCTGGCGGAAATAATATAGATACCTTACGAATAGTTATTCATAGTTCAATCCCCTCCCGTACCCCCCTCCCACTGGTATTTTCTACCCAACTAGAATATGATGATCGTCATGAAAACATCACATTCAGACAAAATCAGCAAGAAGAAACTCTCACACGACCGAATCGTTGAGGTAACCTCTCACGCGATCCGTAAAAGTGGCTATGCCGGTACTGGCATCGCAGATATCATGAAACAAGCTGGACTCACCCACGGTGGTTTCTATGCGCACTTTGACTCGCGCGAAGCATTATTGGCTGAGGCCGCGGATCATGCCGGGGCGGATTCAGTCGCCTTGGCAGCAAATATCGCCGCCAGTGCGCCGTCCGGTCAGGCGCTTGCGTCAATGCTACAAGCCTATCTTTCAGAAGTACATGTGCAAAGCATCGAACTCGGCTGCCCCATTGCAGCGCTTGGTTCAGAGATGCCACGTCAAGCAAATGAAGTTCGCCACGCCGCCACACGTCATATCAAAGCCATGATTGATCTGGTGGCGCGTCAGTCCCCTGACTGGGGGCAACCTGCAGCCCATGAAGATGCCTTGTTTACCGTGGCGGCCATGGTCGGTACCCTGCTACTGGCACGTGCGGTTGATGATCCCAAGCTTTCCAGCAATCTCCTGAACGCCAGTCTGAAGCACTTAATACCCGACACTCAAATCAAGCCCTAGAGCCCCATTGCGAAAGCGCGAAATGATAGTCTCAATGCGTTTACATAAAAATATGATGATCATCATATTTTGTGTTATCTTAAAGATCAGTCCATGGGAACCCCTCCCATCTCCCTTTTCTAAGGACACATCAAATGAGTAGTAAAATTGCAATCGTGACCGGTGCATCATCCGGCATCGGCGAAATCACCGCACAGCTTTTGGCGAAATCGGGCTATACGGTCTATGGCACGAGTCGGCGTGGCGCAAGCGCGGGTAAGCAACCCTTTGAGATGCTCGCACTCGATGTCACCAGCGAGGAGTCGGTTCAGACGCTCGTCAACGAAGTCATCCGCTTACATGGTCGTATCGACCTGCTGGTAAATAATGCAGGCTTTGGCGTTGCACCTGCTGGCGCGGAAGAAAGCTCGATTGCGCAAGCACAAGCCATCTTCGATACCAATTTCTTTGGCATTGTGCGCATGACACGCGCGGTCGTCCCGCACATGCGCAAGCAAAAAAGTGGTCGCATCATCAATATTGGCTCTGTGCTCGGCTTCCTACCCATGCCCTATATGGCGCTCTATGCCGCAACCAAGCATGCGGTCGAAGGCTACTCAGAGTCGCTGGATCATGAACTGCGCACTTGGGGCATTCGGGTTTCAGTCGTTGAACCTGCTTATACCAAGACTGGTTTTGATGCGAACTTGCTCGCACCCGATGAGAAACTGATTGAATACCAAGCCATTCGCACCGCAGTCGATCTGCGCATGAAAGAAATATTGCAGACCGCAGACGCACCACTGATCGTAGCCAACACCGTGCTTAAAGTCGCGCAAAGCGAGCATCCCAAGCAGCGTTATACCGCAGGGAGCATGGCCAACCGCCTAAAATTACTGCGCCGCTTTGCTCCAGCGGGCGTACTCGATGCGGGATTACGTAAGGATCTCAAACTCAGTTCGGTGTCACACCACTAACGAATAGAATGAGATTGCGGAGAGAAATAATATGAAAGCCTTTATCATCGATCGTTATGGCAAGTCCGCTGTCGGTCGGATTAGCGAGATGCCCGCACCTATCGTGGGTGCGCACGATGTCCTCGTCAAAATCCACGCCACCAGTATCAATCCCTTAGATCTCAAGATCCGAGAAGGCGCATTTAAACTCATCCTGCCCTATCATCTGCCGTTGATCTTGGGCAATGATCTGGCGGGTACCGTCATCCAAGTTGGCGCTAAAGTCACACGCTTTATCGTCGGCGATGAAGTCTACGCACGTCCCGATGATGATCGTATCGGCACCCTTGCCGAATTGATCGCCGTGCGTGAAACTGCGCTGGCCCTGAAACCCAAGACGCTAACCATGAATGACGCGGCCTCAATTCCCTTAGTGGGTCTAACTGCGTGGCAAGCGCTGGTTGAAAAAGCCCAACTGAAAAAAGGTCAAAAGATCCTCATTCATGCCGGTTCAGGGGGTGTTGGCACGTTTGCCATTCAACTTGCCAAGTATCTGGGGGCAACGGTTGCCACCACGACCGGCACCGCCAATGTCGATTGGGTAAAGAAATTGGGGGCTGATATCGTGGTGGACTACAAGACCACAGCTTTTGAAAACGTCCTGCATGATTATGATGTCGTATTGGACACCCAAGGAGGAAAGACGCTCGAAAACTCAATTCAAGTCCTCAAACCCGGTGGCAAACTGATCAGCATCGCGGGTGCACCTGATCCACAATTTGCCAAAGACATTCATGCCAACTGGGTTGTGAAAATCGCCGCTTACCTTTTAAGCTTTAGTATTCGCAAGAAGGCCAAATGTCAGCACATCAGCTATTCATTCCTGTTTATGAAAGCGAACGGTGCGCAGTTAGGTCAGATTGCCGAGCTCATTGATCAGGGTGTAATTCGCCCCGTAGTGGACCGAGTCTTTGCTTTTGAGTCGACAGCGGATGCTCTTGCCTATGTTGAGCAAGGACGTGCGAAAGGCAAAGTGGTGGTGAATCTGATCTAATCATAAGTTTAATCCAATGCCAGATGTACAGTGATCGCATCTGGCGAAGGAAAAAAGCATAACCATAAGCCCTCTGAACACTCGATAACCCCATCACTACCTCTGCCGACTTATCTATTTACACATAATACTTATCTAAAAATTCGCATACACATTTTTTACCATTTGGTCTAATATCAAGTCTCCACTCACTCTTAAAGGATTATCACGTGAAGACGAATGGACTCTCTAAACTCGCCCTCAGTGCAGCCATCAGCAGCATCCTACTCACTGGATGTGGTTCAAATGATTCAAGTTCCCCTGTCAGCTCTTCCGCGTCAGCCACAGGACTAAAGTCAGCAACCACTGCACTCGACACGACCAGCGCCCCAACAGGAAAAATCGAATACGCTCAAACCCATGTGGTGCAGCAAACCGGTGGAACATTATTAGCCCCTGTCCCGACCATCGGACGTCAAACCCTGATTCTCTTTACACCCGACTATCCCCTCACCTCTGGTGAATCCTTCAACCTGATCGTCCAAGATGCAGAGGGCAAAGTACTGGGCACTGAACCCCTCGAAGTTCCCGCGAATCTGCCTTCCATACTTGAAAGCGGTTTAACGACCAAGCCTCTTGCACCGTACAGCACACAAGCGTGGAGTATCGCGATCCCGGGAGAACTGGTCAGACCGCCTCTTAAATTCCTGATCGAGTCGACAGCCCGTAGTGGTATCACCTTAGATGCCACGCCAAAAAGCTGGTCACGCCCTGCAGACTTTGATATTGGTCGCACTGCGTATTTACTCTGGGGTGCACAGATCCCCAGCAACTATGTCGGTGCAGATGTGGGTGAGATGACGCAAGACTTTTTTGCCTCCGTACCGCTCTCTCACCTCAATTATTTTGATTACCCAACTGTGAGTCTTGATTACGCCATTACCAAGATTGGAAGTCTGCCTCCCAAGAAATACACGGGCAGTGCTGCCGTCTATACGGATGGTGGTGATGCTGGCACGATCTATGGCTTTATTAAGCGTCTTGCTGGACGTGCCAGTATGGCGAATACGGGTCGCGGCTTGATTCTGAATACTGCGGAGGATACCTCTCCTTATAGCATCGGCACATGGATGAGTCGCGGCTGGTTTCCAGACAGCAAGAGTGGTCAAACCAAGGACATCACGAGTAACTTTGGCATGGCAGGCGGTCGATTTGGCTGGTCAACCACATGGTCCGGCAAAGACTCTGAATGTGGTAATGAATACATCCATGAACTAGGACATTCGTTCTCACTGGATCACTTTGATACCGGTGCATCCACAAGATGGAAAATCAGCAGCGAATACCCCTATGATGGTGTAAACGGCCCGCAAAATCCGTGGGGCTATGACTCCACGCGTAACCTGTTCCGCACATGGTATCGCGTCGATAGCACAGGCCCGGTGACCAGCTTAAGCTCACCTTATCCGGGGCAATTGGTCGGTAAACGCGACCCCATGAACGGTGGAGAAGCAGGCAACATCATCACCTGCTACCCGCAATTCACCGCCTATCAGGCACAGAAAATGCAAAACTGGCTAGACAGCACCCCGACACTGATCACTCAAGCGGGCAAACCGATCTTCGCCAAGTGGAATAAAGCCAACGCAAGCTACACGCCAACTACGCCTGCGGCAGGTGGACTCAACCCAACAGCGCTTGGCGTACCGGTGGTCACCATCATCGGCTCGCTGACCAGTGACACCAGCAATGGCACCACCCAAATCTACCCCGCCAACGCCGCCAACTACGGCAACTTGTTCGACCTGCCGGACCCGACCAATCCGAATCTGGCGAGCGTCTATAGCGGTGCGGTGTACTATGCCAAAGTCACCTTTGCCAACGGTACGACTAAATTGGTGCTGATCCCATCAGCTGCCATCACCAACAGCGCAACGCTGAATTACTTCTCGTTTAACGTCGATGCCAAACTCAGCCCGACCAAAGTTGAGCTATATAAGTCAGCGGCAGGCTATCCACAAGTCTCCACCATCAACAGCACCTTGCTCTACAGTCGCGACATCCCTGCATTCAATCTGGATGCGCTCCCGACGGTCCATCAACAGGGAGTTGACCCCAGCTTTGACTTGAGTCAATTGGGTCTTTAATCAAATAAACCTCAGGGCATCCATGGATGCCCTGTTCATCCCATGATCAAACGAATGTCCTCCGATGGCAAACGCCCGACCAAAACCGCTAAAATCCCCCACATCCCGTTCACAATCTGTGAAACATTTTGTCAAAAATATTTCATATTTGAAAAATAAAATAATCCACAGGAAGAACCCGCGGCAAAGCCAATAGTTAAGGGATTTTGCACAGGGTTATCCACAGAAATACCCCCACAAATCCCCTCAAATTTATCTGACGAATACACTTGCAGTCAGACAAAAAAAACCGTATCTTGTGCCTAGGCTACAAGGCACACACTATAAGTTGTGTTTTGCACAATATTTAAACCATTGCGCGACAATGGTGATCACAGCGCGGTGCATGCCCCATAAAGTGGCGAATTGATGGGCGCACTTCCGCACATAAACAGTGCGAAAGTTCATGCAAAGGTCCGTACAAAACCCGCTGTGACGGGCTCTTAGCGACCACCGAAGTGATCGCGTACAGAGCACTTAATAAAAGTTATTGAACACTATTTTTATTCATCCATTTTGAGATCCCGCAAGGAGCAAACATGAACATTGCCACCAACACCGCACTAGACAAGACCAGTGTCGCGGCTGCACCCGGACAACTGCGCGTGATCAAGCGCGGCGGCACTGTCGCTCCGTTTGACGCCGAAAAGATCAGCGTTGCGATCACCAAAGCATTCCTCGCGGTTGAAGGCAAAGAAGCCTCTGGCTCAAGCCGTGTATTTGAACGCGTCCAGCACCTGACCGACATGGTCATGGGCACCTTTAAACGCCGCATGCCTTCCGGCGGTACGGTCCACATCGAAGAGATCCAAGACCAAGTCGAACTGGCTTTGATGCGTACTGGCGAACACAAAGTCGCGCGTGACTACGTGATCTACCGCGAACAACGCGCCAAAGTCCGTGACTCTTTAAAAGTTAAACCACACCCTACATTGAATGTCATCGATGCTGATGGCGTCCGCAAGCCCCTCGACCTCGCCAAACTTGAGCGCACCATGCAGTTCGCTGCACAAGGTCTGGAAGGCATCGACGTACAAGACGTGATTGATGAAACCATCAAGAACCTCTACGACGGCGTGCGTGAAGATGATGTCGCGACCACCATGATTCTCGCGACGCGTACCCGCATCGAATCCGAGCCAAACTACACCTACGTTACAGCCCGTTTGCTGCGTGAAGACCTGTTGAAAGAAGGTTTAGGTTTCTTGGGTCTGCCACTGGATACCCCAGAAGGCGAAGCGCTGGAAACTTACCTGAAACGTGCGGTTGAATTAGAACTGGTTTCTCCAGAACTGTTGAAGTTTAACCTCGACGTATTGAAAGCAGCGATCAAACCAGAGCGCGGGGCTCAGTTCACCTACCTCGGCCTGCAAACCCTATACGACCGTTACTTCCTGCACAGCAACGACGTGCGCTTTGAATTGCCACAATTGTTCTTCATGCGCGTCTCTATGGGTCTGGCGATCCAGGAAGAGAACCGCGAAGAACGTGCGATTGAGTTCTACAACCTGTTGTCCAGCTTTGACTACATGGCGTCCACACCGACCCTGTTCAACGCAGGAACCTTACGTCCACAGCTGTCTTCATGCTACCTGACCACCGTACCGGATGACCTGCATGGCATCTATGGCGCGATTCAGGACAACGCGATGCTGTCCAAATGGGCAGGCGGTTTGGGTAACGACTGGACGCCAGTACGTTCATTGAATGCCTACATCAAAGGCACCAACGGTAAATCACAAGGTGTTGTACCCTTCCTGAAAGTGGCCAACGATACCGCTGTTGCCGTCAACCAAGGTGGTAAACGTAAAGGTGCCGTGTGTGCATACCTTGAGACCTGGCACTTGGACATCGAAGAGTTTTTAGATCTGCGTAAAAACACCGGTGATGACCGTCGCCGTACCCCAGACATGAACACCGCGAACTGGGTACCAGACCTTTTCATGCAACGCGTGATCGAAGATGGTGACTGGACCCTGTTCTCCCCATCTAACGTACCTGATCTGCATGACCTGACTGGCGTAGCGTTTGCGAAGCGTTATAGCGAATACGAGCAATTGACACAGGAAGGCGCGATCAAGCCCTTCAAGAAAGTCAAAGCCCAAGACCTGTGGCGCAAAATGCTGTCGATGCTGTTTGAAACCGGCCATCCTTGGATCACTTTCAAAGACGTGTGTAACCTGCGTTCACCGCAGCAGCACGTTGGCGTGGTGCACTCTTCGAACCTGTGTACCGAGATCACCCTCAACACCAGCGCTGATGAAATCGCGGTGTGTAACTTGGGCTCAATCAACTTGGTTCAGCACATCACCAATGGCAAGCTCGACCACGACAAACTGGCACAAACCGTAAAAACGGCAATCCGTATGCTGGACAATGTCATCGACATTAACTACTACGCCGTGCCACAAGCCAAGAACTCGAACTTGAAGCATCGTCCAATCGGTATGGGCATCATGGGCTTCCAAGACGCACTGTACGAATTGGGTCTGGCTTACGGTTCAGACGCAGCAGTTCAGTTCGCCGATACCTCGATGGAAGTAATCAGCTACTACGCGATCAGCACCTCCAGTGACTTGGCTGTAGAACGCGGCGCATACAGCAGCTTTAAAGGCTCACTGTGGGATCAAGGCATTCTGCCAATCGACTCGCTTGAGATCGTGGCAAAATCACGTCCAGACCGTATGTTTGAAGTCGACCGTAGTCAAACCCTTGACTGGGCTACCCTACGTAGCAAAGTGCAAAAGAACGGTATGCGCAACAGTAACGTGATGGCGATTGCACCAACCGCAACCATCTCCAACATTTGCGGCGTGGCACAGTCGATCGAACCAACTTATCAAAACCTGTATGTGAAGTCGAACTTGTCTGGCGAATTCACCGTGATCAACCCCTATCTCGTCCGCGCCTTGAAAGCACGTGGCCTGTGGGATGTGGTCATGGTCAATGATCTGAAACACTACGAGGGTTCTGTCCAACAAATCGGCCGTGTACCGGATGACTTGAAAGCCCTGTTTGCGACCGCGTTTGAAGTTGAACCACGCTGGATGGTCGATGCAGCAAGCCGTCGTCAAAAGTGGATTGACCAAGCGCAATCGCTGAACTTGTACATCGCAGGTGCTAACGGTAAGAAACTGGATACCACTTACAAAATGGCATGGTTACGCGGCCTGAAAACCACGTATTACCTCCGTGCCTTGAGTGCGACCTCAGCCGAGAAATCAACGATCAGCACCAGTACGCTGAACGCGGTTAGCTCGAAAACACCGACGTTGGTGGCTCCTGTTGCAGCGCCTGTGGCGGCTCCAACTGCACCAGTATCGGGCGTTTCTGCTGATGATGCATTCTCTCAAGCAGCCCCAGTGCCACTGGCCTGCTCGATTGATAACCCAGATTGTGAAGCGTGCCAATAGGTTAACAATTTAGTTCGTTTTTACACTTCACTAGTTGCCGAATCTCTGCTATTTATAGTAGAGGTTCGTATAGAAAATTGATCAGCGATTGTCCGACAATCGCAATCAACACGCTGTATGAAAAGCCCGATGTATGATGTAACCAGTAGGACTGTACAGGCATGGAGCCTGCACAAGATAACCTGATACGACAACAAATGAGGTGGCTGCTATGAACACTAAAACCGCAAAAAAAGAGTTTGTTGATGCAATCCGTGAGAAAAAACGCGTCAAAGTGATTTTTTACTCACAAGAGCAAAAACGCTTCCTCGTCAAAGTTTGCGCGCCTATCGACTACGGTATGAGTGCAGGTTTAGATGAAGGCTCAAATGCGGCTAGTGCGACTGAGAGCGGTGCTGAGCGCCTACACTTCTGGGACTTTGAAGGTCAACCAGAAGGTCAACATGCCGGAGAGCACAAACTAAGCCTCCGCGCTGACCAAGTACGCGGCATCAACGTACTCGATGAATTCTTTGATCCCAGCGAATTGGTTGCTGATGGTCAAAGCTCAACTGGACGCAGCTACTCTTAATTGAGCGGCGCAGCATCTCTTCCGCAATCGGCGGGAGAGCATGAAGTATTTTTCTAAAAGTACCAAAAAGTTTTAAAAGAAAGACCGGAAAACGTAGCAGGATATTTCCCGATGAGAGGGGAATATCAGGATAGAAGCCTTGGGATTGAACCTTGAGCCTCATCCTTGGAATAGTTTGGAAATGGAATGAAAAACTATCCCTGCTACGCCATCCACACCAAGTAATTAAGCAGCAATATAAGCAACACCGCAATCGTTTAAGTAGCAACAATCTAATACGCGACACGCAACAACAAGCGAAGCTTTAGATCTGCCCCATTACCGATATTGCACGTTTATTGAACACTTTCGTTCTATAGACGCTCGATTTTTGTTGCTAAAATATGGGTTATTCACAAGTTTCAAGATGATGCAAAACCAGATGTACCACGCCAATAATGTATAATAGTGGCTTGAATAACAACTAGATTTTCCGCTTGATTCAAGCGTTAAGCCGCGAGACCAACTGCCTCGCACCCCAAGATTATGTACACGCAATATTTGAATGCACAATGAGGAATACAACATGTCAATTTTAAGCTGGGATGACTTCAATGATGATGAAGAAGAGAATGGCGGCACGGCAACTGCGACTCTACCGCAACCAGCAAATCCGCCGCAACCTGAGAGCCAACCTGCGCCGTCATCACCAGAGCCAAAGTCGGTTGTGGCTAGTACTCCATCCCATCCAGCCCCAGCTCTCGCTGCTGACGCCAGTGCCGCTGAGCGCGCTCAACATGCTGTAGAGCACCTCGACGTTGCAGCCGGACTTGAAGACCTGGAAATGGGCGCACAGCGCATCCAAGTCGACGACAAACGCATGATCAACTGTCGCGCTGACTTAAACCAGCTCGTACCGTTTAAATACGAGTGGGCATGGCAGAAGTATCTGGATGGCTGTGCCAACCACTGGATGCCGCAAGAAGTGAACATGACCGCCGATATCGCGCTGTGGAAGTCTGAAAACGGACTGACCCCCGATGAACGTACCATCGTCATGCGCTCGCTTGGTTTCTTCTCGACTGCTGACTCACTCGTTGCCAACAACCTCGTGCTGGCACTGTATCGCCACATCACCAACCCAGAGTGCCGCCAGTACCTACTACGCCAAGCCTTTGAAGAAGCGATCCACACTCACGCCTACCAGTACTGTATCCAGTCTTTAGGCATGGATGAAGGCGAAGTATTCAACATGTACCGCGAAGTGCCAAGTGTTGCGAAGAAAGCCACTTGGGCGCTCAAATACACCCAAAGCCTTTCTGACCCAACCTTCCACACCGGTACCCCAGAAAACGACCAACGCTTGCTGCGCAACCTGATCGCGTTCTACTGCGTGCTCGAAGGTATCTTCTTCTATTGCGGCTTTACTCAGATTCTATCGATGGGTCGTCGCAACAAGATGGGCGGTGTGGCTGAACAGTTCCAGTACATCCTGCGTGATGAATCGATGCACCTGAACTTCGGGATCGACGTGATCAACCAGATCAAAAACGAAAATCCACATCTGTGGACACCTGAGTTCCAGCAAGAAATCATCCAGATGATTCTGGAAGGCGCGACCATCGAGATCGAATACGCGCGTGACACCATGCCACGCGGTGTACTCGGCATGAATGCCGCGATGATGGAAGAGTACCTGAAGTTCATCGCTAACCGTCGTCTGAACCAGTTGGGCTTACCAGAGCAATACGCTGGAGTCACCAACCCATTCGGCTGGATGTCTGAAATGATGGATCTGCGTAAAGAGAAGAATTTCTTTGAAACGCGTGTGACTGAGTATCAGACTGGCGGGGCGTTGAGCTGGTAAGCAACTAGTCCAAACAATATGCAGTATAAGTACCTCTGGCTATCAGAGGTACTTAACAAAAAAAACATTAAGTTTTTAATGAACCTTCGGACACGAATTCCACCAAATATTGCATAGCAAAAATAGGTAACTGCTGAACAAATAAATTCGCATCATTAAACTTTATAAATATTTCACTAGCAGTTGCCTGAAGAGCAAATGTAGCAAAATTATTATGCACCAACTGGTTCCTAAGACTTCCGATCTCAAGAAAACTATTAATTGATTCTTTCAAATTAGCATCGTTTCTAATTTTAGCTTTCATAAAATCTTTAAAGCCAACTCCAAATAAAGAGAAGAAACCACTTGCGCTTGGTGTAGCCCAATCAAACAAAGTATGGTATTGCCTTTTCAAGGCCTTATTATCAATAAAGTCAGTGGTAAGCACGCATTTACTTGGATTCACCATCCCATGAATTGCTCTCAAAAGAGAGCCTTCAAAGTAACTTGCTGCAGCAAGAAGGAAAATTTTTGAAAATTGAGACAAATAATCATTAGCAAAACTAATCTGACCATTCTCCATCAAAAACTTATAATAATCTTGGTGATCGATGTATAGCTTCTGTACCGCTTCAAGCTCATTATGCTGAACCATATGTTATCCCTCATATAGCTCTTTAGCTCGTCTTAACCGTCCTAGAACATTCGATCTTGATGTGGTTTTATCCGTACTAAATGCAATAAATGCTGAGTCAGCCTTAAGAGAGGCTATAAATTCTGATCTAATTTTCTTAATATCAACAACCCCAGATGACAGAGACTCTTCGCAGGCTGCATAAAAAACCGACTCAAATAAAGTTATACTTAATCTACTAGCTCCTGTCCTGAAATGAGTTTCGTCCAGATCAACTGTGGCATCCATAAAAGATTTCCAAATCAACTCAAAAAATTCTACTTTTTCTTCCGTAAAGCTTCGAGAATAATTACAAAATTTATTTAAAAAGCCCGTAATGCTATTTGAATAATGTTCAGAATAGGAAGACATCGCAATTGCCCTAAGAACAGCTTCAACATCATTTAGCCTTAGATCAATTTCTTTCTTTCCTAGGATACGCCTCCATTGGGAATTATTATTTAACTCCCTTAAACTAAGTAGAAAATCAGAATGATAAAGGCTCATTCTAATCTCTTGAGCACCCAAATTCATTCCACCGCTATTTAATCTATTAAATATCTCAAACATTGCGCCATTTTCTTCATCCTTCACAACGGGCTTTATAATCATATTTCTGATTGTCGCCAAATTCAGTGTGGTTTGACCATCACCGAGAGTTTCATAATTCTTACCATGGAATGCATTTGGAAGACCTTCTGTTGAATCCTCCAAACTCAAGTTGAACTTCTGAAAGAACTTATCATCTTCCATAATAAGATCTGGAATACTTCCATGTTTATCAAAAATATCTCTTAATTCCGCACGTTTATCTTTCCTTGGAAATCTGCCACTAAAAAAATAATATATAGTCATAAGACGTTGCTGCCCATCAATGACTAAAAACTCATTCTTACCACTTTCATATAAAAATATTTGAGGTATAGGAAGCCCAATAAGTAATGACTCAATCAGCCTAGATGCTCTTTTTAAATCCCAAACATAGTGCCTTTGAAATAAGGGAATTTTAAAAACTTTGGATTTTATAAACGAAATAATAGTCAGTGTATTAAAATCATTTGGTGTTGTGGTCAACTGGAATTGATGCAATGGAAAATTTTCTTCGACACCGTCTATTACTGACACTTCTTCATCGTTCATTGTTATATCCTTTTAGACATTAAACTTTAAGTTGATATGAGTTTCTTAAGTTTGGCATAACACTACTTCTAATTCTAGCTCTACAATCTTAGCTTTAAGCTCTACTACACTGGAGTTTCCCCCAGATCAACCATTTCGTCCTCCACGAAACTCTGAACCATACCTCATCAAGTGCTAAAGCAACTTGCCAACACTTTAAAAGTCCTCCCCACAGAACTTACAGACCTGTCCGCACTCAGCAAGCGCAGGATGGGGAGGCTACCCCAGCTACTAAATCAAACTCTTACTAATACTGAAATAAAACCTCCAACCTACACTACACCTGCGTAAAGAGAAGAATTTCTTTGAAGCGCGTGTGCCTAAATATCAGACTAGTGGGGCATTGGGATGGTAAGGCTGCAATTTTATTTGTAGCCTTTCTAGTTCATAACCTATGTTATTTAATCGCTATTGCTCTATTAAAGCGTTTCACTCCAGCCCAGCATTATATTTTCAGCTAGTTCTTCAATTTTCCGAATAATTAACTTTCTAGCGTCCTTATCATGAGTATGATGGGCACTTTCAACCAAATTCGCTAATTCTATATGTTTAGCAGAGCTTTTACTAAACTCTGGAATAGAAAGATGTTTAAAGACATCAGCCACTTGAATAGATACATTATGACTATTAATCCATTCTTTAACGACTGGAGAGTTTAATAGGCCGCATACAAAGTATGCTGTTTGTTTATCATCAAATGAAGCAAAGTACACTTTATGATCTGGAATATAGATTCGATTACCTACAAGGGGAACATCAGAAGACCCTGCTACGGCAGCATAGAAAGATGATGACATTTCAGGCCAAATTACTTTCCATGGTTTAAATGTGTAATCCCCTATATTATATATAGCAAAGAAAGGCGCTCCTTTCATTTGTAATTTATAAGTTGATCTAGTCTCTAGCAAACTCTGAAAGCCATGAAACCAAGTAGCTGTTAAATTTAGATTTGGAGTACTTAATTTATCTTGAGCTGTTTGGTATGCCTCTTTAGAGATTCCTACGTTAGGAATAAAAGTGTATAGCCTAGTTTCCTTATAATCTGGATTATCTAGTTTAAGATAATAGGGTTCAAAGTCCCCGGCCCCTTTGATCAAAGGATACAATAAATCAGGTTCTACCCATGTCTTTTTGGCAGCCCCAATATTTCTTTTCCCAGCCTCTGGCCTACTAATAATTTGAACCTTATCAGAAGACTGATTTAATATCGGGACAAAATATACTCCATTTAAATCAGTCGTGATTCCTTTTCTGCCCTGTGTCCATGTACATTGATTGGAAAGATATTTTATTATCGAAAATCTACCAATATCTAGAACAGCTAAAGGGGATCCAATTTCACCTACGGGAAATGCTTCTTTAATTGCAATATTGATATTATGCAATATCTGTTGAAATTGGATATCTGCAGGAATAGTTTTTTTTGCTCCTTTTTTTGCTTCCCAAACATTGTAAGTAATTGGGTAATTAGGCTTACTTTCAGACTTCCTAAAGACGGCAATACATGTATGGTTAGCGGCATCAGGAAATGGTTTTAAAGCTTTTAAGTCATCGATGCTAATCGGTTGTAGGTATAAAGATTCTACATTATTGCCCTCGATCTGGAATGTTCTAAAGCCAGCAGAAGATGGGTTCTTAAATAAAGTGCCAGTAATTACAAAAGCCATCATTGCATCTAGCTTTAGCCATTTATCCGCCACGGTGTAAGTAATCATGGCAGAAATATCTAGCTCGTTTCCTCCATGCCTCTTAGTTTTTGAAAAAATACCATAATGCTCACATGTAGGTTTCACCCGTTCTCGATATAGATCAGGTAATTTGGACCAACGAACCCAAGGCGGATTACCTATAACCAAATCAAATTGTCCAGCGGTTGCAGACCAAAAGAAGTTGCGGACGATCTTAAACCAAATTCCATTCCAGTTTTTCTTATGGAGCTCTAATACCTGATCATATGTATGCTTCAAGGGACTAGACCATGATTCGATTTCATCATTATGAATCAAACCATAACTTACTAACTGAGCCTGTACCAAGTCAAAAGGCTTATCGGCTTCAACTCCTATCTCCATATATTTAAAGATATTATCTAGTTTCACTCGATCTAAAGCTAAATTTCTTGGTAATAAAATATTCAAGTTTGCGATTTGACTACCGACATTATATTCAACAATATCTTTATCCTTGTCTGGCAACGCTGCTGGCGAATAAATAGCATCGGCCAACAAAATAGGAACCTCGAAACTATACCCTGGGTTATCTTTTAGCAGGTCAGCTATTTCTATTAGAAAATTTACTCGTGCCGTTTGAACAGCCAAAGGGTTCAGATCAAAGCCCCACACTGTTGAGCAGATATTATCTAATATCTCCTTAGAACCCCAACCCAACTCAGCAGCTAATTCACGTTTCCGTCTTATAACCGCTAATAAAAATGCGCCTGAGCCACATGTAGGGTCTAATACTCTTTGCTTTAATAATGCCGGGCTTTGAACTTTATCTAAAGTAATATCTACAAGCCAATCTGGTGTATAGAACTCTCCCAAACTCTGTCTAAGTTTTCCTGGAACCAAGCCTTGATAAAGATCCCTTAGGATATCTCTAGTTTTCTCTAAATGGTCCAGCCTATATAAAGATACCTTTGAAAGCAGGTCCCTTACACTTCGATGCACATTAGGAGCTGCATTCGAGTGTCTTAAATCTAAGTACCAACTAAATATTACTTCCTCAACAAAACCAGAAATTTGAGCACTTTCAAATAACCCTGAGTGTTCTATTTCTGCGTCTAATTTATCAAATAACTGGTTATCTGAATCCACTGTTGCGAGAGCTTGGGCTGGATACTCAAAAGAAGTAAGATTATGTGCAGCCACAATATCAGCTGCTAATATTTTAATCAGAAATGAGTTATATGTATGGATTACAAATAATTTTGCAGGAATTTCCTTAAGAGCACCTCCGCTCCAAGTAAAAGCGACTTCCTTATTAATTGCATCAACTTGTGATACTGACATATTCGCGACTTGTCCATAAAGAGTCCGCCACTCTTCAAACAGCATTGAGACTTTATTATTTGATTGAGATAGAAACTCATTCAAACCATCTGCCATAGCTTGCATCAAGTTCAATGCTGTACTTGAGCCATGCCCAAAATCCTTTAACAAATTTTCAATAGTAAAAGCCTTACGCGTATCTGCTTTAAAAGCTTCTACGACTAAGTTAAACGACGTTTCAGAAAAAGGTAATAAGTGCTGAGATCGAATACTCCCATCAATAACTTGTGCAAAAGCTATATGCTCCCCATCAATAGCTATCCCAATAAAATCTGACTCGGGAATCTTAGCGTGTGCCGCCTCTCTTTGAATATATGGTAGTAATCTTTGCTCTGTCGCATTGATGAACGCTGGGCTAGTCTTCTTACCGTTAAATGCGCCCGGAGATTTAAACTCTATTATTAGATGATTATAACTAGCATCTTTTCTCTTTCTTTCTGCATCAAGAGAGAGGCCTGACACATCTTCTATCGCCTTTATCCATGCATATCTAACCTCTTCCTCACCTTCCCAAGGCTTTCTTCGCTTACTTTGAAGTTGCTTAAACACATCTCTGGTCATAGTTTAGGGCTAAGGTTTAAAAAAGTAGGTTGTATAGTACTGTTCATAAGTATCAATAGCTAATGGCGTTTACTCATTTGGTAATAAATTATCAACTCAACAAAACTACCGAAACATGAATTATCTTGGCAGTAAATTCCAAAAGAATAATATGCTTATCTAAGCCCCTACAATATTCCAATGAGTGAAATGATAGACCAGACCTGCGCAAAGAGAAGAACTTCTTTGAAACGCGTGTGACTGAGTATCAGACTGGCGGGGCGTTGAGCTGGTAAGCTGTCATCCCAGAAAATTAAAGCCATCCTTAGGACTTTAATTATTTTTAGGCTACACTTTTTTCAAATCAGTGGCGTAGCATAAAAAATGGAAGACGAGATCAAGCAGAAAGACTTCGACAAACCCACGATCGTAACGGGACCTCCAGCCGATCTGCGTGAGGATCAGCTCATCTCTGAGTGGCTTGATGCCCGGTTTCATCATGCCATTGGTGCCACGGTCTTTCTTGCCCAGACGCGGGCCATCGATGCAGAGTGGAACCTCTTGCGCTTGTACGATTCAAAAATGCCGGACGCGTTCCTTGGTGTCGCGGTGGCACTCGCGGGCGGCACCTGCTTTTGGCTGCCGGAGGATTCATCCGCAGCCGGAGCGCTCTGCCCCACGATTCTGGACCTTCGACCACGCCGGATCGTGACCACCTCAATAGGGCGTGATCTGTTGCGTAGTAAAGTAGTGCCGAGGGCACGCCTCGTACGCGAGTACGACCAATGGGTGATGATCTCGGCGCACCGCTTCCCACAAGCGAGTGGGCGCATGGCGACAGCATCAGACATTGCCCGTCTTGTTGAGTATCAACACCACTACAATGAGGAGCGCTCTGTCGATGATGCACCGGACTGGGAAGCACTAGTCGCACAGGAAAAAATTGCTGTGTTTGATGCCGACGACCAGATCGTCTCGGTCGTTCGCTTTGGGATCGAAACCAATCGACTGATCTCTATCGGTGGAACCTATACCTTCCCCGCGTACCGTCGGCGGGGTTTCGCTGAGCGCGTACTAGAATTCGCGGTCAATCGGATCGTCACCGCTGGTCGCACCGCCCACTTGATTGTCGACATCGACAACGAACCCGCTGTCGCGCTCTACCGCAGAATGGGCTTTGAGTGCGTCGGGTCATCTTACGTCGGCTACCTTGAGTATCCATAGGTATCCAATCTCCCCCTCAAAATCAAACCCATTAACGATTTCCTAACAGATATCTCTCCGTAAATTATTGATGATGGGACGCTGGAATAACGTCACTAATCAATGATCAGCAAAGCAATAGGATTCGTTCCATACATTCTGGTGACAAGCCATAATCCCTAGTCCGTACAGGCAACGGGCTTGAGCGAGTGGTTGAACTTTTGTGGCTAGAGCAGCGTCATCAACATTCACGGAGAAAGACATGTCCACTGCATCAAAATGCCCCTTTCATACCGCAGGTACCGGCACTACAAACCGGGACTGGTGGCCAAAGCAACTGCGCGTAGATCTGCTCAATCAGCATTCGGAAAAATCCAACCCACTGGGTGAAAAATTTGATTACGCCGAGCAATTCAAGACGCTGGATTACCACGCCTTAAAAGCAGATCTGGTCAAACTCATGACCGACTCTCAAGACTGGTGGCCTGCGGACTTTGGTCACTACGGCCCGCAGTTTATCCGCATGGCTTGGCACAGTGCCGGTACCTACCGCGCGCAGGATGGACGTGGCGGTGGAGGTCGTGGACAACAGCGCTTTGCGCCGCTGAATAGCTGGCCTGATAACGTCAATATCGATAAATCCCGCCGCTTGCTGTGGCCGATCAAACAGAAATACGGCCAGAAGATCTCTTGGGCTGACCTGATTCTCCTGACCGGTAATGTGGCGCTGGAGTCGATGGGATTCCGCACGTTCGGCTTTGCCGGTGGTCGTGAAGATACGTGGGAACCAGATAACGATGTCAACTTTGGTGCAGAAACCGCTTGGATGGGTGACGACAAACGTTTCCATGGCGCACGTGAACTCGACGACAATATCGCTGCGACCCATATGGGTCTGATTTATGTCAATCCGGAAGGTCCAAATGCCAGCGGCGACTTCCTCGCAGCAGCCCACGACATCCGCATCACCTTTAGCAATATGGCGATGGACGATGAAGAAACCGTCGCCCTGATTGCAGGGGGTCACACCTTCGGTAAGACCCATGGTGCTGGACCCGAAGAATATAAAGGTCCAGAACCAGAAGGCGCACCGCTTGAGGCGCAAGGCTTGGGCTGGATCAGCAGTTTTGGTCAAGGGCATGGCAAAGACACTATCTCCAGTGGTCTTGAAGTCACGTGGACCAAGACGCCCGCGCTCTGGAGTAACAATTTCTTTGAAAATCTGTTCAAGTTCGAATGGGAGCTGACCACCTCTCCTGCGGGTGCCAAGCAATGGATCGCCAAAGACGCACCGGACATCATTCCAGATGCGCATATCCCCGGCAAATTCCATAAACCAACTATGCTTACAACGGATCTGACGCTGCGCTTTGACCCTGAATTTGGCAAGATTTCCAAGCGCTTCCACGAGAACCCTCAGGCCTTTGCCGAAGCGTTCTCGCGTGCTTGGTTTAAGCTGACCCATCGTGATATGGGTCCTAAAGCGCGCTATCTCGGTCCTGAAGTACCGAAGGAAGATTTGCTCTGGCAAGATCCGCTGCCAGCACCAATCTATCACCCTACGAGTGCTGATATTGCTGACTTGAAAGAGAAGATTGCCGCATCAGGTTTAAGCGTATCTGAGCTAGTCTCGGTGGCGTGGGCATCTGCCTCGACCTTCCGCGGTGGTGATAAGCGCGGCGGCGCCAATGGTGCACGTCTGGCACTGGTACCGCAGAAAGATTGGCCGGTCAATCAGCATGCGATTCCCGCACTTGATCGTCTCAAAGGTATCCAACAATCCTCTGGCAAAGCCTCACTGGCTGACATTATCGTACTGGCAGGTGTGGTCGGTGTCGAGCAAGCCGCCAAAGCAGCGGGTATCGCGATCAATGTGCCATTTGCACCGGGTCGCGTCGATGCGCTGCAATCAGAGACCGATGTTGAGTCCTTTGGCTTTTTGGAACCCCATGCAGATGGCTTCCGCAACTACAAAAACAGCCAAGTCGATGCGAACACTGAGGCACTGCTCATCGACAAAGCACAGCAACTCACCCTGACCGCCCCGGAGCTTACGGTACTGATCGGTGGTTTGCGTGTCCTTGGGGCGAATTTTGATGGCAGCGCACATGGCGTATTCACCGATCATGTCGGCGCGCTGTCCAATGACTTTTTCATTCATCTGCTGGATATGGATACCCAATGGCAACCCGTTGATGCAACGACTGAAGTCTTTGCCGGAAGAAACCGCAAAACGGGTGCTGTGAAGTACACCGCCACACGCAATGATCTGGTCTTTGGTTCCAACGCCGTGCTGCGCGCCCTCGCTGAGGTCTACGCCAGTACCGATGCCAAGGCCCGATTTGTCACAGACTTCACTGCTGCATGGGTCAAGGTGATGAATCTGGATCGCTTTGATCTGCGCTAACTTGATCTGCCCTAAAGAGAGTGGATCAAGCATAAAGTCTGTCGATGATCGATAGACGACTTGGTGAACTCCAAAAAGCGACAGCACAATCTGTTGTCGTTTTTTGATGTCTGCGTGGGCATCGACTGGTGACGTAACGCCTTATTGGGGTTTAGTACACTCGCCACTCTGGCTCGTTGCTAGGCTTCGTTGCTATAAACACCACCCATCATAAATTTTCGTGATGCCGCCATTTAGACACTCACTATGCATAAGCCACTATTCCCCCCCACCCATAAGGTAAACTATGTCGCCTGCGCAACACATGTCTACTTTTTTGGTAAATCTTAGTCTTACCATGACATGGGACTGACTTGGATCATGGATATGATCTCCATCGAGATGACATTCAGTTGCAAGCGTATACAACCCATCATGAGGCTTTTGCTTAGTGCATACCGCAAAAGCCGTATAGAAGGATCTGAAAAAAAATCGCGCACTAATCGCAGATCAGGCGCGTTTGTTCCACCCACCAACCGCGAGACGACGAGATGAGTAATCAGCAACCCACAATCATCTACACACTGACCGACGAGGCGCCTCGCCTAGCTACCGCATCATTCCTGCCCATCGTGCAGGCCTTTACCGCACCAGCTGGTATTGATGTGACGACCAGCGACATCTCCGTAGCGACTCGTATTCTGGGTCTGTTCCCGGAAAACTTGACCGAGGCACAACGTTTGCCCGATACCCTTGATGCGCTCGGTAAGCTCACGCTATCGCCTGAAGCCAATATCATCAAATTGCCCAATATCAGTGCCTCGGTGTCACAGCTCAAAGCGGCGATCAAAGAATTGCAAGCGAAGGGCTACAAGATTCCCGATTTTCCCGAGAACCCGCAGACCGACGAAGAAAAAGACATTCGCGCACGCTATAACAAGTGCATCGGCAGCGCAGTGAATCCTGTACTGCGTGAAGGCAACTCTGACCGCCGTGCACCCGCAGCGGTCAAAAACTACGCGCGCAAGCATCCGCACAGTATGGCGGAATGGAGTCAGGCTTCACGTACGCACGTTTCGCACATGCACTCGGGCGACTTTTATCACGGCGAAAAATCCATGACACTGGATCGTGCACGCGACGTGAAGATGGAGCTGATCACCAAAAGTGGTAAGACCATCGTGCTCAAACCCAAGCTCTCACTGCTCGATAAAGAAGTGATCGACTCCATGTTCATGAGTAAGAAGGCATTATTGGCCTTCTATGAACAAGAGATCGAAGATGCATACAAAACGGGCGTAATGTTCTCACTGCATGTGAAAGCGACCATGATGAAGGTCTCGCACCCGATCGTGTTCGGTCACTGTGTCCGAATTTTCTACAAAGACGCCTTTGCAAAACACGGCAAGCTGTTCGACGAGTTGGGCGTGAATGTGAACAATGGAATGGTCGATCTGTACAACAAGATCGCCGTGCTGCCGCAGAGCTTGCAAGACGAAATCAAAGAGGATATCCACGCCTGCTACGAACACCGCCCTAAACTCGCCATGGTGGATTCAGCAAAAGGGATCACCAACTTCCACTCACCCAACGACGTGATTGTCGATGCCTCCATGCCTGCTGCGATTCGCAACGGCGGCAAGATGTGGGGTGCAGATGGTCGTCTGAAAGATGTGAAAGCCGTGATGCCAGAATCGACTTTTGCCCGTATCTATCAGGAGATGATCAACTTCTGCAAATGGCATGGTGCGTTCGATCCGACGACCATGGGCACAGTGCCAAACGTGGGCTTGATGGCGCAGCAGGCTGAAGAATACGGCTCGCACGACAAGACCTTCGAGATCCCTGAAGACGGTGTCGCGAACATCACTGACCTGAATACGGGTGAAGTGCTGATGAGCGAGGATGTCGAAGCGGGTGACATCTGGCGGATGTGTCAGACCAAAGACGCAGCGATTCGCGACTGGGTCAAACTTGCCGTGACGCGCGCGCGCAACTCAGGCATGCCCGTAGTGTTCTGGTTGGATTCCTACCGCCCACACGAAGCACAGCTGATCGCTAAAGTGCGGACGTACCTGAAAGATCACGATACCACGGGTCTGGACATTCAGATCATGAGTCAGGTTCGTGCAATGCGCTACACGCTGGAGCGCGTGATTCGTGGGCAAGATACCATCAGTGCCACAGGCAACATCCTGCGCGATTATTTGACTGACCTGTTCCCGATCATGGAACTGGGCACGTCGGCCAAGATGTTGTCCATCGTGCCGCTGATGGCCGGTGGTGGCATGTATGAGACCGGCGCTGGCGGCTCGGCACCCAAGCACGTACAGCAATTGGTGGAAGAAAATCACTTACGCTGGGACTCTCTGGGCGAATTCTTGGCGCTTGCCGTAAGTTTAGAAGAACTGGGCATCAAGACGAACAACGCTCGGGCCAAGATCCTTGCCCGGACGCTTGATACCGCGACTGGCAAACTGCTCGATAACAGCAAGACCCCTTCAGCAAAGACGGGGCAGCTCGACAATCGCGGTAGCCATTTCTACCTCTCCCTATACTGGGCGCAGGCGTTGGCTGAACAAACTGATGATGCCGAATTGGCTGCCCAATTCAAGCCACTGGCTGAAAAACTCGCAGCGAACGAACAGGCGATCATCGATGAGTTGGCTGCGGTACAAGGCACGCCAGCGGATATCGGCGGTTATTATTTGCCGGATGTTGCGAAAGTGGATGCAGTCATGCGCCCAAGCGCCACCTTCAACGCAGCGATTGCATCCTTAACCTCTTAAGATACATCCGCAAAAGAAAGCAGGCCACCTTTGTGCCTGCTTTTTTGTTTTTTGAGTGCGTGATAAATCTCGATCGCTTTGATCTGCGCTAGGCGTGATGGATCAAGCGTCAAGTCTGTTGATAATTGACAGGCTCGGTACGCCAACAAAAGCGACAGCTGAGCCAGCTGTCGCTTTTTAATTTCGGGGCAGATATGTAGCGCCCAACATTCTATAAGTGGGACCGCACAATGTTCCAAGTCGGCTTTCTATGTCGTCGGCGTAAATATCTTTGACATTGACAGACCATCCCCCTACACAAGAAGTCTGCTCTGCCGATATTTCCCAAACCGCATCCGCTCATTGCTATCGCCACCGTTCATCCAAATCTCATACTAATCTGTTTACTTTTCCAATAAAGCTACTATAGTTGCTTTTATAAAAGCAACTATAGTAGCTTTTACAGATTTGACGTACAGAGAGGTCATCTTTGATGAGCCTCCAAAAATAACAAACATGATCAATGGCAGGGAAGTTATGGGTACACAGATATTGGAGTGGTATAGGAGACACCGGTTCAAAGACCATACGATGTCATGTTCTAGAACGATATCCCTACTTGCCTATGCTTTATTGATCAACAGTTTATTGATGAGCTGTCCTGCATTTGCTGAACTGCAACAGATGTCTGATCATGACATGGGCCAAGTAGCAGGTCAGGCGGCATTTTATACCAACTACACGGCACCATCGGGCGATGGATCAGGTGGCAACCCTTCGGACTTTGGCTTTTATACACTGGGTGTGAATGGTCAAGTGCAATTGAATACCAATATCCAGCATCTACAACTCGGGTGTGGTGGGGTCAATGGACCTGGCTGCGACATTGATCTCAATAACATGAGCCTCAGTGGTAGTCCGGGCGTCGGCAGTTGTCCTGCAGGAGCCAACATCGCCAGCTGTGATGCGGTGCTGACCAATCCATTCTTAAGACTTGCGATTTCAAATCCGAATTCATTATCCACACGCCATGTCGCCGGTGTCCAGTTAGGCGCGCAAAATGTGCTTGGCCTGCTCCAGTCCGGCACAAACACTGATTACGCAAATGGTATCAATTCCTTCTCAGGCTATATCCATGTTCAATCAACGACTGCTGCCGATACGGTCACCGGCACCATCAGCACCGCACCGGCGGTGTTTCCAGTTTATAACCCGGGAAATGGCGCAGCGAATTACACCATTCATGGCAATTTTACGGCACTCGGTGGCGTGGGCGCGACCGCGGGGTTTATGCTGACCTCGGGTTCTTTCACTATCCCCGGATTTTCAGGCATCAGTTTTACGGTGCCAGCACCGACCGTAAACGGATCACGCCTGACATCCATTACCGTCAATCCGTCGACAACGCTTCCCAATGTGATTATTGGTTACAATCCGGATGACAATGATTGTGGATTTCTAGCTATCGGTGCCTGTAATGGCTATGGCACCCCTCAATATAACGCAAACTATAGTGCCGCAGGATCTGCGGGAACCTATCCCGCCAACGGAACCGTGGGCACACAAGGTGGCCCCGTGGTTGCCACATCGACCTCATGCAGTGGTTTAGGATGTCTACTCTTGCCCAACGCAGGTGTCGGTGCGAATTTCAATACCCATTTATATGGCGCAATTCAAAATATCGCAGCCAATGTCAACTTTGTACAGCCCTTAGGCTTCATGCATTCACTGCCGCTCAACTCTCCACTATCCCTGAGCCTGCAATCGCAAAATATTCTTTGGCCCGGTTCGCCCAGTGGCGATATTGCTCAGAAGGGCTGGTGGATGTCGGTCAACAATCCGGTTTATGTGGGTAATCTCGTCCCGAGCAGCCCTATTAATCTGTGCGCGGATCCAAACAATGCAAGCACTTGTGTTTTCCCGCAATTTGCCCAGCAATTCAATAACTATCTGGCCAACAATCCACCCAATACCAATGATCTGTTCGGCATATTAAGCGGAAAAACGCTAGGCATACAGATTGGTGGCGTAGCGCTTACACCGATTGGGATATCGCTCAATGGCGTGCAGTTATCGAGTCAGAACACGATGCCAAATTGCTATGGGGGATTGAAATTCTGTTAGGTCATTGTTGATCTGATCGGGCATCGGTGCGTTTTTTTTATACTTCTGGTCTTCCTGAAGCTTGACTCATCTAAATGCCCGGCAGGCTTGCTGAGCCACACGCCAGATATCTTCATCCGTGATTGCCTCATTCGTCACCAGTGTCCGGTAAAACAAAGGTGCCGCAGCAAACTCCACTAAATGTCGGGAGTTCGTGCCTTCTGGCAGCTCCCCGCGGGCAATCGCACGCTCAACAATGACACCAGAAGTCGCAAAACGGGCATCCCAGAATGTGGTTCGTGCCTTCTGCAGGTCATCGTTCTGATTGCTTGAGGCCATAAGCGCACGGAGTAATCCGCCTGCAAAGGGGGTAGCAAGCATAAGTGCAATCCTGCTTAACAAGGCAATCAAATCACCCTGCAGGCTCCCTGTATCCACAATGGGAATAGTAACACCGATGCGAGTCAAGGCCACTTCGAGAACCAGCTCCATCTTGCTGGGCCAACGACGATAAATGGATGTTTTATTGACCTGAGCACGCTCGGCAATCTCGGGAATCTCCATCCGATCATAGCCGCGCTCCTCCAGCAACGCCAAGGTTGCCTCATGCACCGCTGCCATCACCCGCGCAGTACGCCCGCCCTTGTGCCGGACTTTTCCCGACTCACTCGGTTCAGCAACAGCGCTACCGTTCATCCATATCTCCAATCAAGAGTATTTACTCTTTCCATAAATGCAACTATAGTTGCATTTATGTACATTAAAAATGACCGCCGAGATAGTCTACTATGAACCTTGAAATCAAAACCATCATCAATGGCAAAGAGATCCCACGCGCGCAGGTCTTGGCGTGGGAAAAGAAACGCGCGCTGGTTGTTCTCAAGAAACTAGGCGTAAAGCCTGTCAGTGATGATCTTGCCATCCTGCGCCAGCAACTGGATGATCGAAAGCAGGTCCTTGGGAATGAAGGCATTTTGAAGTTGCTGCGCTGGGAGTTGGCCGTATCCAATCCAATGGCGGTACTTACAGCACGTTTATCGTTTGGTTTCCGCCGACTCTGCATCACAGAGCTCGTCACCTCACAAGGGACAGCTGAACAGTTTATCGCGTGGTTTAACGAATGTGCCCAAATCAATAACGAGCGCGCCATGTTGGCGGGTACGCCAGACCACTACATGATTAGAACCAATGCCGATGGCTCGCAAGAGGTCGTGGAAACCAACGGTGGTTCGCCGTTGGCCGCACATTTCCTCATCGACTATGAGGATCTTTCGAGCCTACGCTCGCCCATTGATCATACCTATCCCCTACAGATTGCGGGTGTAGCACGTTCAGCCAGTGGTGTCGCTCTGGGTGGTGTACGACACCAATTTCGCAACGAGGGTTCGGGATTCCGTGCCAGACTGCTAGTGGAATATCCATTACTGATTTTGCCGCAAGTGCTGAAAGGTCACCAATGGCACCTGGCGAGTGAATTCGGAAACTGGATTGAAGCAGCGTTCAATCAAGGTCAGCCTGATGGACGCTGAGCACGCTTCCACTGAACGGACTCAAGACTTGCCAGGTTGGCTGGTCGGCGTACTCGCGATGGCCTGTGGTCTTACGGTCGCTAACCTCTATTATGCCCAGCCATTACTGAACATCATTGCACCGTCTCTGGGCTTGCCCGTCTCGATGTCCAGCCTGATCGTCACATTGACCCAACTGGGGTATTGCGCTGGTTTGATTTTCCTCGTCCCGCTGGGTGATTTGCTTGAAAACAGGCGTCTGGTGGTGTCCTGTCTAACCGCACTGATCTTTGCCTTGGCGCTGGCAGCCACAGCCTGTGGATCCATCGTGTTCATGGTCGCTGTGACGCTGGTTGGCTTTAGTACCGTGGCCGTACAAATGATGGTTCCGATTGCAGCACATATGGCCCCCGTGGCTAAACGAGGCCAAATCGTGGGAACCATCATGAGTGGGCTACTACTGGGGATCATGCTGGCACGACCCGTGGCGAGCTTGTTTACCGATGCCTTTGGCTGGAGAGCTCTATTTGCCAGCTCGGCAGTGGCGATGGGGATTACAACCGTGGTGATGGCATACGTGCTACCAAAGCGGCAACCAGATGCGGATCACAGTTACCACGAACTCATCAAATCACTCGGTGTGTTGCTCATCAACACCCCCGTTTTACGCTGGCGAGCCGCGTATCAAGCGGCGTTATTTGCCGCCTTTACATTGTTCTGGACCGCAGTTCCCCTACAATTGGCCGGTCCAACTTTTGCGATGTCTCAACGTGGAATCGCCCTGTTTGCGCTGGCAGGCGTCACGGGTGCAATCGCCGCACCTATCGCGGGGATGCTGGCTGATCGCGGCTGGAGTCGCTTCGGCACTGGGGCATCACTCGTTATGGTGGCTATTGCTTTCGCGTTGGCAGCATTGGGGACACATGGATCACTGATTGCCTTGGTGAGTGCCTGCATCCTGCTGGATATGGGTGTACAAGCCAATCTGGTCTTCGGCCAACGCGCGATATACGCGCTGAAAGCCGAACATCGCAGTCGCCTGAATGGGCTGTATATGGCGATATTCTTCGTCGGTGGCGCATTCGGATCGGCAATTGCGAGCCTGCTGTTTACCCACGGCGGCTGGAATCTGGTCTGTGCAATTGGACTCGCCTTCCCCCTCTTGGCTTTGGGATTATTTTTTGTGGAACGGTCGCGCCGACAGACCACCAACATCAGCATGCACCCTCAATAAAATTGATTCGCAGCCTGAAAGGTACTGACGTGAAGTTTGACCAAATCTGGGAGTGCCTGATAGCCACCCGCCAGAACAAACATAATCGGAATCTGCTCGCGCTTGGCAAACTCAAAGACCAGACTATCTCGTCTATATACTGCCGCTGAGTCAAACCATGATGATCCATAAGGATCAGCCTGATGACAATCCATCCCGGCTTGGTAAATCACGAGATCAGGACGTTGCGCCCGGATTAGCTCGAACCCCTCCTGCAAGGCCGCCTCATACAGCGCAAAAGAACCGTCCTTGGGGTGAATATAACGCCCAATGCTCCGCTCATAGTCGCGGCAACCATAAGCCAAACCATAGATGGTGAAATTGAACAGATTCGGCAAACGGCGTGTAAATTCCGCAGTACCATCGCCACCGTGCTGATCACAATCCAGCACAAAGATCTGTTTATCCGGATACTGCTGTGCGACTAACGCAATACCGTTAAAGGTGCAAAAGCCGCCGCCGTATTCATACATGGCATGATGAAATCCCTGCGCAATATTGGCAGAAATCCCCTCTGCCAAAGCAATCTCGGCAGCCATGAGCTGACCACCCTGTATTGCCAGCACCGCATCACGCAGCCCCTCAGACCACTTAAAACCCGACATCCGCGCTAAAGAGGTTTCCCCCTGCAAAAAAGCATCGACATAGTTGGGCGCATGCAACATCCGCAATATATCCGGATCTATCAATTCCGGTTCAACCAGCTGCGCCAAAGACTGCTCGACAATCGCTTGTGCAACAAATTGCAATTTTTCCATACTGTTGGTATGCGTTTCTGCAAAATAGCGCGAAGAAAAACAGGCCTTAATCACACTCAAGATTCCTTATTTTGATACGTTCATGCTAGGCGCCTGTGACTTGTCGCGCAGCTACCTCTCTCAATTGAGACAGGGTTGCCACATCGGGACTGAATAAACCTTTTTCAACTTGCTGGCTAAAATGAGTACTAAACGCACGCTTGCGGTTTTGCGGAGAGACCACCAGCGTCGTCAGACGCAAAAACCAAAAGCCCTCAATCTCGGATACCGGCATGATAAAACCTGCTAAACCTTTAGCCTTCAGCTTGCTCACTCGCTCATCATCATACGCCACGGCAAATGAGCTGCCTGCGGGTACGCGCACACCATTCACCAGCAACGTTTCCAGACTGATACAGGAGTGGTCATCCCCCATGTTAATCTTTTCAATCAGTAAAGGCCGATTATTTGCATCGACAAACACATTGACCAAGCCACGCCGCGCGACCCGATAATACGCGATTTCCAAAAAGAACTTTTCAGCCATGGGACAAGACCCCACTTTTGGACGCTCCAAGAGCACAGGCAAGTCAGTCAGTCCAGCCGCTTGTTCAGGCGGTAAAATAATGTCTTGAATCACCGCAACAATCAGTAGACTTTCTTCAAGCCCAACCTGGGCATGAATATGGCGTAACTGATGCTGCCACTCAACTTGCTCATGCAGCGCTTGTGCAAACGGCGAGCTTGCAGGATCATGTTGCTGCAAATACTCGCGTACACTGGGATGAATATCCAGATTACGCCAGCTGTTCAGCACGAGTCCGTGTGACTGTGCATGCACCATGACCTCGCGCAGCGACTTCATTGTCGCGTCTTCAAACAGCTTGAGATCATCAAACTCATGCAGCGATCTGGGCTGATTAATGTATTCGGCTAATACACGCGTTGCCTGTGTATAACCACACCCCCGACGCTCACTCTGATGGAGAAAATGCTCGTTCAGCATTTCGACCAATTTCACACTCAGAGGCATTCCTTGCCGCTTAAACACACTCACGACCTCATGGTCATCGTGTCTTATATGCTGTGCCTTAAGTACCGCTTCCATGGCATCCATCCCCCCCAACACTTCCTTAAATAACATGGCAGAACCCAGACGATCGTATAAAAATAGCCACCTTTAATCCTTGTTCCAATCAGCCATGTCCATCCTTAAAACAACGCAATCAGATCGATCGCAGTCATCCTCAGCACGCCCTATCCTTATTTCTATTCAGAAGAAGCCACGCATCACGCGCACCGATTAACGACATGCGGCAAACCCACCGACACATCATTGATGGTTAGCAGATCAATACGCGTATCAATGAGACTCATCCACGCTCACTCGAAGACTTCCCTATCATCACTATCGCTAGGCTAAGCTGGATGATGGAAACAGAAAAAGAAACGATAAGCGCTGTCCTTGGACCCTGCCTGACTCTTTAAAAGCGTCGTTCATATAATTTTTAGTAGAGCGAAACCGTGGATCGAAGTGACCCACGGCTTGAACAACATGCGTTGCAAGGAAATGAATTAAGAGAAATCCAGCTCTTTTTCGAACGATTTCAGCTCATGGCGAGCCATGGCCAGATTCGATTTGTTGCGATCCAGTACGACGTACAAAAACAGATTTTCATTGCGATCCAGTGGACGAATCAGATGGTACTGTTTACTCAAAGTAATCAGAATATCTTCGATCTTGTCATTCAATTTTAGTGCACCAGCCACTTTACGCTTAGCACGAACCACTTCGGTATTGCCTGCTGCTGCCAATTCCAGATCGATTCCAGAACCTAAGGTCGCCAGCGCCAGACCACTTTCGCTATCCACTAAAGCTGCAGCCACAAAACCATCAGTTGCAGACAATCCGTTCAATGATATCTTTGACATATAACACCCTATTATAAAAATAAAAACTTCCTTGTGAGCAAGCAAATAGCATCGCTTGCAAGCTGATTAAATCACACTCCGTTTTTTTGTTCTATATCCATAAATCTATTTTTTAAAAATAATTTTAATCTGTGCATCGCAAACCACTCAGCGCAAGAATCCTTTTTATGACAGATATTTATGCAACCCTTATCAAACTCAATCCCAGCAAGCCTTTCAACTGCCGTTTTCAAAAAAAACGACATGCTCATGAGTCATCGCGTATAGAATATCCTTGGATATGTCATCCAACTGGACTCAATTGACGGGTTACCTCAGACGTGGCATTCTGGGGAGTGATTAAATTATGTTTGTGCCTTTGTTATAATTTGATTATCATTTAATTATAATATTGGAGATGAATCATTTTGGAAAATAAAACCGCACGGCTCACTGTATTGATTGATCCGGTGAAGAAACAAGCCTTTGAATCGCTATGCACCTCGCAAGATTTGACCCCCTCTCAAGTGGTGCGTCAATTGATCCGCGACTACCTCAAAACCCACGGCGTGAGCTACGGGAAACAAGCGACCAACTCTGAGCCCAACGAATAAGTAGCAAGCTCCACGAGCCACAAGCCTCGCGATCAGCCCTCTCCTGTGCATCATCAAAAAATAAGCAAAAAAAACACGAGCAGCCTGAGTTGTTCGTGTTCGTTTAGTGATGCTTTCAAGAAGGGATTAAGAGAAATCCAGCTCTTTTTCAAAAGACTTCAAGGTATGGCGTGCCATTGCCAGATTGGATTTTGAACGGTCTAGGACCACATAAAGAAACAAGTCCTGATTCTTTTCCAGTGGGCGAATCAAATGATACTGCCGGCCCAGTGTGATCAGGATGTCATCGATGCTGTCATTGAGCTTTAGTGCACCAGCCACTTTGCGTTTGGCACGGATCACTTCCGTATTGCCTGCCGCAGCCAGCTCCAAATCAACCCCACTTCCGATATTTGCCAAGCTCAATCCACTGGTTGAATCCACAACAGCACCAACCATAAAGCCATCTAACGTTTGTAGCGGTGATAAATCCAATTTAGCCATGATTTAAATCCTTTTATAGTCAATTGAAATGAATCATTAAACACCAATCCAATGTGTTTATGATGTGTCTAACATTACAATGAAAGGGTAATACTATTCAAATTAAATTATCCACCATTTGGATAAAAAAAGAGCGGTCATGCACATATCATATGACAGCCGCTAGACTAAGAAAGGAGGATGAAGCTGAAGATGTGTGGCAGATCACAGAAACAAGGCCCTGCATCTGTGTGGTCCTGTCTCAAGTCATGCTGAGCGCTGAGCTATCCCCAGAAAATGAAAAACTCCCTCAATCACTTGAGGGAGTTTTCCTTTTAATTTGAGCAGCAGATTTTTTTATAATTAAAAAAGTGTGTCTATAAAACCTCTATCAGATTTAGATAGAGACAACCGTCCCAAATTTTATAGACACCAAACCGCCCGAAGGCGGGCTTTTATTGCTCAGAAGATGGACTCCCTGAGCAATAAAACCGATAAAGAACAGCACGCTCACGAATAAGCCACTGCCCCACTCTTTCAGATTAAGCCTGCTTGATGATTGACATCATGACTATCAATTTCAAGCAGACCTAAACTTCAGAGGAATACCTCTTGTGTGTTCTGATGTGGTTTCTAGCGCCCACATTTTCCCCTAGCGAACAAGTTCAACGATTCAAGCAAATCATTTCCAATCAATCGTCTATCCAATCTGGCACGATGTCCTGCGCCATCTGCAATGTATTTTCGTTATAGATCAATATCGTATCCGCAGAAATCATGCCGGAGTCTGCAACCGTCAAACCAAACTCACCCACCAATGTGCCATCCCCATGTATGGTATTGGATGGGGTATACAGGCCATATCCAAAAGGAATCTGGAAGGCCGTAAAGCAATACAGATCCGCCTCTAAATGACGACCAATCACAATATAACCACCGCAGTCTTTGGTGAGCGGAATATGGATGTGCGGAAACTCATGCGTCTCCAAAAACATGCCACCGCCACCCTGCTCCTGCATCAAATATTCTTTTTTATAAAAAGCGGTATAGTCATATTTCATCATGACGATATCCACTTTTTCAGACCGCACGGTGAATGGCTTTTTATTCTCGATCAGTTCAAGGCCATAGAACTTCACGTTCTCAGGACTTGCCATCACGGTCGGAATCGCAAAACCATCGGGAACCAATAAGGCTCCCATACCGCCAAACACATTGGCATTGCCACCGGAAACCACACGGATATCCGCACGCAGTGCATCGGTCGCGGTATACCAGAGCGCTCGGACACGCACCATCGGCGGAATGTCTTCTTCCCACGGCACCATCCCCTGTAGCGAATCATGATCAATCGCCCAGTTCGACACGCCTTGCTCAATGAAGCACATGCCTGCATCGGTACTCAGCGCGACTTTATGCTTGTCGGGATGACCGTGTTTCACCGCATAGCGAGTAATATCTACGCTTTTAACCACCGCATCTGTCAGCAGGGTTCTTTTAAAATAAATGGGAAAGTTAAATGAGTCACTCATGTTTCTTTCCTTAAATCCCTGTGTTGCCATACAACTATATTAAGGCACCACAATAACTGAATTTTTTACCTTGATCAGCGTATAATTTGAGAACACAGTGTTCGTGAGATGAGAACAATATGGATAGACATATCCGGCATATGCTGTATTTCGTGGAAATCGTGGAAGCTGGCAGTATCAGCGGCGCAGCGGCGCGGCTGGGGATCTCCAAATCGGTGGTCAGCCTGCATTTAAAGACGCTGGAGAGTGAGTTGGGCTTAACCCTACTTACCCGCAGTACCCGTCAGCAATCCCTGACCTCGACCGGACAGCAGTTTTATAAACGCTGCCGCGAGATGCACGATGTGCTCTATCAGGCATGGCAAGAGGCGCGGGATCATCAGCAATTGGCTCTCGGCACGCTCCGCATCAGCGCGCCACATGCACTGATCGGTCCCATCGTGGCACCTGCTATTGGTGACTTGGTGAGTGAGCACGAAGGCATCACGCCGTTTTTAATGGGCAATGACAATCGCGCCAATCTAATCGAGGATAAGATCGATCTGGCGGTTCGTGTGGGCAAGATGCCGTCGAGTGAATATAAGCAGAAGAAGATTGGCGGCTTCTATGATGTGCTCTGCGCCAGCCCTGAATATCTGAAAAAACACAATATTTCACCTGAGCAAATACTGGCGGCGCACCTGTCTACGCAGAAGGTGGATTATGTGGCGAATAGCTGGCAGGGCACGCAGATTACGCATGCGCTTAAACATAAGCAGACGCAAGAGGTGGTCAAGCTGTCTTTTACCGCCAACCGCAACTGTAATTCATTGCTTGCGGTGGTGGCGATGGTGCGGGCGGGCTGTGGCTTTGCCTTTATCCCTGATTTTGTCTTTCATCCCTATGAGCAAAGTGGTGAGTTGGTGCAGGTCTTCCCTGACTATGTGTGTGAGTACGCGCCGGTGTATGCGGTATATGCTTATAAAGGCCAGCCGCCGACTTTGGTCAGGCTTGCCATAGATGCGATTAAGAAGAAGTTGGGAGAGTCGATGGAGGATTGATTATTATAAAATATGAAACTTAATTTCGTAATCTACATATGATACGGCGCATCAATCAAAATTGCTGATATTTTCTCCTGAGTCCGCGTGCCCCATTCTGAGTTAATTTTATCCATAATCGACACGGTAATTGCAAATGCTTGTTGCCGCGTATCTTCATTTAACTTTCTGTGTCTAGACTCGTAATCAAAAGCATATAGGGAAGCAGCATTACTCAGCACCCAAAACAATAGCGTGTCTAGATCAGTGGTCGATTGACGAGAAAATTCATACCCTCTTTCTTGCACAACATAATCATAACTCTTTTCCTTAACTTCAATATGAGGCGTCCCATTTTGTGGAGATTGAGGAAAAACTTTTAAATACGTGTGTGGAATTTCTCCTAGAGTTCCTAGAATTTGTATCTGCTCTCTAATTTCTTCAAAAGTCATTTTACTCCCCCAACTCAGATATGATTTCTTTATTCATTTTACTTTCCTTACAGTAGTATTAATCATCCATTTATCCAAACTCAAAATTTTGAGACTCGCACCATGAGTGAATCCACAGAAGTCATCAGCCTCTTAAGCCCTTATCTTTCACCACAAAATTTATTCTATATTGCATTAGTGGGAATTCCTTTACTTTTATTAATGAAATGGGGACTAACTCCCCGGAATTTCATTGAATTCTTAGACTTCGTCTATGAACGAAAACTCAAAAAAATAGATCATGATATTGCCTACTTCTCTGACACTGATGTGCAAAAGCAGGTTCTGGAACGTGAAAGAGTATTTCTCATTAATGCTCACCACACGGGAGTTAAGAAAGTTGAATTTCAAGAAGTGATTCTAAAAACTATTGCAAGTAGCAATGGAAAGCTCCCCTTAAATGCATATAAACATGCAGCAGATAAGTTGTGCAAAAAGGATGATGGTCTTATCTATATAAAACTCTCCTATGGCTTTTGGCTTAATTGGGCATTCACATTCAGCTATGGTCTTTTGGTCGTTCTCTTTGCAATCCTTGTATTGATTCAGATTATTGTAGACTTTCTAAATCATCACTATGTATCGGCTTTCGCCTATTGGTTATTGCTGATATCTACCTTAATTTTCATCATGGTATTGACAGCCTCACTCTTAAAATTCAAAAAATTAAAACACCTGAACTCCTTACTTGAAGCTGAACAGAAAAGAACATCCAAAGAAGAAGTTTCCAACGACTCAACAAACCTCGCAGCACCATCTGCAAAAGCAATCTCCCCATCCTAAAAAAATGCCATAATCCCCCACTCAAAACACCTGCCTCTGGCACCCACCCACCCTCTAGGCGATGTCTAAAAAACTAAAAAGGAAGGCTTCATATGAAATCGATACTCTGTCAAAACAGTGAGCTTCGGATCGCGGATCGCCCAGCACTGGTCCCGACCAAAGGCCACGTACTGCTAGAAGTCGTACGCTGCGGGATTTGCGGCTCTGACCTGCACATGCAGCAGCATTGCGATCATATGCATAACCTCGCCGCACGTGTCGGGTTTAACGGTATAGCCAAATCCTCTGATGAGTTCGTGATGGGTCATGAGTTCTGCGGCAAGATTCTCGACTACGGTCCAAAGACTCGCCGTAAGTTCAAACAAGATACGCTGATCTGTGCCATGCCACTTTTAAATGTAGACAAACTCGGCTATCAATCGGTCGGTCTGTCCCCCAATGCTGCTGGTGGCTATGCCGAGCAAGTGCTGGTGCAGTCAAGCCTGATGTTTGAAGTGCCCAATGGTCTGGACGTAGACAGCGCTGCAATGACTGAGCCAATGGCAGTCGCCCTGCATGCCGTACGTCGCAGTCGGATCAAAACCAGTGAACCTGCCATCGTGATTGGCTGTGGTCCGGTGGGTCTGGGGGTGATCCTGATGCTCAAAGCCGCTGGGGTCAAAACCGTGGTCGCCAGTGACTTCTCTCCAAACCGCCGTAAACTCGCAGTGCAGTGCGGTGCCGATATCGTGATTGATCCGAAGCACGAATCACCGTTTAAAAACTGGAAAGAATTTGGTCTGCTGGGCAGTGTCTCGGAAGCCATCAACTTTGGTATGGGCTTGTTTGAAAAAATTCAGGCGGTGCCCCTACCATGGTGGCACGCTTGGCGCGTAGCGGACAAACTCGGTGCACTACCGAAACGTCCGGTGATCTTTGAATGCGTGGGCGTGCCCGGCGTACTGCAACAACTGATCGAAGGCGCACCGTTGTTCTCACGCATTGTCGGTGTGGGCGTGTGTATGCAGAGCGACAAGATTGAGCCAGCACTGGCGATTAACAAGGAACTGGAGATTCAGTTTGTACTGGGTTATACGCCGCTTGAGTTCCGCGATACGCTGCATATGATTGCGGAAGGTCAAGTCAACGTCACACCACTGATTACCGGTGTGGTGGGTCTGGAAGGCGTGACCAATGCCTTTGGCGCCCTGCGTGATCCTGAACAACACGCCAAGATCCTGATCGATCCGAAACGTAAAGGCGCGGAAATTGAGTTGATCAAACACTGATATGCCTTGCGGAGTTAGACTTAAAGGTCTGATTCTGCATTAAAGGTATAACGATAAAGAGGCATTTAAACGATGCCTCTTTTTTTATGGCACTGATGCTCTCGCCCGTCACCCCAAAATTCCTCGCCGCTTGATCGGCTGTGACTTGACGATAGATGTATTCAGTTCGGCTTTCTCAGAGATACGCTCAAGGATCGAATCAAGCTGCTCTACAGATCGGACAAATAGCCTTGCGACAAAGCAGTCATCTCCTGTGACCTTATCGCATTCGCAAAACTCTGGGGTTTGCTCAATCAGCGCCTGCACCACTTTGAGCTGTCCCGGCAAGGGTTTGATTCTGACCAGTGCCTGCAAGGTATAACCAAGGGCTATGGGATCAATGTCGATGGTATAAGCCCGGAGAATCCCACGCTCCTCAAGCCGTTTTAACCGCTCAGACACACTGGGAGAAGACATCTGCACAGCCGCCCCCAGCTTCTTTAATGAGACGCGTGAGTCTTGCTCAAGCAAGAATAATAGACGTTGATCAATGGCATCCATGATGAACTTCACGAATAAAGGAGTCTTGTCCAATATGGTTAAGAATAAAAGGGCAATCAAGTCATTTAATGTGATGTGTAAATGTATTTTTTGACTTAATCGTGAGAAACTTAAGCTCACCAAACAGTCCAAGTTTGCGTCTATTTTTTTAATAGCCGAACCGCACAAGGCACCCCGCACATGACCATACCTGCCACAACCACCAGCCGCTATCCACTCCTCGGTCTTTATCTACGTTTGACGGCAGTGCCGTTTTTTTGGGGTGGGACGTTTATTGCGGGGCGGGTGATTTCGGCAGAGTTGCCGCCTGCGACTGCGGGCTGTATTCGCTTTATCTTTGCCACACTGGCACTGCTGATTGCCTTGCATCTAACCGAAGGCTTGTCCGTGCTGAAGCGCGTCACACGGGCGCAATGGGCAGGCACGTTTGTGCTGGGGCTTACGGGCATCATGCTCTATAACATCTGCTTTTTTAATGCCTTAAAGTATATGCCTGCCAGTCGCACCTCCTTGTTTATCGCGCTCAATCCAGTGGTCACGCTGATACTGGCGGCGGTGTTCTTTGGGGATCGCATCACGCTCACGCGCTGGACTGGGGTGGCGTTGGCACTGGTCGGAGTACTCGTGGTGGTGACGCATGGCGATCTGACCCAGCTTGCTGGCTCGTTTGGTGCGGGTGAGCTGTCGATGATTGTGGCGGTCAGTGCATGGGCGGTCTACACCTTGCGCGGGCGCAAACTGCTACGCGAGTTGTCGCCACTACTTACCACTTTACTCGCGGCGCTGTGGGGTACGCTGTTGCTGGCGCTCTGCGCGATTCCAGAGTTGCCGAGGCTGCATGTAGAGCACTTTAACCTTAAGGTTTTTGCTGGACTGTTTTACTTGGGCGTGTTTGGTACGGCGGTAGGGTTTGTCTGGTACTACCAAGGCGTCTCACGCATCGGTGCGGCCAAGACCGTGATCTTTAATAATCTGGTGCCGGTCTTTGGGGTACTGCTCGGCTGGCTCTTGCTCGATGAACAGCTCACCCCCAGCTTGATCGTCGGCGGATTGCTGGCAATTACAGGAGTGTTTTTGGTCAATCGTCCCTAGTGCAGCACCATCGCGATGACTGCGCGTCAAACCCAACTGCTCTATGCGCCTGATCCAAACCACTTCGCTAACGCAGCATGTAATCCGCGCTCTGTACCATCTCCAACCCAAACGACATAACCGTCGGGTCGGATGAGTACCGCAGTCGGCGCTGCCACTTGCCCCAGCGCTGGAAGCGCCCATATCCCCGTATACTCAGCCGCGACGTGTTGCACCCGATCTGCCCAAGGGGTGATGTCGAGGCTGTCGGGCTTGCCGAAGTTTAGCAATACAGGTTGCGCGCTATGTAGCAAGCTGTAGACTCGAAGCTCACCCTTTGCGGTGGTCACATCGAGATCGGGCATACGACGTCCCAGCAGGGGATGCCCCGCGCCAAGATGATCATCAAGATCATAATGAATGCCCAGACCAGACATCATCGCGGCAAATCGTTTACGCGGTTCATCCATGCTCAGCAACTCAACGATGGTCTCGCCCACCGCTTTGGTACGCTCATCCTGACGGCGTAGCGCGACCAAGGCCATAGTATTGCGCAGCACTAACGCACCTACAGGGTGGCGCTCGGCATGGTAAGTATCCAGCAGGCTGTCTGGGGATATGCCTTTGACCACCTGAGCCAGCTTCCAGCCCAGATTGACCGCATCTTGCACCCCAGTATTCATGCCCTGTCCACCATCTGGTGCATGCACATGCGCCGCATCGCCAGCCAGCAGCACGCGCCTGTCGCGATAAGTTGCCGCTTGCCGAGTCATGTCAGTAAATCGGGAAATCCAAGTGGGGCTATGCGCGCCGTAATCCGTACCGCATACCGCAATCAACGCTTGGCTGAGATCACTCAAGGAAGGTTCAGTCTTATCGCCGATTTCAGCTTCAGTCACCATCACCCGAAACGGCCCTTCATCGAGAAAGACCACCTTACCATCTTGAATCTCGTATTTTTCTTTGCCGAAGGAATGTATCCCCAAGGCGGTACGATGGATGCCCAGCTCCGGCCTCCCCGTCATCTCAACCTCAGCAATCAGACAACTGACCGTCGGGTTCCAACCGGGGAATTCGATGCCCGTGATCTTACGAATCAAACTCCGTCCACCATCACAGCCGACAAGATACTCAGCACGCAGGGACTGACCGTCAGACAGCGTGACGCTCACGCCGCTGTCATCCTGTATAAAGTCGGTCACTTCACGATCGCGATAGAAGGTCACTGGCAGCTCTGCCACCCAATCTGCCAAGATGCGTTCAATGTGCTTTTGCCATAGCCCCAGCCCATAGGGGTGTCGGGTCGGGAACTGACTGATGTCCAGTGACACCCCAGCAAATACGGCGGTCTGCGCGATCTTTCCTTCTTCAAGGAAACGATCCACAATGCCCCGCTGATCAAAAATCTCTAAGGTGCGCGCATGCAAACCACCAGCGCGCGAGCCTGACAACTCCTGATTGGCGCGGCGCTCGACAATCGCTACATCCACACCCGCCAAAGCGAGCTCACCAGCTAGCACCAGACCGGTTGGTCCCCCGCCGACAATGATCACGGCATGTTCAGTCATACGTCACCTCTGTGAGCTTCTCAATCGAAGCGGAATCAAGATGAGTAGAAATACCGCAAATTTGATGATTTAAAAACCTGATATCGAATGGATTTTGAGGGTGATTCGGTGAGAGAATTGTTGACTCGCGCAAAGGTGGCCTTATAATAAAACTATAGGCTAAGGATAGGTTGAATAAAACGCTTAGAAGCTAACGCCTCAGAGAGCAAATCCATTCTTCAACATGTAGGCAACAGCCACCCTGCTCGGGCTTTTTATAGCCCGACATCGCAAGTGAATCAAATCAGTTTAAAGATGAATGAAGTGGCTTAATGACTACTTCAGCTTCGAGGCCTTCTTCGCCATATAACCATTGATGAGTTTGACCGCCAATTTCAGATTATCGACATCATTGATGGCTTCGGCTGCTTTGAGCAGGGCGTTGGCATCGTAGATGAGCACATTGCTATACAGATCGAAGTATTCAGCAGAGACGTCTTCATGGAAGTGCTGACTCCAGTAGCTGGTCATGCATTCAATCATTTCATCATTCAACTGAATCATATTGCGGATACGGTCGATGACTTGGCGATATTGACCCTGTTTGAGATCACGTTTATTAAACGCGCGCCAAATGATGAATAACTGTTGGTAGTGACCATGAAAAATGGATGGGGTGATACAGGCGGAGAGTAGAATCTCTGCGGCTTCTTCAAGTTTTCCTTGCTCTTTCAAAACCATGGCATCGCTATAGCGACTATCGCTATCGGTACTTTTTAACCTTTTTTTTGCAGCCGCAACTTTTGATGCTGTAATGTCCATTTACAACGCTCCTTTATCGTTCATAAAGCCTAGCACAATGAGAACTAGTTGGCAAAATTTTGTACATTTCGTCAAACATTGTTCTCACAACCCCCACATATTGAAATCATCCTGATATCAAACGGTGGCTTTAAATCTCATCCATCATGATGGATACTCTTTATACAGACACCACAGAAACAGCCACAGAAGCCCTCAACAGAAAACCCCTTTCCGATCGGTCTTATGATGTATATGATGCCGCATCAACCCCACATCAAGACGCGTTACATTAAACCGCAAAGCATCTGGAGCGAACGATATGTTCACTGGCATCATCAAAGCCGTCGCAACCATTGACGGAATTCGTGATTTTGAAGGGATTCGTACCTTTGATATTGAGTTCCCCGCCGGATTCTGCACGGATTTAGAGATTGGCGCTAGTGTTTCCATCGATGGCACCTGTCTGACGGTCACCGAAGTGGTGACGCCAACCCGCGCTACCTTTGATGTGATGCAGCAGAGTCTGGATGTCACCACACTGGGTTTATACACCCAAGGCAGCCGCGTCAATGCCGAACGTGCCTCCAAAGAAGGCGCCGAGATTGGCGGGCATGTGCTGTCTGGGCATGTCGATTTCTGTACGACGGTCAATCAGGTGCGTCAGGTCGAAGCCAACTATGCCATCCGTATTAATGTGCCACAGACTTGGCTGCGCTATATTTTTGCCAAGGGCTATATCGCCATCAATGGCGCCAGTCTGACCATTTCCGAAGTGAACAAAACAGAGGGCTGGTTTGAAGTCTGCCTGATCCCCGAAACCCGCCGCGCTACGGTGTTTGAAGACAAGCGGGCGGACAGTGCCCTGAATATTGAAATTGATCGCACTACGCAAGTGATTGTGGATACGGTGGAGCGCATCATGGCAGAGAAGCTCACCAGTAACCTCTTACCGCAAACGCACTGATATCTTCTGGATCTTACGCATGAATAAAACGCTGCTCACCGCAACAATGACCACTGCCTTGCTGCTGACTGCGGTGGGTAGCCATGCAGCCAATATCACCGATCTGACCGCGCTGATGAATCAGCGTTTATCGTATATGAAGGATGTGGCCGGCTATAAAGCCGTCAATCATCTCGCCATCGAAGATGCCGCCCAAGAGCAAAAGGTGCTGGATGCAGCGGCAGTACAGGCGCAAGCGGAAGGCATAGATCCGGAGTCGATCAAGCCCTTTATCACCGCGCAGATCAGTGCCGCCAAGGCGATAGAATACCGCTACCTCGCTGAATGGCAGGCACAGCCTGAGACCAGTTGGCAACCTCGACCACTCGATGTGGTGCGTGCGGATGTTGCCGCGCTCTCCACTAAAATCATTACCCAGATCCATGTTTTACTTGCCGCCGGCATGAGCATTGATCATCTCCAGCGTCATGATTTCATACAAAGTCTCAAGCAGCCCAATTTAAGCCGTGCCGATGAAGAGCAACTGTTTCAAGCGCTTAAGCAGGTTAAATTGATTCAGAAATAACAGATCAAAGCCTCGCCAATGCCTGATGATCATTCATATCACCGAGGCAATGTCGCTTGATCAAAAGCCCTGCCAAATCAATCCCTCTCTGCTCAAAATCAGGGTAAACTCAAAGAGATCATCGTCAGGAAGAGACCCCGCTCATGTTCATGCGTCAACTGAACTATCTCATCGCATTGGACACTCATCGCCACTTTGGTCGCGCTGCCGAGAGCTGCCATGTGTCGCAGCCAGCCTTGTCTAACGGTATTCGCGAGCTGGAACAAGAACTAGGCATCACCATCGTCAAGCGCAGCCGCACCTTTCAAGGCATCACGCCTGAAGGCGAGCGGGTCATTAGTTGGGCGCGCGAGATGCTGCACTCGCTGCATGGCCTGCGCGAAGAAGCCGACCTGATGCGCACCATCCCCAAAGGTCATCTCACCATGGGCGGCATACCGACCGCCATCCACGCGGCGACCCTGCTCTGTGCCGAGTATCGGCAGTCAATTCCGCAATTGACACTGGAAATTCTGTCTTTAAGTACGCCTGCCATCTTAAAGCGTCTCAAGGAGCAAGAACTCGACCTTGCCCTGCTCTATGACCGCTCCGTGATGGACGAAACTTTTGATGTGCTGCCGCTATACGCCGAACGCTTTGTACTCATCGCCAGTGCCCAGACCTCACTACCGCGCGAGCTGAACTGGGCGGAAGTCGCAGCGCTCCCCTTGTGCCTGCTGGGTCAGGACATGCAAAACCGCCAGACACTAGACAACATTTTTAAAACCTTTGAATCTACCGCCCATGTGGTGCTGGAAACCAACTCGATTGACATCCTGCTCACCGAGGCCTTAAGCGGTCGCAGCTACACCGTGCTGCCCTTAAGCGCACTCCCCACCCAATACGCCCGAGCGGGACTACGCATTCACCCGATCACGCCTGAGCGCACTGAGGATATCTGTCTGGTCAGGCTACGCCGTGACAATCAGTCGGCCTTATCCAAAGCTGCTTGGCGCCTAGCGGCTGACCTCGATATTCAGGTGGTCTTAGATGAGCTGTTGCTGCCCGGACTTTGATAACCTGTAGTTATCAAGCATTCAAATCAAACGATTAGACGAGATCTATGCACGGCAATAAACTAGAGATACAACTGTTAAACCATATGGTGTTTTCTGAGCATGGCACTCTGATGCAAGCGGGAGTACTCTAGAACCATGTGAGAAACACAGGCACTTCGATGAGAGGATTAAGGAAATGGACGATAAATTACACGAAAATCCCGTAAACGTGCAGCCCAATATCGGACACGCCAGAATCACCACCTATACCCATCCGGCGGCAGGTTGGGGCGCTCTGCTCAGTGTTGCGCGTAACCTGACCCAACAAGGGATCATGGCAAAAGGCGCCATCACCCTGCTGAATATCAACCAGCCGACGGGCTTCGACTGTCCGGGCTGTGCATGGCCTGAAAAGAAACATGCCCATGCCTTTAACTTCTGTGAAAATGGTGCCAAGGCGATTGCCTTCGAAGCCACCAGCAAGCGTGTTCCCCCAGAATTCTTTGCCGAGCGCACCGTCAGTTGGCTGTCGGAACAAAGTGACTACTTCCTTGAGCAACAAGGCCGCCTCACCGACCCGATGCGCTACGATGCCGCAACCGACCGCTATGTGCCGATCTCGTGGGAAGAAGCATTCAGCATCATCGCCCGCCATCTACATGCGCTCGATAACCCCAACCAAGCCGCCTTTTACACTTCGGGGCGCGCCAGCAATGAAGCAGCCTTCCTCTACCAGCTCTTTGTACGCAACTTTGGTACCAACAACTTCCCCGATTGCTCAAACATGTGCCATGAGACCACCAGCTTCGGGCTTGCAGAGTCGCTGGGTCTGGGCAAAGGCACGGTCACGTTGGATGACTTTGAGCTGGCTGATGCGGTGTTTATCTTCGGTCAGAATCCGGGTACCAACCATCCACGCATGCTGAGTACGCTGCGTGAGGTATCCAAACGCGGCGCTAGAATCATCTCGATCAACCCGCTCAAAGAGCGCGGTCTGGAACGCTTCCAAGACCCGCAAAGCCCGATCGAAATGATGACCAACGGCAGCACGCGTATCAGCAGTAATTACTTCCAGCCCAAGGTCGGCGGGGATTATGCCGTACTCATGGGCATGATGAAGCATCTGCGCGAATGGGATCAAAAAGCATTGGCGGCGGGCAAACCCTCCCTGTTTGATCATGCCTTTATCGACATGAATACGGATGGCTTTACTGCCATGATCGATCAGGTTGATCAAACCTCATGGGCAAGCATCCACGAACAAACCGGCTTGAAACCAGATGAATTAAAGTCACTGGCAAAAATGTTCTGTGATGCAGAACGCGTGATCTTCTGCTGGGGCATGGGCATTACCCAAAACCGCAATGGCGTGGCCAATGTGCAAATGCTGGCCAACCTGCTGCTGGCACGCGGTCATATCGGTCGTCCCGGCGCGGGCGCCTGTCCGGTTCGCGGTCATAGCAATGTGCAGGGTGACCGCACCATGGGCATCCATGAGCGCCCTTCGCCTAAACTGCTGGATAGTCTGGATCGCGTCTTTAATATGAAGTCGCCCCGTGAAAACGGCATGGGCGTGCTTGAGACCATTGAAGGCATGCTAAAAGGCGATGTCAAAGTCTTCTTTGCTTTGGGTGGTAACTTTGCTGTTGCGACCCCCGATACCCCTGTCACCTTTGAAGCACTGCGCCGTTGTACCCTGACCGCGCATGTCGCGACCAAACTCAACCGCAGTCATCTGATCATGGGTAAAGAAGAAGCCCTGATTCTGCCCTGTCTGGGACGCACCGAGATTGATGAGCAGTTGCATGGCCCGCAAGCTATCTCGGTAGAAGACTCGATGAGTAATGTCCATCTGTCCGCCGGCAAGAACGCACCGGCCTCACCCAACTTGCTCTCTGAACCCGATATTATTGCGCGTTTAGCCGAGGCGGTATTGCCAGATAGCCCGATCAAGTGGCGCTGGTATATCGAAAGCTATGACCGTATCCGCGATGCGATTGCCGAGGTGTTTGACGAGTTTCACGACTTCAATGCCCGTGTCTATCCACCGGGTGGATTCCACTTGCAGCATCCGGCCAATGAGCACGACTGGCATACCAAAACGGGCAAAGCCGGTTTCTTTATCAAACCGATCGATGAAGTCTATGCCGATAAAGAATATGCCTATGCCGCGCAGTATAAAGGTCAGCACAAAGGTCAGCTCTATACTCTGATGACCATGCGCTCCCATGATCAATACAACACGACCATCTATGGGCTGGATGACCGCTATCGCGGGGTATTTGGTCAACGCCGTGTCTTATTTATGAACAAGGACGACATCAAGGAGGCAGGCTTTGTGGCGGACCAATGGATCGATATCGAAAGTATCTTCCCTGATCAAGTCAAGCGCGTGGTGGAAAGCTTCCGCATCGTACCCTATGACATTCCGCGTGGCAGCCTGGGGGCGTACTATCCCGAGACCAATCCATTGGTAGCACTCAGCAGTCGCGACAAACGTGCCATGATCCCGGCCTCCAAAAGTATTCCCGTGATTCTGCATGCGGGTGGTGCCCCTGAGCACTTTAACCTTGCACTACCGGTTGATCCCGAGGCTATCCATGGATAACCATGATGCCATCACGCCGTTTACGCGTCGTCATACCGATGACGCACGGCCTGCCCAAGCGTTATCACCTTTTGCGGAAGGCATCGACGTGCTGGCGGTGCACCGCTTTAAAAACGGTCAGTTCACCAGTGTGCTGGATCATGTGGTGCGTGAGACACCGGTTGCACTGGTCTATAACGGTATCTCCCATGCCGTGATGATGACCACACCCACCGATCTGGATGTCTTCGCCATGGGCTTTAGCCTGTCCGAAGGCATCATCCCCGACCTCAAAGCGCTGTACTCGTTAGATGTTCAACACACCGAACTGGGCACCCAGATCGACATGACCATCGCCTCTAGTGCCTTTGCGGCATTGAAAGAACATCGGCGGATGATGGTGGGGCGGACAGGTTGTGGGCTATGCGGTATCGAGAGCTTGCAGCAGTTTCATACCGTACTGCCCTTGGTCACGACCGAGGCAAAAGCGGATTGGCTTAATCAAATTCCAGATGCCGTCTCTAAGCTGGAAGCGCAGCAGGAAATTACCAAAGTCACCGGCGGTGCGCATGCAGCAGCCTGGGTGGTGGATGGCAATATCGTGGCACTATTTGAAGATGTCGGGCGCCATAATGCGCTGGATAAACTGCTGGGCTATCTGGCGCAGCAGCAATTGGATGTCAGTGCAGGTTTTATCGTCATGACCAGTCGAGCCAGTTATGAGCTGATCCGTAAATGTGCGCAGTTGAATATCGCTTTACTGGCCAGTATCTCCGCACCGACCACCATGGCGATTCGCATGGCGAAACAAGCGGGACTGACGCTGGCGAGCTTCTGTCGGGGCAGTAGTTTTGTGGTGTATACGGACTATCCAGATGTGTTTTGATGAATTGTGATTAAACTAATCCCATGCTTAGAGTAAAGACCTGACCATAAACTCCCTTAACCACTGATGCGCTGGGTCACGATGCGAGCGCTCATGCCACAGCATCGCCATCTCAAAACCGGGCACTTCAATCGGTGGCTCAATCATTTGAAGCTGTGGGTTATCGCGCACCAAACGCGAAGGTAGTACTGAGACTAGATCGGTATTGGCGAGCACCGTCGTCGCAAACAAGAAATGTGGCACGGATAACACCACATGACGAGATAAACCCAGCGCTGCCAAAACCGTATCGGTCACCCCATAGAATCCACCACCATCTGGCGACACCAGCACATGTCCTAATGCACAAAACTGCGCAAGCGTTAGTTTACTGTGCAATTGTGGATGCCCCACCCGACCCACGAGCACATAGTGCTCTTTAAATAAAAGCCGTTGATGCAGATGCAACGGAGAATCATGACGGGTATGAAAAGCAAGATCAATCTCGCCATGCTCAAGCTGTCTGGCGATCTGTACTGGCACCATGTCTAGTACAGCAAGCCGAGTATGGGGTGCTGCCCTATATAATCCTTGCAGCATAGGTAGCAGCACCGTGACATCCATATAATCAGTCGCCGAAACCCGCCAAGTATGAGTCGCCGTCTCAGGTGTAAATGGACTGGCAGGCATTATCGCGTGCTCTAGCGCCTCTAGTGCGTGCCGAAGCGGCTCACGTAATTGATTGGCTCGTGCTGTTGGCAACATGCCACGTGGTCCCGGCAAGAGTAGCGGATCACCCAGAATCTCACGTAACTTACCTAACTGCACGCTGACTGAGGGCTGCGATAGGTTCAATCGCTCTGCCGCACGTGTCACATTATGCTCAATCAGCAGCGTATCGAGGGTCAGCAGCAAATTGAGATCAAGCCGCCTCAAATTGTTCATGACTATACCTACAATAATGAGAATTCATTTCTACTATACCTGATCACCTTCTATCCTGCATGTACCCCAACACCAGAGATGACTGTGATGAATGTTTTAATCGTTTATGCCCACCCTGAACCTCGCTCATTGAATGGCGCGCTTAAAAACCTCACTGTTGCACACCTAACTGCCGCAGGGCATCAGGTACAGGTTTCTGACCTTTATGCCATGCAGTGGAAAGCGACCGTTGATGCCGCAGACAATCTTGATCGAACCGCAGGTGCTCATTTTAATCCATCGCTGGATTCTCAATATGCGTTTGCGCATGGCACCCAAAGTTTGGACATTGTCGCTGAGCAAGACAAACTACGCTGGGCAGACACCTTGATCCTGCAATTTCCGTTATGGTGGTTTTCCATGCCAGCGATTTTGAAAGGCTGGGTAGACCGTGTCTACGCCTATGGTTTTGCTTATGGCGTGGGCGAACACTCCGACTTTCACTGGGGTGACCGTTATGGCCAAGGCAATATGCTCGGCAAGCGGGCAATGCTGATAGTCACCGCAGGCGGTTGGGAATCGCATTACAGTCCGCGCGGGATCAATGGTTCTATTGACGAAATTTTGTTTCCCATCCAGCATGGGATTCTGTATTACCCCGGCTTTGAGGTACTGCCGCCGTTTGTGATGTATCGCACTGACCGCATGAATGATGAGCGTTACGCCAGCACTTGCGAAGCATTAAAACAGCGTCTAGATAATCTCGCGCACGTACCGCCTATCGCTTTTAGGCCACAGAATGCGGGTGCCTATGACATCCCTGCCCTGACCCTGAGAGCAAATCTTGCCCCCGATCAAACTGGCTTAAGCATTCATGTTGCGACAGAATCCTGATGCCTAGCGATTAACAACATTCGCCATATCCCAAATTCGCCATATCCCAACACCCCTTTATAAAATCACTACAATGCGCCAATCCTGAAATGCGCTAAGATCAGTTCGCAGATTTTCTGCAATAGTTATCTATAAAAATGTTTTTCAACGATTAAGGGATAGGGCAATGGGAATTTTTAACACGATCTTGAATAAACTGGGTTTTGGCCATGATGATGCAGCGCCTGCCGCAGCACCCGCGCCTGCACCAGCAGCACCCGCTGATGCGGCACCTGTAGCAGCACCTGCACCAGCAGCGCCTGTGGCTATGAGTGAAGTGGATGTGGTTTCCAAACTGGATGGCCTTGCGGATGCCAGCGATCAGGAACTCAACTGGCGTGAATCGATTGTGGATCTGATGAAACTGCTCGGTATCGACAGCAGCTATGATGAACGTAAAAAACTCGCTGCCGAATTAAACTGCCCTGCCGACCTGATGGACGATTCTGCGCAAATGAACATGTGGCTGCATAAAACCGTGCTGCAACAAGTGGCTGCCAATGGCGGTAACGTACCAGCCGATCTGCTTGGATAATCACTCATCCTTGAATCATAAAAAAGCCTCTGAATAGAGGCTTTTTTATTGGGCAAAATACAGACCTACTTTGGATAACCCGTGATCTGACGGATTGAGCGATACAAGGGCTGAAGCTGCGGATAGATTTTGCTATAGACCTGCTTATAGAGCTGGTCATACAGCGCTACACTCCCCGCCTCTGGCTTAAACACATCGCCACGATGACACATAACCGCCACCGCATCGGCATGACTCTTATAATAGCCCGCACCCACTGCCGCATTGATCGCTGCCCCAAGCCCCGAGGTCTCAAAGGTATGCGGACGCTCGGCATGCATGCCAAAGATATTGGCGGTGATCTGCATGACTTCATTACTTTGTGAGCCGCCGCCTGCCACTTTCAGACTGGTGATCGGTCGTCCATTGCGTTTTTCCAGCATGTCTTTGCCCTGACGTAACGCATAACCGATACCCTCGATGATGGCGCGATACAGATGCGCGCGGGTATGTACATCGCCAAAGCCAATGATCGACCCTTTCGCCTCAGGTCCCGGAAATTTGACCCCAGGTGACCAGAAGGGTTGCAACATCAGCCCCATGGCACCGGGCGGTGACTGGCGCAGTAAATCATCAAACAGCAATTCCGGCTCAATGCCCTGCGCCTTGGCTTGTAGCACTTCTTGCGCAGCAAACTCGCGTTTAAACCAGTTCACCATCCAGTAGCCGCGAAAAACCATGATCTCGGAATTATAGGTATGCGGCACCGCAGCAGGATACGCCGGCAGAAATGGCAACGGCTCGACATAGCGGCTATTGCCCGTATTGAAAGTCGCGGTGGTGCCGTAGCTTAAGCACCCGACATCCGGCGTGATCGCACCTGCGCCCAGCACCTCACAGGCCTTGTCTGCCCCTGCGGCATATAGAGTTAACCCTTCAGGAATCCCCGTGTCACGCGCCGCCTGACGACTGATGGTGCCGAGTGGCTCAGCCGCTTGTACCAGCGGTGGCAGTTGGTGGCGCTTAAGCGTGAGCGCCCGCCACTTGAGATCCGACGGTGCGGCCCATTGCTGACGCTTATAGTCAAAAGGGATATAACCGATTTGCGATGCCACGGCATCATTCAGGTGATCAGTGAGCTTGAGTGTGAGATAGCCCGAGAGCTGGACAAAGTGTTTGGTCTTCGCCCAAACATCTCGATAGTCCGCCGCCAGCCAGTTACACTCGGCTTTGGACTGAAACTGATGGATGATCGACTCTTGTCCGGCGAGCTTGATACCAGCCTTCAGCCAGAGTGGCAAATTGGGATAATGCTCGGTACGCCGAGAATCGAGCCAGATCGTCGCGGGGCGAAGCGGTTGTAAGTCCGCATCCAGACACAGCATGGTCGCACGCTGACAGGCCAGCGACACCGCGACCACCCGTGATTTGAGTTCAGGATGTGCCGTCCATAGTCCCTGACAGGCCAGAGACAGATTCTCCCAAAAATAGCCCGCCTCCTGCTCCGCCCAGTTTGGCTGTGCAGCGAAGTACGGTTCGATGTGCTGCTGCGACTTAGCCACCAGTTGTCCATCGAGATCAAACAGCATCGCCCGGACGCTTTGCGTGCCTTGGTCCAGTGCGAGAAATAAATCTTGTGACATTTCTTATTATTCCTGATTCATAGGGATTGTCATAGCTGCGTAATCACTTACAACACCGCATAGCTGCGGCGGATGATTTCCTGATAGCGTGTCACCTCAGCCTGCCAGTGCGCCTCATCCCAAGCCAGATGCTCAAGGCATAGCGGCTTGATCTGTGCGAGCACTTCCCTACCACCGTCTACCAAGAGATTCCCCGCACGCAAGCGACGGAGCATCAAATCATCCAGATGCTGCACCATCTCGTTTTGCAAAATCCATGTCACCTGACTCAAGAGCGCTGTGCCAGTCGCGACTTTGACGAGAGGCGCATTGAGGTAATCGGGGTCTTCAATTCGATGATTAAAGCAGCGCAGCTTGGTATTGGTTTGTGCATTCTTAAGTGCTTTACTGTCCAGCCAGCCCAAAGCCGACAGCACATCCAGCGCGATCAAACGGAAGGTCGTGAGCTTACCGCCAGAGACTGACACCACACCGTTCTTCGCTGTCCAAACCAGATGATCACGCCGCTCTTTGGACGGATCGCTGCCTTTGCCTGACGCAATAATCGGACGGACACCCGCAATGGTGGAAATGATATCTGCACGCGTGATTGATGCTGCGGCAAACTGCTGATTAGCGACTTTCAGCAAATAATCAATCTCGGCAGCGGTACAGTGTGGCTCCAGATTAATCGCCTCGCGGTGATCCAGATCGGTCGTGCCGATACAGGTCTGCCCCTTCCAAGGATAGATAAATACTGGACGTCCATCATCGGGATGCATGACGGTGAGGCAGTCTTGAACCGGTAATTTATCTTCTAGAATAAAGATATGGCTGCCGCGCTGTGGACGTACTTTAGCGATATCTGCCGAAAGTAGATCGGCCCATGCCCCCGTGGCATTGACCACCTGTGCAGCATTGATGTCGAGCACTTCACCGCTGATCTTGTCTTCGACACGCAGCGTAAAGCCACTCGCACTTTTCGCGATACTTTTAACTTCGCTATAGTGATTCGCCGTACCGCCCTCAAGAACTGCCTCATGCAGTACACGCAGCACCAGTCGTACGTCATCGACCAAGGCATCGGTATAGCGCATGCCGCCTTTAAGCCCAGTCGCATTTAAGTCCGGATATTTTGCCAATAGCTTGTCGCGTGGAATCCAGTTGTGATCCGAGATGCCTGCCAGTTTGTCGTAGACGGTTAACACCGCTTCCATCGCCAAACGACCCGGAAAGCTGCCTTGGCGAATTGGGAAAATATACGGAAAACGCACCACCATATGCGGTAGCTCCGTCAAGAGTCGCTCGCGTTCGGTCAGCGAATGCTTGGTCAGGGTAATATCGCCTTGGGCGATATAGCGCAGACCACCATGCACCATCTTGGAGGAACGGCTCGACGTGCCCCATGCAAAATCCTGTTGTTCGAGCAGCAAGACCTTTTTGCCCAAGCGCGCTGACTCAAGCAGGATACCCGCGCCCGTGATGCCGCCGCCAATCACCACAAGATCCCACACTTCTTGGTTCAAGTTACCCAACGGTTGCCGATGACCCAGCATAATCCACACTCACTCAAGCAATAATTCAGAGAAAAGAAACACACCCCAGTCTTGCTGATCTGGTCGATCAGGACTCATCGACCAGTAAACAGCCGGGATTTAATTGCTGCTTCGGATCGAAATGAGTCACGATGCTATGCAGCAGCGCCATGCCCTCAGCGCCTTTCTCAACCTTAAGCCACGGCGCATGATCGCGTCCGATGCCATGCTGATGACTGGCTGTGCCGCCAGCATGTGCAATGGCATCACCCGCCGCCTGCTTGTATTTCTGCCAACGCGCCAGCAGCTCAGGATAGTCGTCTGAATTCTTGAAGATATAGGTGGTGTAGATGCTGCAACCCTGTCCATACATATGCGACAGATGACTGAAGACCTGTACCGGTTGACCGTCACTTGCGTCTTTGATCGCCTGCTCCATCGCATTCATACAGGCATTGACCTTGTCCCAATTGATGCAGGTCTCGAAGGTATCCACCGAATAGCCATGTTCCCACAGTCCATTGCGGAAATACGGTGAGCGGAAGCGTGAGTGCTCCCAGATGCCGCCCATAAAACTGCTAGCGATGTAGGTGCCGCCTGCGTTATCAATCGCACGCTTCGCCTCAGCCAGTGCAAAGCGCGCTTGACGTTTGCTGCCAGTCACACCAAAGGTAAACATACAGCGATCGCCATTGCGGCATTTTTTAAAACTCAGGAAACGATCATAGGCTTTAAACAACGGATGATTACCACCCAGTGACAGATGGGATTCGGTTTCATCGGCATTGGACAGGCGCATCAGCGACAACTGCACTTTGCCCTGCGCAAGCTCGCGCACCATCTTCAAGCCCGACTCCCAATCAGGGACAAAACCGACATGGAAAGACTCATGCTCAGGTAATGGCGTGACACGCACCTTCACCTCGGTAATCGCACCGATACGCCCTTCACTGCCCATCACCACTTCACGCAAATCAGGACCAGCAGACGATGCGGGGATATCCTTAATGACCAGTTGCCCGCGCGGTGTCTCCATGGTACAGCCAGCAAACATCTGTTCGATGCGACCATAGCGCAGCGACTGCTGCCCTGAAGAACGACTCGCGACCCAGCCCCCAACTGTAGACAGCTCCCACGACTGCGGAAAGTGCCCCAGTACATAGCCTTGCTCTTTGAGCTGGGATTCAACGCGTGGGCCGGGTGTGCCCGCGCCAAAGGTGGCAACATTGCTCTCACGATTGAGATCAAGAAGCTGATCCATCTTTTCTAAAGACAGGGTCAGGACAGGTTTATCGGAGGCGGGCACATTGATATGACCCGCTACCGATGTTCCACCGCCATAGATAATCACGATAAAGCCGTGGTCATACGCCCATGTCAGGACTTCGCGTACCTGCTCGCCTGTCTCAGGCAGCGCTACGCCATCCGGGAAATAACCAAACTCCCCTGAATGCTTGGCAATCCAATCGGGGAAGCTCTCGCCGCGGGCATGACGGATACGCAGTTCGACATCCTGAGAGACCAAGGGGTGTGCAGGTAAACGTGACGGCGGAACTTTAGTAGTGACATCAGCTAGGCTGGCATCCAGCAGAATGGCGCCTTTGCCGCCCAGTTTCTCTCCCAAAAACTCCAGTCCCTTCGCTTTGAGCGGAAAGTCCTGCGCATCATCACCCCAGCCATTCCAACGACGCATGATTATTTAACCCTTTAGAGTATTGATCTTTGATGGGTCTATCATGCCAAAGATTAGCGGATGTGAATTGGCTGGATCACTCCATTTTTTTGACATTTCACGCCAAGTGATTGGATATACATTACCCGAGCTGACTCGTCAGCAGACGATTGGCGATGTTTTTCACTGCAGTTCTACTTTCTGCTGTCACTGACATATTGGTGAAGATCACCACGCCGCTCTGGCTTGCAGGATCGAGATACACCGCTGTGAATACGCCCGGATCACCACCCCAATGATTGGGGAAAGGCTTACCCTCCAGATTGGAAGCCCCCCATCCCAGCCCTTGCCCCGTCAGCCATGTTGGCAATTCAGGCGGAGTCCGCATATCCAACATCTCTGCCATTGCCGCTTTGCCAAGAATTTGTACCTGACGTGTCGAACCACCATTGGCAGAGGCCGCAACGAAGCGGGTGAATTCAGCGACAGACGAGCGGAGCATGCCCGCCGACCAATCCGGGAAACCCACCATCTCCATCGGCTTCAGCACGCCATCGACCAGATCGTAGGGCGTGGCACGCCGAGCTTCGGAAGTCCCCGCGATCGTCCAACTGCTGTGCCGCATGCCGAGTGGTGCAAAGATCTGCTTGCGGGTTTGCTCACGCATATCTTCACCGCCAATCCGACTCGCCAGATAACCCAGTAAACCATAGCCAACATTACTATAATCCCACGCCCCACCAGAGACTACCTTAGAAAAACAGCCCTCGGCGGCATAGTTGCGACCGCCAGAGACAAGATAACCCTTGAGAAAATCACCCAGCAACACGGTCGAGTCACCACCGTGTTGACGAAAATCGATGTCATAGTATTTCGCATCGGAAATGCTCGACGTGTGCATCAGCAGTTGACGAAAAGTGATTGGTGCATCAGGGTGATGCGGATTGATCAGCGGAAAGTCGAGGTGCTCGGCAACCGAGTCATCGAGGTGAAATTTTCCGGATTCGACCAAACGCATCACGGCTGTTGCGGTGACCGTCTTGGTCACGGATGCGATGTGAAACAGTGTATCAACCGTCACAGCCCGCCGATGTTCAATCTCAGCAAAACCATAGCCCCGCGTCAAACGCACTACGCCCTTTCGTGCGATCCCGACGGCCATGCCCGGGATATTGGCACGGCTCATCTCACCGCGAATAAATGCATCCAGCTCATCGCTTGATGCCTGTACGCCAGTCACTTTTCCAAATGCAGGCAATGTAACCGCAGCGAGTCCAGCAGCAAGAAAACGACGACGACGGATGAGAAAAGTGCTTGCGGGATTTTGGTCAATCATCTACGGTGCTCGTCTCGTGAACTCGATGGTCAGGATTGCCATCAATATCTCTCGATACTCATAGATCGTGATATCGATGTCAAGAAGTGGCATTGAGAATTGGCTGGATCACTCCATTTTTCTGACATTTCACGCCAAGTGGCGTGGGGAATGAAATGATAAATTGGGTATAACAATGAGTTAAAAATAAAAAAAGCCACGTGATATGACGCGGCTATTTAAAGATGGTTAAGTTAAATAGCTTTTATTTTATTAGCCTTACGACCAAAAAATTGACTATGACGCAGGTATATGACTTGATAGCTAAATAATACAATGATAGAACGTAGACTCAATAACATCATTCACTTGAGAGTATTTTGAAAAGAAAGATAACTCCCCCCCATCAAAAACCTCAATCACATACTCGGAATCCAAAAAATTTTCTTTATATCTTCTATCCTTAGAAAATAGCTCTGTAGACTTTGCTCCAACGATCAAACAATGATAGGTTTCTTGTACAGACAAGATAAACTTTTTGAGTTCAAACCAATCTAATTGAATACCCCCGTCGGTTCTTAAAACCAATCGGGTGAACTCATCCATACGCCAATCAAAAGGCGCCTCTCCGATACCATCAAACTCTAAAACACTCCAAAATAGATTATTCTCAGGTATAAGTTCAAAAATATTAATTAAACTCAAGTCCTGGTCCAGCTTTTCAGCTTTCGTTAAAGATAATCTAATAAATTCATTCATGGTATTTGTACTGTCTTGGCTTCTTTTGAACGCTGCATGGTTCCCCCTGTAGGATTAGGGATATAGTCATGTTGGTGGGGATTTTCATGGGCGCCTTGACCTAGCCGATGACCAGTCCAATCAATATCCCTTGTTGGCTCTAGCTTCCCATCCTTTCCATAACCCCACTCTCTAGTTTGAGTATACTCCCCCAATCGACCTTCTTGTGAACCGATCTGAGTATGAGGTAGATCTGAGCTGGGAACCTTATTGCCATTTTTATCTTTAGGTAGCCCTTCAGACGGTCTATATGCAGGAGGCTTAATTGTTTGTTTAACAATTTGTGTTTCTTCCTGTTTAACTTCCTGTTTAACAATCTGCTTTGCATCTTGCTTGGCAACCTGGACAGCAAGTTGAACTAATGTCTTAAGCATAACTTGCATAGTCCCCGTAGGGTCAATCTGATTTACAGGGTCATTCCCCACATAACTATAAGGATTCAACCCACCCTCAAGCCCAATTGGATCAGGTTCCATATACCGACCCAACTCAGGGTTGTAGTAGCGGTTATGGTTGTAATACAGACCACTTTGCTCATCGTAGTACTGCCCCGGAAAACGCAGGTTCATCTGAACACTACCGCTGGCTTGCTGTATACCAAATGCATCTGGATCCCATGCCCAAACCACGCCTTGCGTTGTGGCATCAATACCACGGCGTGGTTTCTTCTGATAGTCAGTCACTAAATAAACAATGCGGTTTCCTGCATAAACTGCCGCGATAGGACGATCATCCAGCCACACGTACTCAACAATCATGCTCCCACTTGGACCGTATTCACCAATCAGGTGACTATTTTCATCATACATATATTGGCGATCAATATACGACCCACCGCGAAATGTACGCTCATTCTTGTGATTGTAGTCAAAATACATCCCTATATATTGGGTGCTATTTGGTAAACCACTTTCTGTTCTACGACGCCCCTTATAATCATATGCCGCACGACCTTTATAGGAGCCATCAATCTCACCTTGACCCGTCAAAGAGAGTGGTTGTGTAATGCCATCCTTACTCCAACCCGTCAAATGATTGCCCGTATAAGAATGATCCGCTGTTGAATATCCTAAGCCTGTATTCCCTGTGGCTCTAGACCCAATTCGATTTCCATTATTATCGTAGTAATAATGGATTGAACTACCGTTTAACAATGTTTCATTATTCAGTTGTGAGGCATTGTCATACTCATAAGCTGTTCTCGCTCCTAAGTACTCTTGACTCTTCAATCGGCCATCAAGATCGTAGATATAGTCCGTATAAAAACTATATGCACCTGAACTATTCGTACTTCCAACCGATGTTATCAGGCCAGATTCAATAATGCCGATATTGAATAAAGCTTGGGTACCGCCCCAGTTGAAACTTCTTAAGCGATTGGCTCCATCAAAACTGATATTACTGACGACATACTGATTGTTCAGTTGAATATTATTAAGTATGCCACTTCCATCATAGTTGTAATCAATACGATTTCCGGAAGGATAGGTAATATTCGTGAGCCGCCCTGCACTGCTGTAGTTATATATATTTTGCAAAACGCTTCGAGCATATCCCCATTTCGCTGGCGTATTGTTTGTTTGGGTCTTAGTCTTTATACGGTGATAGATATCATAGGTATAACTGGTATCGGTTCCCATCTTAAAACCGGAGACAGGACTTGAGCCGACTACAAATGATGTGACTTGATCCAAGTTGCCGTTGGCACTTTGATCATAGGTATATGCTTCGGCAACTAATAAGTCCGGATTGGATCCACTTGCCAGCGCACAATTGAGATTCTCATTTCGACCTAATTGGTCACTGCGTCCAAAATTACAGATCCGTTCATTGTGGCTCCGAATAGTCATATTATTCGCAAGATCATATTGATATGACTTACTACCGGAATCTGAATTGTATTCTGTACTGGTGATTTTTCGGTTGATAAAAGTACGGTTTGAACCAGCTCCTTGAGAATCAAAAGTATGAGCTTGATTATCAAAGTCATCGTATACTTTGGTATCTGTATGATTATTACCATCTGTATGGGAATTCGCTCGGTTTAACGCATCATAGCCCCACTTATTAATGATCCCCTGTGCTGTCTGGGTTTGAGTCACGTTGCCATTTGGATCAAGAATCATGCTTGTCCATAGCCTATCCTCGCTTCCAGAACGCGTATAACTTACACGTCCATTTCCATCAAGATCTTGCCAGTGAGACTCAAACAAATAGCCATTTGGCGCTAGTAACTGTTTATAGTAAACCACACCATTGGGATGATAAACATTTTGCTCAACATTGCCGTTAGGCTGTGTTGTTTTAACTAAACGCCCGATTAAATCGTATTCATAAAACGAGGTCTTACCATCCGCATCAGTTGAGGTTTTTAGTTGACCAAGCGCATTGTAAGTATTGTTTTCGATAAAGATAGAACTCGAGCTATTTCCATGTGATCTTGTTCGAATTCGATAGCCTTCGTCATAGTCAATTTGATCCACCGTACCATCAGGATTATTAATCGTTTTGGCCAATCCAGCACTGTTGTAATTAGAATATGTGGTGGTATAGCCTTTAGTCACCCCAGTACTAAAATTTGTCACCATCACGGAATGAGCGGTTAAATTCCCAAATTTATCGTATGTATACCAATTAGAATCATCTACTTGTGGTGAACGAGGACCTGATGAACTTTTAAGCAAGCCACTGCTACCCGGGGTTGAATCATCATAATAGTCATATTTCCAAGTTTGGTTTGAGCTTCCAGCCTGAGCATACCCTTTGGTTTGCTGAATAATTTGCCCTCGCGCATTCAAAATATTTGCGGTTGTTTGGGTTAAATTGGCTTGAAATGCATTGTTCTTATAATATTCTTCAATTAAGGTCGGCGTTGAATAAAGATTCGTTGCACCTGTATTGAGATTTCCGTAAGTATATTTGGTCATCCTAGCTTGTGCAGTCCCGATGGCTTCCTCAACCATCACTACACGGTTCATCCCATCATACGTAAAATGGGTATGGTTTCCATTGTAATCATAAATATCAGAAACGTTATTCCAGCGGATGTCTATAATCTCTTGACTGACAGGCACTTTGCCATAGGTGATGCAAGGGTATCCCGAGAATTGGTAGGTTACGTACTGAGTATTGGAATCTCCAAAAGAAGCGATTTGTCCAGAATTGGTTTGACCTGATGCTTTGGCGTCTGTGGAATAAGAAGCGTAGGAAGTGAAAGTAGCTCCCTGTATCACACCATTACCCCATGATGTTCGCCCAACACTCTCTGCATTCTTTGGAGATAATGGTCGATGCGAATCTGTTAGCATTGTCCACGGGGTACCGCCATAATCCCAATGTAGTTGCGTTGCGCCCAGCGTATTTTTTACATTATTTAAAACTTGGACTTGGTATTGCGGCGCAGAATAAACTACGCCATTAAGCTGAGCCGTCGATAAGGCCGCTGGGGTGTAGGTATATGTTTCAGTTCCGTACAAGTTTGATGTGGCACTGGATATTGTATAAAACTTTTCGTTGTCTCCATTATGTTTGAAATTGGCCCAATCAGAAATTTGATACTGGTACGTAACTGTTTGTTGATCAGGGAAAGCTGGATACCCATTCTGTGCTGTCAGTGTGACGCTTTTGACCACACTGCGCAAAGCCCAGCCATCCGCATAAAAATCACGAATGAATGTTAATAAGTGTCCTCGGTTATCAGCAACAGCAAGCAAACCTGCCCCACCCCAAGTCTCATAGCTTAACCCGAGTCTACGACCATCTGGGTAGGTGACGCGAACCATTTTATAGATCGCAGTTCCATCGTCTGCTGTAGATTTCTTATACTGAAAATCGTAGATCGTTCCAAGGTTGTTAACTGAAAAAGAAAGGTTTGTGATTGATGAGCCACTTAAATTAATCACTTTTCGGTCACGATGATCAGTTGACATATAACCGATCTTGTCATTTCCAGCATTACCATCACCTTTGGCAAGATACCAAGTTTCATATACTAAGGGTGTTGGTGAAAATATTCTCTGCACGCTTTGCGTATTCAAATTCACAATATAATAAGTGTCATCTTTATCGCCCGGTAATCTCAGACGCATAATGGCTTGTACACCATCACCAGCAGGCGCCACCAACATGTAGTTATTATAATTATCTGTCCAACCGCCTATAGACTTCAGACCATTGGTCATATCATCGACACGGTTTAGGTTATATGACAACGTTGTTTCATAATGCCTTGAATAAGGCAATGGGCCTGCAATATCCGTTTTATCGTATTCCGCCTCATCACTGAGTAAATCACGCCCTACACTACAACTTTTTGTATTCGGCATCTGTGCAGCTTTATATTGCGACTCACCCATGTCTGCATATGCAGAACTGATTACAGTACTCAATAAAATTCCGATCAGAAGGGTAATAAGAATCGAAAGATTTCGGATTCCTTTAAATTCTTTTGCCATCATTCTTTGATCAGTATTATTGAGTATCATCATTTTGATTATTCACATGAATTATATAAAGTTACGCAAGAAGACCCTCTGAAGATCCTCTTATGAAATGAGCAGGTTTACTATGGGGATGGATTAACTAGAAGATTGCGTCGATTTAGGCAGATCTTTAAAATCGCCCGGTTGATTAGCGAGATCAATGGCTTCTTGCTGATGTTGTTTAGTGATCTTGTCGGCTTTGCTTTCACAGCCTGCAAGGGTCGTTAATCCTAAAATACCGATCATTAACCCAAAAACAGTTTTTAAGTATTTTCTTTCTAAAAATTTATGCGTAGTCACATTATCACCAGTTTTAATCACAGAGTTTATTTACGCTACCACGAGCACTATAACTAAAATACACCGCAAATTTTATTACAATACACACAAAATATAAACACTAAATATACCAAATATTCAAATTATTAATAATTTCTCCACCTAAATATTTATTAGTCACTTTAAAACCATCTATTACAAAAAACAAAAATCCATTAGCCCCAAACATTGGCTCCCCCAGTCAAATGTTGGCACCCGCTGCCAAGCGCTCTTCTGCTCCAATGATGATCTAATTCTCATCACGGCAGGTTGCAGATAGTCGATGAAGACCACACTAAGAATAAAACCTAAGCGCAGCATGACGCCGCTGGTGACCGCACTATTTCTGCTTTCGCTTCAGCAGACCAGCCATGCGGACCTTACGCGACTGGATGATCAGCACCTTGCGGACGTGACAGGACAAGCGCCGATCTATACCAGCTATATCGACCCTTCCGCATCGGGCAATGCCAGCGGACTCGGCTTCTATACCCTTGGGATCAACGGCACCGTCTCACTCAATGCCAATATCGAACACCTGCAACTGGGCTGCGGCGGAGTCAATGGTCCGGGCTGTGATATCGACTTAAGCCATGTGCGCTTAAGCGGTACAAGCCCCGGCCCCAGTGGCACTTATGCCGATTCCGATGCCACACTGGGCAATCCCTTCCTGCAACTTGCAATCAAGAATCCAACATCATTGGCCAATCGCCAAGTGGTCGGGATTGCACTTGGGGCACAGAGCGCACAAGCCCTATTATCCATCGGCGAAAACCCCACCCCTAACGTACCCGGCACAGTCGGTGGCACGCCCGGTGGTGAAACGGGGATCAATGCGTTAAGTGGCTCTTTTCAAGCCTTGATTCAGGATTTACGCAATCCGCTGGCGATTACAGTACTCGGCATCCCCGTAGCCACGGGAAATGCTTATGTGAAGGTCACTGCGACCCAGCCTAACCTGCCCAGTACGCTCATGACTCAAGAGTCCTCTGGCAATGTTGAAACGGGTGGATACTATCAATACGTGTCAGGCAGCAGACTCACTGGCGTGGACTTAGGGCCGATCACGCTGGTCGTCCCCAAATTGAATGTTCTGGTGCCGTTTCTCAATATCAATCTCTCGGCGAGTGCGACCTATACACCCATCAACCTGATTGATCTGCATAACCTGAATGTTTCCAGCAATAAAAACTCTGGCTTGCTGCTCTCGCTAAACAACCAAGCCATTCTATGGCCACAGGTGGGTACGCTTGGGGTGTCGACCTTTCCCACGACCACCCAGAGCTTAGATGCCAATGGCAATGTGGCGACCAGAGGCTACAACTCCAACGGTGACACGATCACCACCAATCAACTGATGGCACAGCGCGGCTGGTGGTTATCGGCTCCGCAAGCCAACATCGGTGATCCCGCGAATGGCTTTATTACCACCTCGCAAGCCAATGTGGATATTTTGACGGCAGTGGGCGGTCTGGTGCTGGGCAATATCCCGGTGGCATCGGTCAATACTCGTCAGATCCCCGTGCAAAACTGCTATGGCAGCCTCAAATTTTGTTAAAACAGCAGCGCACGACCGCTTATCGCCAAGGACTCATCATTCTTCTATCCTTGCTCGGTATGGTTCCGATAGCCCAAGCCTCCATGCTTGAGCGCTGTGCGGCACCTGAATCCAATTACCCCTCATACATACACTCGATGTTGTCCCGAATCGGACATCACCCGCAGGATTCCAACACGGCAAGCATTGCCTTTATCATGGCGGCGGCAATCACCGCGCGGTACAACATCCCCGTCGATGCCGAAAAGATCAGTACGTTACTGAGCCACGAGACTCTGGGCATTCGCCCGATCAGTATGCTCGATATCAAGCGTGTCTTTACACAGTTAGGCTTACAAGTAGATGCCCGCAAAACCGAGCGGCCCGAGGAAGTGCTGACCTTGAGCAACCAGATCCTCATCACCCAAGACCAGCAAAAGAACTTTATGGCGCTGATCACGGCATCCAGCAGCTATGCCTATTTGATCTATGGGGTCGTGAATCAAGAGGCGCTGATCTGCCCGATTCATAAATCGGTGTTTATGAAGTCGTATACGACTGAGAAGTTTTTGATTTTGAATTAAGTCTTGCTTGACCCTTTAAACTCGCGCGGAGCTCACTCGGGCTTTGCTTCTTGACCCGTTTAAACGCACGTGAAAACGCCGACAGATCACTATAGCCCAATTGCTTGGCGATATTGAATAAGGGTAACGAGGTGCTGATCAATAGTGTTTCGGCACGCTCCATACGCACCTCCTCAATCAGCTTTGATAACGTATAGCCCTCTTCGGATAAACGCCTGCTTAGGGTGCGCGTCGATAACGCCAGCATGTCGGCAATCTGTGCAGATTCAGGATAATTGCCTTGCTCGACATAAGCGGATAACAAACGTCGCACTCGCACAGCGACTTGATTATAGCTATGCAATAACAATAGCTTGCTATCAAGCATTGATTCCAGAGTCAGGCGAGTACTGCGGTTGCGCGTGACCAAAGGAAAGTGCAATCCCTCACGTGGCAGAACCAGTTGATTCTCCAGACTCGAAAACTTTAGGGCAACATTATTATATTTTTGATAAGACTCAATCTTGCGGCGTGGAGAATGGCGAAAATGAACCTCGGCCCCTAGCAACTGACTGAGCGCTTTGCCCTGTGACGTTGTCTCGGAAAACTGCACCACTTTAAGAATGTTGCCGATCACTACTTCTACCAACGTCTCGTCAAACGGACTGCCTAGACGCACCAGTGTTTTGACACGGATATACACTTTATTGCCGCGATCCTCTCGCAAGAGTTCAATACACGGCATAATTAGTGGGAAATAGCGCAGGCCTATATCCAGTGCATCGCCAAGCGTATCCGCACTCATCACCGCCATACCCAGCATGCCATTGATCGTCACCGGCATATAGCGCATAAGCTGCCTTGATGCCGGCTCATCACTGTTTAGGTATTGCTTTGAAAATTCCATCAACGCCACAAATTGCGGGATGGTCAGTCGGGTCTCAGGATCGTTGATTTCGGCGGGTGTCAGTCCACAATGCTGATAGATCAGTTGGATATCCCCATCGCGCGCACGGACGAGCCCTTCCACCATTTCCAGATACTGAATCGGAAAGGTAATCAATGAAGACGAGCGGATGACGGCTGGGCTGGGCGAAATGGTCAAATCTCCAAAGGCATAAAAGAGCACTATACGCTCGTCACCAGTATTTGGCAGAAAGTACGATGCTCTCCACTCAATTCACTACTGGCTCACAACACCCAACAAGAGGGGTCAGGGTTTCAAACTCGCCCGCAGCTCACTCGGACTTTGCTTCTTGACCCGCTTAAAGGCACGGGAGAACGCCGACAGATCACTATAGCCTAATTGCTTGGCGATATTGAATAAGGAAAGCTGCGTTCCGATCAACAGCATCTCTGCACGCTCCATGCGCAGCTCTTCCATCAGTTTGGATAGGCTATGGCCTTCCTCAGACAGGCGTCGGCTAAGCGTGCGCGTGGACATCGCCATCGCATCGGCAATCTGCTGGGGATCAGGAAAGTGACTGAGCGCCGCAGATCCCGATAGCAAGCGCCGTACTCGTACTGCAACCTCATCATGCTTCTGCATCAATTGCAATTTAGTCTCAAGCATTGTCTCTAGTGCCATGCGCGTACTGCGGTTACGCGTCACCAGCGGTCGGCTTAGCACCTCGCGGGCAAAGATCATTTGATTATCCAGACACGAGAATTTAATCGACGTATTACAAAACCGCTGATACACGGCAGCATCACCAAAGCAGGCATGACGGAAGTGCACTTCACTGCCCAATATTTCAGAGATCTCTTTGCCATTGGCTGGCGTCTCGGAGAAGCTGACCATCTTGAAGAAATTACCGATCACAATTTCAATCATCGTCTCGTCAAAAGGACTGCCGAAACTCACCAGATTACGCACATAGATAAAGACTTTATTACCCCGATTTTCACGCGTCAGTTCAATACAAGGCAGAATGAGTGAGAAGTAGCGCAGAGTGATATCCAGTGCATCCCCCAGCGTGTCCGCGCTGATACTTGCCATACCGAGCATGCCGTGAATGGTAACAGGCATATGGCGTAGCATCTGGATCGATGCAGGCTCTGCGCTGTTCATATGCTCTTTGGCAATCTGCATCAGCTCGGCAAACTGAGACAAACTGATTCGCGTCTCAGGATTATCCAGCTCATGTTGCTCAAGCTGTGCGCGCACATAGATCTGCTGTACATCCCCACCACGCAGGCGCACCAGCGCCTCTACCATTTCGACGTATTGAATAGGAAAGGTAAAGGGCGATGAAGAGCGAATGATTGAGCTTCTCAAGAATGTAGTCATCTCTGTATAGCAACACAAGACACTGTACACCTGTCGCCAACATTTGACTTAATTTGCCAATCTGAGTAGTAGTCGGCAAAAATAGAACCTATATTTCCCTAGATTTCGACCATTTCAAAATCTAGCTTCGCAACACCGCAATCCGGACAGACCCAACTCTCAGGGATATCTTCCCACCGCGTACCGGGGACGATGCCATCATCAGGCCAGCCTTCCCGTTCGTCGTAAATCAAACCACATACAATACAGTGATATTTCTTCATGTTGTCCTCTGCCTCGCCTCAAACGGATTCAGTTATTTGAAATAGGAATCGATATCGACCAATGGTTCATACTGCTTGAGCAAACGCTCTTTCGCTTCGGGGTCGATATTCGCCTTACTCAAGTCACCCTTGTAATGATCAACCACGCGTTGATCCATAATGCTAAACCACCACTTCGGAATCATTGCGGGCAGAATCATAGAACCATAGCCACTGGGTAACTGCGGCGCATCCTCAAAGTGACGTAACGCCTGAAAGCTGCGGGTTGGATTGGCATGGTGATCCGAATGGCGCTGGAGTTGGTATAAAAACAAATTGGTGACGATATTATTATTGTTCCAGCTGTGCTCTGGCATCGTACGGGCATATTTTCCATCCCCGAGGTCTTCACGCTTCAAGCCATAATGCTCAACATAATTAATGATTTCAAACAACGTAATGCCGTACAGCGATTGCGTGGCTAAAAATGGCAATGTCCGCTTACCAAATAGAGCAATTAACCCTCCATGAAACGTCGCTGATGCCAGCCAGCCGTGGATTAACTCATTATGAATTGACCAGAATTTTTGATCTTTACGTGCAAGCCGTTTGGTTTCGATTTCAATCGCGGATTTAAAGCTGCCAATCACAGTTCGGGGCAGGAATTTCCAGAAGGATTCACCCATTTTTGAAGACGCAGGATCTTCTGGAGTCGCGACACGGCGGTGATGCCCATACGGATGCTCAACCCGGAAATGATTGTATCCCGTCGGTGCAAGTGCAAGGTGCGACAGGTAGTGATCCACCTTGCTGTGTTTATGGCTTAACTCATGCGCGGTATTGACGGCAACGCCATTCACCACACCAAGCAAACTACCAAGCAGCAGTTGATCGGCAAGCGGTGTGCTCTTCCGGCTGGCTAGGTAAGCCCCGTAGATATTGGCAGCATATTGCAACGGGATATAGAGTTTGACGATCGCTGCATAATAGGGATCATCCTCTAGTTGTTTAATGGCGCTATTCGGCGGATTCTGCTGATCATCACCAATGATCTTATCCAGAGCAGGGATGATGCCATGCAGTAAAACGGGGCCAAAACCCGCAAACAGCTTACGGGTGATTTTGGGTCCAAACTGATAACCCGCCATCGCCGCAATGCTAATCACAGGCAAAGAAGGCCCAAGCAGCCATAGCCGTCTTTTTTTATCGACATAGGGTGTACAGGTCTGATTTTTTAAATTGTCTTTTTCAAGGCTCTCTTTTTCAAATAATGCACTCATCATAACCTCGGCAATTCATCGTCAATAGGTCCGTAAAATCTTTCAAGATTGGGACGGGATTGATTTATTCATTTCTACTGCTAAGTCCAAGGATTGGATCAAGCCATAGACTGGATAAATGATGAAGTGAGTATCTTTTGATCGCACGATTAGTTCTTGTCATTTATTGACATCATCTTGTCATTTTAAGACAATGCAAAAGACTAGCTTAAAAGCAGACATATGATGAAAGCGAATATCCCCGAAATTCCGGCACGATATTATCTGTATTTGGGAGAAGTCTTAGAGCGGGAAAACATTCACTTTAAAGAAATTTTGGCAAGCATCCAGATGGATTACGACATGCTGATCCAACCCAATGCGCTGCTGACGCTTGATCAGGTTGAACGCTTAATCGAAGCTGTTTCCCAAGTGTCCGCACGCAGTGATCTTGCCGTTGATCTCGGTATGTCGTTGAAGCTAACCTCACATGCCATTCTGGGCTACGGCATCCTGACCAGCCCCACCATTGAAGTCGCCTTGCGCTTAGTTGCCCGCTATTTTCGACTCATCATGCCGACCTTTCGCATGCAATATCGCCATGAGCACGACCAGATTGATTTCATCATCCAACCCATCGTTTCTATGCGTCCAAAAACCTTGGTCTTTCACCTAGAGGCCATCGCCGTCGGGTTTCACTTCACGATCCGTGAGCTCCTTGAAAAGCGCATGCCCGCTTATCATCTCTATTTTTCCATGCCGGAACCTGCGCACAGTGCACGTTATCAGGAATTAAAAGAAGCGCGCTGCCACTTCTCATGGGAAGCCAAGCCCAGTCTGCGATTGCGATTCCCCGGTGAAATTGCGCAGCGCACCTTGGCACTTGCCGATCCGTATTCATTGGAGATGGTCGAGAGTCGCTGTCGCGAGCAAATCCGTCATTTCATGACGCAAGGCAAAGTGGTTGATTGGGTCAGTATGATGCTACGAGAATCGAGCGATGGGATTGCGACGCTGGGTGATTTAGCGGCGCTATTAAACTTGTCCGCACGGACACTGGATCGTTATTTAAAAAGTGAAGGCGTCGGATTTCGCGATCTGTCACAGCGTATCCGTCATGACAAAGCGCTTGAAATGCTGACCCAGCAAGCGCTCACCGTCACGCAGATTGCCTATGAGCTTGGCTATACCGACCCTGCCAATTTCACGCGGGCCTTTAAAGCCATTGCCAAAGTGGGACCCAATGAATTTCGATTGGGTTTAAGACAAGCCTGACCCTACATCTTCGGCAAGTCAAACTCAATAATCTCTTCGGTCTTTACCGCACGCGTCACACCTCGATCAGGATCGACATAAGGAGCATAGACATAGTGCATCACCGCATCACGTGCCGCCATATCCAGCGCCTCCGAACCCGATGAACGATGGATGGTGACATTGGTAACTTTACCTTCATCATCGACCGATGCCCAAACGATCACGACCCCAAACTCGCGATTTGCCAGTGAGGTTTTGGGATAGATCGTCTCGCCTTTCTTGACGATTTTAAGCTGGTGAAAATTATTCATCAGATAGAATTGCCCAATATTCTGCGGGCGATCAGGATCAATCTGTCGGTTCTGTGCAGCAAGCAGAGCCGCCGCCTTATTCTGCTCGGCAGTCTTGGTCTGCACCGGTGGCACAAAACCTGCGCTCACCGCTTTGTCTTTCCAGAATTTGGCAAGTCCTGAATTCTGAGCCACCCCTTCACCTTTTTCATACATGCCGCCCACTTCCCACTGCGCCTGTATCGAATTCTGCTGTGCTGCCATGAGCAACCAGTTAAAGGCCTCGGTGGTGTTTTCCTCCATGCCTAAGCCTTTTTCAGCCATAAAGGCCAGATTATGTTCTGCGGGGACAAAGTTCTGCGCGGCGGCTTTACGATACCAACTGACGGCTGTCACATAACTTTGTGGAACCCCATAGCCGTGATAGCTCATAAAACCTAGCTTAAACTGCGCGGCTGCATTCCCCTGCTCTGCTGATTTACGATACCACTGCAAAGCCTGAGCATAATCTTTGGGCACGCCTTGTCCTAACTCATACAGTTGTCCTAACTGGCCTTGGGCTTGGGGATTGCCCTGAGTTGCTGCAGTCGTGATTGCGGTCAGATCAATTGGCCCTACCGCCTGACTCACGGCATAAGTCGCTGTAGAGGACACAGTACCGATCATTAACGCTAAAATAACTTTCTTAAACATGCCGCAATCCTTGGAGGAATATCTTTCCATTTCGATCCCCTCTTATATCCCGGCTAGCAGCAGAGCGTCCAGTCTAATTCGCATCGCCAGCGCTTGATTTTGCAATAAAAAAAGACCCACGCCAGTGAGTCTGTCAATACGACAAAAAAGTACGCTGGGGCGGTTGATACGGCCCCAGCGATGATCATTAAGCGATATAGGTTTTATTTAGATGCGATGTAGCTCACATGATAATCATCAAGATTCAATGAGGTGAGTCGTTGCTTAAGTTTCTTCAATGACCATGGCCACGCGGCAAAGTTACGACCGTTTTGATCAAGGTAGTAGCTCTTACAACCCCCACTATTAAACACCGTAGTTTTGATGTGCTTTTGCACCAGAAGATTGTGCTTTTTGATCACATCCGATTTTACCGCAAGCTTGCTGATGCCTTGCTCTTTGATCTTTAGCAAACCATCGATAATGAAGTCGAGCTGTGCTTCAGCCAGTCCAATGAATGAATCATAAACGAGGACGTTTGGACCCAGCACCAAAAACGCATTTGGCGTATTTTCAAGGCTGGTGCCAAGGTACGCTTCTGGAGAAGTATCTTTCCACAGGTCAGCCAAGACCACGCCTTTTTCATTGGTGACTTTTCTGCCGATTGGTGGGTGAGAAACTTCAAAGCCCGTACCCCAGATGATCACATCTACTTCATGACGCTCGCCGTTGGCGGCAATCACCGTATTCCCTTCAACCTTCACCAGACCATGGGGGATCAGATGAGTATTGTCCTGTTGCAGGGCTGGGTAGTAGTCGTTCGCAAACAAAATACGCTTGCAGCCGACCAGAAAGTTCGGTGTCACGTCTTTCAAAAGGGTCGCGTCTTTGACTTGGAGCTTGAGCAATTGCTTGCCCGCTTCATTAACCGGTTTTAAGAACTTCGGATTACGCAAGCCAAAGTTGATGATGTTGAGCGAGGTGGCGACTGACTTGCGCCAGCCTTTTTGGATGATCGGCATGTTTTCCATCACCGATTTACCCACTTCGCCCAAGTTCATATCTGGCTTCGGCAACACCCACGGTGCGGTACGCTGGAATACGTACAGCTCTTTCGCCAAAGGCTGAATACGCGGGACAAACTGAATCGCAGACGCACCCGTGCCAATCACCGCAATGCGCTTGCCTGCCAAATCATAGTCATGATTCCAACGTGCCGAGTGGAACATTTCACCGGTAAAGGTGTCCAAGCCGTCGATCTTAGGAATCTGTGCTTCGGTGATCGGACCAGTAGCAAAGATGACGGTGCGCGACAGGTATTGCCCGAGCGTGGTATCCAGTACCCACAGATGCTGTGCTTCATCCCATACGGCTTTGATCAGTTCATTGTTGAATTCGATCAGCGGTTCGACATCAAACTTTTTACTGACATCTTCAAGATAGCTCAAAATCTCAGGTTGCTTGGCAAACAAGTGGCTCCACTTCGAGCTCGGCGCAAACGAATAGGAATACAGTGCAGAAGGCACATCACAGCCACAGCCGGGATAGGTGTTCTCACGCCATGTACCGCCTACGCGGCTGGCTTTTTCAAGAATTTTGAAGTTGTGGTAGCCTGCTTTATTCAGTTTGATCGCTGCTGCAATCCCGGAAATCCCCGCGCCGATAATCAGCGTGTCAAAAATATGCGCACTTTGCTTTTTAGCTTTTGAAGTCATGCTTAAACCTTAATTGATCATCAATATTTTATTTAAAGAACTGATACGAGGTACCCAGAAAGCGGGCATACAGACTTGGTGATGTGCGTTTCATCAACCAGAACAGCTTCGCATCGATTTGTGGAATCGTATACAGATCACCACTATCCAGACGATTCAACGTCAAATTCGCCACTGAATCACTGGTTGTGAAGGCATAGTTGGTCAGCGCAGTATCGGCAAGCTTAGAGTAGCGTCCGGGGATACGACCATTTTTGATGATATTGGTCGGCACCAATGTGGGACATAGCACATTGACCTTGATCTTGAACTTTCGCAGCTCAGCAGACAGTGTTTCGGACAGCGACAGCACACCCGCTTTAGTGACGTTATACGCGGTCATTTCTGGTGCTGCGGCATATGATGCGGCAGAGGCGACATTGATGATCGCGCCAAAGCCTTGTGCTTTAAACTTCGGCACAAAGTAATGGCAGCCATGGATCACGCCCCACAGATTGACGTGCATACACCATTTCCAGTCATCCAGCGTCAGTTCATCAAACTTCCCGCCTAGCCCCACACCGGCATTGTTGATCACCAGCGTGGTTGGATGGCCCATCAGCACTTCGGCTTGATCGGCAAGCGCTTTCACTTCTTCAGCGTTGCCGACATCGCATTGTACGGCATAACCAGTTGCACCCACGTCTTTCAACAAGGCAACGGTTTCGGTCGCAGCCGCCAGATTGATATCTGCACACACTACCGTACCGCCCCGCTTGCCCAGCTCCAGTGCAAAACTGCGACCAATCCCACTCCCCGCGCCAGTCACTACTGCGTAGGCTTGGTGACTGGTTTTCTGTTTCTTACCAAATAAACTCATAATGATTCCAAACACGTGTTGTTGTTATGACATTGATGAAAAGGTATGGGCTTGACTGATCAAGCCGCTCTGACCTTAGGAACCACTTCCTTAATGAAATAAGGCGTCAACAGACCCGTTTCAGGATTCAGTAAACGCTCTTTGTAGTAAGCCAGATACTCAGAGGTGTCATGGTCATTCGGGTGGAAGTCTGGGCGCAAGTAATCGAGGATATGACCCACAGTACTGCCGTAAACGCCATCTTTAGAACCCAATAACAGCCCAGCACTGCGTTTGACATCTCTCCAATAGGTGAGACTCCACAGATTGCTCGGCTTTCTGAAGAACGGAATCAGCACGCCGCCCAGTGGCACCAAGAACATGATGGTAATGAACGCCGCCGCAAAGCCAGTGATGCGCAGTGCATAATTACCGGACAGGGTCTGATAGACATCATAGGCAATGTCTTTATGCTCGGACTCTTCCAGCATATGCCACATCCACAAGCCCCGCTGGCGGTCATCTTGACTATAGAAGAAGTTGGCTTCATGTTTCATCATGAACTCAGCCAGCACTGCGGTGAAGTGCTCAATCCCTGCCATCAAAGACAGTTTCATCGGCTGTGGAAATTTCAGGAAACCGTAGTTGAATACGTTGCGAGCTAAGAAGCGGTAGAAGGTGACTGGAAAGTCTTTTTCTTTCAGGATCTCATTCCACTCTTCATGGACTTTAGAATGCAGGGCTTCTTGACCAATCAACGCAGTCACACGTTGCTTGAGGATCGGGTCAGTCAAGAAATCGCGATGATAACGCGCCGTCTCAATTACAAGGTCTTCACCAAAGGTCAGAAAAATGGATAGCGCTTGAAAATAAGCACTCGCCAACTCTGCATTCATATAAAACTCAGGATCTGCTTCGTCCACGTTGAATTTAAAATCAAAGTGGCGAATCGGCACTAAGCCCTTTTTGGAAAAATCTGTAGTGACCGCTTGGTTTTTGGTTTTGAATTTACCAAAAACGGAACTTTTGATTGCTGGAGCGTTCATAGCAATTCCTTTAACTTAAGCAGTTGGAGAATGTGTTTGAGGGTCTGGCGTCGGTCTGTCATAAGTCAGGCAAGAACGTCGGACACGCCTTCATCTCTCTTGCAATACCTGAGATGGCAGTGTCGTTGATCATCCTATTTACAAATTAGCAGACGGTCTTGAGCTGACGGAATTTGTAGTCATTGACTTACAGTATCGTATACCGAACTTTTGTTCGGATTCAATTCGGGTAATTAGTCGTCACCAAAGCCAACCAATCGCTTGCTTGGTATGGCTTAGGGCTTGCAAATACTGTGGTTGCGCTTGGGGCTGTTCTGATTTTTTTGGGGTGGGATTCGGGGATTGAGGGGGTATAGGTCGGGTTTTATATGACGGCGGAATGTCATCAAGTAGGCAAATTGATCTACTAGGTAAGGTGAATATTTCCAGACTGATAAGGGTTAGATTGCCCAAACTTAATTATACGCTGAGATTAGGGTTTGTTTTGCTTCGTTCACGACACTCATAAAATCCTCCAAAGAAAACTTGAGATCGACCGTCCCAGATAAAATATATAAATCCGTTAAGAACTTTATCTCGATATGCTCAATACCTTGCTCGCGTGTGAACTGCATCAGTCTTGCCCATGAAACAAGACTTCGACGGCTAGCCATTCAAGTTCATTTTCACTCACGTATATAATTTTAAAATTTTCGGGAAGTGACATAAATCGTGGTCTCTTTGGACATAAATTTTTCTAAAATAATAGCTAAATCTATGCTTTAGCGCTTAACTCTACCATCAAACTCCCCAACCCTTTTAAAAACTCCACTTTTTCAAAATAGTCATCTTTTGTACTTAGATCATTCAGTGTGTCATTGAGTGGCTCAACAGATTCGGGGAACCCTCCATCATTAGCTAGGTATCTAAGTGGTGGGGTAAAGTACGCTACCCTAGCAACAACCTTACCTTCATTCATAAAAAACGCTCTGGTCCAGAACAAAAACCTTTCCCTAAAAAAATGTTTAGGACGGATTGGAATATATTGACCATCCAGAAACATCCAAATCACATCCTGATGTAGGAAAATTGCCACTCTTTTCTTTTTTAAGCCCCAGGTCCATATCGACATTGACCAACCACAGAGTAGATCTGCTGCTGCCAGCGCTTCAGCTTTAGACACGGCAATGATCGAATTATTCAACAGTTTAAAATATCCACCTTCACCATAAAAATTAGGATTGATACCCTTAAATATTTTGCCTTCCGTAGCGATATCTATGGTCCGATCATCAAAGTCCATCATCATTCCGACATCAGCACCTTTGATACCCTGCGCAACACTAATGCTATGTTGCGCTAGCAAATCTTTAGTCGTTGTAAATGGGCTATAAAAAATGTCCTTTTGATGTTCTGACACAGTCAAAGAATGCGCCACTACACTAAAGCGCTGCTCGCCTGATTGCAAAATATAAATGAGGTTGGTATCTAAAGGCTTTCCAAGAAGATTTTGAATATGTTCGATTTCATCAGCCAATGGCGTAAAAAGCTCAATGTTTTTTAAAAACCGAGGGACGTTCAAGTATTCAACGCCTTTAAAAATTAAATCGACATTCGAATCATGCTCGTTATTCTTTGGACTTCGAATTAATAATTGCCCATGACTCACCAAATACTCCCAGATTTGGAAGGTTCTTTCAAAACTCAATCCGTTAACGCTCATAGCACCACCGACTATTCAATGAATTTGAAATATCGTTCAATCATTTAATCGAGATTGCCATAAACCGCAGACCTTTGCATCGGTTTTAATTTCATACAATATGCAATAAAATAGTTGCATTTATTTTCATTCAGCGTATTATGCAATTAATAGGTTGCATATCAGCAAATCTATTGAACGTCCCATTAGACCAAACTCATCTATAATGCAACTATGAGGTAGCATCATGAACGCATCAACCGATCGTATCGAAAAGCAAATCGTCTTAAAGGCACCGCGCAGCCGTGTCTGGCAAGCCATCTCCAATGCTGAACAGTTCGGAGAGTGGTTTGGTGTGGCGCTCACAGGCAAAAGTTTCAGTGCTGGGCAATACACCAAAGGCAACGGATTCTCACCTTGCAGTGGCGACCTTGGCTATGTGTGGGAAGCCTTAATTGAACGCATCGAACCCGAGCGCTTCTTCTCGTTTCGCTGGCATCCCTATTCAGCAGACAAGTCCATCGACCTCAGCAAGGAGCCTATGACACTGGTCGAGTTTGAATTAAAAGAAGTGGACGGCGGTACCTTGCTACGTGTCGTAGAGTCAGGCTTCGACGCCATTCTACCATCGCGACGTGCGCTTGCTTTCAGCATGAATACCAGCGGTTGGGATCAGCAAATCAAAAACATCGAGGCTTATATTGCTAAACTTTAATGGTTCTAAAAACGCAGCACTGCCGACCTTCGCGCCGCTGTTTGCGGCACTGGGGGATGAAACGCGCTTACGTCTGATCGCAGTCCTCTGCGCTGGCGGAGCGATGTCGATCACCCAACTCACCACAGGCACCGAGATCACTCGCCAAGCGGTGACCAAGCATCTGACTGTCCTTGCGGATGCTGGTCTTGTGCGTGATGTCAAGGTTGGACGTGAGCGCCTGTGGGAGTTTGAACCCAGTCAGTTGGATGAAGCACGCCGTACCCTTGAGATTATTTCACAGCAGTGGGATGAAGCACTGGAGAGACTCAAGAAGCTGGTTGAAGGCGACTAAATATTCTGAAAGTGCTCATGCATCAACCTATATCCTACAAGCTTCCACATAAGGCATGCACATTGTAGGGACTACTCTGCCCTTGTTTCTGATCAATCTCTTTATTCTGCAAATAGCGCAACGCTTGTGAAAACATATAATCCGTCGCTGTGGCATAGGTCTTTGCCAAAACTGGCGGCGGCATGTCCTGTTTATGCTGGTTCATACTCATCAAAATCTCGCTACGCCGTTTGACCCGTTCTTTGCGAATCTTTTCCAGAGGGCTTGAAGGGTCAATCCCTTCGTATTTAGGATGAGCAATATCGACTTCGTGAAAATTAAGGGTATCATCCGGATCGCCATTTTTGCGCTCACTGACAAGGTAGTCAGGAGTAATGCCATAACCATTGACCGGGCAACCCGATGGGGTGAAGTAGTTGGCGGTAGTTAGACGCAGTCCCGTGCCATCGATCCGCGGCGATATCGCTTGTATCGACCCTTTGCCAAAGGTGGTTTTGCCGATGATGGTCGCGCGTTTCAGGTCTTGCAGCGCGCCGCTCACCAGCTCAGGCGCGGATACAGTATTCTGATGCACGAGCACAACCAGCGGAATGGTTTTATACAAGTCAGGTAAACCAGCAAGCGGATCTTTGGTGACGCCATCCTTGGTATTAGCCGCAGTCTTATAATCCTCAAGGGTGGTGTAGAGATAATGTGTGTTTTCCGGTGATTTACCTTTGGTCAGTACAGCTTTTTGTTTGTCTTTGACAAAGATCGAGACCACACCGACTGCACCCGACAAAGAACCACCGCCATTGTTACGCAGGTCTAAAACGAGTCCTTTGAGATGAGGATTGGTTTTGGCAAGGTCTTGCAACGCATCAACCGTTTTGGCAACGACATTTTCATCAAAGGATGAAATACGCACCCAGCCATAGTCAGATGCAACAATGCGATGATAGACGGTTTCGCTATTGATCTTGGCGCGCGTGATGTTGAAATACGTTTTTTGCATTTTAGGCATGCGTTGTACCGTGATCTTGACCACAGTATTGGGCAGGCCTGCGATGCGTTCAGTCATTTCTTTAAACGTTTTACCACTAAAATTCTCACCATCGGCTTCAACGATCAAGTCATTGGGATGGATATTGGCTTTTTCGGCTGGGCTGTTATCAATCACTTGATAGACCCGTAATCCATCGCCCTCCTGCCCAACGACAACCCCTATACCCACATACCCCTCAGCACGCCATGTTTTCCACATATCGGCAAATTCGGTTTTATCCATGAACTGTCCATGCGTCAGCGTATCGACCGTGCGCTTGATCCCTTGATTGAGAAACTCATGAATATCGACAGGCGTGTAGGAGTCCTTTTTGATGGCCTCGACCACATCTTTGAGTTGGCAGATTTCTGCTTCCCAGTCAGGCGGGCATGGACTGGGGCTTTGAATGAGCGCTGGACTTGGGGTTGGGCTTGGGCTTGGGCTTGGGCTTTCAGCATATGAAACTGTTGTATATAAACCTATAGAAAGCGCAGCAATTTTTATAGCGCGGCTAAGATAACGTAAGCGGTGTTTATTCATTGGGTTTGGCAGTGATCATCGAATGCTTGATAGCCCCATCAAAACCTAAAAATCGTTGAAACACAAGATTGTTTGCTGTAAATGATTTTACAATCAAGCATCAAATACGGCCCATCTCACCCCGAAACTGACTCGGGGTCATCCCTGTCCATTTCTTAAATGCCCGTGTAAAGTTCGCGGGTCCCACATAGCCGAGCAAACTACTGATACTCTGGATATCCATTTCGGTCGTGGTAAGTAATTTCTCGGCTTCCTGTCTGCGCGTTTCATCAAGCAAGCTCAGGTAGGTGGTATCCAGCGCTTGAAGATGACGCTTAAGGGTTCGCCCTGATAGATGCAGCTTCTCTGCGACAGCATCTAAACTGGGGTAGCCTTTTTCTGGCGTCAGGATCAATTCCGCTTTGACACGGCTGATCAGGGTCGTGATCGCATCCAGATTGCGCACTCGTTCCTGCTCACATTGTGCCAAGGCTTGTTGATGGGCAATGGGATCACCCAGCATCAGTGGGAGCTGCATATGGATCGCAGCCGTACGTACTTGGCAGGTCGCTTGATTAAAACGAATCGGCGGCAAACGATCCCGATAGCGGGAGTAAGATACTGGCTCGGCCCAATCCAGCCACAACTCAACGCCTGAGAAATCTTTACCCGTCAGATAGCGCCCGCCATGTACGATGCCCAGCATCACACACTCATGGAAGAAACGCCTCAATAGGATCGCCTGCTCTGGTGCCGCGCCAATAACGGGATGGGTTTCAGTGATCTCCATAATGGCGACATCGTCTTCGGTACGTAGCAGCATCTGATAGTCACGCAAACGCATTCTAAAGAACATCGCACCGAGTTCCAGTGCCTGACCTACCGTTGAACAACTCATCAGGGCAAAACCGAGATTACCATGCGCTGTCGGGCGTAAGCGCAGACCGTATTCACAACCGAGGCTTTCATCACCCGTCAGCACAATCGCACTCCACACCAGACGCGACCATTGCCGAGGTGTGATACGACTATCCGCTTCAGGTACGGCAAAGAGCTGGACTGGCAATTTGCTTTCACGCAATAACTGCTCAGCCGCAATCCCGCGCTCAGCCACAATCTCCAGCAAAAGCTGGGCATAAGCGATGGGAATACTGGCTTTAGACAGACCGTAAGGATCGTTCATGCGTGAGCCTCATGACCCAAAATGAATAGTATTATGGCGCAGCCACCTCTCACGCTCAAGCGAGATGAATACGATACTTGTAAACGTTCATTCTACTTCGAGCATGTCCCATGAGTCTCCCCGCACCAACGCCCCAAACCCGAGCCGTGATTACTGGTGCCTCATCCGGCATCGGCGAAGAACTCGCCCGTCAACTTGCTGCACGGGGTTACTCCCTCATTCTGGTAGCACGCCGTATCGATAAACTGGAAGCACTGGCCGCAGAACTCCGTCAAAAGCATCAGATCACTGTGGACTTAAGTCCCTGTGATCTGGCGAACCGTGATGCACGCCGTTTGCTCTGCCATGAGCTTGCGCAGCAAGAAATTTCGATCCTGTGTAATAACGCTGGGTTTGCCACTTATGGTCTTTTGCAAAACCTCGATGCTGATCGTGAACGGGAACAGCTTGAGCTCAACGCGGTAGCCGTACAGGATTTGACGCTCGCGGTGTTGCCACACATGATTCAGCGCAAATCAGGAGCGATCTTAATCGTCGGTTCAACCTCGGGTCATCAGCCTACTCCCGCCAATGCCACTTATGCCGCTAGCAAAGCCTTCGCCAACTTCTTTGCCGAAGCATTGCACAGTGAACTACAAGGTACAGGGGTAACTTGTACGTTAGTCGCGCCGGGGCCAACTCGGACTGGATTTGCCGAGGCTGCAGGTATTGGCAAGATCGATGGTGCAGGCGGCGGCATGGTGTGGGTCACGGCGGAACGTGTGGCCCGCCAATCCATTTGCGGGATGGATAACAACCGCCGCATCGTGACCCCTGGACTCGTCGCCCAAGCGCAAATGATAGGCGGTCGATATACCCCACGAGTGATTCTACTGCCGATCCTCAAACAAGTCTTTTCGAGGTTAACCTAATGTTCTTTAAACAATTGCGTGATGACCTCCGTACCCCACTGCGCTTGGCTAACCTCGGCGGCAAGCTCTATCACAATGCCCAATATCTCACTGCTGTGGTTGAAGTCAATGAAAAAGTCATGACCAAGTGGCTCCCTAAAGGCATGACCCTTGCCCAGCCTCATCGCGCTGATCTGTTCTGTGCGTATTTTCCAGAGAATGTCTATACCGATGCCTATCACGAAGCGGGTCTGTTTGTGCATGTCAAAGTCGGCTCACGCTATGGCATCTTCTGTCCGTGGATGATTCTGGATGATGACCGCGCCATGATCATGGGGCGAGAGATGCTGGGTTACCCCAAAAAGATGGGCGAAATCAATTGGAACAATAACGGCGAACGCATTGTCGCTAAGGCATCACGCCGTGGCACAACATTGATCGAAATGAATGCTCAATTAGGCGAGGTTTTACATGATGCACCGCCGATTCTAGGTCTACCTCATCGAAATGTCACGGGTGGCATCGGCTTAAATCTGCCACGTGAGATTCGCTTCACTCCGAAAGAACATCCCATTGAAGTACGTCGTGTCGATATGACATTGCGTTTCACTGGAACAACCAATGACCCCCTTCATGAAATGGGTCTAGGGCAGGTGGTTGAAGCGCGCCTGCATCGGGTCGATCTCTCTGGCGGCTTTATCCCGCCGATTCAGATTCCGCGTCTTTTTAACCCCCTATTTATTCTCCGCCAATTTAATCCTCGTGTGCTGTAACGCATAGGAATAGAGGCGCACTTTTGATTTGATATGGAGAAAACAATGAATACACTTGCATATGACCCAATCCAGCAACACACGGCTCATAAAGGTGCGGGAACTTCGATCACCGTACGCCACATGGATTTGAAATTTTCGGATGACACCCCAGAGTTTTGGTTTGCAAATAATCCATTGTTGACCGCTTTCTTCACGGCTTTTTCTTGCAGTTTTCCAGAGGGTGAACGGCAATTTATCCACAGCGTCCGTCACTTTCAAGATCGGATTAAAGATCCAGAACTCAGTCTGCAAATCCGTGCGTTCATTGGACAAGAAGCGCATCATGGCAAAGAACATGATGCTTTAAATGAGATGATGAGACGCAAAGGCTACTCCGTGGATCGCATCTATAATCGTTTTAAAAAAATGAATCGGCTTTTACGCGATAACTTCTCGCCCGCACGTCAGTTGGCGGCAACAGTCTGCATGGAACATATCACGGCAATCATGGCAGATTATTTCCTGAGAATTGCGCCAGAAAGTCAAAATCTCATCGCGCATGGCGAAATGCGCAAGCTATGGGTATGGCATTCCATTGAAGAAAGTGAGCACAAAGCCGTAGCGTTTGATGTCTATCAAACCGCGATTAACCGTCGATGGCTACTACGCTATGTCATGGTCGAGACCACGATTGTCGCATTTCGCGGGACAATGGAAATGCTACGAGACTCAGGCCACAGCCGCGATTTAAAATCTTGGCGACAAGGGTTGGGTTACTTATCCGGCATGCTCGGAAGTATCCGCAAGCCCTATAGCGATTTTTTTCGCAAAGACTTTCACCCTTGGCAGCACGACAACACAGCTGAGATGAATCACTTTAAGCAGGTCTATCAAATCGATGTGCCGCCTGTACTTATGAATTAAGCAAAAATCGATGGGTTCTAGTTGTAGCTCACCTCCTGATGTCTTATTAAAGTTTTAACGAGTGATCTAAAATGAATAAACCAGCTAAATTTACAAACCAGACTACTCCGCTTAGTCAGTCGTTGACATTGCCTTGCGGTCTAACAATCCCCAATCGCATCGCCAAATCCGCAATGAGTGAACAATTAGCTGATCGCCATGGTTCACCCACTCAAGAACTAGAACAACTCTATGCCGCATGGGCAAGCGGAGGCACAGGTCTACTCGTGACAGGTAATGTCATGATTGATCGTCGTGCCCTCGTCGAACCTCGCAATGCCGTTCTTGAAAGCAGTCGTTTCCTGACGGCGTATAAATTATGGGCAAACGCCGCCCATGCGCATGGCAGCAAGATCATCATGCAGATCAACCATCCAGGACGGGTCGCGGTGCTACCGTTGCTTAAGCGCCCTGTCGCACCATCCGCAGTTGGGCTTGATCTACCTGCAATGAATATCATCCGTGTGCCTCGCGCCCTGACTGAATCAGAAATTCTTGAACAAATTAATCGCTTTGCATTGACTGCGGCATTCGCTATTCAAGCTGGTTTTGATGGCGTACAAGTACATGCCGCGCATGGTTATCTGATCTCGCAGTTCTTATCACCGCTGTCCAACACGCGCACTGATGTCTGGGGCGGCAGCCCTGAAAACCGTCGCCGTTTTCTACTGGAAACAGTGCGCGCAGTGCGCAAAGCGATCGGCCCAAACAAAGCCCTTGTAGTCAAACTCAACTCTGCAGATTTCCAAAAAGGCGGTTTCAGTCAGCAAGAATCATTGGACGTGGCACTCATGCTTGACGCAGAAGGCATTGATCTGCTCGAAATCTCAGGCGGAAATTATGAGTCGCCAGCCCAACTCGGCTTTGCCGAAGGTCAGGAATCCCGTGATGCCTATTTCTTGAACTATGCTGAACGGCTGCGCAAGGAAAGTAAACTGCCGCTAATGCTCACGGGAGGCCTACGTCAGGTAGAACTCATGAATCGCATCATCGGTGATGGTACAGTTGATCTAATTGGCATGGCACGGCCTTTTGCTATGCAACCAGATATTGCCCAGCACTTACTGGCAGGCGAATCATCACCTCCACCTCCACGTATCCCAGCGATCGGCTATAGACCCGTCGATGCCTACTTGCAATTGGGATGGCATGCCGCACAATTCCGCCGTATAAGCAGTGGGCGCCCCCCCAAAATACTCGGTGGATTGGTTCGCACTGTCTTGGCCTTTGGTCCGCGCATGGGCTTCAACATTGTTACGCAAGACTGACTTGAGGAAATCCATAATGGGTCAATTAATTCGATCTACACATATCATTACGCCAAGGCGTCCGATCTTTGATTTTGGCGAAACTCCACTGCACTGGATCGCAGATGATCCTCTAAGCACGCATATCCTCAATGTTTTGAATCCGATCACACCAGCGCCCGAGCGCTGGTTCTGTAAAACGTTTCGTGATGCCTTGCCGTGGGTAGAGGATAATGATCTACGCGCAGCAGCAATTGCATTCATCAAACAAGAAGGCGCCCATAGCAATGGGCATACAATCGGCAACCGACGTATTGAAGCGTTGGGTATCGACCTATCCTCCTATCTGAATCTGCTCGACTGGATTTTTGATCGCATGCTAGGCAGTGATCCATTGGGTCGTAAACTGACCAGCCCACAAGCCAAATTAGCATGGCTTAAAACTCGCTTAGCAATGGTTGCCGCTGCAGAACATTTGACGGGAGTCCTAGGTCACTGGGTATTAAATTCCCAAGCCCTTGAGAAAGCACCGATTGATCCTGAAATGTTAAGGCTCTATCAGTGGCATGGTGCTGAGGAAGTGGAACATCGTGAAGTGGCAGATGCCATGTTCCGGCACATCAGCGGTAATATCCCGCTGCGTACTGGCGCGGCACTGTTTATTTTTCCATTGTTTGGTCTTCTTGCCTATGGGGGTGTGCATTATCTTGTGCAGCAAGATCCACAGTTGCCCTATCGTTTCCGCATCCGCGATTATCTACGTGCGGCTCGACAGGATCGGGTGCCCAAGATCGGCTATTTGATGCGTGCAGGACTACGATACCTTGCACCCAATCATAGTCCACTGAATGAAGGATCAACAGAACAGGCGCTTAACTATCTATCGAGCATGCCAAAACCTTAACGTATTGCCTCACATATGTAGACGCATTCACGTAAAAATGTTCCTCTTCAAACCAGTGCTCTCATTTTTGGACACCACGTCATGAATACAATTACTCCTATCAAATACTTTATCGGCGCAAGAGACAGTTTGTCACCACTGGCGCGAATAGAAAATATTCGCGCGGCTTCTCACGATTTTCGCAAAGAAATGCTGAAAAGCAATAAAGTCCATTTTTATCAGTCGGTTGATCTGATCAAAGTACCTTATCCCAGCTACTATGGTTTGCGCGATGCCTATCGCTATCAGCATAGCCTCGCCTATTTACATATTCTGAATCGCCTATTTGTGGTTCAGTTTGATACCAAGAACGGCATAAAAACGTTATTATTTTCACCCTCAGATCATGTCCACAACATCGAAACCCCCTTTTTTAAGCGCTTAAGTAAACGCGGCCCACAGAGACTGGCACCGTTCATCGCACCTATCCTCAATACCGTAGAGGGTGCACTTGCAGGTCTAGGCATCAATCCAGAACAGGTTGACTACATCAGTTATGATCACCTACATACTCAAGATGTGCGTTCTTGGCTGGGCACAGATCAGAAACCAGCTTATTTTCCCAATGCGAAACTGCTAGTCCAACGCCAGGAATGGGAATCCACTCAGAATCTATCTCCAATCCAGGCAGAATGGTATTGCCCTAGCGGTATCGCTGGGATTCCAGAATCTAAAGTCATTCTGCTGGATGGAGATGTCATGCTGGGTGATGGTGTCGCGTTGATTCATACTCCTGGTCACACAGAAGGCAATCATTCACTGGTTGTACATACCGATGAAGGGCTGTGGGTCACCAGCGAAAACGGGGTAAGTGCTGATAGTTATGCACCTCTTGCATCAACCATTCCGGGGCTACGGGATTATGCAAAAGCAATGGGCATTGAAGTGGTCATGAATGGCAATACGTTGGAAAATTCCATTGATCAATATATTTCCATGATTCAGGAAAAAACCATTGCAGGTCCTTCATCGCGCAATGCAGATTTCCCCAATGTGTTCCCGTCTTCAGAACTGACGCCATTTTGGGGAAATCCATTGGCGAAACCCGGACACTATGTAGGCAGTGCCCGTCATGGCCATCCCATAACCACACAAACTATTGCACAGTTGAATACCAAATCATAATCCGTTCAATGAAAAATCTCACCCCAACCATATGGAGACAACAATGAATACAATTCTACAAACTTCTCGCAAGTAGACAGTTACATACCACCGATACAGTATCTAAAACACGAAGACTCTGTACGCACCATGCTCAAAAAAGGAGTCAAAGCCGATGATCGCTTTTCTTTTTTTGTTGTAAACCTTGACCATGATGCGTGCTGTTTGAACTTTATTTCAAGAGAGGGGAATGAGCTGAAGCTGTCGGTGGTTAATCCTGTCTGGGTATTCATTCCTGTTCTAGGATCAGACTACTCCGCATTAAAGATTTAAAAACCATATGACCGTTATCGAACTAAACCTTCACGATCGTCCCCTGCGCTACTGCACACAGCTTTTCCACGCCTTGTGCGTCAACCGCATAGATCTCGCACTGGCAGACCGCCTGCTGTTTCCCTGCATGGAGACTCTCGGCTCTAGCAATCAGTCTCTCGCCGATAGCGGGTCTTAAATAATTGATCTTAAACTCCGATGTCACCGCATCCCCAAGCACTGATCCGCCAGCAAAGGTCAGCGCATTATCAGCCAGATAACTCACTACGCCGCCATGGGCAAAACCGTGCTGCTGTTTGAGACTGTCCGTCAGACGGAGTGCCAGCTCCGCCTTGCCAGATTCAAACCGAGTCAGCTCAGCACCCAACAATTGACTAAATGGCTGCGCCTTAAGGATAGATTGCGCAAACGCCTGTAAATTGTCCATATGCATCTCCTTTTAAAGGGGACTCAATTCATATCACAACCTTTCATTGCGGTCTGCCCATTTGGTCAAACTGGCCAGTCATTGAATAAATTGACAACGCTTCACGCTAAGCATACTCTTTTTAGAGTAGATTCTTTTTTAGAACTATGTCGCTTCATTGTATATCCAATTTTTAAAAGTGAGTCCATCAAGATGAATCCTAAAGAAATGACTGGCCTTGAAATTATGACGGCTTTTGGCAAAGGACTGTTTCCCAAGCCTGCGATTGCAGATACGGTCCCGATGGAACTCCAAACCATTGAGCATGGTCGAGTGGTCTTTATTGCCACCGCCAATAAAACCCATACCAACCCACTGGGCGGTGTGCATGGTGGTTTTGCCGCAACCGTGCTGGATTCGGTCACGGGCTGTGCAAGCCATACCGTACTCGCTGCAGGCGAAGGCTATGGCACGATCGATCTGAATATCAAAATGTGCCGCCCCATCCCCTTTAACCAGCCCATGATCGCCGAAGGCAAAGTGATCAATACGGGACGTAATCTGGTGATCTCGGAAGGGTCGATTCGCGATGAAAGTGGCAAACTCTACGCCCATGCCACGGCAACCAATATGATTATTCGCCCATAACGGCAGAAACCTCGGCAGCTATCCGCTATAACGTCTTGTCGAGCAGACGCCCATGAGATCACCCTAAGCCTGCCATCGGCATGCGTCTTTGATGAAAACGCTGCCGATACAATACTTTCCAGAAATTAAACTGACCAGTCATCAAATTCTGAACCAAACGTTCAAAATAGTTCTCAAAATAATAGTTACATATGGTACTATTTCACAATGAACAAATCTAAACGCCTCAACTACGCAGAGACACGTGACCGGATTGAACGCTCCCACAGCCTTGTGACGGGTGGACCTCTGGGCACGATCCAGATCAATTTATTAATCAAATACAACGGCTGGCTGCTGCATGAATTCTTGGGCAAGACCTTACAAGAGTTCAATCTCAGTACTGCGGGCTATATCACCATGCACTTGATTAATAGTGCCCCTGATCAGATCGCCAACCCTTCTGACCTGACCGTATGCACAGGGGAAACCCGCGCCAATATGACGCGCATCAGCGATGAGTTGGTCGAACGCGGTTTATTGCGCCGCGTGACCAATGAACATGATCGTCGTCGTGTCGATCTGTCACTCACAGATGAAGGGCACGCGTTGCTCAAGCAAGTCGTGCCGCATGCCCGAGCCCGTGGCAAGGCCATTTATGGTGTGTTTGATGATGAAGAACTCGCCATGTTTGAAAAGTTACTGCTCAAACTGCTGCGCTCTTTAGAGTTACGCGTGGCAGGGCAATAGAAGTATCTTGAGTCGTTTTTAAGTCGCTATCCAAAGCGGCTATACAAGTTTTTAAAACGAAAAGCACCCTTAACAGGTTGAATTATCGTTTATTTTGCAAAGGTCGTACGTATGAACGATATATCTGGAACATCTCGATTCAAGCTCGCTCTCACTTGGGCACCGCTGACCCTCGCGATCCTCGTCGCGAGCTGCGCATCATTACCAGATGCAGATCCCGCCCCACGGTTAAACAACGTCCACAGCACAGACTTTGTCCCAAGTACTACTGGGCAATGGCCTGCGGCGACTTGGTGGCAGGACTTCCAGGATCCACAGTTAAATCAATTGATTGATCAAGCGCTCAAAGGCTCTCCGAGTATTGCCGTTGCCCAAGCACGCGTTTTTCAAGCGCAAGCAGCGACCGAAGGCGCATCAGCCAATCGCGGCATGAAGCTGACTGCGGATGCCTCAGCCAATGCCAGCCAGTACTATACGCGCATCAACAAAAACAACGTCCATCTGCCTCCGATTCAGGAAAACCTGACGGGGGGTAATGCGATGGCATCGCTAAAACTGTCCTATGACTTTGACTTCTGGGGCAAAAACCGTAAAGCCTTGGAAGCAGCTCTGGGCCGTGAAGCCGCCAGTCGTGCTGAAGCCGCGGGTGCCGCTGCGTCATTGTCTTCAAGCGTTGCCAGTACTTATTTTCAATGGCAAGTCTTAAACCAGCGCATCGCGGTGCAAATCCAGATCGCAGGTTATCAGCAGCATTTGCTCGATATCGAATTGAAGCGTCAGAAAGCGGGGCTGTCTTCAGGTAACGATGTGGCACCCCTGCGCGCCAACGCTGCACTGCCACAGCAAACTTTGGTACAACTGCAATCGCAGCGTGACGAGACGCTATCACAGCTTAAATCACTGGTCGCAAGTGGTCAGGATTTCCCTGCCCTAACGGTCCAGCCATTACCGAAATTTAATGGCGAGTTACCTGCTAATTTGCCGCTGGAGTTGATTGCACGCCGTACCGACATCGTCGCTGCACGTGATCGGGTAACCGCATCCTTAAGTGACGTTGAATCTGCACGTGCGGCTTTCTATCCAGATATCAATCTGTCAGCCAACGCAGGCATTTCGCATTATCAATTCGGCAATCTGCTTGCCCTGACACCGCTGCAAGCGGGGGTAACACCAGCAATCAGCCTGCCCCTGTTTGACTCGGGTCGCCTACGTGCCAGCTTAAACAGCAATCGCGCCGAAGTCGCTCTGGCAGTTGCCCAGTATGACCAATCCATTCAAAACGCGGTCAATGAAATCAACGATGCCGCACTGCATGTGCAAGGCGCTGACCATGAAGCAGACCCTCTGCAACATCAAGTACAAGCTCGCGAGCATGAACTGACAAATACCCAGCGTCTGATTAAAGCCGGTCTGCAGGACGGTCGTAATCTGATGGGCATCCAGCTCAGCAAAGCCAACTTACAAGATCAGGAGATCGCACGTCAGGGACGCGCACTGCAAGCCCATGTTGATCTCATTAAAGCCCTTGGTGGTGGCTATCAGGCCGAACCTAACACCGTACAAGCAGACGCGAAGGTCACCGACCCGCGCACGCATAACTAATCAGCAGCCTGCACACTATTCTGGAGAACACCATGACTGAACAGAACACCACTCCCGAGGCGGCTGCAACCCCTGCGACGCCAGAAACAGCACCCGCAAACGGTAAACGCAAACCGGTACTCCTCATCATCGCTGCAGTCTTTATCACGATTGCAGTGCTGTATGCCCTGTATTACTTCCTGATCGTCCAGTTCCGCGAAGGCACCGACGATGCCTATGTGAATGGCAATCTGGTTTATGTGAATACTCAGGTCAGCGGTACCGTGGTGAGTCTCGGTGCAGATGACACTCAATCGGTCAAAGCCGGTCAGATGCTGGTCACGCTGGAAGGAGCTGATAGCTCCGTTGGTTTGGCCAATGCCCAAGCCAGCTTAGCGCAGACTGTACGCCAAACCCGTCAGCAATTCCGCTCAACGGATGAAGCGACTGCGGTGGTCTCACAGCGCCAAACCGACCTGACCAAAGTAACCGACGACCTGAATCGCCGTACACAATTGGCAGGTACTGATGCCCTGACTGGCGAAGACCTCGCCCATGCCCGTGCCGCAGTTGCCACCGCCAAAGACGCCTTGATCGTCGCTCAGAAACAACTTGAATCCTCACAGGCTTCGGTTGAAGGCACGACGCTGCGTCAGCATCCTGCCGTGCTGCAAGCGCGTGCTCAGTTCGTACAAGCCTATTTGGCATCACAACGTAATGTGATTCCGTCTCCAATCGAAGGCTATGTCGCACGCCGTGCCGTGCAGATCGGTCAACGCGTCACCTCAGGGACTAACCTGATGGCGATTGTACCGCTCAATGGCCTGTGGATTGATGCCAACCTGAAAGAAACCCAATTGCGCAATGTGCGTATCGGTCAGCCAGTCAAAGTCACCACCGATGTCTACGGCGGTCATGTGGAATACCACGGTAAAGTCGCAGGTATTGCAGCTGGAACAGGTGGCGCATTCTCCTTACTCCCCCCCCAAAACGCGGCGGGGAACTGGATTAAAGTCGTGCAGCGCGTGCCTGTACGGATTGCGCTTGATCCGAATGATCTGACCAAGCATCCGCTACGTATCGGCATGTCGACCATCGTAGACATCGACACTCACAATCGTGACGGTTCCGTATTGACCTCGTTGCCGATTGCCAATGTACCGATGACCACGCCAGTCTTTGATCAACAGCTCAAAGATGCCAATGCTAAAGCGGATGAAATCATCGCTCATGAAGCAGGCAGCAACTCATGAGTAGCGCGATAGCGGCTGCACGCCCACCTCAATATATGACAGGTCTTCCGCTGATCATTTTAACGATCGCGATTGCCCTTGCCACCTTTATGGAAGTTCTGGATACGGCGATTGCCAACGTCGCCGTACCCACTATTGCAGGGAATATGGGGGTCAGTTCCAACCAAGGCACGTGGGTCATTTCCTCCTACGGTCTGGCAGCCGCGATGGCTGTCCCCGTCACAGGCTGGATCGCCAAGCGCTTTGGTGAGGTGAAGGTCTTTGTCGTCTCCGTGTTCTTATTCACCGTTGCTTCGGCTTTGTGTGGTTTTGCGCAGAGTCTGCCGGAACTGGTGGCCTTTCGCTTCCTGCAAGGTCTGGTCTCAGGTCCAATGGTACCCCTATCACAGACCCTGCTGCTCTCCAACTACCCGCCAGAGAAACGCGGTACAGCCATGACCATCTGGGTCATGACTGTTGTGGTCGCGCCCATTTGTGGACCGTTACTCGGCGGTTATATCACCGACAACCTCACTTGGCCGTGGATCTTCTATATCAATTTGCCGGTCGGGTTATTGGCTGGATTCGTGGTATTTACCTTACTGCGTAAAAAAGACACTCCGACCGAAAAACTGCCGATTGATATCGTCGGGGGCATCTTATTGGTCTTGGGTGTCGGCAGCCTGCAATTGATGCTGGATAACGGCAATGATCTGGACTGGTTTAGCTCCAATGTAATCGTGGGACTTTGCATCACTGCGGTAGTCGCGCTGACTTTCTTTGTCGCATGGGAGTTGACCGATGACCATCCACTGGTCGATCTCAGACTACTGAAGAAGCATAACTTTCGTTTTGGCGTGATTGCACTGTCGCTCGGCTTTATGATGTTCTTTGCGCTCACGGTGTTGTTCCCACTCTGGTTACAGACCGTGATGAACTACAACCCCAGTTGGGCGGGGATCGCGACCGCACCGGTCGGCATCTTCGCACTGATCTGCTCGCCGATTGTCGCTAAAGTGCTAATGCCGCGTCTGGATTTACGCTTGCTGTCCAGCGTGTCCTTTGTCATCTTCGGCATCACCGCATTCTGGTTTTCGACGTTTAATACCGAAACGTCGATCAACGAGATGATCCCGCCGCGTTTGCTGCAAGGCGTTGCTGTGGCATTCTTCTTCGTGCCCGTCAATACCATTATTTTGTCGGGGATTGCCCAGAACCAAATGGCCGCGGCTTCGGGATTGTCCAACTTCTTCCGCACGCTGTCAGGCAGTTTTGGTACGGCACTGGTGGTCATGATTCTCGATCACCGCTCCAAAGGTCACCAGATCCAGTTGGCTGAGCACGTGAACCCAACCAATCAGGCAATGTTTGATTATACGGGTCAGTTGCAAGCGCTCGGCATTCCCCAAGGCGCCAGCTATGCCCAAATCCAGAACGTGGTCGTGCAGCAAAGCACGATGATGGCAACCAGTGAGATTTTCTGGCTGTGTTCGATCATCTTCATTGCCTTGATTGGGGTGATTTGGTTGACCAAGCCCCCGTTCTTGGCCGGTGGTGCGGGAGGCGGGCACTAAGAATGGTCTGATTTCTAAAGAATATCAGACATGCCTAAAATAAGACGGATATGATCAATCGATGATATCCGTTTTTTATTTGGAACCCCTCGCGTTTAATCTACTGAGAGACTAATCATCTCTACGACGACCAATCTCAGTATCATGTAAAAACTTCGTATAAATATCCCGAGGTGGCGCGATGGATAACTGCGCAAGGATACGTCCTACCGCACCGCGATGATAACCACCATGCGTCACGATATGCGCCAGCATTTCCTCCCGCGTCATGTGTCCAACATCCCCATCCACAAATGAAAATCGAATCGACTCACTCAGACTTTCTGGAGAGATATTGTCCACATACGCAATATACCAACCATCTGTTTCTATGACGGCTCGATGGAGGTCTTCTAAAGTGGGGGTATCAGACGTATTGGTCCCAGTATACCCATGTGTTGTTTGCTGTAAGTTTGCGACAAAGATGCGGTCAACCACATAGATATGATTCAAAATACGAATCGCCGAATGTAGCTCATCCGGATATTGAATGGGATCTAATGCTTTTAGCGCGGCAAATAATTCGGCATTTGCCCATGCTTTATAACGAAATAAAGATTGAATTAATGCGGACATGGGTACTGACCTATCAAAGGGTATCTTACAGCGTAAAGGCAGGGTGATTATCTCATCAACGCATGCTTATCACACTACCTATTCTACTCATACTCTCTCGAACCAAGATAGCACTGAACATTTTTCCACACCTCATACAACCGCCCACACAATCGCAGCGCTTCTTCTCGACTGGAAATATTGGTAAAAGCTAATAACAACCCAGCATTCGACTCAGCAGCCATCGTCCAGTTCGATAGCGCATGTACCGCCAAACCTTCCTGATGAGCCAAGAGGGCAAAGGCTTTGTCATCGACGACGTCTTTGAATCGGATCAAAATCAAGAGACCACCCGCGCGCTGCTCAATGCGGATATGATCTCCGAAGGTCAGCACTAAGGCATCCATCAGATCAGCACGGCGACGACGATAAAGCGCGCGCATCGTTTTCAGGTGGCGCGTGAAATGACCTTGCGCCATGAATTCAGTCACCATCATTTGCGTCCACACCGACGCGCTGCCAGCTTGCATCACTTGTGCACTGCGTCTAAAACGCTCGACCTCCTTGAGCGGCACCACCAGATAGGCCAGTCGAAGTCCTGGAAACAACACCTTGCTAAAGCTTCCGGCATAGAGCACGCGCCCCTCATGATCCAGACTCTTTAGGGCGGGTAACGGACGACTGTCATAGCGAAACTCACTGTCATAGTCATCTTCAACAATCCATGATTGCTCAGCAATAGCCCAATCAAGCAATGCCAAACGACGGGTTAATGACAATGATACCCCGGTCGGACTTTGGTGTGAGGGGGTGACAACCGCAAATCGGGCATGTTTGGCACGCTTGATTCCCTCCTCAATCTGTAAACCATCGATATCAACCGGTACTGGCACCAGCGTTGCACCCACTAGGTCTAAGAAACGTCGTGCGTGGATATAACCCGGATCTTCAAACCAGCATTGATCTCCCGCTTGCAGGAGTGCACTGGTGATGAGATGCAAAATGCCGCGATAGCCCGAGGTCACGAACACCTGTTCTGGCACACAGCTAATCCCGCGCGAGATCCCCAAATAAGTGGTGATGGATTCGCGTAAGGGTAAATGCCCCTGAATATCAGGATAGCCTAAGGATTGAATACCGAGTTCTCTGGCACAGCGGCTGGCAATACGTCCCCATGTTTTACGTGGAAAGGCATCCAAAGCGGGTACACCGAGTTGAAAAGGCAATAGACTTTTTTGTGGATGTGAGATGTGCTGTTCGGAAGTTAAAGCAGTCGGCGAAGTCAGCACACTCGTAGTGTTCAAGGATGACAATTGCGGTGAAACGATTGTTCCGGCAGCACCTTGCGCAATCAAATAGCCCTCGCTAATCAGCAGCTGATACGCGGTCTCGACCGTACCGCGCGCAAGACCCAACTCACTGGCCAAACCACGAATGGATGGCACACGCTCTCCTGACTTTAAGCGACCATCACTGATCGCCTCACGAAAGCGTCGATAAATCTGTAAATACAGTGCAGTGCCATCATGGGGGTCAAGATGGATCGGATTTATTTGTGAATTCATGTCCTATTCAAACAATCACTTTATGACCCTTATTAATAGGCCATCATGACGTTAAAGTAAAGACCTCGCTGATTGAGGCACACGCCATGACTGACATCGAAACAACACCTGCTCACCTCATCCACGTCGATGATCCACAAGGGCTTATGCAATGTTTTTCCTTGATGCAGGAACTGCGCCCCCATCTAACCGATGCAGCAACCTTTACCCAGCAAGTAATCCGCCAACAAACACAAGGCTATCGCTTACTGGCAGCCAAGCAAGATTCGAAGGTGGTAGCGCTCGCGGGCTATCGCCTACAAGAAAACCTGATTTACGGACGCTTTATCTATGTCGATGACTTGGTGACCAGCCCAGACTTACGCGGGCAACGCCTAGGCGAACAGCTCATGGATGCCATCAAAGCAGAGGTGATGCGCCAACACTGTGCGCATCTGGTCTTGGATACGGGTCTGGGCAATGCCTTGGCGCAGCGTTTTTATTTCCGGCAAGGATTCCTCAGCAAAGGCATGCACTTCGTGCGGTGAATGAACGATCAGCCCTGATATGCCTATTCTTTTAGAAAAATGCAGTCGAGCCATACTTCCTTAAACAACACCTTCTCTTAACATTAACACCTGGAGCAAAATCATGAGTACATTACGTCTTCCTTATAGCACCCTATCACCTGATGCTTACCGCGGTCTAGTCAATGCCAGCATAGCGCTCAGCAAAAGTACGCTTGGTCATTCATTGATCGATCTAATTAATTTACGCGTCTCTCAAATCAATGGCTGTGCATTTTGTTTGCAGATGCATGCCGCAGATCTGCGCAAGAGTGGGGTATCGGATGCAAAACTCGATCAACTAGCGGGCTGGCATGTCAGCAGTCTGTTTAGTGACAGTGAACGCGCTGCGCTGGCATGGGCCGAATCACTGACCCATGTCGCGACTGACCATGCGCCAGATGCTCTATTTGAAGCGCTGAAAGATCACTTTGACGCCACTGAAATTTCAGATCTCACCATTTCGGTGGCACTGATTAATGCCTTTAATCGCCTTGCGATTGGGATGCGTCAATAACGCTGTAGATGTCTACGTCACTCAAAGTCACATCCCTGACCGCATGGCATGATGCGGTCAGGGTCATGTTTTAAATTACCCTTTCGCCTTCTGCAACAACTGCAAAATGCTGGAAAAATCGAGCCCACCCGCACCCGCTTTGCTATGCAGTCCATAGAGATTGCGTGCCATCTCACCCAAAGGAATCGACGCCTGCCCACTCAAGGCCGCTTCGGTGGCCAGCCCCAGATCTTTAAGCATTAAGTCCACCCCAAACCCACCACGATAGCCCCGCGATGCAGGTACGTTTTCCATGACATCGGGATAGGGGTTATACAGCTCCAGCGCCCAATTGCGACCAGAACTTTTACTCATGATATCGGACAATACATGGGGATCAAGACCATTCGCCACCCCCAGTGCCAAGGCTTCTGCCGTACCAATCATTTGAATGCCGAGCAGCATGTTGTTGCAAATCTTGGCGGTTTGCCCCGCACCCGATGGCCCCGCATGAAAGATATTCTTGCCCATCTTGCTTAACACAGGACGCGCGCGTTCAAGTCCAGCATCCTCTCCGCCAACGATAAACGTCAACGTTGCGGCGGCGGCGCCTGCAGTTCCTCCCGAAACCGGCGCATCTAGCATCACCAGTCCACGTGCGGCGGCGGCCTGTGAGACGGTCTTTGCGGTTTGCGCTGCGATGGTACTGCAATCAATCACCAGTGCGCCCTGTGGAATATGTGGGAGTAAACCCGCCTCCCCTAGATACAGCGCCTCAACATGGCGACTGGCAGGCAACATCGAAATCACGATATCCGCATGCCGCACGGCATCCATCGCTGACATTGCGACAGTCGCGCCTAAGTCGGCCGCAGCTTGCAGTGCAGCTGGGGACAGATCAAAGACACTCAGCGTATAGCCCGCTTTAAGTAAGTTCTGTGCCATTGGGCCGCCCATATTGCCCAAACCGATAAATGCGATATGACTCATATAAACTCCCTGATTCGATCCATGATCCTAAATATTTGGTTGATATCTTCCGTAAAAACACTCACAACAATGCTCAGCGAATCTCTTCGGGTGCAGCTCCTGTCAGCATTTCGCGTGCGATGATCACGCGCATGATTTCATTAGTACCTTCCAATATCTGATGCACCCGCACATCGCGCAGATAGCGCTCAAGGGGATACTCACGGATATAGCCATTACCGCCGTGTATCTGTAGTGCCTCATTACAGACCGTAAACCCAATATCAGTAGCAAAACGCTTGGCCATCGCGCAATAGACGTTGGCATTCGGTGCCTGCTGATCGAGTTTGCACGCGGCTAAACGTACCATCTGCCGTGCCGCCACCAACTCAGTGACCATATCGGCCAGCTTGAATTGCAGAGCTTGCATCTCAGCAAGCTTCTGTCCAAACTGTTGTCGCTCTGTCATATAGCGCCGTGCGGCATCTAGGGCCGCTTGCGCAGCACCGATCGAGCAAGTGGCAATGTTGATCCGCCCACCATTGATACCGCGCATGGCGATCTTGAAACCCTCACCCTCTTGCCCGAGTAAATGATCAGTAGGAATCAGTACGTTATCAAAGCTGATCGTCCGCGTGGGCTGGCTGTTCCAGCCCATCTTTTGTTCTTTGCGCCCATAGCTGATCCCTGCTGCATCCGCCGGTACGGCAAAGGCTGAGATGCCTCTGGCACCGTCACCGCCGGTGCGTGCCATCACGACCAACAGATCCGTTGCCCCAGCGCCTGAGATAAACGCCTTGGCACCGTTCAATCGATAGTGACCATCGACTAAATCAGCTCGGGTTTTCAGTGACGCTGCATCCGACCCTGCGTTGGGTTCAGTCAGACAGTACGATGCGAGTTTTGCACCGCTCGTAAGCGAGGCGCCCCATTGCTCACGTACACGGTCACTGCCCCAACTCGCCACCATCCAGCACGCCATGTTGTGAATGGTGATGTAGGCCGCCGTGGACGGGCAGGCATAGGCCAACTCTTCAAAGATAATCGCAGCATCCAAACGAGACAGTCCCAAACCGCCGTTGCTCTCTGGGCTGTAAATGCCACAGAACCCCAAATCCCCCGCTTTTTTAATCACATCAATGGGGAAGAAGCTCTCCTCATCCCACTGTGCGGCATGGCGCGCCATTTCGGTCGTTGCAAACTGACGCGCGCTTTGCTGAAAAGCACGTTGGTCTTCAGATAAATCAAAATCCATCGCTGATCATCCTTGGACTTACTTCAAAGAGATCGTGGTATTGACACCACCCAAGACCGCATCATCATCAAACCAGCGTGCGGTAATGGTCTTGGTTTGGGTATAGAACAAGATCACTTGCTTGCCATACGGACCCAGATCACCGAGTTTAGAACCGCGAGAACCACTGAAGGAAAACAGCGGCACAGGCACAGGAATCGGCACATTGATACCGATTTGTCCGACATCAATGTCCTCTTCAAACTTCCGTGCTGCAGCACCCGACTGGGTAAAGATTGCCGTGCCATTGCCATTGGGGTTTTGGTTGATGAAGGCTATCGCCTCATCCAGCGTCGCCGCCGACACGATACAAAGCACGGGGCCAAACACCTCTTGATCGTAGATTTTCATACCGGCTTTCACGCCAGAGAAAATCGTTGGACCCACAAAGTTGCCTTGCTCATAACCGTGCACGGCGGGGTTGCGTCCATCCAGTTCAAGTGTCGCACCGCTTTCGATACCACTGGCGATAAAGCCCTCTACTCGCTCACGCGCCGCACAGGAGATGACAGGGCCAATATCAGCCCCGGCTTCACTACCGCCATTGATTTTAAGTGTTTTTGCGCGGCTCACCAAATCAGGAATCCATTGGTTGGCATCCCCCACGAGCACCACCACCGACAGCGCCATACAGCGCTGTCCCGCCGCACCAAATGCAGCGCCGACTAGATTATTCAGCGTTTGTTCTTTGTTGGCATCGGGCAGGATAATCGCATGGTTCTTGGCGCCCATCATGCACTGCACGCGTTTACCCGCAAGGGTTGCGCGTTGATAGACATGGGTGCCGACTTTGGTGGAACCCACAAAAGAAACCGCTTTGATATCGCCATGATCGCAAATGGCATTGACGGCATCTTCCCCACCATGAATGACATTCAGCACGCCTGTAGGAATGCCTGCCTCAAGCGCCAGTTCCACCAAGCGCATCGTCACCATCGGATCTTGTTCCGATGGTTTCAGCACGAAGGTATTGCCACACGCAATCGCCATGGGAAACATCCACAGCGGAATCATGGCTGGAAAGTTAAATGGTGTAATCCCTGCACAAACACCCAGTGCCTGTTGAATGGTATAGGTATCAACCCCTGCAGCAACATTGGTGGCGCGTTCGCCCATTTGTAGATTGCCGATATTGGCGGCATGTTCAACCACTTCTAATCCGCGAAACACATCGCCTTCGGCATCGGGTAGCGTTTTGCCCTGCTCCGCCGTCAGGATCGCTGCAAGCGCTTTCATGTTGTCGCGAATCAACTGTTGGTATTTCAGGAAAATACGTGCACGCGTGCCGATCGGTGTTTTACGCCAAGCTGGAAATGCCGCTTTGGCAGCAGCAACTGCCGCATTGATTTCATCCGGTGTGGCAAAAGGCACGCGCGCCAGCACTTGCTGGGTCGCTGGGTTGACTACATCACGCCACTCGCTAGTTGCGGATTCGATAAATTGACCATTGATCAGCAGTTTGACTGTGGGAATGACGGTTGGTGAAGTGGATGAATCCATGCGCTTATCTCCTGATAAAAGCCCTGAGGCAAAAACTTATCCCTATAACGTACCTAAAGATGGATGCTCATCACTGCACGCTTAGGGATTTATGGCAAAAGAGCTGGGGCTCTCGTATCGACTTATTTTCTGTGCCTTAGACTAGCCAAAGCAAAATCTGCCCGCTATGCTGCATTCACTCAAACCCCATGAGTGAATTTGCCATAGGATGGCTAAGTCCATGAATTCATATCCCCTAGGCCCCTATTCACTCGCACGCATATCGACGCTCTTATGGAAAAAGGTAGTATCTCGATCCACTTTGTGCACGCTGCGCTGAGCGCGGTTCAAGCGCGGGGATTAGATAATCATGCTTTACTGCTTGAAGCTGGGATTGCGCCTTCACTATTACAATCTACACAAGCCCGTGTAACCGCCACCCACTACGGCCGTCTTTGGCTTGCGGTCGCCCGGTTGCTGGATGATGAGTTCTTTGGTCAAGACGCGCATGGCATGAAAGTCGGCAGTTTTGCCATGCTATGCCGCACCCTGATTCACTGTAAAACTCTAAAAAGCGCCGTAGTCCGCATGCAGCAGTTTTTCAACTTGGTGTTGGATGACTATCACTGCGCGGTGATCTGTGAGGACACACTGACACGAATCGAGATTCAAGAGCGCAGAAGTGATCTGATAATCCCCCCACGCCCTTTTGGACATGAGACCTTGATGATCATGCAGCATGGTATTGCCTGCTGGCTGGTGGGTCGCCGTATTCCAGTGTTAAAAGCCGGCTTTGCCTATCCCAAACCCAGTCAAAGTGCTGAGTATCGTGTGATGTATTCCAGTCAGTTGGGCTTTGATGAGCCTGTTTCCTCGCTCACTTTCAATTCCGATTATCTCGACCTGCCCATCATTCAGAGTGAGAAAACCCTTAAAAAATTCCTTCAAGGCGCGCCTGCCAATTTCGTCGTGAAATACAAAAATAACCAGAGCATATCTGCGCAAATCAGAAAGAAATTGCGTGCCACGGCGCGCGATGAGTGGGATCACTTTGATCAGTTCGCACTGCATATGAACATGACACGATCGACCTTGCGCCGTCGCTTAAGTGATGAAGGGCTCTCCTTCCAATCGATCAAAGACCAATTACGTCGCGATATCGCGATTGACTATTTAAGTCACTCCAGCATGAGTGTCATGGAGATTTCGAGTGAACTGGGCTTTGCTGAACCCAGTGCATTTCACCGCGCATTTAAGAAATGGACTGGCGCCTCACCTGGACAATATCGTGAGCGTCTGCATGAGATTCAGTCTTGAAATTGAAACCCTATTATTTAGACCAAATAGTCAATATTATTGCATGATTGGCATAGCGTTTGCTGCCTGAAGCACAGCCCAACCACCGGAATCATAGTGATGAAAACGTGGACCCTCACACGCCGATCCTTCGCACGCGCCAGCATCACCGTACTTGCTGCAGCCACCCTGCCACGTTTAGCCTTTAGCGAACCCGCGCATGATGTATCAAGCGAAGAAGACTTCGACGAACTATGGCACACTCTCAAAGAGCGCTACTGCTTCTTTCAGGACAAGCATACCGACTGGGATCAGGTCCGTGCACTCTATCGCCCCTTAGCCATCGCCGCCGAGACCGACGATGCCTACATGGCCGTGTTAGGGCAAGTCTTAAACGAGCTCTATGATGCCCATACCCAACTGTCGAACGCCCCAGATGGCACACAATGCGGACCCTTTTATGATCTACTGGTGGAGCGGGTGGATGCTGGCACTCAAGGTGCTATCCGCATCAAAGCGATCCGTGACGGGTCAGCAGCCACTGATGCAGGATTGGTCATTGGAGACTTGATTACCGAAATCGATGGACAACCGATTGATCATGTTGTCCAAGTGCTCATGCCCAAATGCCTATCGACTCCTGATCCGACGGCTGATGTATATACCATCAATGTCGCCGCCTCAGGACGACGTGGGCAAGCCCGGCGTTTTACCGTTGTTTCACACCATCATCACCCACGTGAAGTTCAACTTCCCTTTAAAAAATGGGTAGAGCAGCCAAATATTGAAAGCAAACGACTGGATGACGATATTGGCTATATCGTCATTCGCAGTTTTGCGGATAATGCCGTTTTGGATACGTTTGATCGGGCGTTGAGTGATTTTCGCGATACCCGTGGTCTGATCATTGACGTACGGAACAACGGTGGGGGTGATACCGCCATCGCCAAACCGATCATGGGCCGCTTTATCAGCAAGCCATTACCCTACGCTCTGATGCGCCGCCGCGACGGCAAAGAGCTTAGTGATCCGTGGACAGAAATACTGGAACCACGCGGTCCCTTCACCTATACCCAGCCGGTTGTCGTGCTGACCAGTCACTGGAGTGCCAGTATGGCGGAGGGTTTTCCAATGGGTATGCGCGGCATTGGACGAGCAACGATAGTCGGCACCCCGATGATGGGACTCGGCGCTGCCGTCTTCCAGATTCACCTTGATCGTACAGGCATTCAAGCGCAGTACTCGGGTGAGCCCGTCTACGATGTCCAAGATCGCCCGCGCTGGCAGATGCGTCCAGATGTGGAAGTGCCTTATGGAGGGGATATTTTGGCGGCAGGAATAAAGACCCTCAAGAAGACTCTCGTACCCGTTTGATATCGCGTAGCGGAGGCTCACCAAACAAACGCGTGTATTCACGGCTAAACTGCGAAGCGCTCTCATAGCCCACCCGAATCGCTGCGCTGCTCGCATCCACATCGTCATTCAACATCAGTTGCCGCGCATCCTGCAAGCGGAGCTGCTTCACGTACTGCAAGGGGCTGATCCCAGTGATGGCACGAAAGTGCTGCCTGAACGTGGATGGGCTCATGTAGGCTTTCGCCGCCAAATCATCTATCGCAATGTCAGTGGTAAAGTGTAGCTTCAACCACGCAATCACCTTGGCAATCTGCTGACTGGGCGCACCTACTGTCACCAGATGACGCAACGTCGGACCATGCTCACCATTCAACAATCGCACCACGATCTCTTGCTCAATCAGCGGTGCCAGCAGGGGAATCAAATGCGGTTCATCAAAGAGATGAACAAGCCGCGCCAGCGCATCCAGCAGCCCCTGATCCATGCTCACCACCGAAAGTGCCCGTACCGCCGATGCCTTGAGTGGTGTCAGAAAATCCATCTCGGCAGCCATTTGGGCAATAACACGCGCATCCAATTCCAGACGCATCCCCAGATAAGGCTCGTGAACGGTGGCTTGCGTCACGTAGGATGCAACGGGCAAATCAATCGACGTAACCATCGATTGTTCGTGGCCATAATCAAAAACCTCATTCCCCAGCGTTACCCGCTTACGACCCTGCAGTGTAATGCCCAATCCCAGACCGTAAATGCACGGGATGGGCTCGGAGGCAGTACTGCGACGATAGACCATCAGTGCCGGAATCGGCGTACTGTAATCCCCATCGTTTTGGGCAATATTCTCAATCAACTGGATCAATGCATGTTGCTGCATAATTACCTTTCCCTCTTGTTTCGTGGGTATTGTGCTAACAGCTATCTCTGATTCCAGTCTATCACCATCCACTGGTATGTATTACACGCATTGATGATGACTCATCAAATTAGGCAATAACTTCATCAAATCAGACAAACGAATAAATCTCCTTAGCACCCACAATAGCCATCAACACATAGCATCCCCGTTATCTGTAATCTCCCTTTTAGAGGAATAATGATGAAAAATGTTCTGATCATTAACACACACCAATTTTATGAAGGCATCTCTTCCGGTAGTCTGAATCAGACGCTGGTGGATACCATCAAAGTAGACATGGAACAACGCGGTTACAGCGTACAACTCACTGACATTGAACAAGGCTACGATATCGAGGCAGAAGTGTGTAAGCATGTCTGGGCAGATATCATCATTCTGCAATCTCCCGTGTACTGGTTCGGCACGCCGTGGATATACAAGAAATATGTTGATGAAGTCTTCACCGCAGGTATCGCAGGGCAGCGCTTGCTGGTCGATGATAGACGCACCCGTGAAGACCCAACTAAGCAGTACGGCACAGGTGGCAAAATGCATGGTAAACAGTACATGTTGTCACTGACATGGAATGCTCCCAAAGAAGCCTTCGGCAATGACGACCAAGTGCTCTTTGCTGGTAAAACCATGGATGATGTGTTTGTTAATAATAGTGCCAACTACAAGTTTTGCGGCGCTGAAGTTCTGCCATCCTTTTCTAGCTTTAACGTTATCAAACAAGCCGATGTAGAAGGCGATCTTGCAAAGCTACGCGAACATCTTGCAGCCGTGATCTAATCTCACCTTGCCCATAGAACTATCTGGCGCTTGGGTAGAATGTAATGTTTGTAACTGGATTTTGAGTATCAGACGCGCGTCTATCCGCGCCGTCTTGAGAAGATGTGAATTCGTGATATCTGCTAAACCTGAGAAGAAACCGAAATTAAGTGCCCATATTCACTATAGGCCAGGACCTTATCCATATGACTAACCCTAACGACCTGTGATGTAAAGTCGATCAACCCGCTAAAGACATTGATCGTCGCAGTCAGTTGACCATTCTCGTTATAAATCTGGAGCATTCTGCTGACTTGAGTCACGCTGGCAATAGACATACTGGGATTTTAGCCTTGGCATAAGATATTAAATTTAAAGTGTTCTTTTTCGTGATTTTCATAAAAAAGAATGCATCACCCATTTTAAATTTCACACGATAGGTATTTGAACAGCTTATGATTACAGCAATATAACAACGTTATATCGCCGTTTCAATCCCTCCTGATATCTATTACAAAGCCAGTTCATTTGATAGATAATAATAAAAAGGGTTGAGGGTGAATAATGAATGCGATCTCGACGAAAAAAAATCAGCATGGATAGCAATACAACCGATCTGAGAAATAAGCTGATCATGACTGCACGCCAAGTAGTGCGGGAATCAGGTATGGTTGCGTTTAACCTCCGCGTAATTGCTGAACGAGCAGACACATCGACTCAGGCGATTTATACCTTATTTGGCGGTAAAGCAGGGCTGATTCGTGCACTATATCAGCACTTTGTGGTGGAGCTTGAGCAACGGCTGCTGTTGTTGGTCCCACACTCCACTCCTCTGCAACTGATTTATCAAACCGCACAAATCTACCGCGAACAGGCGCTGACGGACTCCGAACTCTATCTCTCCGCCACCACACCTATTGCAACCGAAGCCGATGTCTTGGGAATGTTATACAACTCCCAAGCATTCGCCCTGTTTACCAGCTTCATTGAGCGTGCCTCTGCCGACAAATTACTCCTACCGACTGAAGACTCTAAAGCGACGGCAAAAGTCTTATGGGCGGCAGTCCATGGTGCAGTACTCTTTGAAATCTGTACGCGTGAGCCTCATAGCCGAACCAATATGGTCAATGATTTATTGCCCATATTGCTGCGTGGACTCGGCACATTCTCCTAGACGTTCCTAGTTTTAATCAAATATCCTTTATTTGTCGTTCAAGTATAGTCAAGAACTGATCTAAACCCTCCGCTGTCATATCCGCCATATGTGGAATCCGGAACGTCTTATACTGGTACTTTTGTATGAGTTCCAGATTCAAACCTGAATAGCCGACATCCATCAGATAACCCTGCCCACGCATCCGCTGCTTAAGACCCGCAAGATCAAAATCTGCGGGCACACGAATGGCGCTGACTGAAGGACTGGCATCCGCCAAGGCCGGATAAAGGGATAAACCTTGCTGCGCGATCCATGCCAATACCTGAGCCTGAAGCTGCTGGTGGCGGGCAAAACGGTTTTCGATGCCTTCGATCTCGGTAATATAATCAAGCTGAGCATCCAGTTGATTCCACAAACTGCAATTCGGAGTCGTTAACACCTCCTGTTTGCGAGCAGCAATCAGATAGCGATTCAAATCTGTGGTATAGCCGCGATTAGGCACCTGTTCGATTACGTGACTCGCAGCCCCCTTGCGTAAGAAAATAATACTTAAACCCGCAGGCAATCCCAGACACTTTTGCGTCGCAGTGATATACGCCAAAGGTTTAGTTAGCGACAGATTGACTGAGGCACCTGCAAAAATGCTCACGCCATCCACAATCACCTGCTTACCCTGCTGCGCTGCCCATCCACAGATTGCAGCCAGATCATTGGTCACGCCTGTCGAACTCTCATTATGGGTAAAGACCAAAATTTCAGCACGTGCCACCCGCCCATCTTGTTCAAGTGTTGCCTGATCAATCGCCGTGCCTGCTTTAAACTGCACCAGCCCATGATTTGTTTTATCACAGCCCTGTGCAATCTTGGCAAACAACTCACCAAAAGCTCCGATAGTCAGGAAAGTACTACTGCCGTCATTACGGATTAGCGAGCGTACACAGGCCTCCATACCATTGGTGCCACTGCCATTAATCAGTAGGCAGTCATACTCATCGCTGGTGGTCCCTGCAATGCTTAACAAGCGCTGCGAGATACGCTGATACAGTTCATGTGCAGCAATGTCACGATGTCCAAAAGCCGCATGCAACTCAGGTCTTTTTAACCCATCCCGCAGATTGACGGGGCCGGGGATCGCAATGTTTAAAGGGGTCATGAGTGGGTTCTGCCTATACAAAATGGAAAAATAAACGACGAACGTTTTGAATCATCAACTACTCTCGAAAAGGATGAACACGATACCAATAGCGATAGCGATGCTGAAAACCCTGTATCTGGGCTAAGTGAAGGGCCTTGTGATCATGAGCCGCGATGTGCAAATCTGATTCTTGCGCGTCTTGTATTTTTTCCCAAGTCATCACCACCATTTCACCTTCACGCCTATAGCCGCGCTGAGCCAGCCTCTTATCCGTAGCCGAATGCCCGTTGCGCGAGACCAGCCGAAATAGCGGATGAGTATTTCGATTAAGGTGAAACGTCTCTAAGACATCAATCTGGGCATGAGATAGACTCTTCTGGATCGTAATGGCGTCATGTTCTGCTAAGCTGAATACCGTATGTTTAAGCTCAATCATCATGCTCACCTATCTTCGGTATCGGTGGCTTGAAGAAGGTACGCAATCCCCCGGTAAAAGCGCTAATCGCCCCGACTTCAATCACGGTGACATAAAGTGCATGACTAGAATTGGCAAGCATGGAGATCAAGCGGTGGTTTGCATTACGTTCAGTTTTCATCATTTTTCTCGCATAAAAAAAGACCACGATTTGAGTCGTGGTCTTTGTGAAAATATTTTGCTGGGTTTGGTTAAGGCTTTAAACACCATCTTAAACATTCAGCCAAATTTTGACACGCAGACCACCGCTCCCCATGATTTCCCATGGAGACGGAGGCGCAAAATCGGATGTTGAATAGATGTGTGTTCATGCTTTGATCGTATGGTCAAATATGCTGCGTTGTCAACCTCCATCAGTGCATTAATTCTAAATAAAAAAAGATATTTTATATGGTGGTTAAAATAACCCGTATTCAAGAAAGAACGCCTCTAACCATCACCTATGACATCATATCATCGACCCTAAGTATTCATGAGTTAAGCTCATAAGTCCTATCTACTGTGACCACCTAGTCAATAAAGCCATAGGGGTTTACATTAGCTTCATCCGCAAATGAAGCATCGGTTTTTCAGCAATTGAAACCCCACACCGTAACAAACACCGCCCAAGACCACACAAGTTCCATTCCATGACGGCGTATGCTCAATAACGCCCTAACTGTTTCCATCAGGAGAGCACCATGTCCAACACACCCAGCGCCGCCCGCGAGGCCTATGGCAAGATCGCACCAGCACTTGCGGACTATACCGATAACGTTTTGTTTGGTGACGTCTGGCAAAGACCGGGTTTATCGCCTCGTGATCGTAGCCTGATTACCGTTGCAAGTCTGGTCAGTCTCTATCGCATCAATGAGATGCCATTTCATTTCAAAAAAGCGCTCGACAACGGTATCGGCCGTGATGAGTTGGTCGAATTGATTACCCATCTGGCTTTTTATTCAGGCTGGCCTACCGCTAACACGGCCTTGATGATTGCCCAGCGCGTCTTTGACGAACGGAATCTCTAAAACCTTTTTTATTCAGTCATAAAGCCTTTAACACATCACGTTGATCATTTGGATCGTCACTCATAACACTCAAAGGAATCGCTCATGAAAGTCCTCGCTTATGCCGCTAAAGACGCAAGCTCGCCGCTTGCTCCCTATGTCTACACACAACGCGCACTACGTGATAATGATGTCACCATTGAGATTCTCTATTGCGGTGTCTGTCACTCTGACCTGCATCAGGCACGCAATGATTGGGGTGGCAGTATGTACCCTATCGTGCCCGGTCATGAGATCGTTGGTCGAGTCACCAGTATCGGCGCAGATGTCAAACGCTTTAAAGTCGGCGATGCTGTTGCAGTTGGCTGCCTAGTGGACTCCTGCCAACACTGTGATCAATGCCAAGCGGGTGATGAACAATTTTGCCGTGAAGGCTTTGTCGGCACCTATAACGGCCTCGACCGTCACACGGGTGAAGTCACTTATGGGGGCTATGCCAAACAGATCGTAGTGCGTGAACAATTTGTTCTTGCCGTTCCCGATGGCTTAGACCTATCTCGTGTGGCACCACTACTCTGCGCGGGCATCACCACTTACTCTCCACTGCAAATCTGGGGCGTGCGTGCTGGGAGCCGTGTGGGTGTGATCGGTCTGGGCGGCCTTGGGCATATGGCGGTGAAACTGGCTGCGGGATTGGGTGCAGAAGTCACCGTGATCAGCCGTACCGCGGACAAAGAAGCGGATGCCAAAAGTCTCGGTGCGCACCATGTCTTGATTTCAACCGATGAAGCGGCCATGACCAAGGCGCAATCAAGCTTTGATCTGATTATTGACACCGTGCCTGTACGTCATGATGTCTCGATCTATGTTCCTCTGGTCGATGTCAAAGGTGCACTGGTCATTGTTGGGCAACTGGGTCAGATTGAAGAACTGTCCACAGTGCCAATCGTGATGGGCCGCCGTACACTGGCAGGTTCATTGATTGGGGGCATTGCACAAACCCAAGAGCTACTGGATTTCTGTGCCAAGGAACAGATACTGCCGAAATGCGAAATGATCCGCATGGATCAGATCAATGAGGCCTTTGATCGTATGGAACGCTCTGATGTGCGCTATCGCTTTGTGATTGATATGGCATCATTAACTGAAGCTTAATGGAAGATCATATCTTGACCATCTAGTCATTTGATCTGCTACGATAGGCAGCGGCATCGTTCTTTGCAAAAACTATGCACAAAACGATGCGACTGCTTCCGAAGGAAATCTTCCCCGATTACTCCTGAGATCATACGATGCATAAAGAATTCTCCAGCGGTGCAGGCTTTGCCCTGATCGCAGCTCTTTCTTGGGGACTCACTGGCGTTTTTGTGCGCTTATCGGGTCATCACCCAGCATTAGAAATCACCGCAGGACGCTTGCTGATTGGGTTGATCTTTATCCTTCCCCTGTTATTGATTACCCGTTCACGGATCAACTTTAAACTGAGTCCAACCATCTGGATCTTGGGCGTCTTGCAAGGTCTCTATTTTTTGACCGCGGTCATCGCCTTTCAGTTTGCCCCGATCGCCATCGTCGCCTTACTCATTAGTACATCTCCTGTTTATGTCCTGATTTGCCGCGCAACTCTAGGAGAACAGATCAATGGGCGCGAAGCCTTGGGGGCGGCATGTGCCATCATCGGAGTCATTATCATCTGTATGACGGGCGCTCATCTGGTCACAAGCCAAGTCACCCGTCCTTGGATTGGTTATCTTTTTGCGTCACTGGCGGCATTATCCACAGCGCTTTCTGCAGTCATCATTCATCGACAACAAATCAAAGACCAGAGTCTGCCTTTAAAGATCGCGATAATCTGTCTGGGATTTGGGGGAATAATAGCCGCAATTATTGGGCTTATGGCTGGGCAGATCGGCTTACCCTTGCACTGGTCTTATCCAGAAGTTATTGCCATGATCGCACTCGCGTTGATCTCCACCTTATTGGCAACGCTATGTTATACCGCGGCATCCCAAAGACTCCCGCCTCTGCTCAACGTCACGTTGATGCTATCGACGCCTATATTTGCCACGCTCTTTGCCTACATCTTTTTGGGAGAGAAACTGTCGTGGTCGCTCGTTCCCAGTTGTGCTTTGATCTTGATCGGTGTACGGATAATCGCATCCGCTAAGGTATCCCAAGGATTGCAAAAACAGCCCAATGAACAAGCTGATCACGCTGCATGACTGTAGGGTGCCTATCCCGTCATCACTAGAATTTAACCTTATCTTATAATTAATCGCGTTTGTCGAACAATTCTTGCAAATGAACACCAGATCACAGATGATAGGGTGTCATCCTAGGCAGCGCTCAACAAAAAAATCACGGTAGCCAAAGAGACCAACAACAAGAGCATCGCACTGATTGAAATCCCAATTTGACGGAAGGTCATGTGGTTTCAGTCAGTGATACTAGGCTCAACATGGCTGCAAGCCATATTGAGCACGGGTAAAAGAGATAAAACAAAAAAGTAAGACCGCAACAACAAAAAAGCAGTACAGCAAAAAAATGCTGTGTAGCACCAAAACAATAAAGGACAACAATGATGGACGTAGCAAAAAGAACGAGGAAACTCGTCTGTGTTTTGATGCCGCTGTTTGCCGGGGCATTGTGGGGGAATGTTGCGATCGCACTCACGCCATTGACTGATCAAGCCATGCGTGATGAAACGGGACAAGCTGCTTACTACACCAATTACATTGCCCCTTCCGGCTCAGGAACGGGCGCAACCACCTCCGACTTTGGCTTTTTCACCCTAGGGCTTCAGGGCAACCTTGCGCTCAACACCAACATTCAGCATCTGCAGTTAGGCTGTGGTGGGGTGAATGGCCCAGGCTGTGACATTGATATCAATAATCTGAGCTTGAGCGGAAGCCCCGGCAGTAACGGTTGCCCTGCGGGAGCCAGCCCTGCCAGTTGTGATGCGGTCTTAACCAATCCATTCTTGCGTCTGGCGATTAAGAACCCCACCAGTCTGTCCACGCGTCAGATTGCGGGCGTTCAATTTGGCGCTCAGAATGCCACGGGACTGCTCCAGTCGGGCGATAATACGACAACAGCTAACGGGATTAATACTCTCTCAGGCTATGTCCACGTCCAATCCACCAGTGCCGCCAATACTTTAACGGGTACGATCAGCACGGCACCTGCAATATTCCCAGTCTACAATCCAGGAAGCGGCCCTGCCAACTACACCATCAATGGACAGCTGACGGCCTTGGGTGGTTTGGGGGCAACTGCTAACTTTACGCTGACTTCAGGCACGATCACGATTCCAGGATTTTCGGGGATCACTTTCAGCGTCCCTGCCCCAACCGTCAATGGCTCTCGCGTGACCGCCATTACCGTTAATCCTTCCGCGGTACTGCCTAATGTCATTCTGGGTTATAACCCCGATAACAACGATTGCGGTGGACTGGGCATTGGTACGTGTAACCAGTATGGCACACCGACCTATAACTCAAACTACAGTGCTGCTGGTTCATCAGGCACTTATCCCAATAATGGCACTGTGGGTACACAAGGGGGTCCTGTGGTCGCGCAGTCCACATCCTGCTTTGGTTTAGGTTGTCTGATCCTGCCTAATGGTGGCGTGAACGATAATTTTAATGTGCACATGTATGCCGCTATTCAAAATATTTCAGCTCAAGTGGCTTTTGTACAACCGTTGGGCTTTGTTCACTCACTGCCGGTCAACTCACCGATTTCATTGAGTTTACAGCAACAAAGTATCCTCTGGCCCGGATCACCCAGCGACAACGTTGCCCAAAAGGGCTGGTGGCTAGGCGTGAATAACCCCGTCTATCTCGGCGATTTAAAGCCCAGCGCTCCGATCAACTTGTGCGCAGACCCAACGAGTGCGACAACTTGCGTCTTTCCACAGTTTGCGCAGCAGTTCAATAACTATCTGGCAGGTCATTCGATTAATTCAAACGACCTTCTGGGTCTACTCTCAGGCGCGAACAACCCTAACTCATCAATTGGTGCGCAAGTGGGCACGGTGGGCTTGACCCCTATCGCCATCACCTTAAACGGTGTGCAATTGAGTAGCCAAAATACCATTCCCAACTGTTATGGCAGTCTAAAGTTCTGTTGACATCCCCCATCGTGAGCGCGTGATTAACGTCGCTCACGATGGCATCATCCTCATTTAATTTTCAGTTTCATCACGATCCATCACATGACCTGCCACTATATGCAGCGGCATGGTGATTTGCATCGTCCCTTTTTGCACAAAGCGCTGCGCTGCATCTGCACACAGTTTTTGCAGCCCAGAAGCCACTGTTTCATTTTTAAGTGCATGTTTATAAGCCGACCACGTCTGCATATACTCAATCAACTGGGTAATCGTCCACGCTGTCTGAATGGTTAATCGCGGTGGTGTAATTCGCTTAAATGGAAAGGCGATATCCTCATCATTAAAACCATCCCACAAGATCCGGTTGTTCATCGCCCAGTACGGCTCAATCAATCGGCGGAAGGGTTGCACGAACCCCGTATCCACCTCGGGATCACAGGTAAACCAAGCATAGCCCCACGCACAAAACAGCGCATTCGGCTTGGATACCCTAAGCACTTCAGGCCAGAACCGCGTATAGTCAAACCAGTGCAATGCCTGAGCAACGGTCACCAGATCAAAGGTTTGATCTAAAAAAGAGGTCTGTTCTGCGGGCTGTATAGAATAGTGAATGTTTGCCTGTTGCATCCCCTCACCGATCTGCTCCGTGCTGATATCGGTCGCTTCGACCCGTGCAAAATGCGGCGCCAGATCAGTCGCTGCCTGACCATTTCCGGTGGCGCAATCCCATGCAGCATTCCGCCCAGACGTATGTGCCAGCAGCCAGTTGTAAAGGTCACGGGGATAGCGCGGGCGCGCTTGCGCATAGACATGGGACGCTTGGGAAAAAGGGTTGGACTCTTGCACGGGCATACGAACTCCATCACGTTGATCATGCGATCAAGACCTTTAGAGTGCCATATGCAGGGAGTTATTGCACCTCACTTTCGATCATGCCCAACTTTCCGCAAATCAGCCGACTAATCGCACCTGCTCTGCGCCTTGGTACTGTTCTTCGCTTACGGATTCGGACCACTCCACGGTCTTACCAATCCATTGCTCTTGGATCTCGATATGGGTCAGCGAACTGGTCGTGGTGGCGCCATGCCAGTGTTTCTCACCGGGCTCAATCCAGACCACATCACCTGCTGTAATCTCCTCAATCGGACCACCCCAGCGCTGTACCCAGCCACTGCCTGCGGTCACAATTAAACTCTGACCCAGTGGGTGGCTATGCCATGCGGTACGTGCACCTGCCTCAAATGTAACACTGGCACTTACGGCACGTGCTGGACCATTGGCTTTAAACAGCGGATCAACCCGAACCACACCGGTAAAATTTTTAGTTGCCCCTTGTATTGAGGGCTGTGCACCACTTCTTTGAATATTCATGCTGATAACCTTTGAATAAAAATGTCAAAACGGCTTAAAGCGCAATCTATGCGCTCATTGGAGTGATCAATATGATGTGTACGAGATTTGATTTTAAGAACCGCAGAACCGAGTTCTTGGATGGTCAAAAATGTATCAGATGAAACACCTGCCGACTAGATGGGATAATCTGCATGAACTTATGAGTATTATTCATGAATGAGATTGACGCAAGGCCCCAGCATCGGAGAAGATCAGTCTTCACTTTCTCATCACTCTACTTGAGGGCTGCGTCATGGCGCGTGAAAATTTTAATGACCTGCAAGCCTTTGTGATCGTCGCGCGAGAAGGCAGCTTCACCCGCGCCGCGGCACAGCTCGGCGTCTCCCAATCGGCACTGAGCCATACCATCCGCGCACTTGAAACCCGTTTAGGTCTCAGACTCCTGACCCGCACGACACGTAGCGTCGCCCCCACCGATGCTGGGGATCGTCTACTCTCGACATTGACGCCACGCTTTGAAGAAATCGAAGCGGAACTGACTGCACTGACCGAACTTCGGGAAAGACCCGCTGGTACCATCCGCATTACTACTGCTGAACATGCTGCCCATGATGTCATCTGGCCCAAGCTCGCTGAGTTTTTGCCCAATTATCCAGACATCAAAGTCGAAATCAATATCGACAACCAACTGACCGATATCGTTGCCGAGCGCTATGACGCAGGGGTGCGCTTTGGCGATCAGGTAGCCAAAGATATGGTCGCTGCGCGCATCGGTCCGGATATGAAATTTGCACTGGTCGGAACGCCGGGTTATTTTGCCCAGCATCCGACACCCAGAACCCCGCAGGATTTAGCGGAGCATAACTGCATCAATATCCGTTTGCCAACCTATGGCGGGCTATATGCTTGGGAGTTTGAAAAGAACGGACATGCCCTTAAAGTCCGCGTCGAAGGGCAGTTGATCTTTAACAGTGCTGAGATGATTATGAAGGCAAGCCTTGCGGGCTTAGGGTTGGCCTATCTTCCTGAACAAATGCTCGCCGATGATATTGTGGCAGGACGATTGATCAAAGTGCTTGAAGACTGGTATCCCACCTTCCCAGGCTACCATCTGTATTACCCCAGTCGGCGTCAGTCTTCTCCTGCATTTAACTTGTTTGTCGAGGCAATGCGCTGGCGGGGGTGATGGCGTTATTCATGAACTCAAGCCTGGCTTTAGACAAACCGATCCGGCAACTGCAAGCCAAATTCATTGGTAATGTCCGCAACAGCCACGAGCATCACCCCAAAGATAGCTTCAAAGACATTGCCTCTATTATGCAAATCCGCCTGATACAGCCAGCTGTCCTCAGAGAGTCCGGCATAAATCACACGACTTGGCTCCCCATGTGCCCACAATAACTCCAAACAATAACCGCTACTCAAGTGATCGACACCCGCATTGTAATAATCGGAGGCCGACATTTTCACCAGTCGGATCCGGTCCGATCCGATGCTCGACACCCAGTGTTTGACATCATCTAACGATTCAAGTGCCACACTATAGGTCAAACCATAAAAGGTATGCTCATGACACAACAAATCAGGCTGTGACGGCCACGGCGAGCAACCCAGCATGAAAGAGTGACCATTCAAGACATAGGGTGGAGATAAGTCCTGTCCCGCATAAACTCTGGGCTGCGGTATAGTCTGAACTACAAGCGTATCCATTGATTTAGTCCTCTTCTTTTAAAGTGCTTTCATCACAATAGATACTTAGAGTTCAAGGTATGATTAGGGTCGAATACCGTTGCCCCATATGCCAACTTAAGTTCAGCCGACAGTAAAATGTCTCGCAAAAACACATAATTCCGTACGCCATGCAAACGGATATAAATCTCTTCAATCAAATGATTATCGTCATAAAAAACGTTCATTTTGATGTCATCACTTCGATAAACGTCAAGATTTCGATGTGACTCTTGTTTCTGAAGCGATAAGGCTTGCTCAAGAAAAGTCACCACATTGGGGCTGATACGCTGCTCTGCTTCAAACAACCAGCCACAATCTTGTAAGACTTTGTGTGCATCGATCGGAAGCAGAAAAAAAGATCGACAATGCTTGTTTTTTATTAAATTTATCTTCATTTTATCAATGCCTTGCCTACATGCAGCCTGCTTATTACCCATTCTGATGAGAAAATCACCTCATAGAACACGAGAAGATTAAATTTTTATAAATGGTCTTAACTGGGTAAAGCCACACTACTCTCGATCACCTGCTTGGTATATTTCCATGCAATTTCGGTCTGATTTACCACTGGGCTATCAAACATCGTTAATTTCACCGTCAGACCATCCAGAATGACCAGCAAATGAGAGGCAACCTCAAGCGGCGATTCAACGCCAATTTCTTCAAGACTCTCTTGCATCAGCTCGGTCAGCCACATCTTGTGATTCTGGGAAATCGTTCTGATGTTTGATTTAGCATCAGGAAACTCTTCCGACGCTCGGATAAACATACAGCCATGAAACTGAATGCTCTTAAACCAAACCTCATACCAATCAAAGATCGCTTTGAGCTTATGAATGGGATCTTGGGCTTTGTTCACCGCGTCCAAGATGCTTGCACGTAATAGTGAGTCGCGTTTTAATAAAACGCTCTCTATGAGCAATTCTTTCGACGGAAAATACTTATATAACGTCATCTTGGCTATTTTTGCTTCTGCAATGATCCGATCAATGCCGACAGCGTGATAACCATGCTCCGAGAATAAGAGTAGCGCCGTTTCAAGAATGTCTTCTTGCTTAGTTTTTTTATTCAATTTTTATCCTTCATAACCGTAAAAACCAGTTGACTATACTATAACAATTATACATAGTATGAGACAGACAGGTCTGTATAGATTAGTAACCTTTTCAGGTTGAATCTTACGCAAAGTTTAGACTCACATCACATAATATTTATTAATCGATAGAAATTAAATATGACCATAATCGTTGATGATCCAAGGAAAAACGCTATTGAAGCGTTGAGGGCAAGCGTCTCGACATCAGTCTGGGCTTCTAATAAACAATTCGTATCGGACTTGAAAGCCGAGATAAAACAACATGCTTTGGCAAGCAATCCGATCATTGATGTCTTTAATCAGGGTTTGTTGAGCTTAGACGCAGTCAAGACGATACATCTTGAATACCGACATGCAATCGTACAAATATTTACGGATGCATTGCTCATGGCGCAGTTCCAAACGCGCCAGCTTGAGCCGCGCTTAAGCCCAGGTAGCAAAATGCCTGCAAGATTTTTGCTGACACTCAATATTTTAGATGAATTTGGTTTTCAGCCGGGCTATGACCAATCGAACTATTACAAGGGTAACCCGGCCTATGCGCACTATCCACTCTTTGAAAAAGTGCTAGATGATTTAGGGGTCTCGGATCGTGAGCGTCTGCATCATATCCCCAGTCAGATTGCTGCGGATGTACGCAACTTTCTTGAACTCAGCTTCCCCAACTATAACAGCGTGGTTGCGCTACTGGCTGTGGCTGAAGAACAAGTCATTCTGTATAGCCCGCCTTTAAGAGAGTCAGTCAAAGCAATCGGTGGACATGTGACCGATGGTTATTACCATGTGCATGGGGTCACGACTGATCAGGGAACCGAAGCTGCGGATGATGATCATGAAGATGATCTGTGGTACGCACTCATGCAAGGTGCCACGTCTGATCAATATGATCAGATTCGCTATATTTGCCTTGCGTACTGTGACTTATGGGACAAGTTCTGGACTTTTCAATATAACGTCCATTGCCGCCATCTGTTTCCAACGCCCCTGTCCGCGCTTGCAGAAAATGCCAGCAGAATTATTTATTAATCCTTTGGCATAAAGATCGATCTCAATCGAGCGAAATGATGAGTGAAGCTCATTGTTTTGCTCAGTTTTAGGAAGAGCAGCATGATGAACGAGCGTTTTTTGATGGATGACAACCGCGGATATACCGTTGAAGAATCCCATTTGAGCACGTCTTCAAACCTGTTGTTTGTGCAGGAACAAAACATGATTTGGGATAAACCCATCTCAGTACAAGATGACGAGCCGTATGTGCTCGACATCTAAAACTTTGCGCCATTTTTTCTGACGCTAAACTAAAAAAGTCTCGCTAGGGTAATGACGGCTTTTTGAACAACTAGAAAGATCTAATAAAAATAACTAGATAATAAGAACAACATCACCTCGGCTTGGCCCAAATCAGCAGTGTCTCCCCGCTGATTTGGGCTGCTTATTAATGGCTCAGGGATTGTCCATAAACCATCAATAAGCCGTATCCAAACTTTTCGCTAGAAATGATCGCATTTAATTTCACTGCGTCATGTCCGACGGACCTTCTCATGACAGTCTGACTTTTTCTTTCACCCAGCCATAGACCGCTGAAAAAGGCAATGCGCTGCGAGCAAGGTAAGGAACACGCCAGAGCCCGCCGTGATTGGCACTTTCACTGATTAGCTCCAGAGGGTGATCAAGGGGATTTGCCGGATTGGCGGCGCTGTCTGCACAGCGTAGGTCATGCACCCAGATCGCGGCCATGATGGCATTCGTGGTTGCAGGCTCAAATGCCTCGACCTGAAACAAATCGGCGCCATTAAAAGCTGATTTTAAGATTGGATTTTTAATGACCGAATGCGTCATGGTAGACGGTGCCACATTTAAACAGACGTGCTGCCCCTCATGGCGCGCTAGCGTTGCCCGCCACTGCTGTAGGCGTTTCGCCAAGGCATAGTTCGGCCCCTGCTCAATCACCAGACAATCGGCAACTCCATATGACTTTCCATTTTCCGAGCGAATCAGCGCATCGGTATTGGGTACAAAAAAATTCTTAAGCAGTGCCACATGAATCGCGTCGGTTAGAACGCGCCGCACCAATGGTCGCTTGCCAAAACGGGCCGCTGCCTCATTTGCTGTTTCCGCGTTGATGGCATAGATATCCGTTGGTGTCAGCATATACATCAGACTGGAGTCCGGCTTGGCACGACTCACCTCACTCATCACGGCATCCATCGCCATCGACACGCGGACATGACGTTCGCCATCCAAATAAGCGATTGCCGCTAGATCAAGCGGCTGCTCAAACCCTTTAAGCCATGTCGCAATTTCTGGAGGCTGGATGAGTAAATTTACACCCGCGATTTTGACCAGATCACTAACTTTCGTGCTCAGCTTGTCTTCTGTATCGATTGGAACCGGGAAGAAAAGCTTGGCATTACCACGTTGTACCGTCTTGACGATTTTCTCCCAAACCACAGGATTGGGCAGGTCAATGGCAACAATATTCGCGCGCCACTGCGCAAGCCACGTGAGCGGACCGGCCTCAGAGGCTGCACCGAACAGCACCATGGTGCGATCCGATAAATCCAGCCACTCCGGATGATCCAATACACGGCGTAGCGCATCGGCATGGCTGGGTTCGACAATGCCATCGCGCTCCCAGAGCCCAATTTGCTGACGCAATCGATCGCCATGCAGCATTTCTCCATGATAAGGCACGGCCCATTCGGCCACGACTGGGCTTCCCGCGCCGTGCAATTCAATGGTTTTGAATGCAGGCGTCTGGAATGTACGCATCGCCTCGGACAGGGCGTAGTGCTGATGGTTGCGGATAAAAACAAACTGCTTCCAAGCTTCCGCCAAGCCACTCCTTGCAATGTTAATCGCCGCTTTAGGGGAACGAATCCCCGACTCGACCAGCGCCCGAAAATGCGCAGGGTATTGCTTACGCCACTGCTTATCGCGGCGCACTGCCTCTGCCGCTTGCAAATTGCTGCTTTCTAATGCAGTCGCAACAATCACCTTACCAGTTGTGGTTGAGCTAGACTGACCTTTATTTACAGGGGGAAACTGAATTCCCTCACCAATCGTAGACATACGTACAAGCCTCTAGGCGGATTCATTACGCCCGATCACAAAATCCGTTAATTTTTTATCTGGATGAAAATATTTCAAAAATGTACAAATAGACTTTCTAAACACCTCTGAAATACTGCCACACCTGAGATTTCCTCAATTGCTTGTTGATGCCGATTCGACTAAAATATCCGACACCTGTAGCATTTCTAGGAAAATATAACACGTGTCGGATTTAGAGACAAGCACGTCTATAAACACGCCTGAAGAAGAGCTTGCAGCAAAGCCATTGCCCGAGAGCAGAATGCCTTTGCAAGAGCGGAGTCAACAACGCGTCGCCAAAGCGCTGACCGCAGCCGTCGCCATGCTGGAACGCCTCGGACCAGAAGAAACCTCGATTTCTGAAATTGCCAAAGAAGCAGGAATTCCGAGAGTTAGTCTTTATCAGTTTTTTCCCAGCAAATATGTGTTGTACACCCATCTCTCTAAGCTGTATCTAGGAGAACTGCGGACACTACTGATCCAACTGACCCCAGCCATTCGCCATAAATCATGGCAAGAAGTCATCGTCGCTATGATTCACGAAGCAACTGTCTTCTATAACAAAACGCCAGCAGCCAGTATTCTGCTGCTCGGCCGATCCACCAGCAGAGCAGCTCACTTGGTACAAAAATCTGCACTGAATGCTGTGGGTCAGGAAATTCATAACACCTTTGCTTCTCTGGATCGCCCGCTCTATCTCCCCACCAAACCTGATGTCGCTGAACTGGCTATTGATATTGGCTTTGCCTGTATGAAGCACGGTTACTATCGTGACAATTACATTTCACCCACTACGGAAACCGAAGCCGCCCGTGCCGTTATCGGCTATGTCGTTGCACTTAACATGCAAATTCCCATCGTAGATGTGACTGATCACCCATAAAAAACACCCCATCAAGGGGTATTTTTTATGGACCAGATCAGACTACGGCAGCGCCACAAAGGTAATGCGGCGATTTTGTTGGCGACCTACAGCGGTGTCATTGCTGGCTATCGGTTGGCTTTGACCGTAGCCTTTAGCCACCATACGATCCGCTGCAATGCCTTTCTTCGTGAGATATGCCACTACACTGGCTGCACGTGCTTCGGACAATGCCTGATTGCTGGGTGCATTGCCCTGATTATCGGTATGCCCTGCAACCTCAAAGCGACCTTCTTTTAAGCAAGTCGATACTTGATCGAGAATTTCTTTGCCTTTGGCAGCCAATACAGACTGGCCTGAAGCAAACTCAATACTGGATTTCAAAGTTTCTGCACACGCCGAGTCTTTGGCCATATTGCTCACTGCCGCAACCTGCAATTGATTGTCGATGCGATAACCTGCACCGAATAAATCCTGTGCAACCTGTCCTTGAGCAACTTTGGCAATATCATCCGCGACCGTACCTGTCAGCTGCACCGTTTTGTCATGAATCGCGATACCGGTAATACCTGCTGATTTTTGCCATGCAAACAGTTTACTCAGATCAATATTGGGATTACTGGCTGCAGCGTCGATGGTCAATTGATCCGTCACATGATCCGCCCCATACTGGGCTGTAGCGGCTTGAACCATAGCCTCTTTAGTTGCCTGATCCTTCACGACTCCAGTTAATGTCACGTGACCATCCTTCAGTTCTGAAGCAAAGGTCACCCCTTGGGCAGTTTCGGCTGCGGTTGTCGGAGTTGCTGCGGGGACGACCTCATGTTTTTGCATCCAGCAACCGCGTAACAATAGCAACAATAAAATGACCGCCACAATCCAGCGCACCCAATTGCACCATGCAGGCCGTGCAGGTTCACAACAATTATGATAGTTAAGCATTTGATTTCTCCTGAGCCTTGGATGGACGCTTAAGTCCGTACGCCACCTTTTAACTCGCCAATCAATTGCTCAAATGCGGCAACGTCGCCTTTGGCAATGAGTGCGGCTTGTTCAGGCCATGTGCGAGGATTGGCCAATTGAAAGTGCGACCCGCCTTCTTTCAAAATTCCTTCAAGCGTTGCAACAGGTGTAGTCGCCAGTTCGTGAAAACGATGAATACCGGCGGCATTCAGGAGCTCACCAATTTTCGGACCGATCCCTTCAATGACTTGGAGGTTATCAGTACCGTCTTTGTTGAGAAAAGCGGCGAGCGTGGGTAGCACAGCAGCGGCAACGGACACAGGCGCAGCAGGCAAAACCGAAGCAACAACAGGAGGTTCAGATGCAGCATCCGTCACGACAGGAAGTACTGTGGGTGCGGGTGCACTCGGTTTGAAATCAGAACGAGGGGTCGGATTATAGGGAGTGGGGGTATTTTTTTTAGTGCCGTGCTTACTGCAATTCTCATTGGTGCATTTGCATTTACAAAACAGAATATTGAAAATCCAATGCACGATCCAGCCAATTAACAGCCCAAGCGTCAGCCACCAGAACTTATCCATAATATACTCCGTCAATTTATCATTATAAAAACACCATCAGCCCACGGCTCAAAAAGCCGATTCAAGAGGACAACCATTGCGCAGTGCAACTGCCGTCATCTCTAGCACAGGACAAGTTTCCAATTAATAAATTGCTGGAGTTGTGATTGCCAGATCAGAAATTCAAATTAACGCGTCTTATATGGCAGAAAAAAATCCATCACCAGTCTTATTATTAATGCGAAATTTGTCACACGATCGACTCGAATCTACGCCTAGTCCTTGAAATACGCAATATTTTTGTACAAAAATACCGCAATTGAAACAACATGACTGGACAGAAAAATATAAAAATTTGCGCGGGGTTGGTCACGTTACATCAACGCATTTGCAAATTTCACAGCTATGTTATGCTAGATAATATTCTTATATTTTAACGCCCTTGATGAAGATTACCCCACGCAAACTGATTCTTGACCTTCTACTCGCTGGTGACGGTCAACCGCTGACCTCTAAGGAAGCAGTTGCTGCCTGTGGTTTATTTCAGATTGGTGAGACCAGCGCGCGCGTGGCATTAACTCGCTTACTGGCAGATGGTCTAATCAAAAGTGTCGAACGTGGGATCTATCAATTGGGACCGAATGCCATTGAGTTGGCTGGGGAAATTGCCGCGTGGCGCACCATAGATCGCAATGTGCGGGAATGGACTGGCGACTATATCACCGTCTTTACCGCGACCCTGGGTCGCACTGACCGCACCGCTTTAGTTCGCCGCGAGCGCGCGCTGAAAATGCTCGGTTTTCGGGAACTCGACAAGGGCTACTATATCCGGCCCAATAATATCGGCAGCGACCTTAATCTCATCATCGACAAGTTGCGTAATCTGGGCTTAGAGCAAACCGCCATCGTTGCCACATCGGGGCATTTTGAAACTGCGGTTGAAGCACAGATTAAACAGCTATGGGATGGCAAAGCACTGACCAAAAGCTATGCAGCGTTAAGCAAAAAACTGGAAAGCTGGATTGCGCATTCAGATCAACTTGATCTGGAAACCGCCGCCCAAGAGTCATTGATTCTCGGACGTGCCGCGATTCATCAAGTGGTGTTTGATCCATTATTGCCGCTGCCTTGGGTTGATCCTGACGTGCGTAATCAATTCTTCGGCGTTGTGCGTCACTTTGATCAGGTGGGCAAAGTCATCTGGCTTAAGTTGCGCCAGAATGGCTTTATCCCGAATTAAAACCCTGACCAGCTACATTTACCCTAAAAGGGTCTGTGATGATAGGCAAAAGCCTGATAGAGCAGAAAAAGCAAAAAACCAAATGCCGCGTATAACAACACTTCACTGCAACGAACAAACATAACGCCAATCTTCCTCTTTTTATTTAGGGTCATGAAGACCCTATTTCTTGTTTTTAAACCGTAGGTTTAGCCGCGCGGCTCGACATGATTCTCAGTACTTCGAAATAAGTCGGCGGCGCGGGTACATAACCCCGAGCACGCAGGAGCTGATGCATATGCGGCAGACGAAAATACGGGACCGATGCCATCAAATGATGTTCGATATGAAAGTTTACCCGAATCGGCGCAACCAGCGCACGCGCAATAAAGCCTGCCTCGGTGGTTCGTGTGTTGCGGAATACATCGGTTGTCGTCTCCATCGCCGCATGCTCCGCCATGGAACGGATGCGGATAAACAACGGGAACGGCGTGATATAGGCCAATAGCCAAAATAGATAGAATGCAGGATGACCCGATAACCACAGCAGCCCGAACAACACGCCATTGGTGATGATCGTTGCGCTACTGTTTTTCAAGAACGTGAGCGGATAGGACCACCAACTGCGACCTGCTTGCGGTAGGCGCGTGATCTCATTGGTCACCGTCCACTCAAAGATGCCAACATCCATCAGAATACGACCAACAATAAACTTCAAACCCGTCACACCGGCTATATCCCGCAGGAACTTGCGGCGTAGGGACGCCTGAGTCGTCGGTAAACCCGCAACCAAGGACAAATCAGGATCATCAACCGTCGAGGTCTTGGCATGGTGTTTTAAATGATAAGGACGGTAATTGTATAAGTTATTCCACACAGGACGTGCACAGAGCCATTGCGTCAAATGATCGTTCAGCCATGGCGTTTTAAACAAGGTGCCATGGGCCGCATCATGGGTGAGAATCCCCAGCGCGAGTTGTCTGCCCCCCAAAATAATCAAGGCGAGGATGCTAATCAGCACCTTGCCGGCTACCCCCCAAATACCCAGCGCACTCAGGATAGGCCATGCAAGGCTCAGCCCGACGAAGGTCAGTGTAATCACCGCCCATGTAAAGCCAATGGCATAAGCACCCATCCAATCGGACTTTTTCGTCAAAAGATCAATCTCTTCCCGACTAAAAAGTGAGGTGACTGCGGTACGTTGATTCATAGTGGTTTTCCTTATTCTTTTTTAGGGCAGCAATCACGCGGTGAGCGGGTTACCGCGATTGATCAAATAGGCACAATCAATGCCGCGCGGCAACGTGCCATAGTTACGCTCCCCATGCGCGCCGAGACGTGACTGGATAAAAGCATCCGACACCACCGCATTCCCCGCTTGGACCAGCAAACTGGCCTGCATCGTCAAGGACATCTGCTCAACGATATGGCGTGCCCGATATTGCATGTCATTTAGGTCTGTTAATTCTTGATGCAACGCCACGATCTTTTGATCTAGAAGGGCATACTGGCCTTTTGCTTTATTCAATTCGGCAAACCAGACTTGTACGGCTTCTGGGGTTTTGGCCATCGCACGCAGCATATCCAGCGCCTGTACATTGCCTGACCCTTCCCAGATGGCATTGATGGGCGCATCCCGATAAAGGCGCGCCATGATGAAATCATCCATCACCCCATTGCCACCGATACACTCCATCGCCTCGTAGGCATGGTTGGGATTACGTTTGCAGATCCAGTATTTTCCTGCAGGCAGTCCTAGGCGCAACAGCTGTTTTTCATAGGGGTCTTGCGGGTTGTCCAGAGCCTGCGCCATACGCATGGTGATGGCGAGTGCGCCTTCGACTTCAAGCTGAAGATCCGCCAATACATTCTGCATCGCAGGTTGATGAATCAGCAGATCACCAAAAGCACGGCGATGCGCCGCATGATGAATCGCTTGAGCCACGCCGTGACGCATGCTGGCGGTTGAACCGACCATACAGTCAAAGCGGGTCATCCCCACCATCTCGATAATGGTCGGAACACCACGCCCTTCTGCGCCAACCATCCAGCCCAGTGCACCGCGCAATTCGATTTCAGACGAGGCATTCGACACATTGCCCATTTTGTTTTTCAGGCGCTGGACTTGCACAGGGTTCTTGCTGCCATCAGGACGCCAACGCGGTACGAGAAAGCACGATAAACCGCCTGAAGATTGCGCCAGCATCAAAAACGCGTCACACATCGGCGCAGAGGTAAACCACTTATGACCGATCAACTCATAGGCTTGACCCTCACCCTCAGCACCGAGTGCATAGGCATGAGTGGTATTGGCGCGCACGTCTGAGCCACCTTGTTTTTCGGTCATACCCATGCCGATGGTCAGTGCCTGTTTTTCCATATACGGCACATTGCGTGGGTCATAGCCTTTGGTCAAAATCTTGGGCAACCACTCCGCCGCCAAAGGACTGCCCTCCAGCGCAGGGACAGATGCAAAGGTCATAGTCACTGGGCAGCCATGACCCGCATCCACCTGACCTTGCAATAGATTCATAGCAGCTCTGGCCACATGAGCACCCGGTTTAGGATCGATCCACGGTTCGGCATGCAGACCCGACTCCAACGCCAGTGCCATCAGATTATGGTAACCATCATGGTACTTGACCAAATCGATACGATTGCCTAAGCGATCATGGCTATGGAACTGCGGTTTAAATTCGTTGGCCTGATAGCCCCACTCCATCACCTCACTGCTGCCTGTGCGAGCACCATGGGCTGAGATTTTTGGGATCGCCCATGCCGCTCCAGCACGTATTACCGCTTCTTTCAGCGCAGTATCGCCTTCAAAGGCGTTGTAATCCACCAGCGGCGGTGTCTGATTAAAGACCTCATGGGTACTGGCGAGGGGAGCGGGATGCAGTTCTAATTTGGATGCGTTCATGGGAAGTCACCACTATAGCGTTGGTGGGGTCTTTAACATTAGACCATTTAATTACACATATAATCAATATATGCTATAAATTGTAATAATACAAATTAAATTTACCGCTGCTCATCGGCGCAATGTTGTGCTGTTTAATCCATTGATCTTATGGAGGACTGTGGGATGTCTGATTCGTAAGCTCATGCATGGATCGTGCGCTTTTTACATATCATTACGGATCGAGCCATCAATCCTGCTAGAAATAAACCCTTCCTTATTAGACAATGAAAGACATATGAGCCTGATATCAGGCCTGATTTTTTTAATTTTTCTTTTTAATCGAATAGGCACATTTTTTTCATGGACAATGATCCTCCCAGTCGACAGACGCAGAAATTCCATTTCATGCTCAATCAAACCTCAACGCATAATAGAGGTCAGATATGGAATTTCTAATGGATCCGTCAATCTGGGTGGGTTTAGCCACTTTAGTCGTTCTAGAGATTGTGCTCGGTATCGACAATCTCGTCTTTATCGCCATCTTGGCCGACAAGCTTCCGCCTCACCAACGTGATAAAGCACGCCGTATCGGTCTTGCGCTGGCGCTGATCATGCGTTTGGGTCTGCTGTCGATCATGTCATGGGTCATGAAGCTGACCACTCCCTTATTCAGTATCGCTGACTTTGGTTTTTCGGGCCGGGACCTCATTCTGATTTTCGGCGGTTTGTTTCTGGTGTGGAAAGCCACCATGGAGTTGCACGAGAAGCTTGAAGGCAAGATCTACGTAGAAAATAAAAATCCCATCTATGCAGGTATCGGCGCAGTCATTACCCAAATCGTGATACTTGACTCGGTGTTCTCACTGGACTCCGTCATTACCGCTGTGGGGATGGTCGATAACATCTATGTGATGATGGTCGCCGTCATCATTGCCATGGGTGTCATGCTGCTTGCCTCAAAACCCCTGACCCGCTTCGTCAATCAGCATCCAACCGTGGTCATGCTGTGCTTAAGCTTCCTATTGATGATTGGCTTTAGTCTGATCGCAGAAGGTTTTGGTCTGCATATTCCGAAGGGTTATTTGTACGCGGCGATTGGTTTCTCCATCCTGATCGAATCACTCAATCAATGGCGTATCCGTAATTTCAATAAGAATACCGATGCCCTGCCATTACGTGCCCGTACGGCAGATGCGATCCTGACCCTGATGGGTGGTCGCCGCGATACGCCTTCCAGCTTTGATGATCCATCGCCAGCGCTCGCTTTTGATGAGGAAGAACGCTATATGGTCAGCGGCGTACTGACCTTAAGTGAGCGATCGATTCGCACCATCATGACCCCGCGCGCCGATATCTCATGGATCGATATCAATGGTACTGCCGAGCGTATCCGTGAACAACTGCTGGATACGCCGCACAGTCTATTTCCGGTTTGTCGCGATCAATTGGATCGGATCGTGGGTGTGGTGCGTGCCAAAGACCTGATTGATATCCTTGATCATGACTTGAATATCGCAGATCTGGTTGGTTATCAACGGCCCATCTTTGTCTCTGAAACCATGCCAGTTTTAAAACTGATCAATATCCTGCGCAACTCCAAAGGCGGTCTTGCGATTGTCACCAACGAGTTTGGTTCGGTACAAGGATTGGTTACGCCGCTCGATATCTTTGAAGCGATTGCCGGTGAGTTTCCCGACGAAGATGAAACTCCTGATGTCATCCAACAGGATGAGCGCACATGGCTGGTAAAAGGCAGTGCTGACCTGTATCAGCTTGAGCAGGAACTCGGCACTAATCATCTACTGGATGATGAAGGTTATATCAGCGTTGCAGGTTTAATCCTGAATGAACTCGGACGCCTGCCCACCGTTGGTGAAGTCGTAACGCGCGGAGATGTGAGCTTTACGGTAGTGGAATTGGCTGAGCAGCGCATTCATCTGCTCAGGGTGGGGTTGAATGCTGGTGATGAAACTTAATGTATAATTAAGGGTGTATGACGGATAGACGGATACGCCCATTTAGTATTTGATTAAAATCAGGAATCTCTTCGAATCACACCTGCCTGAGCTACTTTGTAGATTCAAAGTAGCAAGCAATATTAATAACCGATCTCTACACTAAAATCTCTTGCCACTCAGACTTTGGATGGCTGATAGCTGTTTCACACTTATAGATCAGTGTTTTAGCCATTGTAGATTTCTGGCCTTTCTTTAATCCTTTATTCTCATTTCTCAGACTGCACTTTGCACTCATCTGCACACGACACAATATGTCACGATTCTCTCGGTAAATCACATTATGAACTGATTGGATAAAAATGATGAATGACTTATGATCAATTTTCATTCATTACGCTTTATGTTTTTCTTTAAAAGATTATTAGTAATACATTGTTTTACATAAATTTTATAATGATACCGGAGCAAGACTTGTGAATACTTTGATCAAAGCCCTCTTGATAACTACTGTTGTATCGACTGTTGCAGGCTGCGGCAACGGCTCAGATGATCCCGCTGTACCAGTGCCGACTCCAACACCGACTCCAGCACCAACACCAACACCAGCACCAACACCAACACCAACACCAACACCAACACCAACACCAACACCAACACCAACACCAACACCAACAATACCGAATGGGGATCTGACAGTTGGCACAACAGTCCTGAAGAGTAATCAGCAAATCACCGTTCAGACAGGCAAACTTTTAACGCTCACTGGCTCCGCCAATTCAAGTCTAGGTAACGCGATTAAGAGTTATACATGGACCATAGCAGGGAAGCCTTCTACCAGCACCGCAACGATTAAAAACCCCAGCAGTCAATCCGTGGAATTAACTCCAGACGTCAATGGTCTTTATAGCGTGCTCCTTGTGAGAAACGACGTCAAAGGCAATAGTTACTCGCAAACCATCTCCCTATCGAGCGTGACCAATGCCGCCACAGTGGTCCAACTGAATTACCAACCCCAGCAGACTAAATATAGTAAAAATTTAGACAAAGCTTTGGTGGTTTCTGCTAGCCCGAACCTACTCCATGTTGTTGATCCGAGCACCCATGTGGATACCAGCATTACTCTTCCTAGTGCGGTCAAATCTCTAGCCTTGAGTCCTGATGGCAAGCTGGCTGCGGTATTACATGAAGGGACAGTCAGCCTGATTGATGTGAATACACAAGCGCTGCTCAAGACCAGTCCAACCAATGGCTCTCAAACCGATCTCTTTTTAACCAATGCGGGTCATGTTTACCTCACGGGCCAGACCGGTGGGCAATGGGTAACTCCTGCTTTTACTGAGCTTGATGCTCGCACGGGTCAAATCCTGCAAACTTATAACGCGCCGAATAGTATCTACGGAACAACCGTTGGGGCATACTCGGATCTAAATCATAAGATTTTCACGCTCTCACTTGGCGCAAATCCTGTGCAACTCTTTTCTTTTAACGTGGATCCAACGACGGGAACATTCACAGGGTCAACGCATGCGCCTCTTGGAGGTAGTGGCTACTTCTTTGCCAATACCACACCCAGCCTGTGGCTCTCACTCGATCAATCTTTATTCTTTACCAACAGTGGTGCCTATTTCAAAACCTCTGATCTGAGTTACCAAGGGGCGCTTTATGTCGCTTGGGGCACAACGGGTCAAGGGAGTATTCTATCGGTAAGCCAATCATCAACGGGACAAGAAACGCTTGTTATGAGTGAATACCTCACCTTTGGGATAGTAGCATCATACGATCCGACCTACGATATTTACACAGGCTCTACATTGACCCGAGCAAATACTTCTCCGTCACTTCCAAAGGTCAACGGTCAAGTCAGCTATGGGCTCAGTGGTTTCCATACCTCGAATGATCATCATGCCTTTGTTGTTCAAACGGGTTCCTACAATGCTATTGCAACGGGACTCACGTATTACCTTGTCACGGACTAAGTCATAAAGACACTTCAGCATCCGCCCTCACAACTTCATGAATGGGGGCGGACTGAGTGGATGCTTTAAAAACCACTGTGTCGCGCCAACTGCCAAAAAGCGATGAAAACCCGCATTGGGAAAAGCCGCTTTGACCTGTTTGATGGTGGCGCGGGGTAAGCCAAACTTGATCACACCCAGCGATACGTCAATCAGATCGGCCTTGCGGAAGACTTCAACGAGAGGATATTGGAGATTGTTATCGGGACGGATTTGATGGTGCAAATCAATCATCAGCGTGATTTCCTCACGCCATACTTCTAGGCCATGCTGCCCCAGGTACTTCTGAGCCTCCAAGACGGAAGGCGGCAGATAATCAAAGGTGCCCGCTGACCAAAGACCCAGATCATGAAAGCAAGCTGCGATAAAGATCTTTTGTTGTTCTTCAGGCGCGCAATCGCGAAGCTGTAAACAGAAGTTAATCATGCGATAGACATGATTTTTATAACCACTATAAATATCACCCATCACCGCAGCCCACGGCGACAGGATCTCTTCGACCAGTTCAATTTTTTGTTGGATTGCCATGAAAGCTACCTGTTGGATGTCCTTATCGGTTTAAGCCAAAAAATACTAGCATATCAACCCCGCATTACAGCATTTTCCGTCTCGCCTCAATCTTATAATGCCTATGCCTGCTCGACAGCCACACGCTCTGGCTTGGATTGGGGACGAATTATCGGTTGCACCACAGGCACATCACCCACAATATCCACTACCCCACCCGCCTCATCAAAATGAAAAACATTGACGCGACAATGCTGTGCCTGACTTACCACACGCGTGGGGATCGCGAAATGGATTGCGATTTCTTGGCTTGTCGCATTTCGCGAAGCCACACGACGAGACTCACCGCGAAAACGCATCCAGTTATAAGTCGCCCATAATAATAAGAGTGACCCCATAATCACGACCAGCGGTACCAGCAAGTTCACTTGCTCATAAAATCCATTCTGATTCTGCACAATATACTGATCGACACGGCGATAACTCACCAGCCAGCCACCAATCGTTAACAGCGGCAAAAACAAATACAGCCAGCATGTCCAGCCGATCATGGCGAGCACCGCAGAAGTTGTACGCTGACCCTGACTCTGTAACTCGGGGCGGTCAATAAATTGGGGAACATCAAGATGCTTTACGTTTTTAGATAAGATCATATTCGTTACTCCTGGTCATGTGAATGCAAACCGCGATCGGGACTCACCCAACGCGCACGTTTGCCTTTTTTCTTCAGTAGGGTTTTGGGCACAGCAACGACTGTCGTCAGCATCGATAGCATCCAATACAACAGCGGATACCAGATCACCCAAAAATAGTTACGCAGCAAACGTCCACGCTCATAGCGTCGATCCATCCATAAACTCAGTAAGAACTGAATCAAACAGGTAATTCCCAAAAATAGCCCACACCACTCCGGCGCCATACTATCCACTTGCCAGAACTTCGGCAGATCGACAAACAAGCCAATGAGAAACAGTAGCAATACCGACAACATGCCATAGGCCCAGACCACGCTTAAAATGTACTCCAGTGCCACAGGCCAGAAGCGGCGCTTGCGCCAGTGAAGCAGCTTGGTGGTATGGCGCAGCAGTACTTCAATACCGCCCTGCGCCCAACGTAAACGCTGACTCCATAGGCCACGCAAGGTTTCTGGCATGTAGATGTAGCACAGCGCTTCCGCCTCATAGCGCACATCCCAAGCGTCCAGTTGCAAACGCCACGAGATGTCGATGTCCTCGGTGATCATCTCCTCGTTCCAGTAGCCGATACGGTGCAACGCCGTCCGGCGAAAACCAGCTATCGCACCTGATACGGTAAAGATCTGCCCGTAAGTACGTTGGGCGCGTTTGATCAGGCCAATGATCGAAGAGAACTCCCCAACCTGAATCTTGCCGAGCAAACTTGAACGATTGAGAATACGCGGATTGCCGGTCACGGCACCCACACGAGGTCCTGAGGTCAAGTGATGCATCATCCAGCTCGTCGTATCGGGATGCAGCAAGGCATCACCATCAATACAGATCAGGTACTCATGCGGACTACTGATTGCACCCGCGCGCAGCGCAATGGCTTTACCTTGGTTCGTCGCCAGATGCACCACGCGCAGATGCGGTTCGGTCAGGACCAGTTCATCCAAAATCTCGCCAGTACGATCACGACTGCCGTCATTGATAGCGATAACCTCAACATTGGGATAGCGCGTGGCCAGTGCATAGCGTATCGTCTCGCGGACATTTTCCTCCTCGTTATAGCAAGGAATCAAAATACTGCAGCCGGGGGCCTCGGTGAAAACAGGCAGCTTGGGACGCTTGAACTCCCGACGGAAATAGAAAAATAACCCGCCAAAAATCCAGACCCAAGACATGACCAATGGGTAATAGAAGACAAAACCAAACATCAGATCATGCAGTGAGACCGACGCAAAAAAAGCAAGGAGATCATTCATCATGGACTCACTCCTTTCTGCTTCGGATCAGCAACGGCGCCGACTTGCGGGTCTTTGTAGAAGGCGGGAAACTGATTCAGACTCATGCCACCAAACAACGCATCAAAGTGCGGCAGGTTATGCAGGAAGTCATCGGGGTAATAAGCAAGATTGCGCACGCCGAATTGCGCCAGCATTTGCATTTGTTTTTGCAACTTCTGGTTACTGACCCATTCTTTGCTGCGTCCATCTTTGGCTGGCAATTCAAAGGTGACCTTATCTAGGGCTTGCGGAATCTTAGCCACAGCAGTCACCAGCGCGGTTAAGCGCTGAGGCACCAGTGCCACACCTTCTTCTGTGCGTGGCAACGTGACCAAAACGACTTCATCGTAATGGGCTAAGAATGCAGGCAAGGATTGAGCAAATTGCGACTCCAGCGCAGGATTCAGTACCACGCGCGCATCAATCTTGCGTGCGACACGAAAGCGATTACTCGAATCACGATAACGACTAAACCGTGCGACCGCCAGATCACCAAAATTCATCAGTGCCATCGTCTTATTTGCCGCTGGGAGCTGCTGACAATTCACCAGCGGCTGATCTGTTTTCGGCATGCGCGCCTCGATATTGCAGCGTCGGTCATCATCGGCCACCGCCAATTGGGCATTCTCCCCAATCAGTAAGCCATTTAAGCTTGAGGCGTTGATCCCCAAGTCTTCATAGACATCCCCAACCAGTTGCACAGTCTCAGGAAGAAATGGACTTAGCCGACTACGATGACTCAGCGCACTACCCTTGGCACTATGCACCTCCAGCCTCTGCTGCTGTGCAGAATCCGGCAATTGAAAAGCCAATAGTGGCAGCCACGCATAGACATTCACCCCAGATCGGGTGCGCAATTGCCATGCCACGCGATTCAACAGATCGGCACGCATCGGCAGATGGCGATTGGGGAAATAAAGCGCAGAGGCCACACCGCTGTTGTCTTGGTCGTGGAATGCCTTGAGATAAACAGTGCCGACATTCAGAGCTTTGATACGATCCAACAACTTGCCTAAATGTACCTCCATCAGCGCCGGATCAGCATCATAGACATCATCCAGATCCACTTGCACCGCACGCTGAATCACAGGTCGGCGCAGCAGCACATCATCGATCTGCTGTTCAATCTGCACCGCATTAGGATTATTAGAAACGAGTAAACGCGAGAGAGGCACTTTAATATCCTGTACCTGATTAATCCGGTCATCGCCCAGTGCAAAAGAAATCGGTAATCCCGCAGACGCCGCGATCTCTCGGGTCAACTCACTCATTGCCCCATAAGGCCACACCACAGCACGTGGTCTGATGCCAAGCTCTTTTTGAATCAGATAAGCACTTAAAGTCAGGTCATTACGAATCCGCAGACGATAGTCAGCATCGCTTTCATAACGCTGAGTGGCTGGATCATAAAGTCTCGTCATGGCAGCAGGTTCAAGATTACCCTGCGGATTGGCCATGATCCCGCGATGCAAATCATGTGTATGCGTCGCAAACTCAACCAGCCCGGATGCCTGCATCTCACGCAATTGCGCCCACGTCACAAAGCCATTAGGGCCATAGGCCGTGCTTGGTACTTGCCCCGTGATCCAGCCAGTTTGTAGTGCAAACAGCGCGGGATAATTGTAGGTTTTGAGCAGCGGATACACGGTCTTGAAGTGACTCTCTGGACCATCATCAAAAGTCAGCAACACTGCATTTTTGGGCAAAGCCTGCTTGTTTTGCTGTGCATCAAGAATCTGCTGTAGCGATACGGGCTGCAAATGATGACTTTGAATCCAGTCAAAGAAATGCGCCAGCCGCCCGGCATCAATCGCATAGGGATCACGATCAACGCTAGGTCTAAAATTCTCACGCACATCATGAAAGGCCAGTACCACGTACTGATCCTGAGGAATCTGCACGGTATGATCGGCTGTACCAGCGATTGCATTGTCAGATTGCGCTTGTACCAACCCAAAACCACAGACGGTATACAGACCAATCGCGCTCAGATACAGCAGCCATTGCCACAGGCGTTTGTTATGAAGAATACGCATCAGAACACTCCCTCAAAGCCTAAGAGTGCCGCCAAGCGCCCCTCACGATCACCGCTATAGGTGTGTGATCCCCAGAGCACGCCATAGTGCAGCTTCCACTCGCGTGATAATTGCCATGTATGCTGATAGGTCAGATCAATGGTTGCCGCACTGCGATAACCCGCTTCATGACTGATACCGGTTGCGATCTGGAAGTTCTGTGTCAATGATCGATCATAATCACGCCACGTCACCCAATCATGCTGCAACCGTAGTGCCGCACTGAATAATTGACTGGGGTTGTAATACACCCCACCCGCCTGACTGTTGTGCTCGTTATAGAGGTCAATGCCTCCGGTTGTCACATAGTGATCCCCGCCAAACAAACGCTGTGATCCCCCCAGTGACACCATCTGGCGCTGATTACCATCCGAAATATCCATTACACCAAGTCCTAAGTAAGCTGAGCGAGACTCGCTCTGCCGCCATGTGACCTTGCCACTGGCATCCCATGCCGACAATCCCGCAGCCATAGCACGTAGAGGCGTATCGGCAGAATCACTGGATGCATTGAGTGCGTATTGCCAGTGATCATTCAGCCACTGAGACCAACCGCCACTCACCCCAGCATGATTGCCGGTCCCATCGCCAGCATACTGCTGACTCAGCATCAGCCAACCATTTCTACGCTGACTGCCCCACTCCACCCCAGCCCCAATCCGATTATCACGAACCGTTTCGCTATTGATATTTGACCAGCGATTATCCAGTTGGGCAAAACCACGCCAGTCCTGTAATACCCACGGCGTATTGATCCGTGTGACCCAGTCCAGATCACGGCTACCCTGAATATTGATTGCCTCGTTGTCGGCACCCGTGCTCTTGCCCACGACCAGTTCACTACTGATCGATGGTCGTGCACGATTTTGCCAAGCCACATAGCTCTGCTGAACGTCGGGATTCTCAGGAAATTGACTGTGCAATAAGGTGATGGACTCTCCCCAACGCACAGTCTGCTCAAGATCACGGGCATTATTGGCCACATTCATACGGGTCAATGGCTCATCAGGCTTCATCGCGACAGCACGTGCCGTTACCCGTTCAGCCGCCTGCGGCCAGCCACGCCAGCGCAGAATCGTCGCATAGTCATCGATGATGCCGACATTGCTCGGTGCACGCTGTACCAAATCGGCATATTGCCGCTCGGCCTTCGCCAGATCATTGCGATACGCTGCATCAATCGCCACAGCCTGATCAACATCCAAGCGCTCCCAATTGGCCATCGGTGCACCGCCCACCACTTCAGGCGCGGTCACATAAGGCGTCACTTTATTAACGGTATTCAACACTTCTGCGGCACGCTTATAGTCTTCCGCCTCAATCAATGCGTGATAGAGGCTTAAATATAACGGCGCATCATTCTGGCTTTTCAGCAAATCACTATAAATACTAACCGCTACTTTAGGCTGCTGCTGGGCTAAGTACGCATCCGCCACCGCGCGTCGGGCATAAGGTGGAAACTGCGTTTCATCCCCGTCAATCTGTCGATAAGCCTGAATCGCTTCGGGCATACGATGAAGTAACCGTAGCGCATACACTCGGTCAAATTCATTGCGACGATACTGGTTACTGTCTCTAGGAAAATCTTTGAGGTTCGTTTCTATCTCGGTTAATGCCGCATCAAGTGATTGATTACGTGTAGTAAACTCATGCTGATCATCTAGACGCGTGCGCTCTTGCATCGCATCATGCAGCTTGATCACTGTATTATCGGTGCGTAAGCGCCTGATCATCTCCACTGAAAATAACGCTGGATGCGCGGTCGCAAGCGTATACGCTGCCGCAGTGGCATTGAGACTGGACAAGGCATACACCGACTCTTGAATGGCCTGTGCCTGATTAGGGTCTTTTTGCCGTGCTTGAATCGAAAAGGCCAGCGCTCTCGAAGGCTGCTTTGCCAGTCGGCAGACATAGGCCATTTGCGCTAAATCGCTGGCATCCAGCTGTGCATCGACCACAGGTAAAGCTGCGGTTGCGACTTCAGATTGCCCCGCCTCGGCACTCACCACGGCATAAAGCACTTGAGCCTTCATGCTTAAACGGTCTTTGCTCACCGCCAAGATCTGTTGTGCTTTGCCAAACTGTTGCACATCACGCAGTGCGGACGCCCACGTCATCAGCGCATAGTCGGGCAATGGCGTATCGGCTTGGGATGATGGCACCAGATTCTGGGTCAGTATTTCGATTTCGCGGTTACGTCCTGCCAGACGCAATAAGACCATCAAATCCGCGATCACCCGCTTATCCTCCGGAGATTGCGCATGCAATTGCACAAGGCGATTAATCGCCTCGCTCAGGTGACCCGCCTTCGCATCCATGACAGCGCTTTCACGCTGTGTGGTCGTTGTATTGCTATCCATAGCCCAAGTAGTCGAACACAAAAAGCAGCCAAATGCAGCCAAGGCGCTTTTTGGAAGTGGCTTAAACATGGGGATATCACTCGTGATTGCAAATTAAGAATTAATTTCTTTTGCTATAAGTAGATGTTCTTTCTGACTGGTAATAATAAAAATTGTCGAGGCGCAACCTTAGCCGATTCGGGTAGATGAGTAGACCAAAAATGGGATGAACGGTGCTAAAAAATAGACAAGAAGTGTGATGCAGTGCTCATTTTATATAATTTTGAAACAAGTTGTTATGCTTATATTTTAATCTGGCGTGTTGCGTTTTCTTTTATCACTAGTTATGTAATATGTATAAAAAACAAATAATTATATTTTTAGATTGAATAAAAATCGTGCCGACTCAAACACATGGCATCACATCGCAGTTTTGCAATTGCACACACCACAACAGCCCCTTCTGACACATTTTCTCAATAGGTTATCTCACATGCTTATTTGTCAGGTCAGACTCATGACGTTACATTGAAAATGCTCATTATTCAGTTAAAGAGGATCTTTTATGCTTAGTCAGACTGAACTCATTTGTCGCCTGCTCCTTGCGGCAGTCCTCGGCAGTTTGATCGGTTTTGAACGCGAACGCATGTCATGGGCGGCAGGTCTGCGCACCCATATGCTGGTCAGCGTCGGATCAGCACTGATCATGATTGTTTCGTCCTTTGGCTTTGCCGATATTCTGGATAATCCACACGTGATCCTCGATCCGTCACGGGTTGCGGCTCAAGTAGTTTCAGGGATCGGGTTTCTGGGTGCCGGCTCTATCCTGCTGCGTGGAGAAGTGATTCGGGGACTGACCACGGCTGCCAGCTTATGGTCGGTTGCAGCGGTGGGACTCGCCATTGGTGGTGGGCTCTATGTCGCTGCGATCAGTGCCACCGTGATCATCCTGTTTATTCTGGCGGGTCTCAAACCCTTAGAAAAATGGTACTTCGAGTCCAGACAACGCCACAAACTGCATCTGATCGTCGATGAAGGCAGCATGACGATTCATGCGCTGGAATTGGCTTTGGGGCTTGGTAGCTCGCGGATCAAAAAGTTCGTCGTCCGTCAGGGCGAAAACGAACCTGACACCGATGAGGTCTTGATTTCGTTTGCACGCATCTCAGCGCGAGAGTTCTCCAGTGTGCGCCTGCAAATCGAGCGCATCAAAGGCGTACGGCGTATTGAAGACAATACGGCACATGATTAAATGGGCGTAGTGACCACCCTACACATCCCAATGTTTAAGCCAAATCCCCTTCATGTACCTGCATCCACTCAGCCAGTGCGGCAAGAGGCTCGCGTAGCGTTTTACCCAAGCGGGTGACTTCGTATTCGACCCGCGGTGGCACTTCGGCATAGATGGTTCTTGTCACCAGTCCTTTTTGCTCAAAACCACGCAATTGTCGCGTCAGCTCTTTTTGGGTGATGGGTGCAATTGCGCGTTGTAATTCATTAAATCGAATCGGTGCATCGATCAGGATCAACCGATAGAGAATCGGAATCGCCCACTTGCCCGACACCAGGTCCACAAACTGCACCATCGGACAGCGCGGCAGTGGTTCTGACATGAGCACTTTTTTTGTTTCCGCGGAATTGAGTGATGACACCATTAGGCTCTGCCTTGTCTATTAGTATCTATATGGTACCTACTATACTTCAGAAACTAAAAGAATAACAATGGGTTTGATCACAGTCAAAAAGCGAGATGACCATGTCACGATTAAAAGACAAATACGCACTCATTACTGGGGCAACCAGTGGAATCGGTTTAGAAACTGCACGTCAATTTTTGGCAGAAGGTGCAAAAGTTGCCATCACTGGCAGAAACGCTGAGGCACTCCAAGAAGCAGGAGGTTTACTGGGCAATGAAGCCATCCTGATCCAAAGCGATGCGGGGAAACTTGACGATCAACGTGCCTTGGCAGAACGGCTTGGACACGTCTGGCCGCGTTTGGATATCGCCTTTTTAAATGCAGGTGATGTCACACATCGTCCTCTTGAGGATTGGGATGAACAGACCTATGACAACCTGATGGCGACCAACTTAAAAGGGCCATTCTTCCTACTGCAAGTGCTGTTGCCCTTATTGGCCAATCCTGCTTCCGTTATCCTCTGTGGCTCAGTCAGTGCACGCATCGGTTTACCACAAAGCAGCGCCTACGCCGCCAGTAAAGCAGGCTTGCTCTCACTGGCGAGAACGCTATCCGGCGAATGGATTCAGCGCGGTATACGCGTCAATGGCCTAAGCCCCGGCCCCACCACGACGCCAGCACTGCAAAAACTAGGACTAAAAGATGAGGAACTGGATGCACTGGCAGCAGAAATTCGACAGTTGGTACCGATCGGACGCATGGGCACGTCGCTGGAACTGGCCAAGGCTGCAGTGTTTCTGGCCTCGGACGAATCCAGCTTTGTCGTGGGTACCGAACTGTTGGTCGATGGCGGTGTGGGGAACTTATAGCACCCCAACATCGGCAGCGAATAGATTATTTCAATAGCTTCAGTACTTTGTGGGCACTTAAACCCTGCATCACCACCGTGGTCAACAAGCCGCTCATCAGCGCTCCTGTGACCCCAGCAGTCAGGATGTCCTGACCCGTTAGATACAATCCTTTGATCGGCGTTTGTGGGCGTAGCCAGTCTTGCTTAAAGCGATCGACGGTGTGATCCAGCCCGTAAATCTCGCCATAGGTATTGTTCTGAAACCAGATCGTCGAGAGCGGTGTGGACAGCTCACTATAGTCGAGCTTGCCGCGCAATTGAGGTACATGATGATAGAGCGCATCCAAAATCCGCTCACTGAGCTGCGCCTTAACCGCTTCATAGTCCTCACCGCGCTGATTCCACGTCGTGCCCGCCCATTGGTCAAATGACATCGAAGAAGGTACGACGACCTCTACCGTCGATTTACCCAAATAGTGCTGATCCCATTCCGGGTCTTTGGCCGAAGGGAATGAAATATACAATACGGGAAATTCGCTGTCAGAATCCGCTTCATGACGCGTGATATTGCCGCCATGATCGGCTGAAGGATAAACCCAGAGATTGGTTTTCGGCAGATTGAGCTCTTCCGCTGTGCCTTTGAATCCGGCAAACAGGTTGAGATAGCCTTTTGAAGGGGCGACTTTGTTAAGCTTCTGAGCAAAGCCATACTGCTGCTGGATGCTGGGAGATAATAACTTTTCAAAGGTGAGGCGCACATCGCAAGCACTGACCACTTTATCCGCATGCAGCACATCGCCATTGTCCAGACGTACGCCAACCGCGCGTTTATTCTCGATCAGGATTTCTGCCACGCGCGCATAGGTAAACACCTCGCCGCCACTGGCACGAATCACCGGAATGATGGTATCGGCAATCTTCCATGCCCCGCCCACCGGAAAATTGCCCCCACCAAAGAAATGCTTGACCAGCATGGCATGCATAAAGAACGGCGACTCTTGCGGCGGCGTGCCATAGTCACCCCATTGTGCAGCAAGCACACCGATCAACTCTGGGTTGCTGGTCAACTCCTCTAGCACCGTCTGCGTTTGCATCATCGCTTCACGTGGCAAGATCCGGGACTTAAAGCGGGTATAGATGTGGCTTAAAAGCTTTGGAATGGCTTTATCCATAAACACCAGCGGCGACGCCTTGGCGACTTTATCGACAAGCGCGACATAGGCATCGATCGCCTGAGCGTCGTCTGGAAAATGCTTTTTTAGGTTCGCTTTGAAATTATCCCGCCCGCGCACCAGATCATAGGACTTGTCGCCAATGATCACCCGATCATAGACATCATCCATCGGTGCCCACTTCAACTGTTGATCAGAGATCACATCAAACAGTTTACGAATCGGCGAATGGGGCTTATGCACCTCGCCGATGTAATGCACGCCCACATCCCACTCATAGCCATTGTTTTCGTATGAGTGGGTGAGGCCCCCTGCGGTGTAGTGCTGCTCTAGCACACAGACTTTCTGACCCACTTTACTTAACAGCGCCGCGGTGGTCAGACCAGACATCCCAGAACCAACCACAATCACATCATAATGCTCGGCCGCACGACCCGTGCGATAACGCTTACCTGTCCGTTTCATTTTCAAAAATTCCATATGCAAATATTTGCATATAAATGTACATTAAGTAAACACCATATGCAATATCTTGCATATATATTTACGAGTCTCTAGACTTTCACTTTTAGAATCACCATGATGAGGTCGTCATCAAGACGAATGTGGAATCATCCAACCTTTAAGAGTCGTTTTATGGGATGTAGGCATGTCGCTTAAATACGCTATTCTGGTGTTGCTACGCTCAGAACCCGGATCGGGCTATGACCTCGCTCAACGTTTTAAACTGACGCTCGGCAATTTCTGGAATGCAAGTCATCAGCAGATTTATCTGGAACTGAAAAAACTCAGCGAAGAAGGATTGCTCGAATATACCGTGGAACATCAAACCGATAAGCCCGACCGCAAGGTCTACTCCATCACATCGCTGGGTATCAGCGCACTACAAGGATGGATGCGTATCCCAGTCAGTCCCCCACGCATCAATGATGCTTTCTTGGTCAAGCTCTACGGCGCCCAGCCGCAAGATTTGGAAATCATCCGCGCAGAGCTTGCGCAGCATCGCATTATTCATCGCCAGCAACTCGAGAAGTTTCAAGCATTAGAACAGTTTTTTATCCAAGCCGATGTCGCCAGTCGCCGCGAATTTCAAATGCCTTACTTGACCTTAAGGCGTGGAATCAAAAGTGAAGAAGCATGGCTTAGCTGGGCAGACGAGGTCGAAAGTACCTTATTTCAATGACATCACAGCGGTATTCATCTGCATAGCGTAATGCCGTGATCGATCATGTCTCAAATGCACTGATTACATTTGCACACGAGATATCCCGTGTGCAAACGCTATAATAGACTGACCACTCGGTCAATAAAATGCCTGTAAGTGCTCGATTAAAAAATAGCATCTACACTGACATTTGCGCCACAAGGATCTGTTTTAAGGTCAATGATTCGTTATGGAAACTCAATTAGACTCGACCAATAATCAGCGCTTCTTCGACAAGCAAAGACGTCAGTCGCCCGTACGGCAAGTCTCTACTCACGAATATCTCAGCGCGATGTCTAAATCTACACGTCTCAAGGAAGGGATAGGGTCTGGAACAACATATCGAATGATGAGGCACCCATAGATAGACATGTGACGTCCAAAGACTCCACATAGAAATCGCCGCTATCGTTATCTAGACTACAAAAGAGATGAACACTTCGCTTTAGGATAATATAAAAATGCAGACCCGTTTGATAAAAGCCAGTAGCATCCAGCCACCTTACTTTGCCAACACTGTGCGCGACTATATTCCTATTGCTTTCGAAGGACTCTATCAGCGTACCCGAACAGAAGTGACTGATGCTGACAAAAAATTGGGGCTGGAACTGCTCATTGAAGCCAACTGCGATCTGATCGACTCAGGTCTGGTCACCTTACTCGATGAATTGGCAAGCATGAATCCTTCGCTTAAATTCGAAGATACGCAAGTCAAAGTGGAAGATGTAAAAGCCAAAGCTCGCCACTATATCCAGTGGGTCGGCAACTTTATCTCCAATGATCGTCTCCCTCCCATCATTGCCCATTATCACACCATGATGCACCAGTTAGAACTGAGTGGTGATAGCAAACCCTATCTGGCCTTTAATATCACACCCGAGTTTGCTGTGGATTTACAGCGGGTGCTCGGCTCACTAGCCGATGGCAGCAATGATAACTTGGATGAAGTGATCGAGATGTTGGTGCGCGCTTTAGAGGAAACCATGAAGCCGCTGTTCATCACCCCGAAAGATCTGATGAAGTTTAACTATGTCGTTGATAAAACCTTAAATGGCGTTATTGCTCTCGTGATCTCCATTTACAAACGGATGCTGCGCAAGACCATTCCTAAGATTCCACGTGAGCTCTATCCACGCATTGCTGCGCATTTGAATACCTTTGTGGTGGTTTGATTTCTGACAACGTTATCATCTTCCCGTCAGGCTTAGGTCATCAAAGCAATGTCATAATTCGATCTAAGGAAAAGATGTCCTTCTTGCCCGCTTACTTCGAAAATCCCTCCTCGGCTTTAAGAGTATGTTTTTTGACCCACACGTCCCCAGTGTGGGTTCTTTTTAATCCCAGTCTATATATTCATATTCTCGATAAATAAAACTTCACATTTCACTCACTTGCCTACAGTCGATCCGTCCCCGGCCCTGCAATGAGAAGTTCCGCAAGCAACTCCGATCCTTTCCAACTCGGGCGAATCTCACTTCGTTCAGCGCGATGTACGAGCTCCATTAAACGCGCATTCACGGGTGCGTCTCGGCCTAGCTGTTTCGCCAACCGTACGACTTCACCATTGATCCAATCCACTTCCGTAAGCCGCCCTGCCGCAAGATCATCGGACATCGAAGAGCGGGCTTGTGGATCGATGGTCAGCATCTTGGCACCCAGCCGTGTAAACAGTATATCCGGCACATTCAATAAACGTGGAATCCAGTGTGCAGGAATCGGTGTCAGCTTGGCAGGCTGAATCTTCGCGGTGCGGAGCAACACCAACGCCTCACGCTGCGCCAGCGCCAGACAGCGGCGGTAATCTAACTGGGAGAGTTCGGTTTTCAACGGCAGATTAGCCAGTGCATTGATAGAATTATTCAGATTGAGTAACAGCTTGGCCCACTGGATCGGTAGCATGTCAAAGTGCTCAATCAGCGGTAGCCCTGCACGTTTAAAATCATCGAGGAAAGCATATAAGCCAGCATGCTCACGCACTTCAAGTTCGCCTTCGGAACCTTGATGAAAAGTATGCCCATCGTGCACAACATTAAAAGGCACCATGCCTTCCAGCACGGTGTGATGTGGCAGTGCCTGATGCAGCACCTCGGTATTGCCGAGGCCATTTTGAAAACTGATGACCAGCGCATTGGGTTTTAAGAGTTCGGCCAACTCAGCACCCGCAGCGGCTGTTGCCGCAGATTTCACCGTCACCAAAACCAGATCCGCACTAGCTGCCACTGCCGCATCGGTAGAGAAGCGAATGATGCTCGGTTCGAGATGCCATCGTTGATCACGATAATTGGACAATGACAGGCCATGCTGGCACAGTTGCTCAGCAATACGGGCACGCCCAATCAAGCAGACATCACTGCCCGCTGCCTGCAACCGCCCACCAATATAACACCCGATTGCGCCCGCACCATAGATGCAAATTTTCATGATTATTCCCTAATCACCCGCAGAATATTGCCATTTAAAATTATCATTAAATATAAGACAAGCCGCCCTGATTTCGAAGTCTACTCCGACTTTAGCCTGCTTGTGTATCAAGTTGTGAGAGTTCAGCCAGCAGTCGATCCAGAAACAAACTCTGCACTTCAGGCAGCACACGCTTGGCAGGATAGCAGCGCACAATCGCAAAGTGATCCACGCCCGCTTCCAGCGGATAGCGAATGTTTTCCAGATGCGTTTTTGCGGATTCGGCATGCGCCAGATTGTCATCGACCTGCCGATCAGTGCCGAGCACATCACGTGCGGCAAAGTAGTTCAAATAGCGCTTTACACTGGCGGGGATCTTGCGCACATCAAAACCCCACTGCGCAGGAAACCAGCGGCCCAAGCCTCCCGCAGCAAGGGAGATCACCAAATCACTGGCGTAACCAAGCTCGCCCAGCTTACGCGCAACTTTGACCACCTGAATCCCGCCTTGACTATAACCAATCAGTACGATCGGGCGACCTGCTTTGGCAGCGACCGCCAGATCTTTAGCGATCCGTGCATGATAACGATGATTACTATAGAGCGTGGTATCAGGATAACCATTGGCACGCAAAAAACTGAGCAAATGGCGCTCCATATGCTTTCCTGCGGCCAAGCCATGGATCAGCGCAATACATGGACCGCGATATCCAGCGGGGACCGTAGGACGCCATGCAATCGGTGGTCTAACCATATTAAGTCTCTTTAATCTTCAATTCAGGGTTTAAAGAAAAGCCGAGCCTTTCGTTGAAAGTGACTCGGCTTAACTGGTCGCGTTATCGATCCGTCGCTGGGACGAACGCATGATTAGGCAGGGGTCTTGGTTTCCACAACCTTCAAACCTTGCTTCTGCGCCCACCACAGTGCACCGACTAACAACTGACGGCGATCTTCGGTGAAAGAAGGTTTTTTGCCCTCAAAATAATGACCGACAAACTGAAAGCCCCAACCCACGGTAAACAGCGGCACCGCTATCGGTAAACCAATGACCGTTGCGCCAATGGGCAGTGAGGCCAAAATCAGGGGGATACCAATGCTGTGACAGCGCTGGTTGCGAGGGTCTTGATGGTCTGCTTTGTATTGTTGCATCAGGTTGGACCATTCTGCATTGAGTTTAATGGCTGGCATGATGTGATACTCCTTGTGAATATGCTGGCTTTTTTATTCATCCATGGGCAGACGCTTCGAGGATGCCCATAGATACGTTATTCGCGTAGCGATTTGTTCTTGTGATTATTTTAAATCAATTGCAGGCTATGCTTTGTCAAATAGCCGACAATTACCCCTATTTGTTGATTAGCGGTGGATCGGCAAAAGTCCGTAGTCCCTCAATATCCAAAATTTCAATCGCACCGTAAACTAATTTAATGAAGCCCTGCCGCTCCAAGTCTTTCAGTAATTGGTTGGTGGTCTGGCGTGTGAGGTATAGCATCATCGCCAATTGTTCCTGTGGAATCGGAATGATACGACGACTACGATCAGCACGGTTGCTGGCATTTTCTGCAAAAAATACCAGTCGATTTGCTAAACGCTGCCCGCTGGTACGCAGTGCCAGATCTTCGGCTTGATTCAACAGTAAGCGAATTTTATCGGTGAGCAACTGCCCGAAGTTCTGCCAATAATGCGGCTCTTTTGCCAAAAGCTGATCCAGCAGTTCACCACGAATATGAATCAACACGGTCTCCCCGAGGGCGACTGCATTATGAGTGCGGTTCATGCGATCAAATAGCGTGATCTCGCCAAACCAATGTGGCGACTCCATCAGAGTAAGCAGCGCCTCTTTGCCATCGGCTCGCTGGCGACTAATACTGATGCAGCCCGAGATCACCGCATATAACCCATGCGCCGCATCATTCTGCTCAAATAAGACTTGCCCCGCATGCAGATGTACCACGGTTGCGGTATCCAGCAACCAAGTTTGCAGTGACTCGGGTAACTGTGCAAACCACTGCCCCGTTCGCAAGAGCCCTTCATAACGAGTAACGGTATCGTGAAGATTCATGAGGGCAACTCGATAACACGCAAGGTAACACCCCAGATCAATGAAGGATTGCCGCGAGTATATGCCAGCCTGCGCCCTCATGGCGACTACCTGCATGACTACGCATACAGGCGCTACATCTGGGCATGCTTTAAATCAAGCGTGCAATCTGTTTATGTCGCCAGACCAGTCGGTAGTAGAGGGCGTTTAAGCTGAAAATCGCCACAAAGGTCAACGCATAGGCGTACCAGATCCCCTCAATGCCAATTCGCGCGTTCAAGACATAGGCAACCGGTAGCTCGATACACAGGATAGCAAACACACCCAACGCAGTCGGCGGTAACACTGTGCCACTGGCGCGCATGGTTCCAGTCAAGACCGTCGCCAGACCCAGCACAATCACACTCCATGCCACGATATGCAGTAAAGTCAGCGCCATCTGGATCACTGCAACATCCGTGATAAACAAGCCGATGATGGTCGGAGCCAGCAGATAAACCAGCGCGACAAAAAAGCCCGTGATGACCACATTCAATCCCAGACCGGTACGTACGATGGCACCCAGTCGATGACCATTCCCCGCACCGATGGCATGGGATGCCAGAATCGATGCCGAAATTCCCAGCGACATGGCTGGCAATTGAATCCAGCTCATCACTTGGTTCACTGCACCATACGCCGCCGTTGCCTCTGAGCCATGCCGATTTACCAAGCCCAACAGCACAACTTCCGCCACAGCCATGGTCAGCATCTGAAAGCAGGAAGGCAGCCCAATGCTCAAGATTTTGCGCGCAATCACCCCATCCACCCGCACACAGTTCAATAGCGCTTCATTGAAGGCTAGTGGATGTCCCTTGCGATGCCAGTGCCACATCATCCATGCAATCCCAATCACCGAAGCGATCAGGGTGGATGCCGCTGCGCTGATCACGCCTAAATGAGGCAATCCCCACCAGCCGCGAATGAATGCAGGGGTTAGCACCAATGAAATCAAGGTTGTCAGGACCAGTGCCCACAGTGGTGTCACGGCATCCCCCACTCCGCGACTCATGGAGGTCATGAGCCACAGCAAAAAGATAACAGGCATGCCCAAGAGCATCAAATGCGCATAGCGCGTGGCATCAACCAGAATATTGGCAGGCGTACCCAGTAGTTGCATCAGATTCGGCGCAAAAGCACTGCCCACCATACTGATGGCAAAACCCAGACTTAACATCAGGCACAGCGCCGTGCCAGCGACTGCACGGACTTTTTCCAGATCCTTGGCACCCCAAGCCTGACCGATGAGTACGGTCGTACCCGAGCCCAAACCAATAATGATCGCAAATAAGAAAAAGAAGATCGGAAAAAATGTCGAGACTGCAGCCAACGCATTGACCCCAATCATCTGTCCCAGATAAATACTGTCTATGGTTCCGGCACTGGCCTGTAAGACATTGGTCAGCATCATGGGAATTAAAATCACGAGATAGGTGCGCCACAGAGGCTTGGGTGCAGACGGTGCAGCAGATGTAAGGGAGGTCATACACGTTTCCTAAGACAAAAATTTTACGGCGCCTTGCAAGCATAGCGCATACAAGAATACAGTGAGTAGAATAATATTACCCGTATAAAATTATATCGTCAATATTACCCGGGTAATATTTAACAAATAAAAATCTAATCCCATGTCCACAGGACTGTCTCATCGATTCGACTAATACGATGGCGTATGGTATGAATGCTACATTATGGGATGGGTTAAAGGATTAGCGATGACTCGCATTGCACTTACCGACTGGAAGGCCGCAGGACAGTTTTTCACCCACCGCGGCTATCGTATTTTCTCACGCGTTGAAGGCTCGGTCTCTGCCCCCGTGTTGCTGCTGATTCATGGGTTCCCTACTGCATCTTGGGACTGGGAGGCAATCTGGCCAGCATTGACCCGCCATTATCGCGTGATGACGCTGGATATGATTGGTTTTGGATTTTCGGATAAACCAACGGACTATCCGTATAGCATCATGGATCAAGCCGATATTTTTGAGCGTTTACTGGCTGAGCATGGCGTGCAGACCTATCACCTGCTCGCTCATGATTATGGTGACACGGTCGCGCAAGAGCTACTTGCACGGCACAATGCACAAGAACAACCGCGCCCACAATTGAATAGTGTGTGTTTCTTGAACGGTGGCTTATTTCCAGAAAGCCATCGCCCCTTGTTGATTCAAAAATTACTGCGCTCCCCCATCGGTCCGATCATTGCTCGTCTCAACAGCCGCAACAAACTTGCCAGCAACATGCAACGCGTGTTTGGTCAAAACACGCAGCCTGATGCCGAACTCATTGACAGCTTTTGGCAACTGATCACAACAAACAAAGGCGCGCGCTTACTGCCTAAGCTCTTGCACTATATCCCCGAACGCCGTCAGCATCGTGCCCGCTGGGTCGGTGCCATTCAGCAAGCGGCTATTCCCGTCAAAGTAATCGATGGTATCGCAGACCCTGTGTCTGGTGGACATATGGTTGAGCGCTACCAAGCCCTGATTCCGAAACCGAATGTCACGGCACTGCAAAACATCGGTCACTATCCGCAGGTCGAAGACCCTCAAGGGGTGTTGGATGCCTATTTGACGTTTCGCGCGACCATAGCCTAATTCTGCGCGAGGCCCTCAAAGGTAATAAACTGTGCCGATGTCCACACCTTACTATCATCGCGCTGCCGACCAAACAGATAGACGGGGCGGAAGCCGAAAAAGGCATTCTGTGCCGCAAGCCACCCTTCTTATGATCTGTTTGAATCCTTGCTCGGCTGGCATATCCAGCGCGCAGACATGGCAATCAGTGCCACGGCTGCGACTTTCGATATCGCCGAACATCTGGGTATCCGCAAACAAGCGCCACTTTTGGTGATGAAACGCACGTCATGGCTGGATGATGGACGTGCCTGTGAGTCCACAGTGTTTTATATCCGCCCAGAACGTTATGAATTTCTGGTCAGCAGCAGTGCCTTTTGATCAGAAAAAGACAGTTAACCTTCCTCATTAAACTGGCTAAACGTATGACCAAAAATGTCGAACTGAAAGCCGCCCCATTGGATAAAAAACTTCATAAACACAAAAAAATGCAGCGACCAATACATCTTGAACGGTAATCACTTTGGCAAGTTATGACTACTATTGGCTAAAAAAAACAAGTACAGGGATATTAAATAGATATTGAGGAATTCTGTTTTTACAGCGCCTGCATTCATCGCTGAGTTATGTAAATCCTGATGTGCTGTACATTTTAGAGGAATAAGAGCAGCGTATTAATTAATAATTAGCATCACCTATTAAATTAATTTTTATAAATATTTCTCCTCCAAATTTGGTTCCTACTCATGGTAAAAGAAATAGCATCGTCATATAAACAGAAAAAACTATTTGTCGATGTTTCTGAGATAATAAAAAGTGATGCCCGTACCGGCATACAGCGCGTGGTCAGGAGCCTTGTAAGAGCATTATTCGCCAATCCACCTACGGGTTACCAGATCGTTCTGATCTATACCTCTGATCAGTGGCAAGGCTACAAGATTGCCTCTGCTTATATGCTAAGCTTTTCTAACTGTTCAGGAACAACTACCAAAGACAGTTTTATAAAGGTCAATGAAGGAGATGTCTTTTTAGGACTGGATTTATATTTTGATGTCATCCATCAGCACGCTTTCTTTGCAAGACTTCGTCAGCGCGGCGTTCGTATCTATTTCCTGCTGCACGATCTACTCCCCATTCATATGCCTCACATGTTTGGTGCAGGGATGCAGAACACTTTCAGCATTTGGTTAAATTTTATCTCGCAAATGGATGGTGTCATTTGTGTGAGCCAGACGGTTGCGGATGAATATTTAAGATGGCTGCATGCTCATCAGCCCAAGCGCTTCTCATATCCCTTGAATATTGGTTGGTCGCATAATGGTGCCGATCTAGAAAGCTCCATGCCAACAAAAGGGCTGCCCGACAATATTGCAGAATTACTGGAAAAAATGAAAACCAGACCCACTTTCTTGACAGTGGGTACCATAGAACCGAGAAAAGGCGTAATGCAAATATTTCAGGCATTTGAGCTGTTGTGGAAATTAGGGCTAGACGTAAATTTCGTGTTGGTTGGTAAACAAGGGTGGAACGTTGAATCTTTGGTGAAGATACTCAGAGAAGCAGAGCACATAAAAAACTTTGTGTGGTTGGAAAGTATTAGTGATGAGTGTTTAGATATGGTATACGACCATACAACGTGTCTCATCGCAGCTTCTTTGGGAGAAGGATTTGGATTACCGCTCATTGAGGCCGCTAAGCATAAAATTCCAATCATTGCTAAAAGCTTACCCATTTTTAAGGAGGTTGCGGGAGAACATGCGTATTACTTTTCGGGCAACACTCCTGATGCTTTAGCAAGTTGTATCCATGACTGGCTGGAATTAGAAAACCCTCCACAGTCAGAACATATTCCATGGATCAGTTGGAAAAAGAGCACTAATAATCTTAAAAAAATTATATTTGAAGATCATTGGTACAAGACTTGGAGCCCATACAACGTCTTGAGTAACAAAATCAGCGATCATCTTTCCTGCACGGCAAAAGACCAAAGAATAGATCGTTCTATCGAATCTGCTAACGTGTTTGAGGGTGTCATGAAAAAAATCGGTATTGTTATCGTTGTCAATCATATCAACCCAGTGGATCTGTTTCATTCTATACAGCATGCAGACCACCAGATCACATGGTATCTGTATCATCCTGACAAGAATCAATACCATGACGATATGACCGATGTGCCCCATAATCAGACGACAATCCATAATGAGTTGGTTAATGGAAACCCCATAAGCGGCTGGAATGAGGGCATCCACGCATCCTTTCTGGATGAGAATGATATGACACTAGTGATCGATGAAGACGTTCGATTCACACTAGAGGGTTTGCTTCGATTTATTGACTTCGTGAGTAAAAGCGACTCGCTGCAGATTGCATTTCTGGTGGGTGATAAACTGGAAGATGGAAAGCGGATCGTCAAAAGTCTAGATTTTTCCTGTTTTGCGATCAAGCGTGCCGTGGTTGAACAATTAGGTTATTTCGATGAGAACTTTGCCTCACTGCATTATGCAGCTATCGACTATACAACCCGTATTCAAAAATCAGCATTGGTTTCTACCTGCATCATGGATGACGGTATTGCGGCAAGACAACACCATCCAGTAGAACCTATCCATCAGAAGCACCAAGAAAAGATCAGACAAGCAGAGAGAACAAACCAAGCCTACTATTATAAGAAATGGGGCCTTGGGCCTGTTGAATCCGATAAAGTCTTTCAGACTCCTTTCAATAGTACGGATTATGGCGCCCACATCACATGGGATTCCCGCAAGAATATCTATGGCGGCATAAACCGTTGGATTCCTCACAAGGCAAAGTTTTTCTTTGGTGGAGATTTCAAATCGTTAGTCGGCGTAAAAGAGCTGGGCTTTGCGGGTCTACATTATGTGAGAAGTGGGCGTAAAGCAGGATTTCTCGCCTTTGGACCTTATATCCCCATAAAACATGGCAGATATGAAGTTTCTATTTATGGCATGTGGCCAGATATGTCTGCTGATCTGGCTTGGGTAGATATTGCTTATGATAAAGGTAGAAAAATTGTCTTTAAAGAGAAACTGAATGAGATTGTTGTGCAAAAAAATAGAGTAGCACGCTTTCAGTTTCTTTTAGAAGAAGACTGCGATAACTTAGAGATCAGATTATATGTCGATAACAAGGCGTATATGTTGTTAGCATTTGTTGAGTTGATTGAAATAAAACCGAAAAAAACGAAAGCAATCAAGGTTGAGAAACCAGAAAATCAGCCTGTCGTTAATGCATAACGTAATTTCTCAGTGCGTGAGATGTTTATCCTGATTTAAAAAAATCACCTCAGAAAAGGTGATTTTTTTATTGCCCATTTAATCGCTATTCATATGACAGGATGAGTCGCCATATGAATAGCTTGTTCAATGTGTTAACTGGCAAGACGTACGTCTGTCTCATTGTCGATCATCAGATTGAGGTGCTTGATCCAGTCTTGTGCACCGACCTGACTCTGAAGCTGGGCTTTGACTTGCTCCAGCATCGGACCAGACTCAATGACAGGATGGCAATGATGGCCGGGGATTGCGTTTTCCCAATCCAGATTCAGAATGCCATGATGCTTGGCAAACTCGGAACGATTGCCACAATCCAGATAGCTTTCGGATGGCAGTCCGTTTGCAATCAGAACATCATGGCTTTCCAGTTCAACATGCCAATACGTCACTTCATCCATACTGACCTGTTTGACGGTGATATCATTGATGAGATTTTCAACAGGAATCAGCACCTCTTCATGTGAAGCCTTGATACATATCGAATGTCGAGGTGACAAGTATAGGTCGGCATAAGGAAGCCCTGTGCCAAATGCACCAGATGTAATGCAAACTGGACGGTTGATGTCAAATTTTGACATATGAGCAGTCGTATGACCGATCCACTGGATAGCACGCTTCTCACCGGAAGACGTGATTGCAATATCTCCAACTTGAAGTTGCTCGACAGGAACATCCCCTTTTAATGTGCGGATGAGTGATCCTGTCAGATAGCAAGAGATTAGCGCTACGCTGACATTATTTGTTTGTAGGACGGGGCCGATAGCTCCTCCTACACCGACAAGTAAATTGATTGAGGTTGAAAGAGTGCTTGCGAGTGTGGCTCCGACAAGTCCATTACCTGTCGCGATGGTTGCTGTTGCCGGAGAGCTGCCATTGACTGAGGTCAATTGCAGAGTAACGCTATTCGCACCGATGAGATTATTGGTCGCACTAAGTGAGACTAAAGAATAATCCACCCCCCCAATGGTGATGGTTGGAGCTGATACAGTTGCCATATGATTACCCCTGAAAATAATTTGAATTTAGGAATCTGGTAAATCCGCTTAACTGAGTAAGTGTTTTCACCTTTGGCTAATAGGAGTTATATATCTGTACAGATGGGTTCAACGCGATACTTCAACCAGATCGACTGGAGTATTGACTGAACCTAGCAACTTTAATTCCTTGTATCAATAGCCAAAATCATTTTGGCAAGTTATGATTACTATTGGCTAAAAAAAACAAGTATAAAGATATTAAATGCATCCTAGATAAATGTGAAAAAGTATTCTGGGGTAAATTTCAATGATTACATCTAACCAATCTGCCAGTATTTTCCTAAATCAAACCGCGAATCCGGCAAAGAAATCCTCAAAAAAGACACTTGTACAACAGGACTTATCGCATTGGCATTTTTTGTCTATGGACGGTTCTGTGTACCTAGCCTAGTGATCCGCCCTCTGAGTTCAAAACAGGGCTTTCAACCAATTCTTACTAAATGGCAAAAGGCAAGGATTGGCGTGACCTTACTGCCTGGGATGATGGCAGTCCTGATATTCGATTGGCTATTGGCACAACTTTTAACGTTGCCAATCCCCCATGAGTTTCTTATGCAAGACCATGTTTATCAGTTGGCTGCAAATGCGGATCCTGCGCTGTTGGTTGCCATGCTGTTGTATAATATGCATGAGCAGACTAACTAAGAAAAATTTAGTTGCTAGAGAATAGTCGACCCCGAGGAGCTAGAAGAATTAGCATGCTTATGCCATTGAAATCACTTATGTTTCCCATCCAATATTTGGAAGTCTGTGATGGCATAATCAGTGCGAAGAATGGAAATCTGAAGAGTCTGTATCGTCGCTGTTCAGTCAATACCCAAGACTTGCTAGATGTGACGGCGATGATCAATGGTGAGCAACTCTTGATGGCTTTTACTATTGCACTGGAATATTGCTCGCCAAATCAACCCATCGTTTTGCAAGTCCTTAAACATTTTCCGCTGACGGCGGTTGGCATGCTTGGTATGCTGGTGCTGACCTCACGCACACTGGGTTATGCACTGAACGCCGCGCTGGAGTTCTTTCCACTGGTGATGCCTGCCTTCACAGTCACCCAACACTGTATTGGTGATGAGGTTCATCTGTTGTTTGAACGACTGACGGACTTTGGTGTACTGAATGCCACTGCTACTGAATTGGTGATGCTGGTTATGCATAAGATTGCAGTCTTCATGCAGGTGCAGTTCCCGTCCATCCATATGCATTTTGACCATCCTGCTGCAAGACACGATGCTGTCGCTGTGTACGAAGCCGAATTGCCTATCCATATTCATTTTGATAGTAGACAGAATATCATCATCTTTCCGCGCGCTTCGCTTGATACTCCGTTGTCCACACGAAGCCTTGCTCTGCATCGCATGATAGAAAAAACTTTACATGAGCGCAAGCAACGCGTGGAATATCTAACACCCATCAGTCACAAGGTGAAACGCTTGATCAAGCTTTGTCTGGATGAAAATCGGGTCATCAATGGCTCGGTGATTGCCATGGGTTTGAATCTGTCGCGGCGTACATTAGCACGGCGACTGGCTGAAGAAGGCTATCAATTACCGTATCTCTATAATGAAGTCTGTGTTGAATACGCCGAGGATTTACTCAGGCATAGCCAAAAAAGCATTGCTGAGATTGCCTATAAAGCAGGCTTTAGTAATGCCTCTAACTTTACGCGTACCTTTAAACGCATCACAGGTAAAACTCCCAGTAGCCTGCGTACCGACATCAAATAGGATACAAACTCACAACTATAAAATTAAAATGGTGAACACTCGACCAAACAAGAAGACCGTCACCTTCAATCAACAAGAAAACAAAGTCAGCCAAGCCATCGGTCATTAATTCACATTAAGACCACGATCTAAAAAGCCTTGGGTCCGTAGAGCTTTTTATTTGTTTTGGAGATCCATCAATCTCATGCAACGACGATATACAAAAAAACCACTTGACCTTTGCCTCAATTTATATATGATTGAGTGATCACTCATTTAATGTTCTGGAATTATGGCTCGACCGCGCAGTGAAGATAAACGTGATGCCATTTTAAATGCCGCCATTGACGTACTGGCTGAACTTGGCGAACGTGCGCCGACCTCGAAAATTGCCAAGCTGGCAGGGGTGGCTGAAGGCACGCTGTTTACCTATTTCAGTAGTAAAGAAGAATTGCTCAATCAGTTATATCTGTCGCTGAAAGCTGAGCTGCGCCAAGTGATGATGTTGCATTATCCGGAAAGTGCAGACCTGAAAGCTCAGATGCACCATGTCTGGCAGAGTTATCTGAATTGGGGGGTCAGCCAGCCTGAGAAGCGTAAAGTCATGGCACAGCTCTCGACCTCAGAGCAGATTACCGAACAAAGCAAACAGATCGGCATGCAATCCTTCTGCGATCTGACCCAATTGATTCAGGATCAGATCAACGGTGGTGTGCTTCGTGACTACCCGCCGCTATTTATAGGGTCGATTCTAGGAGCACTGGCCGAAGTCAGCATGAATTTTATGGCGCAAGATCAGGCCCATGCAGACCGATACCGCGAATCAGGTTTTGACGCTTTTTGGCATGCTGTGGCACGCCATAAACAACAGTAACAGGATGAAAAGAAAAGGGACGTTTTCCGTCCCTATTTTAGACACAGTTAATGAGTGATTAATTACTCATTAACCATATGTAGCGCCAGTTGTGCTCCCATGACTCTTGTGATGGATCGCACAATGCAATATTGACTGAACAATTTTTATTCCTTGAGAGGAGCAACACGACATGACAGACTGGCAGATACAAGATATCCACTCCCAACATGGCAAGCGCGTCGTGATCACGGGTGCAACAGGCGGACTCGGCTACGAAACGGCCCTAGTACTCGCAGGCAAAGGTGCCGAAGTGATCCTGACAGGACGCAATGCCGGCAAAGGACAAGCAGCATTGGACGCTATACGCGCAGTCTATCCCAATGCACAGATCCGCTATGACCATCTGGATCTCTCTAGTCTCGATTCGATCCGTGACTTTACGACGCGCTTTGCACAGGCGCACGACTCGCTCGACATTCTGATCAACAATGCAGGCGTTATGACACCACCCACTCGCCAAACCACAGTTGATGGCTTCGAACTGCAAATGGGTACCAATTATTTGAGTCATTTTTCACTCACCGCCCAGCTTTTGCCGCTACTGCGCAAAGTCATTGCACCGCGGGTGGTTAATCTCAGCAGTAATGCCCATAAACTGATGGCCAACATCCATTTTGACGACTTGCAGTGGCAACAGCGCTATAAACCTTGGCCTGCCTATGCTCAGTCCAAACTAGCAATGCTGATGTTTGCTCTGGAACTACAACGACGCAGTGATGCAGGAGGATGGAGACTGATGAGTAATGCCGCTCACCCAGGTTATGCGCGTACCAATCTGATCGCCAATGGTCCAGGTACAGACAATCTGACCACCAAACTGGGACTGCTCCTCCAGCCGATCATGAGTCATTCCGCTGCTGATGGTGCGCTGCCGACGTTATATGCAGCAACTGCACCAGATGCTCAAAATGCGGCCTATTACGGCCCTAAAGATTGTTTTGAACTCAAAGGCCCCGTTGCAGCAGCCGCCATTTCACGCCGAGCACAAAACACCGCCATCGCGGCACGACTCTGGCAAGTTTCCGAAGCGTTAACCGGTGCTGTCTGGCCGAACGTTTGATACAAAAAACACCATTTAATCTTTCAAGATCGACCCGATATCTGACTTTACGTACATCCTCTGATGAGGATATGAACAGGACCTACACCATGACCAGTGACATCCTTAACCATCTTGAGATGAGCCCTACAGCACTGTCTTCACAACAGCGCGATGGTCGCTTCTGGAATCTGCGCCCCAACCTGCACAAAACCACGCTGTGGAAAACTCTGCAACTGATGTGGCGCTTCGCCTTCAACAAACCGACGGGCACAGTGCCGAGCCAACCCATCCCTGTACTAGCGATCACGCAGGCACAATTGCTTGCCGCACCTGACCGTTCACTATTTCGACTTGGTCACTCGACCATGCTACTTAAGCTGCGTGGGGAGTTCTGGCTGACAGATCCAGTATTTTCCAAACGCGCCTCACCGTTTCAATGGATCGGTCCAAAACGCTTTCACCAACCGCCGATCAGCATCACAGACCTCCCACCGATCAAAGGCGTGATCCTGTCACACAATCACTATGATCACCTCGACTATGACGCAGTCATGCAACTTAAAGATAAAGTCGAGCACTTTCTGACGCCGCTGGGTGTCGGCGATACGCTGATTAAATGGGGCGTGCCTGCGGAGAAAGTACAACAACTGGACTGGTGGCAAGAGACCCAAGTCGCTGGATTACAGTTTGCGGCAACGCCAGCACATCATTTCTCAGGACGCGGATTGTCAGATAGCAATGCGACCCTGTGGGCATCCTGGGTGATTATCGATGATGACTTGCGCGTGTTTTTCAGTGGTGATACCGGTTACTTCGACGGATTTAAAGAGATCGGCAACCGCTATGGACCGTTTGACGTGACCATGATCGAAACGGGGGCATATGATGTGGAATGGCCCGATGTCCATATGCTGCCCGAACATACCCTGCAAGCCCATCTGGACTTAAGAGGTCGTCAACTCTTACCTGTGCATAACGGTACGTTCGATCTGGCTCTGCACGTGTGGAATGATCCGTTTGAACGCATTGTGGCATTGGCAGAACGACATGGTGTTGCCGTCAGCACACCACAAATGGGTGAACTGCTTAATCTCAATGAGCCAAAAGCAGAAAATCGCTGGTGGCGAGCGCTGCCAATTTAAGGCTTGGCTATGACGATAATTTGTTACGACATCCCCATCGACAACAAAGTGTGCAGCTCTCAATAATCATGGATTTTTACAACCACGCTTAAAAGATAGGTCTATGCTGAATATACGCAAAGCGTTGCAGGTTGATTTCATCGAAATGTGGAAAATTTTTACAAAAATTATTCAGGATGAGTCAACCTATGTTTTTGGTCAAAATACGAGTTTTAAAGATGCATTCGACTATTGGTTTGGCGATGGCATCAACAGCTATGTGGTCGAAGAGGACAATAGAATATTAGGGATGTATAAGTGCATCCCTAACCAAAGAGACTTAGGCAGCCACATTGCAAATGCATCTTTCATGATTGACCCCAGTGTAAAAGGGAAAGGGTTAGGAAAGATGCTTGGCATACACTGTTTGCAGAAAGCCAAAAAAGATGGATATCAGGCGATGCAATTTAACTTCGTCGTGAGCACCAATGAACCTGCAATCGCTTTATGGAAAAAGCTCGGATTTACCATTATCGGGACCATACCAGAAGCATTTAAACACCAAAGATTAGGCTTCGTTGATGCGTACATCATGCACAGAAAACTTGATGATACATATCCTTTAAATCAATGCCCCCCGGGCTGAGATACGCTAGTGGCTACCCAGCCGGTCTAAGCCAGAGACGCATCGTGAAGGTGATCTGTTGCCCTTCGGAGCGGACTTCAATATCACCACCATGCATCTGCACAATCGACTTGGTGATCGCAAGACCAAGACCTGTGCCCTCATCAGTCCGCTGCTGTGCCGTCGCACTGCGATAGAAGCGATCAAAGAAATGCATCAATTGCTCAGCAGGCACTGGGGCAGCATCGTTTTGCACGGTGATGGTGGCAAAGTTCAGACTCTGTGACAAATCAATCAAAATGATACTGTCTCGATTGCCATAACGAATGGCGTTTGAAATCAGATTACTCAGTGCACGGCGCAGCATCAGTTGATCGCCATGCACGATGGCACGACCAGACAGCTTAAGCTGCATCCCCTTTTCTTCAGCCAGTGCGTCATAATATTCATACAACTCAAAGGCTTCTTTGCCGATATCAACATCTTTGGCATGAAAAAGATTGATGCCATGATCGGCCTGAGCAAGCAGCAACATATCAGAAATCATGCGCGATAAGCGCTCATACTCTTCCAAATTGGAATAGAGAATTTCTTGATAAGTTTGATTATCCCGAGGCTGTGTTAAACAGACCTGAGTCTGGGTCATCATATTATTGATCGGTGCGCGAAGTTCATGTGCAAGATCGGAAGAAAATTCTGAAAGCCGGATAAAGGTGAGTTTGAGTCGATCCAGCATCTCATTGAAAGAACTTGCCAGCGGTACCAGTTCCGTCGGAGCATTATCAGTATCCAGTCGCTCGGTCAGATTATGTGCCGAAATCTGTTCTGCTACACCAACCATGGACTGAGCACTCGACAATCCTTTCCGCGTTGCATACCAGCCAAGCACCATCAGACATAAGGTCCCAAGACCACCCACCGCAAGTAATAGTTCACGAAAGTGATGAAGAAAACGAGTGTGTTTCCGCACTTCAAGACCGATCATGATGCGATAATTGGTGGCCTGATCGACCGTATTCTCCTGTGTCAGGAGCATGAACAAATAGCGCTTGTGATTAATCGGCCACTCTTGCTGCTCTAAGGTCTTATCCTGCGTAATCAACAAGACCATGCCTTCTTTCTGATGATCTTGCCACTCTTGCAAGGTTGGCCCTTGCCCGACGACGAGCTGGCTCGTGGAGGGCTGTAGATTTTCGGTGGTAAACAGCGGAGTTCCGATCGGGCGCTCAATACGAACTATGGGTTTGCGGCGACTGATGAATGCGGATTTTAATTCATCAATGGTATTTTGGCTGTTGCTGGGATGGTCCTTTAAAATACTTTCGACCTCAGACATCCGCATTTCAAGTCTTTCGCGATCAACCGCAATCAGTTGCTGAGTCACTAAATGATCAATCACCAGTCCCATGATCAAAAAGATGATCAATGTGCACAACGAAAAAATGAGACTGATGCGGACGCTCAGAGACCTAACGATTTTCCTCAATTTCAGTTTCCAAGACATAGCCCATACCGCGTATCGTTTTTATCAGCTTCGGATGAAAATCTTGATCGATTTTATTGCGCAATCGTTTAATGGCGACTTCAACCACATTGGTATCACTTTCAAAATTCATATCCCATACTTGGGATGCGATCAACGAACGAGGCAGTATCTCACCTTGCCTTCGCATAAACAGCTCTAATAACAAAAATTCTTTCGCGGTAAGGTCAATTTTGCGACCTGCGCGTGTGACGCGGCGACGGCGTAAATCCAGTTCAATGTCAGCCACCGAGATCATATCATTGTCCTGTTGCTGACTGCGTCGCAATAGACTCTTGATCCGTGCAAGCAGTTCGGTAAAAGCAAACGGCTTGATCAAATAATCATCGGCACCGAGTTCTAAACCTCTGACCCGATCATCCAGATGACTTTGTGCAGTCAGAAAAAGTACCGGCATCCAATATTCTGCCTTACGGATCGTTGACAGTAAGGTCCAACCATCCATTTTGGGCAACATGACGTCTAAAATCAGCAGATCATAACCATCAGTCAATACCTGATTCAGCGCGGATTGGCCGTCACTTACCCAATCAACTGTATACCCCGCCTCAGTGAGACCTTGCTTAAGGTACTCCCCAGTCTTAGATTCATCTTCAGCAATTAAAATTTTCAAACGTTGGTGTCCCCATATGAGCTGCCAAATCCGCATCACGCGTGCATGCAGTGTAAAGTCACACCATTATAATGAGTTGTTTTAATATGACAAAGCAAGCATGCTATAACATCAGACGAAAACAAAAATGTTGCAATATACGCACAATATATTACCACTCTGTGACAATTTTAATAAAAAATGTACTGTGACACAATATATAAGTATATTAGGTAAAGTATTTTACTTATAACGAAATAAGAATCAATATTCACAAAACAATTTAAACGTTTAAAAACAAATATTTAAAAAGATTAATTATTTATAATTCTCTCACTTATATCATGCCTACAAAATGCACACATATATATAAATATTAACTTTAATCAAACCTTATGCAATTAACACCAATATGACGCCAAAATTACTTTTTTGTCATATTATGGATATTTAAAACACAAAGAAGCATATTATGGATATTAAATAAACACGAGCAATTAATATCATGAACGCTTTTTTAATTGAACATCACAACATGACCAGAGAATATCCAAATTCATCACTCATCCCAATCGAAGATGAAGTGACGCATATTGCCGATTTAGAGTTCAATTTGGGCAAAGGCTTGATTAAGAAGTCAGGACAGGAAATCAATGTCACAGCAAGACAGTACGCCTTGCTGGAACGCTTTATTCAGGCCCGCACAGAATCACAAAACTGCTATCCCGATATTTCATGTGATACCTGATTGCAAAGGCCCCACATACACCGCTTCGACGCCCTTGATCTCTTGAAAATGGCTCGGTGAGTTCGACTCAGTCCGTCCTCTTTATCATGATGCTCACCCCCCTGCTTAGATGCAGTTTCTTTCGCAGCACCCTTCTCTCCAACAAATCTCTCCACCAAAAAATACATGAACTAAGTCACAATAATCGACAAATTTAAGATAGATTTGTATAGGAAATGGAGTACGCTCTCTGCTAACCATTCATTAGCTTGGCCAGATGACTGATCAATTCTTTACATGCTGTGACCCGTTTGAGATCTCCCATGAATAACCCGATTCAATTTTCCGATGCTCATCTCCCAGAAAGCATGACTGAAATCAGCATCACTCATCCAGGAAAACCTGAAGTGTTGGTGCCCCATCAAGCAGCAATACCCGTACCTGCTGCGGATGAACTACTGATTCAAGTCTTTGCGGCTGGGGTGAATCGACCGGACATCATGCAGCGCCAAGGCATCTATCCAATGCCCGCTGGTGTCAATCCCGTTCCGGGACTTGAAATTGCAGGTTTGGTGATCGCGAAGGGGGTCAATGTCAGCGGATTCTCACTCGGTGACCGAGTATGTGGACTGACCAATGGCGGTGGCTATGCCGAGTTTTGTGTACTCCCAGCTTCACAAGCGCTGCCGATCCCGAAAGGGATTACGTTTATTCAAGCAGCGGCAATCCCTGAAACTTTCTTTACAGTCTGGGCCAATCTCTTTGAAATCGGCAAGGCCAAAGCGGGTGACCGCGTACTCATCCATGGCGGCAGCAGTGGAATCGGTACTACCGCACTGATGCTGTGTAAGGAATTCGGGATAGAAAGCTTTGCGACCGTAGGGAGCGCAGAAAAATGTCATTCGATTGCCCACCTCACCTACCCGATTAATTATCGTGAGCAAGATTTTGCAACCGTAGTTTTACAGCAAACCCAGCAACAAGGCGTCGATGTGATTTTGGACATCGTTGGTGGATCTTATTTTGCACAGAACCTGCATGCACTCGCGCGTGATGGTCGTTTGGTGATTATCGGCTTTATGGGCGGGATCACGGCCAAAGACGTCAACCTGCAAGAGCTGGTATTAAAGCGGGCCATTGTCACTGGCTCTACCATGCGGGCAAGAACCCGTACTGAGAAAGCGAAGATTACGAAAGCACTGCTTAAACATGTTTGGCCACTGCTTGCCGCTGGCAAATGCTTGCCGATGATTCATGCGGCCTTTTCACTGTCTGATGTGGTCAAGGCGCACGAAATGATGGAGGCCGGTGATCATGTCGGCAAGATCATTTTAACGGTTCCACATAAAGATGTGCCGAATCCCTAATCAACACCTTTGCTCAAACAAAACTGCTCACTGGCTAAAAATTAACATTGGTCTTTAGACCAAAAACCAAAGCATTTTTATTGTCGGTAGTACCGCCTGGATGGATCACATACTGTAGATCTGGCGCAATCGACACGGAATGGATCAAACCAATGTTATAGATCGCTTCAAGCACATATTCATTGTGCTTGGGTGCGACCTCAGCTTTGTGATGCACGACATTGCTTTGATCGACAAAGGTGTTATAGCGATCATTAGTATGCAGTGCGCCGAAGGTGATTCCAAAGTAATCATCGGGACGGTCAAAAGCACCTACGTATTTAGCGCCCACGTTGATCACCCGATCAGTCTGCGAGGTCGCCTGATCCGCAAAGGCCGAGCGCCAGAATAAAGATAAACCCTGGCCTTTGACCACCCCGGTGATTTGCTGATCAATATTCTGATAGCTGCCATAGCGACTATTGCGCTGCATCGGCTCACCACCACTCACCGCTAGAGGTTGACCTTGGGTATTCAGCAGCAGATCATCTCCGCCCGCGTTGTTATACCAAAAGCCGAGTCGATAGCTTGCTGGATAACCCGCAACTGTGGGCAACCAACCGAGCTCCAATGGGAAGACCGCGCCGCGCGTGCCTTTTGGATTATCAGGTCGCCAGCCGTAGTCTTCTGCATAAGCCGTGGTGCCAATCACCGGATTGACCTGATAAACGCCCAACTGCGCATAGGTCTCCGCTGTGGTTTTGACTTTAAGACGCGCCGCCCAGACACTCACCGGATAGGTAAACCAATAGCTGCTCACAATCTTACCCGGCACTGAGCCGCAGATCATATTGTTCTGGAAGTCACACGGAAAGCTTGAGAAGTCATCACTTAAGGTCAAGCGTCCGATACGCAGTGCGACCGTGTCGCCCCACAATTTCTGATCCAAATAGAAACGGGTTAGACGCCACGTTTCCCCGCGGCCATAGATTTCTTGGACTTGTTGCAGGGTGCCTAGGTGCGCATCATTACTGGTACTTTCTCCGCCGCGCTTACTATAGGTGATCTGAAAGCTCCCGCCCTGCCAGCCCAATAGTCGATCCAGATCCAACGTGGTGCCGAGTGCAAATTGGTCGGCATAGTCCGAGACATGTGAGGTACCACCGCGGAAGTTATGGGCAAACTCCCCCGTGTAGCCGAGGCTAAACGTCACGCCATCCTGTGCTAATTGGGTCCGAACGCCGCCCCAATCACCAAATAAATACGGGCGCGTTTGCAGGTTTTGATCACTATTTTCAGCGGAGGCATAACCAGAAAGGATAAGACTCATCGCAGTGATGAGATAGGCGGCGCGTTTTATCATTATAGATCTCTCATGCAAATAAGCTTGCAATGCTCTCTCCCACAGGGATATCCGTGGGAGAGTCCTTGAACTAGATTTCGCGACTGATGATGTCGCCGATACGCAGTGCAAGGGCATAGCCCGTCAGTGTTGGATTCACCACCGTTGAACTGGCATGCACACTGGTACTGGCGATAAACAGATTGGCATGATCATGGGTGCGGCACTCGTGGTTCACCACTGAGTCTTTGGGATTAGCGCCCATAATGGTTGTACCCATGATGTGCGAACTCGGCACCCAATCGTCGGGATTGCTCAGCACCTCACTGGCCGCAAAGACCGTACGGAACTGATCATAGTCCTGAAACAGACGCGGCAGCGCAGCGATAGAATACTGCGGCATACGAAAATCGGTCTTCGGTTTAGCGATGCCCAGTGCATCGACCTGAGTGCTAAGTTGCACACGATTGATGGGATCAGGCAACACTTCAACATAAGACGCAATCTTCAGATAGCGCGCGGCATCATGGCGAATGGCTTCATCCAGTGCAGGCCCTACTACGCCTTTATCAATCAGACGTTTGGTGATCAGCTCGTTAGGGACAGTGTTATCCAAGAAGTGGCGGATAGACCCGTGTTCTTTGCGGAATTCACCGTCGCGCCAAGTATTAATACTGCCCTGCTGCGTCGGACCACGACCCGCCCACACCGGATCTTTGACCAGCATCGAGATCGACTTGCCAATATGCCCCATATAATTACGTCCGACTTGGTCGGAAGAGTTGGCGATGTTAGAGATCAAAAGCAGTTTAGGAATCTCTACACCATGTGCCGCCAGAATAAAATATTTGGCAGTCAGACGGGTAGATTTACCATCTGGGGTCTTGTAATGAATCGCGACAATCTTACCGTCATTGCCTTTCTCAATCTTGTACACCACCGCATTGGTCAGGAGTTTGGCGCCATTCTCACGCGCCCATCTTACTGGCATATCGCCTGAGAACTGTGCGCCGATCGGACAGATCGGAGCACAGTTATTATTGCCCGCGCAGATCGGACGACCGTTATACGGACGGATGGCACGAGCATTGGGCTCATCAACGAAATGATGACCGACACTGCTGGTTTTACTGGCAACCTGTTGAGTTAGATAAGTCCATGCCTGCATTTGCATCGGATAGGGTTTGGAGCGTGGTGGGAACGGCTTGCCGCCCTGTCCGCTCTGATCATCGCTGTCTGAACCCGATACCCCAATTTCCTCTTCCGCCTGCTGATACCATGGCTCAAGGTCATCGTAGGAGATCGGCCAGTCACGTCCCTGTCCATAGAGCGATTGCAGCTTGAAATCGCTCGGCAGGTTACGCCATGTTGCGCCGCCCCAATGCCAAGTGGTACCGCCGACTAAACGGAGATAAGCAGGCTTCTGAACAATCGGTCCGACACTTTCAATATAATTAGGTGTCGATGATTTGGACGCCCACGGCTGCTCTGGGTAAGGCCCGTTATAGTCTGATTTATTACCAAAATTGCGGAAGGAGTTGAGGATTTCAGCGCGCTTCACTTCAGGGCCCGCTTCCAAAATCAGTACGGCGTGTTTCTTTTTAGCCAATGCATTGGCGACTGCGCCGCCTAGAATTCCTGCACCCACCACTATTACATCTGCATCGTATTCAGTTGCCATAATACACCGTCACTCTCATATTCATCTTGTGGGTAAATCGCCATGCCTGCAAGGGGTATCGTCTTTAGACACCCGTGAGTAATGGCGTCGCCGTCCAGTATTCTGGTCGCCCGCGGATATAGGTTGGGATCACCGTTACATCTTTGGTGGTATCAAACATCAGTGCCATCTCGTAGGCGACTGCCTTGGCTGTCGCACCGCGCCCGACATTGCCGGTATAGAACGTTTCGATGATCAATAGACAGGTTTTACGCACCGCTTGATCTGCCTCAGTAAAGCCTGCAAAAAGCCGCGTGACATCGGGTGCTTGGATACGTTTTACGGTATCCAACACTGCCTGTAACTGCGGTGCAAAATCAGGGATATTCTTTTTTAGCGCCGAAAAAACCGCTGCGGCATACGGCGCAGACAACTGAGGCTTTGCCACCAAAAAAGTCGCAAGGCTATAAAAATCGGTGGTACTAGTGTCAGGACTTGGCGCAGCACTGGCGATTAAACCCGACGCCAGCAGTACCGAACTGCTCAAGACACTGAGTTTAATAAAGTGTCTGCGGCTCGGTGCACTGCCCAACTGTTGCGACTCAAGTTGATTCGACTGGTGTTGATTAGACATCGTCATCATGATTCTCCTTAGTGGGCGGGTCTGAGTTTTTTTACATCATGCGCAGAGACCGTACCTGCCCCATGCCCAAAGGTCACGGTGACATAGTTCGCCAGTGTCGCTAGTTCCTCATCATTTAACTCACCCGCAAACGCCGGCATGAAGTAGTGGTCCTTGCCATTTTCCACTTCTGCACCATTGAGCATGACTTGAATGAGGTTATGCGCATCTTTAGCACCCAACACACTGTTATGCACCATTGAAGGATAGTAGCCATCTGGGGTGCCAACACCCGTCTTACCATGACAACTGGCGCAGTGATTCAAATACAGCTCAGCACCGGTTGGGGCTGCTTTACCCCCTTGCGCTGCAAAGCGGACATCCTGATAGTCCATCGTCGGCTGACCAAAGCTTGAACGCGCGACGGTTTGCTGATCTTGGTAAGCCGGCACGGTCACTAAATACGTGGCCATCGCCTGTAAGTCAGCATCAGACATCTTGCTAAAACTATGGGTGACCGCTTCAGCCATGCCCCCTGCAGCCTGCGCCTTGTTCGGCACATTACCAGTATGTAGATACTGTACGATTTCAGCTTTAGTCCATGTGCCAATACCAGAGTGCGGATCACTGGTAATGTTATAGGCTTGCCAGCCGCCTAACGCTGCACCAGCAAGATAGTGCTTGCTGGTTTCATCATAGGCTTTTTCTTGCATGGCTAGACCACGCGGGGTGTGGCAAGTTCCGCAGTGTGCGGCACCTTGAACCAGATACGCGCCCCTATTCCACTCTGCACTTTGTTCAGGTTTGTTTTGATAAACCCCTTTGCTCAGAAACAGTTGATTCCATACTTTTAATGGGAAACGTAAAGTCAGCGGCCATGGAAAATCGGGTTTACGGTTCTCCTGCGCCACAGCGGGTACCCCTTGCATAAAGTAGGCGTAGAGACTTTGAATATCATCTGGTGTGAGCTTGGCGTAAGCGGTATAGGGCATTGCGGGGTATAGATTGCCGCCATCACGGCGAATACCATACTGCACCGCACGCTGAAACTCTTGAAGGCTGTAGTTACCAATACCGTGTTCTTTGTCCGGCGTAATATTGGTGCTGTAGATATTGCCCATCGGTAGGGGCATCGGTAGACCACCGGCAAACGGCTTACTGCCTGTCGTACTGTGGCAAGCGACACAGTCGGAAGCGATTGCAAGCGCCTTGCCCTGTTCAATTCGTTCTGGGGTAATTACCAGAGGTGCCGAAATCAGTGCGTCACTGTCTTTCGCTTCGGAGTGCCAAATAAACAAGGCGCCCAGTAAAACAATCAGCAGGGGCAGACCTAAGAACGTCACAATAATTTTTGAGCGTCTTCGTAGGGGCATAATGAATCACTCTTTTTAAAGCCAATCCGCGATCTACTTTAAACCGAACAACGAGAGGAGATGAAGTGTCATTCAACATCAAACCAAATCCTACCCTTGATCGATTCGGCTAAAATAAACCAAAAAATATCGTCTATCGAAATCACGCATCTAGAGACAATAATCGACCTGATTTCATTGTGTATTGAACCGAGTATAAGCAACCAGTCGGACCGTGAAATGATTAAGAATCCATAGAATCATTGCACACGTCCACAACATTTGAAAACATCAATGACCACATACTGATTTGCCGCGATGACACGGGGTATCAAGAAAAAAAAACACTGCCCCCAACTGAAGCAGTGTTTATGAATGTGGGCGTAAGCCCACCGCTGCGGAACACGTTGGCGTTACTCGTTATTTGCCGGAAGGTGGAGTACCGGAAAGCTCGAGTCAACATTTGACTGGTCATCGTCCAACTCTGAAATGGCTGTGCCGATGATATAACCGTGATATTGAAGTTGCCGATTCAGTATTTCCAAACCAGCGGGGCCTATACCCTGTGTAGCCAGACGCTCTAACGTCCAATGCTCAAAATCACGAAGGGTTTCGATACCCGCAGCCTGCAACAAACCGATATACTTTGGATGGATATTCAACTGATCCACGGACGTATCTGGACTCATACGTTTCGATGCGACTTTCATTGGATCACCTCTATCTCAAGTTCAAGGTGTAGATACACCCTGTCAAACTTTCACCATCCTCTTATACCCATCCCACGTCTTCAATAATAAGTTGCCATCTTAGTGATTGTGCATAGAACGCACAAGATGTAAAATTTACGACACTCTATTGCGAATTTAGCACCAATGGACCTTAACCACTTGCAATTGTTTGTCGAGGTCGCCAAAGCTGGCAGCTTTTCTGCGACCGCGAAGAAGCTCAATGTCGAGCGTTCATCCATCAGCCGTAACATTGCGGCTCTCGAAAAAGCTTTAGGGGTACAACTCTTAAGTCGTACCACGCGTCAGGTCGCCTTGACTACCGCTGGGGAGCTGCTGTATCGCCAGATTTCCCCTCATCTGGATTCGCTACAAGAAGCGGTCACTGGGCTACCTGAGCGCGAGGAGCAGCCCGCAGGGCTGATCCGCGTCACGGTACTTGGCGATATTGCAATTAAATTTTTGGCTGGGGCGTTGGCAGGATTCACTGCCCGCTACCCTGCGATTCAGGTCGAAGTGCATATCAGCAATCATCTGGTTGATCTAGTGAATGACGGCATCGATGTCGCTCTAAGGGTGGTGAAAGCCAAACTGAATGACTCGACCTTGATCGCTCGCCCTCTCACCGATATCGTGATGCATGTCTATGCAGCGCCTAGCTATTTAGCGCGCGCCGGCACACCGCGCACGCTGATTGAAGCGGCAGATCACCAATGGTTGGTTTATCGAGATATGCGCATTCCCCAGTTGGTTCAACCAACGCAAAAACCTGCAGTGACTGGAGATGATATGCTGTTCTTACAGGAAGCCGCCAAAGCAGGTATCGGCATCGCAGCCCTGCCGACCTTTTTGGCACGTCATGATGTGGCGGCGGGCAATCTGGTACGCATCCTACCGGAGACATCCATTGTCATCGGAGTATTGAATATACTGCACCCCCCTGCCAAACAATTGTCACGGAAAGTGCGGGTCTTTCGAGAGTATCTGGTAGATTACCTGAGTGTGCATCCATTGGTGGGGTAGCGCTTTGCGTTCTTAACTGCAAGAGCTTTTATGCCTCTCCCAAAAAACCCATCACCTCGTGAATAACTGCTGCATCCGCAAGCAAACGCCGATGCCCTAGACCTGTAAGCGGTACAAAGCGGCTCCCCGCCCATGCTGCCGCCACACTTTGAGCCGCAATCATCGGAATCACCCGATCATCATCTGAGTGCAGGATCAAAGCAGGGATCGTAAGGTGAGTGGCAGACTTTTGCAGATCAACATGGACTGGGTCTACACCAAACTCCCGCAACGTATCAATCATCTGTTGCCGAGCCGTCTCGTCATAGCCCAATTGAACCGCCGTCATTTGTATTGCATCCATAAAACGACGCGGCGGTGAGATCAATACGGCTTTGCCTGCGATCAGCCCACGTTCAAGTGAGTCACCGCTAATACCCGCCCCTAGAGAGTGTGCGACCACCGCATAAAAATCTTGTCCTAGCGCCGTCTGGATCTCCAGCAGTGCCTTGGCACAAGTAGGGATTGAGGTTCGCTTGCCCTCAGAGCGACCATGTGCCGGAAGGTCAATCGCCGCGACGCTAAAGCCTTGTGCTAGGGTCGCCACAATCAACGGCTCAAAATCCAGAATACTGCCTTCCCAGCCATGCACAAACATCACCAAGGGTCCCTGCCCCGCACTGGAGACATGCACCTGCCCTGCTTGGGTTGTGATTGAACGCTTGCTTTGCACCCAATTGCCCAACTGATCTTCAGCAGGCTGTTTACGTGGATCAGGGGTTAAAAAGCGAATGGCGATGTCGCGGGGGGTGAAACTCTGCGGCGTGATGCTGGCAGTATTCATAGCGGTTTTCCTTCTGAAATCTTGCTGAATATTTAGATGATGATCATCATTTATAATGAATCATATGACGATCATCATCTAAAAACAAGTCCCAATGAGATGTCATCTCCTGACACCCTCAGTCTGAGTATCAATTTCAAAAAATAATATTTGTCACTAAAAAAGTCGGCCTTCAAAAATAAAAACGGACGATCAACGCAGTCCTTCGTTGTCGTCCGGCAGTTTGCAATGATGCATTAAAGCAACGTCAGTCCTTAGACATAACCCAGCGCATGCGCTGCCTCATCAATCAAATCAGTGACTTGTACAGGCTGTGATGCCAGTGAGGCATGGCTCGAAGCCAAAGTAATCACCCTGCGTGCGCCCAAGCGCGCTGACATCCGCTTTTGATTTTCAGGAGCAATCATGCGGTCTTCGCTGGAAATCTGATACCACGATGGTTTATTTTTCCACGCCGGTGCCGTGATTGCATCGCCAAAGGTACTCGCAAGCGGCGCTTTCTGCGTCACGCTCATTACCAACCCCTCATCCGAGGTCAAATCCTGACAAAAGCTTTCGCGGAACAGCTCTGGCTTGACCCACAAGTAACCATCGCTATCGGGAGCCAGATTGGGCGCGGCAACAGGAGGATGCTCTTGGGTAATACCACCGGGGCTCTCGCCAGCATCGGGTGCAAAAGCAGCGATATACACCAGCCCGATCACATTCGGTTGATCACCAGCTTCCGTAATCACGGCGCCGCCATAGGAATGGCCAACGAGTAAAACTGGACCTGTTTGTTGGGCAATCATCTTGCGGGTGCGCTCAGCATCATCAGCCAGTGATGTAAGCGGGAGTTCTACAGCCTTGATCGAGGTATAGCCTTTTTTGGCCAGTTCCACGATCACCTTACTCCAGTGTGCAGCGCCGCCCCAAAACCCATGAACGAGTATAATTGTTGGTTTTCTCATGATTGTTGCTCCATTTGACACCTCAATGTGTGCCCTGAGATTAGTCTTCCAGCCACCACCTGCCCAGTAGTCGATTGTTGTCTGTACTCGAACTTTGCGTAACTAAGACGCTATGATTCAATCTTTTGCCAAGCGATCTTTAAGCCGCTTGTCACGCTGGCGGAAATAAGGTTGCATCGCACGGATCACCACGCTGGGCATAGCAGCCAAAGCTACCTCACCCATGACGCCTACCGGACTACTGACTCGAACAGGACGTTTTTCCACAGCCTCAACAATCCAGCCCGCCGCACGCTCAACCGTCATCATCCGCTCATGTTTATAAATGGCAGTCCGTGATGACATCGGAGTGCGTACCAGTGGGAAATACACCACCGTTGTGGTGATTCCTTTATGCGCAAACTCAGCCAGAAGTGAGCGTGAGAAGGACTCAAGCGCCATTTTACTGGCAATATAAGCAGAGAAAAGTGGAATTGGAAACTGCGAGGACATGGTCGTGATATTCACCACATGACCACTGCCCTGCTCGATAAAACGCGGCAGAATGCGCAGCGTCAAGCGCACGGCGCTGAGATAGTTCAATTGGATGGTGCGCTCAAAGTCATGAGGCCGATCCAAAGAATCCTGAATCGAACGACGGATGGAGTGCGCAGCATTATTGACCAGTGCATCAATACGTGGATGCGCTTGTAAGATCGCTTCGGCACACGCATTGACCGACGCAGGCTCTGACAGATCACACGGATAAACCCATGCCTCACCACCTTTGGCGCGAATCGCCTCTGCGACACGCTCAAGCTCCTCAGTGCGTCTAGCGACGAGACATAAGCGTGCCCCGAGACCTGATAATTGATAGGCGGCTTGCTCACCAATCCCGCTGGATGATCCCGTCAAAATAATGGTTTGTCCGTGTAACTTCATCCCTAACATCTCCCTATCAATACGCCTGTTTTAAAGTCCCGAGCCTTAATCAATACCTCGGCTTTAAAAAAAGCATACGCCACATCCAGTGGCATACCATTGACCTTGAATCTCTTTTTTAAGGTCAATAAATGCAACTGGGGTCAATGAACGGTAATCATCGACACAGCATCGCTACCCAGAGAATGTGGCGCAGGGAATCCTATAAACCGTGTCATCGTTAACGCAAAATGCGTCATGGCACGAATATCTGACAACCCATTAGTCGTATTTCACCAAATTTAATATGGCCAGTGGGCCACCCGGAAACTGAACCAATCGACTCTCATTGAATCCTCCCAGGTCGACAGGTGCAAAACCTAGGCGTGTTATCAGATCACTCACCGTCTTCTTGGCATCCGCATCCTCTCCCGCCAGAAACAATACTCGGTGACCACCATTAACCTGCGGATCAGAATCCAGTACGCGTGCCAGTAAATGGTTAAAAGCTTTGACGACACGAGCACCTGCAGCCCAATCAGCAACAACTTCACTGGATGCACGGCCACCCAAATCCACAGCCTGATAGGACGGAACTTCAACGGCGTTATTGGCATCCACCAAGATACGGCCCTGCCACGAGCCCGCATCTTTTAACGCACTGGACAGGCGATTCCAGTTAGCAGCAACAAAGACCAGATCGGCTTGCGTTGCTTCTTGTAGACTGACCGCTGTGATGTTCGGACCTAATTCATCTGTCAGCGCTTTTAAGGACTCAGGACCACGGCTGTTTGCAATCGTAGCTTGAATGCCATTTTGAGCCAGTTTACGCGCTATTGCTGAGCCAATTGCGCCCGCACCGATAATAGAAATTTTCATTATGTTTCCTCTAAGTGAATAAGTTGCAAATCATTAAGCTTAACTATTGTTTTGGCGGATTGGTTGTTGAGAAAATATAGCGCGCAATACGCCACTTTCCATTTGACTCGCGATGCATAAGAAACACCTCTTGATTGGCCTCGGATAGGGTCACCAGAGTTGCAGTCTGCAGTAACTGGGTTGTGCCAGCAGAACGCGTCTGGACATAGGCCCAATCAGCTCCAATCGGCTTTACCTCATCAATTGTAAATTTCACATTCAATTTGATAAGTTTAAAAATATCGCTATAGACTTGACGAATATGCTCAATCCCAACAGCAGGCAAATGGTTCTGGGGCATAAAAACAGCATCTTGGGTGTACAGGTTTATGACCTGATCGACATCAGAAGCATTCAGCGCGTTCTGATAACTGAGCAGAGGTGTAATAATTGCCTCATGCTGAACAGTTGCAGGGCTCTGCGCCATCACTGAGGTGGACCCCAAAACAAGTACAGTAACGGCCGCAATACTTAGCATTGTATTTGACATGATCTTCTCCAGTGATGTGATTAAACTTCAATAACCAGCTTGCCCAATACCTGATTGTTCTCGATCATGGTGTGCGCCTGTCTGACCTCAGAAAATGGCAGAACTTGAGTAACAATAGAAGGGATATGACCTGCAGCAATCTGATGTGCAATCTCAACCAATGGATTGTCAGTTAACGGCAATGCTGATGTTCCGATCAGCCCACTGGGGAAAAAGCTGAGTTGTACTGCAGTTGGTAAATCCTGCATTAAATGAAAATCTGACAAGACTGGCGCACCGCCCAACAAGCCAATGACTGTCACCGCGCCAAAAGGCTTGACTGCTTTGATGGTATCTTTCAAGGTAGAAGCACCTACTACCTCAAGTGCAACGTCAACACCACTCGGCACCACGGCTTTGACCAAATCCGCGATGGCGCCGTTATCTACGATCGTCACATCAGCACCAATCGTATGCAGACGTGCACGATTCGCCTCATTGCGGGTTGTGGCAATAACACGGAGTCCTAATGATTTGGCATAAGCCACCGCAGCCAACCCAACTGACGAGGTTGCACCACGGATCAGAATAGTTTGTCCCACCTGCACTTTAAGGGTTTTGACCAAAGCACCCCAAATGGTGAGATAGGCTTCAGGCAATGCCGCAAGCTCACGCCAGGGCAGTGTGGTGTCTTTAAGTGAAATGACATTACTACGCAATACCGTCACTTCTTCAGCATAGCTGCCATGACGCGTGAATTGCAGACCACCCATAGCAGTGGCGACTTTTTCGTCAACTTGAAAAACGCCAGCGGGGTCATGGATCACCTCTCCAACCGCTTCAATACCTAGCACAACAGGGGCTGTAATTTCACCCATATTACCTGCTCGGCGATAAATCTCTGCGCGATTGACTCCAAAAGCTCGGACACGAATTTGGACCTCATCAGCATTGGGAGCTTTCGATGAGATGTCTTTCAATTGTAATACTTCGATTCCACCAGCTTGTTCAACGATATAGGCTTTCATATGCTCGCTCTCTTTATTTAAAAAAGTAATGTGTTTGGACAACTTGCTCTTGCAACACGATCACTATAGACCTGCTCATCGATGACAAGGAATACCGATATTTAAGAACACTCCTCCCTAAAATGAGAGGGTTGACTTCAATACTTCTTTCGATTCACGCCCAGTGCAGCGCATAGCAAACGCATCTAGAATCATGAGGGATAGCCCTATCGCACTTTTTCTGTGTTAATCTTTCAACTTGGGGAGTGGTAGAGGTTATGGAGATGGTTCTAATCGTCATTGCAGTGCTGGTTGTCTGTGCAATCGCTTATCTTGCAATTCGGTCAATTAAAAAACACGTCGATTTTTTTCAGACAACGGCATCGATCTATAAAATCACGGGTTATAAAGAATTTGATTTTGAAATTGTCGGTGAACATAGCTATCAGCAAGCGCTGAAACGCATTGCGGGCACAAAAACGGAAACGCCTAAAGAACATTATGCAGTCGCCACCTTAAATCACGAACCCAACAACCCCCATGATCCTGAAGCGTGCGTGGTCAAGATCAATACCGAAACCGTGGGTTATCTCTCCAAACAAGAAGCCTTCGACTTTCTGGATGAATTGGATACCTTAAAAATCGCTCGCAGTACCTTCTTTTTGGTCGATGCCGTGATCATCGGCGGCTGGAAAAACAAAGACAGCGAAGGCAGTTATGGCGTCAAACTCGATATGCCCTTTAATATGGGTGACTTGAGTGAGCGCCTTAAAAGAATGGATTAGTATCGTCTCGATGTTAATCCACAACAGCGCATCCTCTTAAAATCCCACTGCACGAAACACACCATCTCCCTCCATTCTCCATCAAAAATAATGATAAATCCTACAAGATGGCGTATGGTCAACGTATCTGACCCTGCTATGATCCAGCGATAACATCAGAAAAAAGTCAGCGGCGAAAATAACTTTACTTCATTAACGAAGACGCTTGGGTAGTCAACATCATGACCGAATCCACCATAAAATCACCAAATACATCGACCATGGCACTGGGTGCTTTAGGCGTCGTTTTTGGCGATATCGGCACCAGTCCGCTATACGCTTTGACGACCTGCTTTCATAGCGATGGCGGCATTCCGATTGATCATGCCAATGTGCTTGGGATTCTATCTCTGATCTTCTGGTCACTCATGATTGTCGTATCTTTGAAATTTGCCATCATCATCATGCGTGCAGATAACAAAGGCGAAGGCGGTATCATGGCCCTGCTCGCACTCAATCTGCATAACCCTCAGTTCGGTCCAAAAATGCGTAATATTCTGATTGCATTAGGGCTCTTTGGCGCAGCGTTATTCTTTGGTGATGGGATTATTACCCCGGCAGTATCGGTGCTGTCCGCGGTTGAAGGCTTATCGGTGGGGACATCCATCTTCACCCCTTATATTCTGCCCATCACCATGAGTGTATTGGTTGCATTATTTCTGATCCAGCGTCGAGGCACCTCTGCTGTGGGGCGCTACTTTGGACCGATCATGCTGCTGTGGTTTATCGCCATTGGACTATTGGGACTCGTTAAAGTCATCGAACATCCGACCATTCTCGCGCTGGGCAATCCGTACTGGGCAATTCATTTCTTTGCCATGCATCCCATGACCGCCTTTATTACCATGGGAGCGATTGTCCTGACTATCACAGGAGCCGAAGCGCTCTATGCGGATATGGGGCATTTTGGTCGCAGGCCCATCCAGTGGGCATGGTTTGTCGTGGTCCTGCCTTGCCTTGTCTTAAATTATGCCGGCGAAGGCGTGCTGGTATTGCAAAACCCAGCAGCGATTGAAAATCCGTTTTATCTGCTCGTGCCGAAAATGCTGATGTACCCCATGATTGTGCTGGCCACCATCGCCACCGTCATCGCCTCACAGGCTGTGATCTCTGGGGTGTTCTCGATGGTCAGACAAGCGATGCAACTGGGCTATTTACCGCGTATGACTATTCTACATACCTCAGAGTCGGAGATCGGGCAAATCTATATCCCAGTACTGAACTGGCTATTATTGATCCTCATCATGATTCTGGTGGCGACCTTTAAATCCAGCGCCAGCCTGACATCAGCTTATGGTATTGCCGTCACCATCACCCTGTTCTGCGACACGTTGCTGGTAGCGTGTCTCATGTATTACACATGGCACTGGTCTCTGCCCAAAATGCTCTTGGTTGCGATCCCTTTTCTGGTGCCGGACCTACTGTTCCTCACGTCCAACATGCTTAAAATTACCGATGGCGGCTGGTTCCCGCTGTCCGTTGGGGTCATCACCTTTACGATCATGATGACCTGGAAGCGGGGCCGGACCCTAGTCTTGGAGAAGTTAAAAGCAGGCTCCCCGCCGCTCGACATCTTTATTCAAAGCGTGTCAAAGCATGCCTTTAAGGTCTCTGGTACGGCGGTGTTTCTCACCACCAATCAAAATATTGTGCCCAATGCCCTGATGCATAACTTAAAACATAACAAAGTCTTGCATGAAAAGAACATTCTGCTCACGGTCGTCGCAGAAGACGTGCCTTATGTCGATGTCGAATCGCGAGTACGCGTGGAGCAGATTGATGATCACTTTTATCGCTTAGTAGCGTGTTATGGCTTTAAAGAAAGCCTGAATGTGCCGCATGCGCTGGAGCAAGGCTTAGAGTTACTGCGCTTGCCGTGTGACTTTATGCAGATCAGCTTTTTCATCTCGCGCGAACGCATCCTGCATACCGTGGGCTCTGGCATGGCGCCTTGGCGTGAAAAGCTGTTTATCTCCATGACACGCAATACCTCGGCCATCAGTGACTACTTCCAGATCCCGCCTAATCGGGTTGTGGAGATTGGGAGTCAGATCGAGATTTAAGGGCGAGCTGATTCATCGCATAATGATCCAGACAAGGTCATTGCATGTATTGCTTCTTTGAACAATGAATTCCTAAAAAATAAGTCTGAATAAGCACATAACCTCCATCTTTTAGGTGTATAAAAACAATAAAGAGCGACAACAAGGATGCGTGCGATGAGTGAATCAGAATTTCATCTGCAAGAAAAAATCTCGCTCCCGCCTCCTGCTCAAGTCGGACGTGTGCGCAAGTTCTTTGCCAATCTGGGACCCGGCGTCATCACTGGCGCGGCGGATGATGATCCGTCCGGCATCTCCACCTATTCAGTTACGGGTGCCTCCTTCGGTTATATGCCGCTATGGATGGCACTCTTCTCCTTTCCACTCATGGTTTCTGTGCAGTTGATGTGCGCGCGTCTTGGACTGGTTACCGGTCGGGGATTGGCTGGCGCCGTCGCACTGCATTTTCCACGCTGGGTGCTCTGGGGCGCCTGTGGACTGTTGATCATTGCCAATGTGTTTAACATCGGCGCTGACCTTGCAGGGATGGCTGAAGCCAGCGAAATGATGACTGGGATTCCGGCATATTTTTGGACACCAATCTATGCGCTGCTGATCATTTCTTTATTATTTTTCTCATCTTATCGTCTGATTGCCCGTGTCTTTAAGTGGCTGACCCTCGTACTTTTTGCCTATATTTTGACCGCGCTTTTAGCCAAACCTGATTGGCATGCCGTGCTGCATGCCACATTTATCCCCCATGTTGAATGGAGTAGTACCTTTCTGACTACCTTCGTCGGCATCCTCGGCACCACAATCTCGCCGTATTTGTTCTTCTGGCAAGCGGCACAAGAAGTCGAAAATGGCCGCGCACAAGGCAAGATCACCGACCAGCAGCGTGAAGAAACGACCATCGAAGAGCTCAGTGACGTACGTACAGACGTAGTCGCGGGGATGTTCTTTTCTAATCTGGTGATGTTTTTCATTATCCTGACTACCGCATCAACGCTTCATGCGCACGGCATCACCCAGATTGAAACGGCTAAACAAGCCGCAGAAGCACTATGCCCTTTGGCTGGGGATAGTGCCTATCTGTTATTTACCATTGGCTTGATCGGCACGGGCATGCTGGCTGTGCCTGTTTTGGCCGGTTCTACCGCCTATGCGGTTGCAGAGGCCAAAGGTTGGCGGGGCACCTTGGACGACTCGCCGCGCCTCTCACAAAAGTTCTATGCAGTCATCGTCATCTCGATGCTCTTGGGTCTCATCCTTGATTTCGTTGGCGTCAGCGCCGTCAAGATGCTGTTCTATTCTGCGGTCTTAAATGGAATGTTGGCACCACCACTGATTGTGCTGGTGGTATTACTCACCAGTAAGCACGAGGTCATGGGCAAGCATGTCAGCTCACCGATCCTCCGCTGTCTGGGCTGGACCACCGCTGTCATTATGGGCGGCGCTGCGATTGGTATGTTTGTCACCTTATAACGACAAGACAAGGATTAGACAGGCGTTCCGAACAATGAACCAATCCACGCTGTGACAAGCATGGCCAAAATGCCACCGATGGTCACACGAACAATCCCTTTATACAGCGGCACGCCGCCCGCATAACTGGATAATCCTCCCGATATCATCAGCGCCAGCGTACTCACGATACCAATCACCAAGGCTGCACTATGCGCAGGACTCGACCATGCGGCCAAAATAGGAAAAATAGCACCTACGGTAAACGACGATGCCGAAGCCAATGCCGCATGAATCGGCTGCGCAGCCAGCGTTTTGGAAAGTCCGATCTCATCACGGGCATGCGCCTCTAAGGCATTCTTTTCCGTCAGTTGCACCGCAACCTCATGGGCAAGTGTGGGGGTCAAGCCACGTTCGACATAAATCTGTGTCAGCTCTTTGAGCTCAAATTGCGGATTGCGCTTCAGCTCCGCTTGTTCTTTGACGAGATCGGCTTGCTCAGTATCGGCTTGCGACTGGACCGAGACATACTCCCCAGCTGCCATCGACAAAGCGCCTGACACCAGACCCGCAATGCCAGTGAGCAACACCACCGAAGGCGCCGCACCACTCGCTGCCACACCGATCACTAGGCTAGCCACCGATAAAATGCCATCATTTGCCCCCAAGACCGAAGCACGCAGCCAGCCGGTACGATTGCTATAGTGAACTTCGTGATGAGCATGTGGCATGGTGGCTCCTGTTTGAGTCAAAAAAGCATGAGACGTACAGGTATATACCATGATTCATTTCAAAGTAAATCATGGGTTGAAGCATTCATTCTTTTGAAAGAGATCATTTGACTGTCTGTAAAACATGGATGGGCACCACATGTTAGATCACCAGTCAGATCATGAAAAGGATTGACATCAACAAGAACTGAGCATAAATTAGTGTACAAGTGTTCACTAAAAGACTTCCTCATGAATACACCTGCACTCATTTCTCAAGAACAACAATCACCCAATCCGTATCTCAGCGCACTCAATATGGCTGGAGCCGTGTTGCATCTCGCCATGCGTAGTGCGCAAGAAGTCACTCACCTTGCGGCAGAAGTGCATAGTACCATCACCGATATGCCTGCCCCATTGAACCAGACTCATCGTGCCAATCCGCACCGTGCGCCCTTAGCGTATCGCATTGTGGCCAGCAGCTTTGCTCTGCTGGCACGTTTTAGTCACCTGCTAACCACCCAGCAAACCGAGTTTAATCAACTGCCGACCTTACGTAGTCAGGCCGCATTGAATGGTGTTTGCGGCGATAAACTTGAAGCATGGGCCAGTCCTTTTGCCCTTACGCTGACCCTGCGTGGCGAGCGCGGCAGGCTTATGGATGCTACAGAGTGGGCATTGCCTTCAGACAAAGGGCATATCTTATTTCTACACGGTCTCTGCCATAACGATCTGGAATGGCAGCAATCTGAACATCATCAAGCGTTTTATCAGGAGTTAGAGACGGCAGGCTATCGTGTGGCTTGGCTGCGCTATAACACTGGACGCGCGATCCATGCCAATGGTCAAGGGCTCGCGGAGCTGCTTGAGCAGCACTTTGCAGATCACGGTCAACCGCTCTGGCTGATTGGACATAGCATGGGAGGCTTACTGATTCGCAGTGCCAGCCATTGGGCTGAGACACATCAGCATCGCTGGCTTAATCGCCTAAGCCATGCTGCCTATTTAGGCTCGCCTCACTTAGGGGCACCGTGGGAAGTCGTGGGTAATAAACTGAATAATATCTTGGGCATTACACCCTACACACGTCCTTTTATGCGCTTGGGGGATATTCGCAGTCGCGGCATCAAAGACCTGCGCGGCGCACATATCACGGTCGATCAAAGCATGCCGCCCTTAGTCGAAGGTGTCAATCACCTGCTCCTCGCCACCGCTTGGAGTGCTGCGCATACCGACAACTGGATTGGTGATGGTATCGTGCCTGTATCTAGCGCGCTGGCACAGGATGCCCAAGGGGACCGTTTGCACGCGCCTAAACTTAAGCGCGTGTTATTGAATGATATCCATCACATCGCGATTTTGGATGATGTACGGGTTTATCAGGAACTACGGCAGTGGCTGGGCATTGAGATGAATGCTAAACCACAGCCTCCTCTTCTGCTGACGTGGCATCCACAGCAACCTTAGTCACTGCTGTCAACTGACAGCGCACGTATTTCAGTGCGGGGATCGCGGTGTATTTATCGCGATCATTGACATCGGAAAGCTCATTTAACGTCACACCAGTACGCGTTGGCTTACCCGTGACAGGATCTGGATACTGCATATCAAAGATATTGGGCAGATGGAGATGTCCCTTGCGTGTGCTGGTATCGACTTTGACTGGCACCATCACTTCACCGCGTTTGGTGGTTAGTTTGACCATATCACCCGAAGCGACACCCACCTGTTCGGCATCCTCAGGATGAATCAGCATCGCATAATGGATATCCCGTCCTTTACGCCATGACGGGTCGCGCACGATGGTATTGGCGGTCCACCCCGTACGCATACCCGCATCCAGCACAAAAGGATAATCCGTGACCGCATCTTCCTGCCCCATAAGCGCTTCTAGATCAGCAATAAAGTCTGCCTGATACAAGCGTGCTTTCTTATCCAAGTAATGACAGAAATCCTCAAAGTTGCGTTCCTCATCCATCAGCCCCAAGACCACCCCTTCCGGATGCTCATTGATCAAATCAAAGACTTTTTGTGCGATGACGAAGGGATTCTTGATTGACTTAAACTCTGGGAACTGCAAATCAAACTGCTTGCGGCGCGTTAGCGCATAACCCACTGAAAGTAACCAGACATAAGCCATCAGCGGATTTTTAAGCTGCGGGCCGAGTGTTTCATACAAAGTAAAGAACAAACGACCGACCGTGGCGAGTATGCCCTCTTTGCTGAGTTTGCCTTTGAATGAGAGCGCACCAATCGCTGCCAGATAGGCTGGTGCATACAGCGGATTAGTGGCTTTGGCAGCTAAGCTATAAACCAGTTTTGATGCGGGTTTGACGATACCCATCGCCAGTGCCAGTCGATGATAAATTTCAATCTCAGGCAGCGCATCGGGTGAACCGCTGACCACAGGTGGCCGCACTTGGGCATAGATCACGTCTTTGGGAAATACTGCCATTTCCCATTTTTCATAACCGGCTGGCGTCGGGAGGACATAATCAGCCGCCTGTGCGGTTTCAGTCATGTTCGGCTCTATCACCACCAGCAGATCAAGCTCGGCAAAGGCTTCGCGGAAGCGCTTGGTATCCACATAACTGACCAACGGATTCGCACCATCGACGATCAGTGCGCGGATACGATGCGGATGAGAAGACAGGATCTCTTCGGGTATCAGATTGGGGGAAAACTGCATCATCGGTGCAATCAATGCCGATGCGATAATGTCCGACTCCAAAGGCTTTTGCAGACGCGGTAGGATTGGAAACTTCGGCCCAAACTGCTGTACGAAAACATTACCGCCACGTACACCCGTATTCCCTGTGATCAAAGACAGCATCCGAATCAGATAGCTATTGAGCGTCGTATTAATCCCATGATCAACACCTAAGTCATAGCAGATCGCGGCTGTTGGTGCCGCAGCAAAAGCGCGGGCTACCGCCTCGATATCTTCAATGGCAAGCTCAGTACGTCGTGCCATATCTTCGCGATCGACTTTTTTCAGCATGACCGCAACTTGCTCGAAGCCTTTCACTCTTTTGGCAATAAAGTCGCGATCATATAAGCCTTCCTGCACGATGATGGCATTGATCGCCAACATTAAATACACATCTTGAGCGGGCTTAATACAGAGATGAAAGTCCGCACGACGTGCCGTCTCGGTCAAGCGTGGATCCACCACCGCAATCTGGCGGTTGGGATCTTTGACGATTTCTTTGATGGTGTCGGTGGCATTCACCCCGCGATTACTAATCAGTGGATTGGTGCCGAGGTACAACACAAAATCGGCTTTATGCTCATCCCCAGCCAGATAGTGATCATGACCAGCCTTGAACAAACGACCATCGACTAGCGGATGCTGGATCTTTTCTTGACCTAACGCATTAAAAAATGATCCGGAACCAATGGCATAGAGCAGTGGTAATGCGCCAAACACATTGGAGTGATTACCCTGCCCACCTATGCCCGCGACCGCTACTGCGCGTGGCGCATAGGTATGGCGAATATGATTGAGCTTAGCGGCAATTTCCGAGATCGCCTGATCCCATGAAATTTGCGCAAACGTACCATCTGGCATTTTTTTAAGGGGATGCTCGACACGCTGCTTATGGTGGACGCTGTTTGGAATCGCGAAAGCTTTATTACAGATATAGCCTTTGGTCGTGGGATTGGTTTTATCAGCTTTGACTTTGACGATGATATTGTCTTCGATATCCAGTTTCACCCCGCAGTTATGCGAACAGAGGATACAAACACTCGACAGATCAGTGGCATGAGGCGGCACATGTGCTGCGCCTTGTTGAACTTTGGCTGGGGTCGTCATGGCAGATTTCCGTGGCTTTGGGGTCAACTGACCCATCTATGATGTATATCGTTTGAGTGAAGAATGTTTACGAACGTCACATTCATAGTAGGTACAAAAACAGAACTTGTCAATTTTGATTCAAAATGAGAGATCAAGGCGATGCAATAGCCTATCAACTCAACCTAATAAGAAATAGTTGCTTGCTCATTTCATATTAAATCACTCTTACAATCTCACTTCCTTATCAACAAAACTGATCTTTTGTACAAAGTCAATCGATTGATTTAATCAATCGATTGACTTATTATATTTTTCATCTAGCATCACCCTCCAAAAGAGAATCCTCATGCACGAGCACACCCCACCCTCTGCGAGCAATGAAAGTTCAGACCGCGGCGATGTTGCACGCAAAAGTCTTTTGGAAGCAGGCTTAAAAATTTATAGCGAAGTCGGTTATGAGAAAGCATCCACACGCCAGATCGCACAAGAAGCCGGAGTGAACATTGCCGCGATTCCTTATTATTTCGGCAGCAAGGAAGGTCTGTATTTTGCGGTGATTGATACCATCATTGACTACTATAAAAGCACCCTTGGGGTATGGATGACTCAAGTCCATGACGCACTGCAAGCGCCTGATATTGATCGGACTGAACTGAGTGCGCTACTGGAGCGCTTTCTGCGTCAAGTGGCTCACAGCGTTTTAGAACATAACCCCAAACGCGATCAGATCTCACTGATTTACAGCCGTGAACAGCTCGATCCCACCTCAGCCTTCAATCAACTGTACAAAGGGTTTGTATGTGACTTTCACGAAACCATCGCAGTGGTTGTTGCCCGAATCTTAGGCAGAGAACAGGTCACCAGCGATATCAGAATCATTGCCCAAACCCTCATGGGACAAATCACCGTTTTTAAATCCTCACGTCGCGCCATCCTGCTCAATATGGGCTGGAGTCAGTACGACGAAGCCAACATTGCCGAAATTGAACAAATCGTTATCTCGCAAGCCAGAGCCATCTTACAGGCTCATCAACACACGAGCGCCTCACTATGAACACCGATGCACCGACTGAGATCAAACAGAATTGGGTGGGCAGAAATCGTCTCTTTTTGATGATAGGCGTGCCCGTGATTCTGATTATCATCGGTCTCTATTTGTATTTAACGGGCGGACGCTATGTCAGCACCGATGATGCCTATGTCTCCGCAGCTCGCGCCTCGGTCAGCACCAATGTCTCGGCACGCGTCAGCGAAATTCTGGTGTCGGATAACCAGTTCGTCCATAAAGGGGATGTGTTATTCAAGCTTGATAATCGCGCTTTTGTGATTGCTGAACGCGAAGCCGAAGCGCAATTGGCGACCGCACGCTTGCAGATTGACTCGACCAAAGCCAGTTATCAACAAAAATTGGCGGGATTTAAATCCGCAGAAGACAATCTTGCCTATCAAAAACGCGAGTACGCACGTCAGCAAAAACTCGCCGCAGCAGGCATCTCCTCACAGGCCCAGCTCGACAAGACACTGCAAGACCTACAGACCGCCGAACAGCAAATTCAGGCCGAGAAGCAGGGTGCAGATACTGTCCTTGCCAATCTAGGCGGTAATGCCAATCTGCACAGCGATGACAGTCCTTCTGTCCAAGCTGCTGTTGCGGCGCTGGATCGCGCTAAGCTGAATTTGTCGTATACCAACATCACTGCTCCAATTGACGGCGTTGTCACCAAGGTCGAGCAATTACAAGTAGGGGATTATGTCGCGGCGGCAACGCCTGTATTTTCTTTAGTTTCTAAATCCAATGTCTGGGTTGAAGCCAACTTCAAAGAAACCGATCTCACCCATATGCGTGTTGGTCAGGATGTCAGCATCGATGTTGATGCCTATGGCAGTAAAGCGCTCACAGGCAAAGTGGTCAGCATCAGTCCGGGCACCGGCTCCACTTTTTCATTGCTACCTCCTGAAAACTCGACGGGCAACTGGGTCAAGATTGTGCAACGTCTTCCCGTGCGTATCTCAATCAATAATGTCGACAACCTTGCCTTGCACAGTGGTTTGAGTGCCATTGCCAAAGTTGATACGCAGTACCATCGCTCGCTATTTGGGAGTCATTGATGAGTATCTCGCCTGCACTCAGCAAGAATCGCGTGATCATCACCATTGCAGTGATGCTCGCAACGATCATGCAGGCACTGGATACCACAATCGCCAATGTGGCATTACCCCGTATGCAAGGCACCCTGTCAGCTACTCAAGACCAGATGACTTGGGTGCTGACCTCCTATATCGTTGCCGCAGCGATCACCATCCCCTTAACAGGCTGGCTCGCCAATCGTTATGATCGGCGCTTGATCTTTCTGATTTCGATTGCAGGTTTCACCCTTGCTTCGGCACTGTGCGGTCTTGCCGAAAACCTGCCGCAGATTGTGTTGTTCCGCCTGCTGCAAGGCATCAGCGGCGCAGCTTTAGTGCCGCTCTCTCAAGCGATTCTGTTTGATATCAATCCACCCGAACGTCACGGCAGTGCCATGGCGACATGGGGCGTTGGAGTTACCATGGGACCGATTCTGGGTCCGGCACTGGGCGGTTGGTTGACTGAAAACTACAACTGGCGCTGGGTGTTTTATATCAATGTACCCATCGGAATTCTGGCGTTTTTAGGACTGTTGTTCTTTCTGCCCAAGCGTCCGGGCAATCCGCTCAGTCGTTTTGACTTTCTGGGATTCATCTCGCTCAGTTTAGCCATAGGTGCATTACAGCTCTTTTTGGATCGCGGCGAGCTAAAAGGCTGGTTCTCATCCCCCGAAATCGTGATTGAAGCGCTGGTTGCGGGGATTGGACTGTATATCTTTGTGGTGCATATGTTTAGCCACAAAAGCCCATTCTTGAACCCGGCTCTGTTCAAAGACCGTAACTTTCTGACCAGTAATGTTTTTATCTTTGTCGTAGGTGTGGTGCTGTTCGCAACACTGGCGCTGATTCCGCCGATGTTGCAGGGGCTGATGAACTATCCGGTCGTCACCACAGGTCTGGTCACTGCACCGCGCGGGATCGGTACTATGCTCGCCATGATGATCGTCGGGCGCTTGGTGGGACGCATCGAGGTACGGGTACTCATCGCCTTTGGTCTGGTACTAACGATCATTTCACTCTGGCAGATGACCCAGTTTTCTTTGCTGATGAACGAATGGCCGATGATCATTTCGGGCGTGCTGCAAGGCTTCGGTGTGGGTTTGGTCTATGTGCCGCTCAGTACGGTAGCTTTTGCGACATTGCCACCGCATCTACGCACTGAAGGTACGGCGTTTTTTAATCTGATGCGCAACTTGGGCAGCAGTGTCGGCATTTCGATGGTGCAAATCCTGCTGACGCGCAACACTCAGATCCTGCATGCCAGCCTTGCTGAACATATCACGCCGTTTAACCCCGCGGCACAGCCTGCACTGCAAGCAGCGAAGATCGATCTGGCAAGTCCGCAAAGCCTCGCCATCCTCAACAACGAAATCACGCGTCAGGCTGCCATGATCGCTTACCTCAATGATTTCAAACTGATCATGATTATGGCGATTGTGCTGTTACCGCTGTTGGTCTTTATCCAAAAAGCGCGGCAAAAACCGTCTAACGAACACCCTGTGGTTATGGAATAAGGTCACCTTTAGTATGTCTACACATCACGTCATGAAACCGCTGTCAGTGTTCATCCTGACCGCTCTACTGTCCGCATGTATGGTTGGACCGGACTTTGTCAGACCCACCGCCCCGACCACACCCAACTTTACGGCGGGGGGGGATCAAATCACTACTGGTGATCAGCGACTGGTCAGTGGTCAGGCCGTATCATCCGTCTGGTGGCAATCTTTTGCATCCGCGCAGCTTAATGATGTCATGCAACAAGCACTGGCTGGCAATCTGACCTTGCAGGCGACCCAAGCGACCTTGGCACAGGCACAGGCGCAAGTTCAAGCTTCGGCAGGGGCACTGGATCCTCAAGTTTCCCTCGGGGGCACGGCTGGACGCCAGAAATATGGCGCAACCCTGTTTGGTCCGAGCGACTTCCATATTCCACCGTTCACCTATTATTCAGTGGGTCCACAAGTCAGCTATCTACTGGATTTTGCAGGCGGAAAACGCCGCAGCCTTGAGCAGCAGAAAGCGCTCGCGGCCTACCAAGCCTATCAAACCCAAGCGGCGCGCTTATCATTGACCGGCAACGTCGCAGCCCAAGTGATCGGTTTGGTCTCGGCGCAGACCCAGATTGCAGTCATCCAGCAAATCCTGATCGACGACCAAAAAAATATTGCCCTAATCCAGAAGGCCAAAATCATTGGTTCAGCAACTCAAAATGATCTTTTGAGTTTGCAGAGCCAATTGGCAGCCGATCAGGCACTCTTGCCGCCTTTGCAACAACAGCAGAGCACAGCCACTCACGCACTCGCGATCCTCGTTGGTAAAGCCCCAGCCGACTGGCAGGCGCCACATTTTGATGTGAATGAATTCCATCTACCTGCGGCACTGCCGTTAAGCCTGCCCTCATCACTGGTGCACTACCGTCCAGACATCATGGCGGCAGAATCTCAATTACATGCAGCAAGTGCCACAATCGGCATGGCAACCGCCAACCTCTACCCCAGCCTGACCCTGACAGCCAACATGACTCAGCAGGCGTTGACCCCTGTCGATCTTTTTAAATCGACGGCGAATGCATGGGCGATTGCAGGCGGACTCAGTGCACCGCTGTTTAATGGCGGGACGTTACGTGCAGAGAAGAAAGCGGCGGAAGCGGCCTATCAGAGTGAACTTGCGAATTATCAGCAGGTGATCTTGCAGTCCTTTGGTCAGGTCGCGGATGTGTTGAAAGCCTTAGAGCATGATGCAGAACAAATCAAGACTCAGCAACAGGCTCTCGATGCAGCTCAATCTTCTCTCAAACTGACCGACTTAAGCTACCAACTGGGCAACAGCGGCGTCCTCCCACTGCTAGATGCGGAACGACTCGCTCATCAAGCCCGGCTGTCATTGGTTCGAGCCAAAGTACAGCAGTATCAGGACACCGCTTTACTTTATCTCGCATTGGGTGGTGGAACCCTGTCAGAGAATCCACAGCAGCCTATTTCTTAGAAATAATCACGAGTCCCAGTACAATACACGCTGCGCCAGCAACCATGCGCAGTGTGATCATTTCCCGCAAGATCAACCACGCCAGCAGAATTGCCACAACTGCACTGCCCTTATCAATCAATGCAATGGTAGAGACTTCACCGAGTTTGAGAGCTTTGTAATAGTAGATCCAAGACAGCGTCGTGGTGATGCCAGACAGACCTAGCCAGAATAGATTCTTGCTATTGACCTGAGCCAGCTCCTGACTGGAGACAAAGAATAATGCAAAGCCTAAGACAAACACCGACACGAATACCGTGCGGATGGTCAGTCCAAGTTCACCCGATATCCCCACCAAGCCCTGCTTGGCGATGACCGAGGTGAAGCCGGCAAAGAACATGGAAATAAAAGCAAAGAAGACCCAGTTTTTCATCACTGTACTCAACGCTAAAAACCGCAGGCAAAGATAGGTTGATCTTTGCCTTACCCCAGACTTAAATCCTAATACCCTTTAATGCTTCTGTGCATAATCCTTTAATTTGCGAAAAGGCTTGCTACGCTGAACCGCATCAATGAGCGATGGCGTAAAACGCTTGCCGGCGTACATTGCCCAAGCTTCGGGACTGACTGGCACGACTGCGCGGTTATGGGTGACTGCATTCACAATCGCCTCAGCGACATGCTCAGGGCCATAGTTGCGCTTGCGATAAATATCGGCAATCTTCGCTTGTGCTTGCTCTGCGGCACCATGCGCACGCATCGCTTTGACGATATTAGTATTGATCACGCCGGGGCAAATGGCACTGACACCAATATTGTACTCGGCAAACTCAATACGTAACGATTCACTCAAGCCCATGACCGCATGCTTGCTGGCCGAATATGCCGCCATTTCAGGCGCCGCATAGTAACCGGCCATAGAGGCCAGATTAACAATATGTCCTGATTTACGTTCTGCCATCTTCTGACCAAAGGCTTTACAGCCATGGACCACGCCCATCACATTGATATCCAGTAACCAGCGCCAATCTTCAATCGGCGTACTTAAAAAATCACCGGAACTGGCGACACCGGCATTATTGACCAGCACATCCAGTACCCCATGTTGGGCATGGACACGATCGGCCAGCCACTGCATCGCCTGCCAATCCGACACATCGGCGATTTCTAAAATCGCATGGTTATCTTTGGCGGCAAGTAGCTGTTTGGTCTCTTCCAATGCAGCAAGGTTACGGTCACAGACAATAAGCTTAGCGCCCAGATCAGCAAATTTGAGCGCGGTCGCACGACCAATCCCCGAGCCTGCGCCAGTGATCAGAATCAATTTATTGTTAAAATCTTTCAGATGATGACTCATGGTTGCCCCAACGCAATGAATAAAAAGCAGCGTTCAAAAAATGACGCCTATACAGACCAGTCTAATTCAAACCACGCCAGAAAAATACATGATTTAGCAACGATATATGCCAACTCAACCACCCTATTTACGCGGGAATTACACCAAAGACCGTTTCCAGCTCAGTTAAAGCCTCACCTGCATAGACCGCCATTTTTTGTAAGCCGGGTAAACTGTCACGGCTGCCAGTAAAGCCAACATTGAGTTGCCCCGCATAACTGACACACGTGATGTTCAGCGCCTGCCCTTGCACAGGAATCGAAATCGGAAAAGTCGCCTCAAGCTTGGCCCCATTCAGATATAAAATATGTTCAGGGCCCGGCACATTGGAAATCGTGAGATTCATGGGTGGTCTGATCTTCGCACCAAGTCCACTCATCAGTACTAATGCGGTGGGCATACTGGTCAGCAGGGTAAACGCGATACGCGCTTGCTGGGGCAAACTTTTCAGGTGATTTTTCGAAACCTCCATGGAGGAACGAATAGCAGCAAAACGCGCTTTAGGATCACCCAGCTCTGTCCCCAACGCGGCCCATAAAAAGCCGATGGCATTACTCATCGAGTCATCCCCCGCCTCGCGCAAACTGACAGGCACACCCGCAATCAAGGACCGATCGGGCAAGGCATCCTGACTCTGCAAATGCCGTCTTAGCGCAGAGCTACAGACCGCAAGAAAGACATCATTAAGCGAGCCGCCAGCAGCTTTGGCAACCCTTTTCATCCGCTCCATATCCAACTGCTGAGTTGCAACGCGACGCGCGCACGTCACCTCCCCATTGAGAATCGAAGGCGGTGCTTCAAAAGGTCGTAGTACTGACTCACTCCCCGGTTCACGCTTAAACATGGGCTGAAATGCCTGTTTCATAATCTGCGGCCACTCCCGCGCCGTGATCTTTGCGGCAACGGTACGTGCAGAGTCATGATTTCGTTTACGTTTCTGAGTTGGTTCGCGGTGCTCCCATGCGGGGAACCACTCACCATCGGGTTCGGTCGCAAGGGCACTAGCACTGAGGCGCATCGCACTGATGCCATCGGCAAGGGCATGGTGCATTTTGGAGTAAATGGCAAAGCGATTGTTTTGTAGCCCTTCAATCACATGACAAGTCCACAGCGGTCTTGAACGATCCAGCAACTGACTATGCAGATGCGACACCAACTCACCCAGTTCACGCTCACCGCCCGGATCTGGTAGTGCTGAATGACGCACATGATAGGCCAGATCAATATCATCCGCGTCGACCACGATCATAGACGGGGCAATACGGGCCCAGAGTGTCTTTTCTAATTTCATATTAAAAGGACGACCGACCACGGTGGTATTGCGAAAACGACGAACGATGTTTTTGACAAAGTCTGGCGGTGCATTGGGCGGTAATGAAAAAATCTGTAGGCCTCCGATATGCATTGGCGTATCGCGTGTTTCTACATTCACAAAGGCGGTATCCAGTAGTGACATCCGTCTGGTGGCTTGGCGCGTGGTCGTCGTCATTGTTATTCTCCTTGACTTACACATCCCATGAGATTCAATCGATCTTTATTGTTTTGGCGAGCCAGTGCCGTAATCGATTTTGGCGATATTTTTAGTTTACTGCGCTTTACTGCTGATCAGGGGCATGATCAGGTATCGTTTATGTTGTGGCACTCTTGGGGGTGGGATAAACGACATCGCACGCTCGGCCAAAGCCGTGATGGTCAGGCTCGGATTCACCCCGAGGTTCGCCCCCAGCATTGATGCATCACAGACATATAAGTTCTGATAACCAAAGACCCGATTCTGGCTGTCAATCACCCCGGTTTCGCTACTCGCCCCCATCCCTGCGCCGCCCATACAGTGCGCCGTGGTTGGAATATTAAGTAGAATCTCAGTCGTCACTGACAGGGGGATACCGCCCATAGATTGAGCCATCTTGATCGCAAAATCATTAGCTTGTGGAATATAGGTGGGTATGGGATCCCCTTCGGTTTGCAAGACCTTGATAAATGGGTTATACCACGGCCTGCGCCAACGCATATTCAAGTGGCCTTCTATCGTTTGCATCACCAGAAAGATGATCGTGGTGCGCGCCCAATCATGAGGTCGGAATGCCTGAAAAAATTTTGCTGGGCCACTGATCAACATCTTCAGCATCATCCAAAGCCACAGTACCACACGCGTCCAACCGGGCGTACCGCCCGTCATCGCCGTCGTCATGGTGGAAAAGAAATCTGAGCCTTCAGGATAGCGCGTCGCTTCGATGTGGGTATGCTCGTCGATATAAATTCCGGAACCGATGGCAATGCCATCTGACATATTGTCCTTGCTGCCCGGAAAGCGCACCGCGATCAAGGATTCGGCATTGGTGCGCACGCGCTTACCGAGCTGATCAGAGATATTGGGCAGCGACTCTTCTTTGAGGCTAAATAACAACTCTTGTGTGCCCAGTGATGCCGCCGCAAAAATCACGTTGCGGGCGGTGAAACGGCGCTGATTGGTATTGGTTCGCGTCAGCGAATTCACCGTATACACTTCATAGCCGTCTGCACCATCGGCTTGGTCATTCAGCGCTCTGACATCCACCACCTTGGTTTCTTCATAGACCTTGGCACCGTTCTTTTCCGCCAAGTAGAGGTAATTTTTATCCAATGTATTTTTAGCGTTATAACGACAACCCACCATACAACCGCCACAACCAATACAACTATTACGCGCAGGACCCGCACCGCCGAAATAGGGATCGGGGTATGATATGCCACGTTTGTCGCCTTCCTCGCCAAAGAACACACCGACATCCGTAGGATAGAAGGTCTCCCCGCAGCCTTGCTCAATCGCGGCTCGTTGCAAAGCATGGTCCGCAGGACCCAGTATTTTGTTTGGTGTCACGCCGAGCATGCGCTTCGCGGTGGCATAGTGAGCAGGCATGACCGCCTTCCAGTCATCCAGCCCTGCCCACGTGCCTTCATCCCAGATATGGTCCGGCGGCACCAGCAGGGTATTGGCATAAGTGATCGAACCGCCGCCCACGGCATTGCCATGGACCACCATGACATGCGAGAAAAAACGCATGCGAAAAAAACCGCGCAACCCAATCGCGGGATTCCAGAAATAATCTTTGAGTTTCCAGTTGGTCTTCGGCAGATTGTCAGGTGTCCAGCGTCGCCCCATCTCGATCACACCAACGTTATAGCCCTTTTCCGTCAGACGTAGTGCAGAGACGCTGCCGCCAAAGCCTGAACCGATAATGATGAAATCGTAGTCATAGTCCGTCATCCTGCTGTCCTCTTTATTGAATTATTGTTTTTCGTTGCATCCCTCATCTTCGGAACACACTTCTTAACCGATTCCAATCACACGAGGGGTTACCCTCATCTTACGCTTTCTTCCATATATTTACCCGGTGTCTGCCCTGTCCAGCGTTTAAACGCGCGATTAAAACTTGCACTATTGGCATAGCCGAGTTTTTCGGAAATCTGATCTAAAGATAAATCCTTACGTTTGACTAGCAAAAGTGCTTTTTGTTCACGGACATCGTCATAGATAGCATTAAAACTCTGGTCCGAGTTTTTAAGGAGTCGTTGTAAGGTGCGTTTAGAAAGTTTTAGTTGTTTTGCAACATCCTCTATTGATCGAATTCCCTCTTTATCATTATAAATGTGCACACGGACATGCCTCACTATGCTGCTCTCTGCAAGTAATTTATCCAACTCCCGTTGGCATTGCTCAATCATTAGCTTGGCCGTGACCGAATCTGCCAGCAGTAGGGGAAGTTCCAAAGCGCTGGTTGGCAAAACAATCCGTGTATAAGGCTGATCACAATGTACTTCGCCCATAATCTGATTGATCAACGACTCAAATTGATCAAAATAAGCAGGACGTTTAAAGATAAAATCGATACGAATTGGGCCCACTTTCTGTCCACAAAGAATAGGGATCGCCTCAATTGCCGCTAAGCAACTGAATATAGCTATGATCTCATAGGCCTGACGATCATTATCATTTTTCAGATTTAACCAATCAGGATCCCAAGAAAAGCAGGCATTTTTCTCTTCTACAGTCAATTTTAAGTTTAGGCGAGGGACCTGAATTTTTGCATAATTCTCAATAATGTTAAGAGCATCTCTGATATTACTCGCCACCATAACCGCAAATCCAACTAAACCGTGACTGCTGATTTTCATCTGCCGACCAATGAAAAATCCCAGACCTGGTTCCTTGGTCAAAAGTACTGCCCTGAATAGCAATTTAGCAAAAATAGGATAATCCACACGAAAATCAGAACTATTCAAGGACTCTAAAGAAAGGCCACATCCCAGCAAAAGCTGTTCTGGGGAGATATGCCACTCTTCAACTGTTTTGATCAGAATATTGAGATAGACACAGGGTATTTTGGGATAGTCGAGTGCTTTAGAAATACTCATAAAAAACACTCTACAGTTTCAGGTCGTTCATGAGAAAACATGAAAAATAATGCATCACACATGCTGAGTCGTTTATTTGGGCGTTATACACGAGCATATTCCGAATCCCGTTTTGATCGCTTCCTTGTACGATGATGAATCCATAAATGACCAGACGTAGTTATGCTGATCTGATATTGCCACTTGATGGAGACCCCGTCTTGAGAGAAACAACTTGTTCATTGATAAATCGCAAAAATAGAAATCATGCACAAAATTTTATAGTTTCGGGCATATCCCTAAATAATTGCAATTATTCACAACCGTTGATCACGTGCAAACTCATCCTCATCAATTGGCACGCAATGATAAAAATCTGTCACCCATTGTGCTATATCGCTCAAAGATAAACCAGAAAATAACAAATCAGAATATCGGATATGCATGGCGGCATAGGCCTGCTTATCCCGCTCGCAAAAAAACACACATGGACGTGCATCAATGACTCTGTTTAATCGAGATATTTCCCTCGCGATACTCATCTGCACACTCATAATCTGGCCTAGTACATACACCCAGGCGGCCATCCAACAACTCAGTGACGCAGAGATGAGCCAGGCTACAGGTCAAGCTGCCTTCTATACCAATTATATTGCGCCTTCTGGCACGGGGAGTGGTGCAAACACATCTGACTTTGGTTTTTTTACACTAGGGATGAATGCCACTCTGGATATCAATACCAATATCCAACACTTGCAATTGGGCTGTGGTGGCGTGAATGGGCCGGGCTGCGATATTGATATGGAGAATGTCAGTTTAAGTGGTAATCTTGGAACGGCAGGCTGTCCAGCAGGCGCAAGCAATGTCGCGGGTTGTGATGCAAAGATTACCAATCCTTTTTTAAGACTTGCAATTAAAAATCCAACATCCCTTTCGACACGTCAGATTTCAGGGGTTCAATTTGGCGCTCAGTCGGTCCTTGGATTACTGCAAGCGGGACAAAATACAACTTCAGCAAACGGCATAAAGACGCTGTCAGGTTATATGAAGGTGCAATCCACTGGTGCCGCCAACACCCTGACAGGAACCATCTCAACCGCACCGGCATTCTTTCCCGTTTATAACCCGGGCACGGGATCTGGGAATTATACGATTAGTGGCAACTTACAGGCGAAAGTACTCGGTATTCCGGCAGCAACCGCAGGGTTTACACTCACCAGTGGTGGTTTTTGGATTCCTGGATTCTCCGGAATTAATTTTAGTGTCCCTGCACCCACGGTCAATGGCAATCGCATATCCCAACTGACTGTGAATCCGAGTGCCAGCTTACCCAATGTCGTGGTCGGCTATAAGCCAGATGATAATGACTGTGGCTTCCTCGGCGCTGGTGCATGTAATACCTATGGTACCCCAGCTAATAATCCGAACTTTCAACCGGGCAACACCATCTACCCCTCAACGGGTACCGCAGGGACACAAGGCGGACCTGTAGTTGCAACATCAACAAGTTGTAGTGGCGTCGGATGTATATTGCTCAGTAATTTTGGCGTTGGTCTTAATTTTAATACCCATATGTATGGTCAGGTGAATAACGTCTCGGCCAATGTACAATTCATTCAACCCCTAGGGTTTATTCACTCTATCCCCTTAAACTCACCGCTGTCGTTAAGTCTGCAAAGCCAAAGCATTTCATGGCCTGATGCGGCCAGTGATGATATTGCCCAAAAAGGCTGGTGGATGTCGGTCAAAAACCCTGTCCTCGTCGGCAATCTTACACCCAGTGCACCTGTCAGTTTATGCCCCGATGCCTCCAGCTCTGCAACGTGTGTCTTCCCTCAGTTCGCCAAGCAATTTAATGACTTCTTAGCAGCAAATACATTAACGACCAGTGATCTTGTTTCATTACTCACTGGTGGTACGCTGGGTGCATCATTCGGTGCCTTAAATCTCACCCCAATATCACTGACACTCAACGGTGTACAGCTCTCGACTCAAAATACCGTTCCCAATTGTTATGGCGGATTAAAGTTTTGTTGATTGATGCAATCTAACTGCAAATATGACTCTACATTGGCACGTAAGGGTAACATTCTGGCGTGAAATGAACTATTTCCATATAGAAGAAAACCAGATAATTATAGGCTCAGTTTTTTCATTAAATTTATGATATTCAATCATATAATACGACCATTCGAATCAACGTATCTTTTTTTATTGCAACACCGCTATTGAATTGAACCCTGCTTATTACGTCTCTTGTAGCTGTACTTTTCCCATTGTTTCATCGCTCATATCAGCCAATGCCCCCCCTTTTCGCATGGAGAAATACGTGGACAATCTTGTTGAATTTCAATGTCTCAGTTGTGATGCGACCCATCAGGAAAAATTAGATCATCTTTTGCTCAGCAAATCATATTTGTTTTGTTCGATCTGTCCGAGTTGTGGACAAGTGATCAGCGGTGAGACAAAAGCCGAGCAATTAGAACATTATATCAATGCACACTTTATCCTCGACTCCGATACCGATTTGCAAGCCAGCAATCTTCCTGATGTATTCAAACATAGCGCGTCACGTACCCATAAACGACACGCTTCCCATTAATCGCTGGATAGATGGCGGTTTTCAAAAGACTTAGCCAGTATATTTACCCGGTGTTTTTTGCGTCCAGCGTTTAAAGGCACGGTTAAAACTGGCATTGGTCGAATAACCCAGCTTCACTGCGATCTGATTCAGGGACAAATCTCCACGTTGAATCATCATCCGCGCGGTTTGTTCACGCGTAGTGTCGTAAAGAGTATTAAAATTCTGATCAACACGCTTAAGCAAACGCTGCAAGGTACGCTTAGAAACACATAACTTTGCGGCAACCTCTTCGATCGACTGTAATCCATCTTCCTCACTATAAATCAACTCACGTACCAGAACGGTAATGTCGCTTTTGGCCTGTAAAAAATCCAATTGCTGCTGACACTGTTTCCGCAGCCGCTTGGCGGTAAAAGGATCGGCAAACTTCAGGGGTAACTCCAGATAGTGGGCTGGAAATGCCACCCGAGATTCAGCTTGATCAAAACGCACCACATCCATCGTATTGCTCAAAACGTCTTCAAAACGATCAAAATAGTCAGGACGTCTAAATGAAAAATCGACTTGGGGTCTCAGGGTCTGTCCCGATAATATAGGCATAATCTCAATACTGATAAGTACCCCCAAAATCACTCCAACCTCATACTGCATGCGATCCTCCTCTTTTTTCAGATCAAGCCATGCGTATCCATAATACAGATAGGCAGTCTCTCCCTCGACCTTCAAACGCATCCGGGTAAAGGGAATCCGAATGTGCAGGAATTGTTCGATCACATCGATCAGCTCACCTAACGTGCTGGCGACCATTGCTGTGTAGGCCACCAAACCGCAACTACTAAATTTCATTTTTCGACCAATCAGGAATCCCAAACCTGGTTCTTGCGTCAGTTGGATAGCGCGGTAGTGCAACTGAATAAAGACCGCATAGTCCACGCTGAAATGATTATCTTCCAGCGCCTTAAGCGTGATCCCACTACCTTGTAATAAAGTTTCAGGTGTGATCCCCCAGTCTGCAACCGTTTCGAGCAGAACCTTGATAAAAATCACATGCATTCTTGGACGATCTAGTGCCAGAGCTACACTCATAGTGGTTATTTTTTGTTAGTGTTCGGGGTGGGGAACCATATTTTTTTATATCGACATTGCATATCATAACAGCCGCTTCAGTCATTCAATCCGTTCTTGCATGACTGGCTAGCGTCGCCAAATCATGCTGGTTTTCCGATGCCTTTGTATAGGGGGCAGATGATATTTTTTTTGGGTCATTCGCACCTTCGACAAACAAGATTGGTGCATCAGAAAATTGCTGTTGAAAGGTTTGGCTGGGGATAGGGCAGACCGCACCATCGGTATAAAGTAGATATTTATACTGTGTGGTCGATGCAAAAAGCAATGCCATCAGATCATGATTGACTACTGTTTGGCGATCGACCAAAAAAGCAACTTTATCAATTGTATCTTTAAGTTCTGTCGGACTTTCCACTTGAAAGCCATGGGCATCAAAACCAAGCCTACGAATCGTGTTTCTCACGTCAATCAAATTTCTGCGATCATAGTGCAAAGGCGTTTCCATCGCCGCTGCGACATCCCGAATACGGACATCACTGCCAGTTTTTTGATGCAGCGCCACGGCAATCAGGATCGACATTCGAGTGGTGTCACTGACTATATCATCTGGACGCATCTGATCTAAAAATAAGCGCAGTGGCTCCAGCACGCCGATCTCAGGTTTGGCACAGCCATCCACAATTTTGATCGGTTCGGCATGCGCCATTGCATACAGAGATAAGCACAAACTCCACAAGATGACTTTAGCTGACTTCAGATGATTCATGATGAGATGTCCTTAGACGATATTCAAATGATGCAGATTCCCGCATCCATTTGCGTTATAGCGTCCAATCTTGCAGCAATTGTGAAGCGTGAACTGTGCACACGACGACTGATTTTTATCCTTGAGCGCCAATCAAGTGAGTCATTTCTCCGCCCTATACCCCATCTAGCGAGAGGCACTGACGTATCTGATGAAATAGGCATGTGCTGTTACTCACACGTTCTTATCTTTATGTTATGAGAATTAATGGTTTAGCGATCACGAATCTAAAAGACTAAAAATTTAGCTGAAGTCAGTTGAACAGATACATCAACTGTAATAATATAACATTTCTAAAGCACTCCTAGAGTGCGTTAACTTGACCCCGCTCCCTGTAAACAAATGCTAATTTAGCCCCCTTGCCCGTTTTCCATCCTTTTGAGACACGCTATGCGCCCTAGCTCAACACGCCACCCCGTTCATCCGCTGTCTTTTGCCATTGCACTCCTCTTCACCGCCCCGTTCTCCATACCAGTCTTTGCCGCTGAAAATGCAGGCAACACGGGATCAGACCCGAGTACCACGCCCGCATCGGCGCAGGAGAAAGTGGCTCAGGTTGAGGTCAAGGCCAAGCGCCTCGATCAAGCGCGTAATGGACTTTCGGTGGAAACGGGGGGTAGCAGCTACCGGATCAGTGAAAAAGACATCGCCAATATGCCGCAAGGCGATAGCACGCCGATGAATCAGGTGTTGCTACAAGCACCGGGCGTGGCACAGGACTCTTATGGGCAATTGCATGTACGCGGCGATCATGATGATTTGCAGTATCGAATCGATGGCGTTATTTTGCCAGAGAGTATCTCGGGCTTTGGTCAGACGCTTGATCCCAGCTTTATCAAAAGCATCAACCTGCTGACAGGTACACTACCAGCCCAGTATGGCTATCGCACCGCTGGCGTGGTCGATATCCAGACCAAAACCGGCGCAGTGGATAATTCCGGTAGTCTCGGGATCTCAATGGGCAGTAACAACACCCGCGAAGTCATGGGCAGCGTGAGCGGTAGCCAAGGCAATCTCAACTATTTCCTGAACGGCTCATTTCTGACCAACAATATTGGCATTGAAAACCCAACCTCATCCAAAAGCCCAATCCATGACACCACGGATCAATTTAAGGGCTTTGGTTATTTCTCCTATCTCGTCGGGGATGCCTCACGGGTCAGCCTGATTCTGGGCAGCACCAATAGCCGCTTTCAAATCCCCAATAGTCCGGGGCAGCCAATGAATTTTCAGTTGGCAGGCGTTCCCAATTATCCATCTGAAAACCTGACTGAGAGTCAGGATGAAATCACGCACTATGGCGTGCTGTCCTTCCAAAGTTCAATCGGCGATCAGTTTGATTATCAACTCTCGGCGTTCTCGCGCTATACCTCAGTCAACTTTAATCCCGATAATATCGGCGACTTGATCTATACCGGCGTTGCCTCACAAATTGCACGTAGTGGCTGGGCCAATGGTCTGCAAGCTGATGGCAGCTACCGTTTAAATCCCGAACATACCATTCGCGTCGGGGCGTTCTACAGCCGGGAAAGCCTAGACAACCAATCCAATGTACTGACCTTCCCCGCAGATGACAGTGGCAATCAAACGTCCGATCAGCCCGTCCCGTATAACGTGACCAATAAAAAAACCGCTTATCTAGAAGGCATCTATCTGCAAGATGAATGGAAAGCCACCGACAAGCTGACCATCAACTACGGCGGGCGCTATGATCATGTCGACGCCTATGTGACCGGCGATCAATTCAGTCCGCGACTCGGCGCCGTCTATCAACTCTCGCCAGAGACGATGCTCCATGCGGGCTATGCACGCTACTTTACCCCACCACCAATGGAATTAGTGAGTAACGATACCATTGCGGCATCAGTGGGTACGACCAATGCACCGGCCAATACACTCAACGATCCGGTCAAGTCGGAAAGCTCCAATGCCTATGACATCGGGATCAGCCATAAGTTCACGCCGCAATTGACCATGGGTCTCGACAGCTACTACAAGCAAGTGACCAATCTGCTGGATGAAGGTCAGTTTGGTTCTGCACTGCTCTATACGCCGTTTAACTATGCCAAGGGCAAAGTCTATGGCGTCGAACTGACCGCCAATTATCACGACAAGAATTTCTCGGCTTATGGCAATCTTGCGCGTGCAACGGCACTAGGAAAAGATATCACCTCCAGTCAATATACCTTTGACAACGATGAACTGGCGTATATCTCTAATCATGAAGTACATTTGGATCACGATCAGATGCTAACGGCATCCGCGGGCATGTCTTATCAATGGCATGGCACCACATGCAGTGCAGACGCCCTCTATGGCAGTGGACTGCGCAGTGGCTTTGCCAACACCGAGCATCTGCCCTCTTATGTGGTTATGAATGCTGGCGTCTCTCATGATTTCCAAACTCGTGAATTTGGGGAAATCGAAGGTCGTTTCAGTGTTGTTAATCTATTTGATCACATCTATGAAATCCGCGATGGCTCAGGAATCGGGGTCGGTGCACCGCAATATGGCGCTCGACGCGAACTGTTGTTTGCAGTCTCAAAGAAGTTCTAAGGCTTACCCCCGAAACAATCCCATAAAAAAAGCCCCTCTATGCGGGGGCTTTTTTTATGAACTCAAAGCAGTTTAAGAGTTCGCGGGTGTCGCCGCAGCATCACTCTGATCCACATGATGCCCTTTGATACGCAGGACTAGTATCGCAGCGATCACACAGGCCAGCCCCATCAGGATCGATGCCACCGTATAACTACCGAGGCTGTGACGTAAGAAACCTGCCAGCAATGTTGCACTGGCTGCGCCTAGTTGATGACCCGCGACAATCCAACCAAAGACTATCGGTGCAGCCAATCGTCCAAACACATCATTGGCGAGGCGTACGGTTGGGGGCACCGTTGCAATCCAGTCCAGACCATAAAAAATCGCAAACAGCGGCAAACCGAAATACATGATGTCAAAGGCATTGGGTAGAAAGATCAACGCCAGTCCACGCAAACTGTAATACCAAAACAACAACACTCGCGCATTAAAGCGATCCGATAACCACCCCGACATGGTCGTGCCGATCAAGTCCAGCATCCCCATCATTGCCAAAATGCTTGCACCCGCCACTGGCGTCATGCCATGGTCGCCGCACATGGCAATAAAGTGCGAACCGATATAGCCGTTGGTACTCATGCCGCAGATAAAGAAACTGAAGAACAGCAACCAGAAGTCGCGCACTTTGACGGCCTTGCCCAGCGCGGTAAAAGCGATCTTCAACGGATTGGCGGTGCTGGCTACATCCGCTGTCATTTCATCCGTCTGGCCATAGCGCTTCATGCCGATATCTTGCGGACGCTCAGGCAGGAAGAGTGCCACGAGCGGAATTGCAATCGCGGCAACCGTCGCCACCAGAATCGCCACCGATCGCCAGCCAAAGTGCTCAACCATGTAGGCCATTAGCGGCAAAAACACCATTTGCCCGGTCGCCGCACTGGCGGTAAGCAGCCCCATCGCAAGCCCCCGTCGTGTTTCAAACCAGCGACCAACTATGGTCGCAGCCAGCGTATTAGCGATCACCCCGCTACCGGCACCGACCACCAGCCCCCAAGCCAAAACCATATGCCATGGCATGGTCATGAAGGTACTGGCAAAAGTGCCGAGTGCCAATAATGCCAATGCGCCCAGCACTACAGGACGGATACCATAACGCTGCATCGCCGCTGCAGAAAAGGGTCCGATCAAACCATAAAGCGCAATATTGACTGAAATCACAAAGGAAATGGTAGTGAGGCTCCAACCAAACTCATGCTCCAGCGGCATGATCATGACCGATGGTGTGGCGCGTATCCCCGCTGCCGACAGCAGGATCAAAAAGATAATTGCGACGATGATCCAGACATAACTAAAGGGAGTGCGTGCTTGTACGGATTGAATCAATTTATTCATCAGATCACTCCCTTAGAGCAGGTCAAATTTTGCGTTCGCATCATCGATAAGATGCATCAGATCCTGATGGGTTTCATGCCCTAAGATGTGATCGATTTCTTGCTGGGCATTCTGCCAATTTGGCTTTGCGGATTGCCACTTGGCTATGCCACTAGCGGTCAGACTTACCCCGAAGGAGCGTTTATCGGTGAGTTCTTCAATGGGTAAATCCAGCGTTTGAATCCAGCCCAGACTGATCAAGGGCTTGAGCGTGCGACTCATGGTGCTGCGATCCAGGCCCATATACTGGGCTAAAGGGATGACGCCAATCGGACCTAATTTGCCAATACGGGCCAGTAGAGAGTACTGCCCCACAGTTAGTTCGTCAGGCGCCAAATGATGATCGTAGATCATGGTGATCTTACGACTGAGCTTACGCAGTTTGGAGCACGAGCAACCGATGGAGAGGGACATATTCGTTTTTACCGTTATCTATGTATATGCATCATTGTATATACATAGATTAAACTAAGTCAATGCAGAGGATAGTGCTTTTAAGCGTTTCACCGACATTAATTGAGCCGATTGCTGGCACAGTCTATAAGAGTGTCTTCAAATGAGGACATCCTTCAATCAAGGATCAATCCAGCCAGCCTTGATCGCGAGCACTAAATCGTTAGGTGTATCAATATCGAATCCGAGTTGTGGTGCATTGATCGCAATCAGGCTTTCGGGGTTTTGGAGTAGAATCTTCTTCAGTCCTACATCTCCAGTTAACAATCTGGTTTCAGCAAACAGGGCCATCGAGATTATGGCGGGCATGCCGATCGTGTCCGCATACTGACTGACGACAGATCGATCAGGATACTGACGATAAATGCTCAACAGTGTTTCAAGATGATCAACGGCTAATCTTGGCTGATCGACGCCTAAAATCAGTACGGGTCCACTATGGTGGGCTTTGGACAGTGCAATTGCACCGGCATGCAGACTACTGGCCATTCCCATATGCGCGTTGTCATTCAACACGATGTCCACCGTAAGACCGGATAAACAGTGTCGAATCTCTTCTGACCACGTTCCTACGATGACCACAACTCGTGCAGGCTTTGTCATCAATGCCATAAGGGCAATATACCGAACCAAGGGAATCCTTTGGATAGTCAGCAACTGTTTCGGTCTTCCCAAACGATTACTGTTTCCAGCAGCCAGAATAACCACCGCATGCGCGTTATCGGGCAACACGGAGATTCTCTTCCAGCTTGCTCTTTAAATTAGGAGCGCCTAAATCATCTGCGCGATTGGGTACAAGAGACTCAAACCCTATCGGATCCACAGGATGAATCGCGGCTTCGCGTAATTTCAACAGCCCCCCGCTGCGTTGATTCAGCACCGCCGTTATTTCGGCAAGAATGGCGAGTGCAACGGACTCTGGTGTATCACCACCAATATCCAGCCCAATCGGGTAATGCAAGGCAGCAAGTCCGGGCAAGGGATGCAGGTTTGAGGAGTGAGATAATTGAATCTGCTGGAGTAAGCGCTCAGTGCGCTGGCGTGGGCCCAACTGACCCACATATGCGCACGGATATTGTAAAACCTCCCCTAGCCAATGCTGATCTTGACGCAGACTATGGGTCATGACTGCCACAACAGCGTCGACAATGATGTCCTGCAGCGCCAATGGCTGAGCAAGATCAGCGGCAATCACTTCATCGGCTTCAGGGAAGCGCTCCGCTTGTGCAAAATGAGGCCGGCTATCGATGACCGTCACATGCCAGCCTTGCAGCTTTGCCATAGTGACAAGGGGCTGTGCATCATGCCCAGCACCAAAAACTACCAGACGCCTTGGCGGCGCAATGTATTCGATAAAGACTTCGATCTCGCCGGCTAGATCCGCATACACATGCTGTGCGCTTTGGCGCTGATCAAGGGCAACGGTCAAATCACGGCGCACCTTCTGCTCGAGTTCGGTATGAGCCCACTGACCTCGATAATGGCGCAGAGGGTCAAGCAGCAACTGATCGCCAATACGAATTCCGGCCTGTGGATAGACTGAGATCACAGTGGCTATAGTACCCGCGTGGCGCTCATTTTCGATCTGATGCAGCAGTGAAATAATCGGCAAAGGCTCAGCCGTCAATCTCTGGAGCAGCACCGAGACAGTGCCATTGCAGCCCAGTCCGAACGTCCGGGCATCCTCACTATCATCCATCCCCTCGCTGTCCGAATCGGTACTGTAGCGCTGCAATACTGGGTGGCCCAAACGGGTCAGCCACCATGCTTTCCTGCACACATCTGCCTCAAGACAGCCACCACTTATGGTGCCGATGCCATGACCAAAAGAAGAAATCAACATCCGCGCACCCGAGCGACGATAGGCAGATCCCTCGACTTTGACGACCGTCGCCAGTACCGCGTGATCCCCTTTCTGGGCTGCGGTCGCAACCGCGTTCAGTAAAGACGTCATGGTTGATCTATAGCCCTCGCTGTTTAGCCACCAGCTTCTCAGTGACTTCCCCTTTCTTATCGCCGAATTGACCAACCACATAATTGGCAACCGCCGCAATCTCTGCATCAGAATGGGTATTGGCAAAACTCGGCATCGCGTGTTCCTGATCACCGACTTTAAGCTTGGTTCCTTTTAAAATCACCTGTACCACGCTATGCCCTTGAGGATCATTCACCACACGACTGCCGACCAAATCTGCATAAGGGGTTTGTCTACCTTTGCCATTCCATTGATGACAGCCCGCGCATTCGTTGGCAAAGATCTGCTGACCCAGATCATTGGCTTGGATCGAACTTAACGCTGGCAGGATCGCAGTAGAAGACAAAGCCGGTTGTGGGGTTAAATTCACGATGCTATTTTGCTTACCCGATACAGGCTTCACACTCCGCAGATAAACCACCATGGCATCGATGTCGCTCGGCGTTAAATATTGCAGGCTGTTTTCCACTACCTCGGCCATCGGACCAGATGCCGAACTTCTGCCACTGGCATGACCCAGAGTTAAATATTCTTTTAATTGCTGATCGGTCCAATCGCCTATTCCGGTCTTTTTATCCGAGGTGATATTTGCCGCATGCCAGCCTTGAATATCCTCTCCGCCCAAAAACTTGCCTGACTTCATGGCAAAAGCAAGATTACGTTCAGTATGACACTCCCCGCAATGACCCAGTGCGGTCGACAAATAAGCACCACGATTCCAATCCGCCGACTTTGAATCATCAACAACAATACGATGATCTTTAAAGAAAAACAGATTCCAAAGTTTAATCCCCCAACGCTGATTAAAGGGAAATCCTAAGCCAGGATGATTGGCTTGATCGGAGATGGGCAAACTGAAAAGATAGGCTTTAATCGCCAGCACATCATCACGGCTCATGCCAGTATATGAGGTATAGGACATCGCAGGATAGAGATTGCCATGCGGTGAAATCCCTTGGCGAACGGCACGTACAAACTCATCATCACTCCACGCACCAATGCCATGCGTTTTATCCGCGGTGATGTTGGTGGAGTAAATGGTTCCAAAAGGCATCTTAAACGGTACGCCGCCCGCGTACGGTTGACCACCCGGCACGCTATGACACGCCGTACAGTCCGCTGCCCGAGTTAAATACTCTCCGCGGGCAAGAGTCGAAGTGAGATTCGTAGGTGCACCGGAAATCGGTGCAACAGGCTCTGGACCAGTCGGGCGAAAAAAAACATAGAGCGCAAAGAGGATCAGCAGCACCAAGACGAGCAACACTAATTTTAGGAGCAAACGTACGATTTTCATCTCAATTCCCCAGCATTCTCATCGGCTTTACAGACCAAAACGCGTTTACGATGGAACAGCGATTAGGTTAATGATTTGGCCGCATCATGGATTGCGGCACGAATTCGAACATAGGTACCACAGCGGCAGACATTGCCACTCATGACCAAATCAATTTGCGCATCGGTTGGTTGTTTGACCTGACTCAAAAGCGCGGTAGCACTCATAATCTGACCGGACTGACAGTAGCCGCATTGCACCACATCCAGACCAAACCATGAGTTCTGCACGGCTTTGCCAACCGGTGTTTCACCCACCGCCTCAATCGTGGTGACCTGCTTACCCACGAGTGTGGACATGGGCAACTGACAAGAGCGAACGGGTTCTCCATCCACATGGACAGTACAGGCACCGCACATGGCGATGCCACAGCCGAATTTGGTGCCTGTCAGTTTGAGTTCATCCCGCAGAAACCACAGCAGCGGCATATTGGGGTCGCCGTCGTACTGAATGGGTTTACCATTGATTGTGACTGCTGTCATGATCATCACTCCTTCCTATCATTATCATCATGAATATTAGCTTGATATCGCTTTAAGCTTGTGTCGCTTGCACAAAAGGTAAGCTCAGTGTTTTACGAGAACGTCCTAAACGGGCAAGGGCGTTGCCCACTGCAGGTGCGATCGTTGGTACACCCAGCTCGCCCACCCCTGTTGGGGCTTCTGTTGAAGGAACAATAATGACTTCGATCTCTGGCATTTCATTAATCCGAAGCTGCCGATAATTATGAAAATTGGATTGCTGGGGAATCCCTTTATCCAGTGTAATTTGTCCATACAATGCCATTCCCAGTCCAAAAGCAATGCCACCTTGGATCTGCGCGCGGACAATGTCGGGATTCACCACGACGCCGCAATCGACAGCGCACCATACTTTGTGCACTTTTGGGATGCCGTCTGCACCGATAGAGACTTCAGCAATCTGCGCAACGTAGGTATTAAATGCTTTCGCAACACCCACACCACGTGCACGACCATTGACTGGGCCTGCGCCATTCCAATTTGCCGCCTTGGCCACCGCTTGCAGTACGCCAACATAACGCGAAGATTTTTCCATGAGTACCAAACGACCCTTGATCGGGTCTTGTTTGGTCTCATCCAGTAGCTCATCCAGAAAGCTTTCAACCGCATGAACAGCATGCGTTCCCGCCACGGAACGTAAGGAAGTGACAGACACTTTGGTAGGGACGATATGGGTGTCACAACTGAAATGCGGAAAGTTATAAGGCGTTTCCTGAGACCCCTCAACCATCAATGGATCAACGCCATGATTCATCATGCCGTTAAATGCAGTTCCCGCCACAAAGGATTGTCCGGTAACGGTATTCGACCATGCCGTAATCTTGCCACCTTGGATAGCCGCCTTAAAGGTATGCAAAATCATGGGACGGTACCACCCACCCTGAATATCATCTTCCCGGGTCCATACCACTTTAACGCCATGACCAGGGCCGAGGGCTTTCACCGCAGAAGCCATATCGACCGCGAGGTCATCACCCAACGGGCTACCGCCCAAGTCAATTCGACGGCCAAAACTACCACCCGCTAGAATGGTCTCGATATGAACCTGCTCGGGTGGCAGGCCTAAGATCTTACAAAACTGAGGCTGATCTAAAGTCGGTATTTGACAGCCGTAACGTGCATTGGCCTGTTTACCATCCCAAAAGACATAGCCATCCAAGGGCTCCATCGGCGCATGTGCAAGGAATGGAAAACTATACTCAGAGGTGATAACTTTATCGGCTTCTTTAAAGGCTTTATCAAGATCACCATGCTTCGCAGCGGATATACCGGCCTTTTGAGCAATGGATCGAAACTCAGCAAAGAGTTCATGAGAGCTACGTTTTTCAGCATGGCTATCATCCCAAACCACGACCAGCTTCTCACGCCCGCGTATCGCAGCCCAAGTGTTTAGCGCATAGACCGCAACGCCACTTTTAATCTGCTTAACATCCACGACTCCTTTAATCTTGCGCGCCTCTGTGGCATCAAACGATTTAACAGTGCCGCCAAAACGGGGAGACTTCTTGATCACCACCGTTAGCATATTTGGTTCATGGATATCTTGGGTAAACTGCGCCGTACCATCGGTTTTTGAACGAGAATCAACTCGATGCAGAGTACCCAAACCTTTGCCGATCAATTTAAAATTGGCCGTTGGCTTGAGCTTGACCAAGGCTGGAGATGGGATAGGCAGATGAGCAGCGACAGGGGCAAACTTACCAAAGTTGGCGGTTCGTTGTGAGGCAGGATGGGCAATAATGCCCTTTTCTACGGTGATTTCACTTTCGGCAACTTTCCATGATTTAGCAGCAGCTTGAACCAACATCAATCGTGCAGTTGCACCAATCATTCGCATCGCCGTATAGGCATCAGCTATGGCGCTGGATCCACCCGTCCCTTGTATACCACCCAAGACTTTATTGCCATAAAGCGCCATGTTTACGGGTGCCGCCTCAACGACGATCTGCGACCAATCCGCATCCAGCTCCTCTGCAATCAGAGTCGCCATACCCGTGTAAGCGCCCTGACCAAACTCGATATGCTTGCTAATCACCGTGACAACATTATTCGCATCAATCCGCACAAAAGCTTGGGGGTCTCGGATATCCGTCGCTTGCGCACTATTCAGGGGCTTGCCCTTGGCAAAGGCCGCACGTATCGGTAAAGATGAACCAACGATCAATACGGCTGTTTGTTTGATTAAAGTGCGCCGTGAAATTTGGGGAGGATCCATGTTCATCGTAGAAAGTTCCTATTCTTGAGAAATAATACTTTTCAACCCAGCAAAAACAATCACCCATCACCATCACGACCAAGGGTCACTCATCGACCAAATGGTATAATTCACATCAATATCATAATCCTGTTTTCGATTATAAATCCACCACTGCACAAAACTTTTAAGTGAGATAAGACCGAGACCCTATTCAAATAGGGTTCGGCATAGATAAATATGCGAGAGATACTGAGTGCAATCTCTTCGTATAGCGATCTGTTTATTGAATACTGCGATGGTCACGTCTAAACAACGCCCATGAATCCAACCTTTCACCGCTAGGTAAAATACAGTCCGAGCGCTGACCCTCTGGGGTATCGATGATGACTTCTTTGCCCTCCAGCTTGGCACAATACACCGAAGCCGGATTTGCCATCCCAACAGATTGATCAGGATACGGCATTAGATTTTTGCACCCTGCTAAACAAACAATCCCTATACTGCAAATACTGATTAGAATGGCTTTTTTCATCATTATTATTCCTTAGTTTTTCTTTTATTAAAGTGACACCCTTACACCATGAAGACTATCACTTTTTAACCGCCGTGCAACTTGTACTATCACAAATAAAACGATATGAGCGACTTTATTTAAAGTTAACCCTTAAGCGTCACGTTAATGATAAATCTGATGGTCGACCGCTTATCATCGCTATACCTCACAAAAAAAATGACTCACTATTTAAGGAGTCATTTTTAAGGATCAGGCAAATTAGTACGCGCTGATGAATATGCTTAATGAAAAAAGAAATACGCAATCACCAAGACGATACCCGGTACACCCAGTACCCAAGCAAGCAGATATTTTCCCATTTTAGCGCTCCAATTTCTTTTAGAAAAAATGAACAAACACTGATTCAAGGGATAAAAAGCATGTCCTTTTTTAAAGAAACATGCTTTTTACGAAGTAACGATCAATTGACTGGTGATAGAAACCTAGCCATCAAAACAGTCTACGATCGCATAAGAAGTCAAAATTTACACTTTACGATCCGGGTCATTTTTATCCCAGAAGGCTTGTACTTGCTCGTGCGCTTGTTCTTTGGTTTTGCCGTAGCGCTCTTGCACGACGCCTACCAGATGATCTTTGCCGGCTTCGGCTTTCTTCAGATCGTCATCAGTGAGGTCTGCCCATTCCGCTTTTGCTTTGGCAACCACTTGTTTCCATTTTCCAGCGATAATATCGGTATTCATAATCAATATCCTTCTTAATCGATTGTCAGATGGCCACGACATTGTGACGTTACTGCCTAATCACTATAACAAGGGATACTGTTTTGATGAGGGGGCTTCTTGTCGGCGTTTAACCGGGCTTCTGCCCTATCGATGTAACAACCGTAAAATATTGAAACATCAGGGGTAGAATTCGTATAGCCCCTTTTTTTCTTATCTCAGCACACCAGCTTGAATGCTCTTGGGCTAGTTTTTAGGATCATCTTCGGGTGTATCTTGTTGATCCAATCCACCTCGGGCCGAGGTTCCCATGGTTTGGTACTTCGCATTCATCTCTTTGAGTTTCTGGTCATCTAGATCTTCTATGTCCAATAACGCATTGGCGGCACCTTGAGTTGCACAAATGAGTTCATCGAGTTTAAGTTGAATCGCTTGGGTATCTCGATTTTGTGAGTTTTGAATCACAAAGACCATGAGGAAAGTGATGATTGTGGTGAAGGTATTAATGACCAATTGCCAAGTATCGCTATAGTGAAACATAGGGCCTGTGATAATCCACACGGCGATCAGTACGACCGCTGCAATAAACACTTTAGGTTGACCACAAAAATTAGATGCCCATTTTGCAAAGCGGGTATATATCGAGTTATTTTGCATTTTTTCCTCTCTCTAACCGTTTAGTTAAACAAGCATTGATCATTATTCATACTGCGCAGCAGCGATACGGTGCTTTGGTAACAATCACGTTACGGGGCGATACGTTATGTTGATCTTTGATTGGTATCGTTATTTGACTAAACCTTAAGTCTCAATAAAATTCTATCAAATACAATTCATTATTAATTAGCATCATGCTAATCAGTTTACATCTCATACAGTCCGCCCCCAGAGGTGATCAAATAACGTGCTACGATTTTTCTTTTAGAAGTAGGAGAATATCGCTATGACTGAAGAATATAAAACCGCACCGCCCGAGAGAAAGAAAGATAAACGCGTGGCCTATGCTTTACTCTTCACTATCGTGGCGATCATGCTTGCAGCCATTATTATTGGCTTTAGTCTGTGGGAACATCCAAAACCTTCGGAAAAACTTGTTCTACCACCCGCTGTGGCGGAGAGTAATACAGGTACAGCCGCTAAATAAAAAGATGCAACTGATATAAAGAAATCGCCGCCCACAAGGGCGGCGATTTTAATGGACCTAAACCACCATTTTTTTCACTTTTTGCAACTCAATCGCAAGCTCTTCAAAATCCAAATCCACATGTTCGAGCAGCGGGAAAATGTAATTTTCTTCTTCCTCAATGTGGTAGCGCATGAGTTCAGCAAGTGTTTTGACAGTGCTGTCATACAGGGGATCAAAAGGACTCATGCTGCCTAGCTTTTGAATCAGATGACGTGCACGATCATGCTCAACAATCGACTCACTGACTAATGCAGAACCGTGCGGTAGATGTTTAGCAATCAGCGGATACAGGACATTCTCTTCGGCAACCAGATGAGTCATCAAATCCAGAGCCATCTGCTTCATCACTTTTTCTTTGATTTTAAAATCAAGATCACCAAGGGCTGCAAAATAATCGAAGCATTCTTTGGCTTTGAAATGGTCAATTTTTAAGAGATCAATGACCGTCGTGGGTATCATTTTTACTGGCGCATTCATGATAGAACTCCTTGGCTGATCACCAGCCAGACGAGCTAAATTTGCTCAAATATCGTTCAACTCTATTTTACGTCCGCGAAGCGTTGTTATGGGTGTTGTTGTCGATGTTGTTCTGTGTCGTTATGAAATATTGCGTATCTTGCTGTCCAGATAACTGGTTTGCGTAGAAGTCTAAGCAAAAATTGTCGTTGATCTTCACCAAATCTCAATTGAGGGGTGCTAGCATCGAGCCTTTCATGACTTCACCATAGATGCTGTGCAATGAACCTACTCCATGTTTTTATTCTCGCCCTCATCCAAGGGATTGCAGAACTGCTGCCTGTCTCAAGCTCAGCCCATGTCATCTTGGCTGAGAAATTGATGGGGCTAGACCCATCATCCCCTGAAATGACCTTCCTGCTCGTAATGTTGCATACCGGCACCATGTTTGCGGTAATCGTGTACTTCTGGCAATCATGGCGCACCTCGTATTTCTCCTCGTGGCGCACCTTTCGCGACAATCTGGCTTTTGTCTTATTTGCTACCGCAATCACAGGTGTGATTGGTCTTGCGCTGCTCTACATCATCAAGCATGTGTTCTTTTCCAACTCTCCAAGTTTTGAGATCGAGCACTTATTTAATAACTCAAAACTGATGGCCACCGCACTGGCAGCCAGTGGTGTATTGATCATCGCTTCTTCACGCATGCAAGGGAGCGAAGACAAACCTTTATCCATCCGTCGCTCTCTGATCATTGGTGCAGTACAGGCGCTGTGCCTACCGTTCCGTGGCTTCTCACGCTCAGGCGCAACCATTTCAACAGGACTGTTCTTGGGCATCTCACGCAAGAAAGCCGAAGAGTTCAGTTTTGCGCTTGCGGTCGTGTTAACACCGGCTGTGATAGCCAAAGAATTCCATCGTCTCTATACCGCCTATCATGCTGCACCCGTAGCTCCTAGCACCGACTTTACGAGTCTAGTTGCGCCGAGTTTATTTGGTATGGTGTGCAGCTTCTTGGCCGGTCTCTTGGCACTCCGCTGGTTATCATCATGGCTGGATAACGGTCGCTGGTATCTGTTTGGGGGTTACTGTCTAGTGTTTTCAGTCGTGGTTCTCGTTCTGACTTAATCCCATATCAATAAAAAAGCCCCAATATTGGGGCTTTTTTATGTTTTAATTTAAGGGACTGGTGATCTCATCTTCCTCCAGATGCAGCATACTTTCCAAATGAGCCTTCACCGCTAACCACTCATCATCAATGATACTAAAGCGCACCGAATTGCGTTTGCGTCCATCGGGCATGATCCGCTCATGACGCACGATCCCCTCCTGCTTGGCACCTATCCTTAAGATCGCGGCACGCGACTTGGCATTGATTTCATCGGTGGTGAACTGCACACGCACACAATTCAAGTGCTCAAAAGCATAGCGCAGCATCAGGTATTTGGCTTCGGTATTCACGAAAGTCCGCTGCTGGGACGCTGACAACCACGTGCTACCGATCTCAAGTTTGCGGTTGTGGCGATCAATTTTCCAGAAGCGCGTTGAACCAATCACCTGATTATTTTCGCGCAGTACGATGACAAAGGCCATGACCGTCCCTGCGGCCATACCCTGCAGCGCATGCAGCACATAATCATGGACCGTGTCACTGGAGGGGACCACGGTAAAAGGCAACTGCCACAGCTCCCCATCACGCGCTGCATCCACGAGTGCATTGGCATCCTGTTCGGTTAACAGACGCAATTGGATACGATCACTGCTCAGTGCATTCCTCATAGATCTATATTCTTTTTTAATCCCATACGCTTAGATTAGGATAAATCATAGGACTTTGGGGAGTAGCCTTTTGTATATCACCGGTGAGTTTCATCGCTAGCGTACTGATCCAAAGCTATTTTAAAATGTTGTACATGCTGATACTTCCATCGAATAAAGCCATAAACCTTTCAATCTGGGCAATGATATTATCAAGCGCACTTGACGCGGTATCACAACATGGCCCGCCTATTCGATGGAGATTGAAGATGGAAATCAAACAGATCACGCTCGGTACTCGCACCATTGATGTCGAGGTTTATGTACCCAATACCCCGACATCCGCACCGGGTATCCTCATGCTGCACGAGCTGTTTGGGGTGCTGGACTTCTATCGTGAAGACGCGGCAGACCTTGCCGCACGTGGCTATCTGGTCTATGTACCCAATCTCTTCACCGACGGTGCGCTACGCTACTGTATCCGCGCCATGGTCACGGAAGCCGGACGCATGAACCGTGCCAACAGTGAGCTGAATCAGGAGATGCACGCGCTGCTGGATGCTCTCAAGGCCGACCCACGCTGCAATGGTCGTCTGGGGATGTTGGGTCAATGTTTGACAGGCGGCTTTGTACTGCAAATGGCAAAACGTGATGATCTACTAGCACCTGTACTCTATCATCACTCGCTGGGCCTCCAAGGCGCTGGTATTCCGGATGAGGAATCATTGGATGGTATCCGTCTGCTGCAAGGTCACTGGTCCACCATCGACCCGATCTGCCCAGCCAGTAAACGCGAGAAAGTCATTAAAGGACTCGGACAGCGCGTCGAAGCCTATACCTATGCCATGCCACATGGTTTTCGCAGCCTGAGCCGTGCACTGCCCGGTGCGAAGGTAGTCTGGCAACGGACCGTGGATTTCTTTGATCGGGAATTGAAGCAGGCGTCGTAAAACCAGAACCGTCATCCCCCTAATGTCTTATGGCTTGGGGGATCATCTCCCTTATCCTCAGTCATCGAATAACACGCTCACATACTCTCCTTAAAATTTAATTGACAACCTTTCACTTTATCTGTACGGTACTGTTTCGTACACTTAAAGCCAGAAGAAAAACCATGAGTCGAGGCAAGCCGCGTGAAGTCGCCATCCTCAATGCCACCATCGAACTGTTGCAAATGCACGGCTATCAAGCCCTGACCATCGACAGTGTCGCTGCACACGCCCATGCCAGCAAGGCGACCATCTATCGCCGCTGGCGTAATCGTGTGGAGCTGGTCAAAGCAGCAATCGATGCTTTTGATCAGCAGCGGAACGAGTCGATCCCGGATACGGGCGAACTGCGCAGTGACTTAATCGCCGTATTTGAAACCCTGCGTAACACCGCAACGGCTCCTTATCTGGCCATGATCAACGACCTGATCGCCGCCTCTAAACACGACAAGGAACTGGCGGCAGCACTACAAGCGCATGTTAACGATCAGGATCTTTCTCCGTTTCGGCGTGTGCTCTCGCGTGCGATGTCACGCGATGGCCTTGAAACGGCTGAGTGTGAAGACCTGATACACGATGTGGCAGAAGCCATGATTACTCGCCATGTCCGACTCGAGCGACCTTTCGATGATGCGTTTATCTTCCGCGTTGTCGATGGCATTCTCCTGCCCCTGCTTGAGATCTATCTCCCTCCAGGGACTTCAATATATAAAAAGGATACCCTTTTATGAAAAATAATAAACTCTGGCTGGTCATCGCCATGACCGTCTTAAACTCGATGGGTCTAACCATTGTCATGCCCCTCTTCCCCTTCCTTTTAGGGCAATACCTTCCCAACAACCAAGTGGTGATAGGTCTTAGCATCCTGCTCTCGGTCTTTTCTGTATGTCAGTTTCTGTCCTCACCTGTCCTTGGCGCAATGAGTGACCGCTTTGGTCGCCGCCCGATTCTGGTCATCAGTATCTTGGGCTCCGCCATTGGCTATGCCGTGATGGGTGTGGGTGGTGCGCTATGGGTACTGTTTCTTGGACGCATCATTGATGGTTTGACTGCAGGCAACATGAGCACATTATTTGCCTATATTGCGGATAGCACTGCCGCCCATGAGCGCACCAAGTGGTTCGGCTATATGGGTGCGGCGATCGGCATTGGCTTCATCACCGGTCCCGCCATTGGCGGACTGCTTGGCAGCGCATCCTTGCAACTGCCTTTCTATATTGCAGCAGGGATTTCACTGTTTGCCGCTATCGCAACCCAATTCGTCTTGCCAGAATCCCTTCCACCTGAAAAGCGCTCTAGCCATTTTTCATGGCAACATCTAAATACCTTTGCCCATTTCAAAGATGTTCTCAGCCTTGGCGCAGCGCGACCGTTCATCCTCATGGGGCTACTGTTTGGCTCAGCGATGTTTCTCTATCAGAGTAATATTACAGTCTTTCTCAAGGATATTTATCTGCTCGGTCCCGCAGGTATCGGTGTGATTCTGACCCTGATCGGGATCTGCGATATCATCTCGCGTGCAATCTTACTGCCGCGCCTGATCAAGATATGGACAGAAGTCATTGTGGGCAGAATCGGCCTTACGCTGGCTATTGTCGGTTTTGGACTGGTGGCACTCTGTTCTTTTGAAACCTACCTGCCATTGATCTACGGCGCAGTGATCTGTATCACGATTGGTGAAGGGTTGTTTGAACCCACCCTAAACAGCATGCTCTCCACTGCAGTGAGCGAGGATCAGCAAGGCAAACTGCAAGGCGCAAATCAAAGCTTCTTGTCTTTAAGCCGTGCCATTACCCCGCTCATTGCTGGCGGCATTTATGTCTATAGCCAAAGCGCGGTCTATGCCCTTTCTGCATTCTTAATGGCCTGTGCGCTGATGCTGTTTAGCCGACTAGCCGTTGCGCGGGTCTACTCCTGAGATCATCAATCCGACAAATAGTTAACATATCGTTCAAAAAAAACCTTATCAAAAGATAAGGTTTTTTTTGATAAGCCGTAATTTGCGAAGTATCAGAAACGGTAACGTACCGACGCGACAAAGGTACGCGGATAACCGTAATAACACCATGCTGCGCTATTACATGCGGAAATGTATTCTTTGCCAAGCAGATTCGCGGCACTGAGCTGTAGACGCCAATCCTTGATGTCATAGTGCGCATTGGCATCCACGAGTGTATAGCCAGATGTCTTATACAGATTTGCACTATCACCATAGTGATCACCAACATAACGGACCCCACCGCCAAAGCCTAAGCCAGCCAAAGAACCTTCACGTACCGCATAATCTGCAGACAATGAGAACTGTTGCTTGGGCAACAATGCCACTTGTTTACCCAGTGCAGGATCATCAATACTGGCTTTGGTCACCTTTGCATCCGTATAGGTATACGTGGCAGTTCCCGTCAGATTGCGATCAAAGCGATGGTTGACCTCAAGCTCTACGCCACGCGTACGGGTTTCTCCCATTTGAACGCTATAGAACAAGTGATTCGGATCAACCGTTAACGCATTCTTCTGATTAAGTTCATAGACCGCAGCGGTAAACAGCGTATTGCCTTTATTGGGCTGATACTTCACACCCGCCTCAATCTGATCGCCAGTCAACGGCTTGAAAGGACTACCATCAAATGCGGTGTTAGTTGCTTGAGTCTGGAATGAGTGTGAATACGCCACATAGGGTGCTACACCGGACTCAAACAAATAATTTAAGCCGACACGGCCTGAAAAGGCATTGTCATTCTGTGTGCGTGTAGTTGCTGAGATTTCGTCGTCAATATCGTTTTTGACCCAGTCATGACGCCCGCCGATGGTAAGCCCCCAGCGACCATAGGTTGCTTGGTCCTGCACATACAGACCCGTTTGCTTAAAAATACTGTTGGTATGATAAGTGAATGGCGGGGTAACGATTGACGCCCCATATACCGGATTAAAAATATCTAAAGTCGGCGCAGACCCATAACCTGAAGCAAAGTCGTTTTTGCTTTCTAAATAGTCCACCCCAACCAATACGGCATGCTTGATCGCAGCCGTATCGAGCTTGATGGCCACTTGGTTATCCATGGCAAAGACTTTGGAGTATTCTTGCAGAGGATAGGTATAACGATTCAACGTGCGATAATCAGTTGGTTGCCCGTTACCATCCAATGCCAGACCCAATGCTCCAACGGATTGATATTCAACATCCACTTGCTGATAACGTAAATTTTGTTTAAGGGTCACCGCATCGTTGAATTGATGGGAAAACTCATAGCCGATGGAGCGATCCAATTTCTTGTAGGTATCGTAATCCGGCTCACCAGGATTAAAGCTGCTGCTGATCTTGCCATAGGGATTATAGCTGGTGGTCCCTTGCGAAGGCAGAAATCCACCTGTGCCTGACGTATCGGTCTTATGTACCTGACTCAGTACGGTCAGAGAGGTGGCATCGTCGATCTTCCACGTCAGACTCGGCGCCAGGTAGTAGCGGTTATCTTTGGAGTGATCGATGTTGGTATCACCATTTCGCGCAACGCCCACTACACGATAGAGCAATGATCCATCAGCATTGAGGCGACCACCTACATCCCCTGAAATTTCACGCTGATCAAAGCTGCCACCTGTCACGACAACTTCATTGCTCCCATCCTCGCGCGGCTTCTTGCTGACCATCGAGATCATCCCGCCGGGTGGTTGCTGACCAAACATGACTGACGATGGACCTTTATCTACTTCGATGGACTCCAGTCCATAAGGCTCAATCCGTGAAGCGGCAGTCCACGTACCTGTGGGCAGTGCTAAGCCATCTAGGAATCGCGCCGGGCTATAGCCGCGAACCAAAATCCAGTCACTACGCGGATCGGCACCATAGCCACCACTGACGACCCCCGCTGTGTAACGCAGAGACTCATCCAGACCTTGGGCACCACGTTTATCAATATCCTTGGCAGAGACTACGGAGACCGCTTGAGGAACAGTCAGCACGTCTGATTTTGTTTTGGTACTGGCCGTGACAGTAATGGTTGGCAGCGTCGCCCCGTCATTGCTGTCATCGGCATACACTGATGTCATGGATACAGCCAAAATCATGGCTGCGGAGAGTGGGCACAATAAAAACACGGTGTTCGACATACGCTGCGCTCAAATTTTGTCAAAAAAAACTTTCGCGCATCATATAATTTTTGATCTGGACAAACAATACGAATAAGAATGATTATCAATATTAGTTAAATAAAAATGTAACAATGAAAAAATCTTTGCTTAATGCTTAATAGAGGTACTGAGTACCTCTATTAAGTCATGGACTTTTACTCAAATCTAACCTTAATCCGCTTCAACCACCATCGCCGCGCCAATACCCCCTGCAGCACAGGCCGTCGTCAATGCAATCCCGCCCCCTCGACGTTTTAATTCATAGAGGGCTTGACTAACCACACGTGCACCCGTCGCACCGAACGGATGACCAAAGGCGATAGACCCCCCATTGACGTTGAGAATCTTACGATCCACTTCACCGACGGCTTTGGTTCGATTCAAAGTAGTGCGGGCATAATCGAGTGATTCTAGCCCTTTAAGATTACATGCTAGCTGACCTGCAAACGCTTCATGCATATCCACCAGACTAAGCTCTTGCAGCGTTATGCCTGCTCGATCCAAGGCGATTGGAGCCGCTAGTACAGGTCCCATTAGCAGATCATCTTTTGGTGTTTTGGCCGCAAACGCAAAAGAACGGATATAACCGATCGGCTCAAAACCCAGCGCTTTAGCTTTGGCTTCGCTCATCAGCAGGACGGCTGAAGCTCCATCGGTCAATGAACTGGCATTGCCCGCAGTCACCGATCCTGCCCCTGAGAAATCAAAGCATGGCTTTAACTTGTCATAGGCACTGCGCTCTGGATTCTTGCGCACCAGATTATCGTCTTTTAAAATCTTGCCACCTGCCAGTGATACTGACATCACCTGATCATTCAGATAGCCTTCTTTCCATGCCTGTGCCGCATTGTGATGCGAAGCATAGGCCAGATCATCTTGCACAGCGCGGCTCACGCCCCACTTTTTCACCATCTTTTCACAGCTTTGTCCCATGGTTTCACCTACCGAAAACTCCGTAATCGACGGCTCCAGTGGCAGGATGTCTTTTGGACGCAATGAAGACAGCAAGCGCACGCGATCCTTTAACGTTTTGGCGAAATTGACATCACGGAGGGTTGAGGAAAATTTCTGTGACATCGGCAAACGCACGCTACTGGTTGAATCAGTACCACCTGCGATCACGATTTCAGCATTACCCGCCAAGATACTCTCTGCGGCACTGGCGATGGTTTGAAAACTGGTCGCACAAGCACGTGTAATGCTATAGGCATCCACATCATCAAGGCCGCACGCCAAAGCCACTTCACGAGCGATAAAAGGCGCTTCAGGAATCATCACGGTCATGCCAAAGACCAGTTGATCGATCTGACTGGGCTTGAGGTCATTGCGTTTGATCAGTTCATTGACCACAAAGCTGCCCAGATCAATGGCACTCAAGTCACGATAGTGTGTGGCGATACGTGCAAAAGGGGTGCGTACGCCATCGACTATGGCGATTCGTCCATTTTGATTGGAGAGATTAACGGTACTGCTCATGGGGTTCTCCTGATGCGTAAGGAAAGAAATGATCTCAATCGCGTCAGAATATAAGCGCAGATAAAGAGCGTCACATTGGCTTAAGCAGCGGAGAAAAATGTCAGATGGGTGATCTAGGTAAGAAAACTCTCAAAAAGAAGTGACACCCTAAAGGCAATACCTTATATTAGTATCAAATATAGTACAATATAACATTACAAAAATGTCATTAATGTACTTTATTAGCCATCGGTATTTTATATCCCATAGCCAGCCAGAAGGATACCCGCATTTAATTTTGATTTACGGAAAACTGATTTTTTTGGAAAAAAATACTTATGCATTGTTTACTGGCGATTACCTTAAGTCTGATGGCTGTCATGATGCTCGTCCTCCTCATTGAAAGCATGTTATAAAAAAACTGCCCTATTCTCTTTTGCTTAAAAGCTTCCATCTACATTGAGCAATCAACGATTAGTCCCGCACCAGATCACCATTGTGCTTGAGCCAAGCCAGAAATAAGGTAGGCCATGCAGCCACCAAAGTATCCGGCTGCCCAAGCCCCCAACCGTGTCCCCCCGCTTGAAACACATGCAGCTCACTGGCTATATGATGAGCACGTAATGACATAAGCATCAATACACTATTATCCACTGGCGAAATCGGATCATCGATGGCATGGGCGAGAAAGGTGGGTGGCATCTGATCTTGGATTTGCAGATTAACTGAATACGCTTGGCTTTGTATCCGGGTTGGATGATCCCCGATGAGCTCACGACGAGTGCTGGTGTGATCAAAAGGCGGCATTAAAGTGATGACAGGATAGATCAGTCCCACAAAGTCTGGACGTGCAGAAACCTGATCGGCTACATCCACGGCCTTGTAAAGCGGCACTGTGGTGACCGCAGTCATACCCGCCAAATGTCCTCCAGCGGAAAAACCCAAGATACCAATATGATTGCTTTGAACTTGATAGTTTGCTGCCTGAGCGCGAATCAAACGCATCGCACGCTGGGCGTCCTGAAAACTGGCTGAAGCTGGCCAATCAGTGGGTAAGCGATAAATGAGTTCAAAGGTCGTTATCCCTTGCGCCTGTAACCAATGTGCTGCGGGCATGCTTTCCTTGCTGCGTTCAATCCGCTTATAGCCACCCCCTGCAATCACCAGAACTGCCGTACCATTAGGATGTGCTGGGCGATAGACAATCAAACGTGGCACGGCTACATGACTAACTGCGCCATGTGTACTCAATTGCTCAGGAGGGTGGGATGATGTTGCCGTGTACGGAGGTGTAGGCCATAGAGGGATGCTTTCCTCTTGGCTTGGTGGGTCTTGAGAAACAGGCGCGGCCCATAGCATAGAGGTCAGATTGAAGCATACGCATACGATCAGCAAACGAGAACAATTCTTTATCATGACAACATTCCCTTCACCCAAATAAAACCCCTCTATACAGTGAGGCTTTATATTGCAGCTATTCAAGCATGACATTGAGTCTTGTTTGTATCGTATCGATGACTGATGTCTATCATGAAAACATGCCTATTTCTCACCACTCATCAAATCTTGCGGGATTTTCTCTTCCTATGCCACATCAGCCACCCCGTGATCGCAAAGAAGAGCGGCATCAGTCCAAACAAGCTGATAAAGATACGCCCAACCGCCCCAAAGGCCTCACCCGAATGCAGCGGAAACATCCAGCTTAAAAACACATCTCCGGTCGTGCCTTTGAGAGGGTCGCGCACCTGTAAGACCTGCCCACTATAGGCATCAATCTTGATCCGCGTTGCCCCATCATGGTCTTGAATCTCGGTCGGCTGCCGCGCACGAATCTCAAAGGGATCGCTGGGCTTTTTGGGTAAGACAATCCGTGAGAGGCGTGCAGTCGGATACCGTGCTTGTGCGTATTGCATGACTTCTGCAACCGTCAGCATGCTCGCTTCTTTGGTGACAGGTTGATTGGCGACTTTGTCATTTTTCGACACCGTCATGACGCTCCTCACGACAGGTAGCGCCCAATCTGGCTGATTGAAATACAATCCCGAAAAAGCCAGTACGATCAGTACGGGGGCAGCAAAGAACCCCAAAACCCGATGCGCTGAAAACTGCAACCGTGCCATAGACCCCGCATAATGAATCCGAAACGCGGCACGTAGCGCGATAATCTGGGCACGCGGAAACCACAAGATGAGACCTGTGATTGCCATGATCAAGAATGCACAAGCGGTCATGCCGCTAATGGTCTTACCTGTTATCCCAAGCAAGAGATAACGATGCAAATAAAAGATGGTCGGCATAAGCTGAGTCTTGGAGAATCCTGCCTGCCCCCATAGTCGCTCGCCTTTGATCTCAAGTGTTAAGGGATCAATCATGACTTGTCGCATGACATCAGCGCGAAAAAGATCAGACGTGCCTTTTTCCACAGGAACTTTATAAGACACGACATAAACATCATCGGCAGTCTCAGGCAGCGTCAACTGGCTCGGTTTGCCATAGCTTGGCTGCTGACTCAATGTGTCCATGATCTGCTGCACCTGCTGCGGTGCCACCCGAAAAGGCATTGTCAATTCAATTCCCGACTCGGTTTGCGTCGCCACCAACAGCTCAGGATTCAGCGCACGATCCAGCTCTGGTAACCACGCAATCACCGTACCAGTCAGCCCTAGTAGCACAAAAATAATGCCAAAGACCAACGCAATCGAAAGATGCACCGTCTTAAACACACTCCGAACCCGACCTTTGATCATCGCTGTTTACTCATCATTGGAGTCATCCCCATCACCCTATTCATTAACCTTCACAATCAAGAATGCCTAAATGCCAAAAATCCACTCCAGCCCAGTAACTGGGCTGAAATGGATTTTCTAGATGACCTAAAGCGCTCTATTTAAAACCGATAGCGGGCGCCTACAGTGAGCACTACAGGAGAGCCCGGCAGATTATAATCATTTGCGCCGCTATGTCCGGCAACAAAATATTTGCGATTCAGCACGTTCTGTAGGGTCGCATTGATATCAAACTTCGCCGATTCATAACCCGCACCCAGATTCATCACGCCATAGCCGGGTAATGTGGTCAGATCATCAGCTGAAGCAAAACGGGATGACTCTGCCTTAGCCCCTGCCGCGACATAGAATCCATCATCCAGTTTATGTTTAATCCAGAGGTTAAAACTGTTGCGTGGGGTCAATGAAGCTTCATTGCCATTGAATGATTGACCTGTCGAAGTCTTGGCCGTTGAGTTTAAGATTTCGCTTTTCATATAAGAATAACCGGCAAGGACATCCCACTGCGGCGCGATCTTACCGGTAAACGACAACTCCACTCCACGGGTGCGCTGCTCACCAATCGGCACTGCCAGCAGTGGATTGAGCGGGTCTTGATTCTGAATGTTGGTTTGTGACATCTCAAACAACGATGTGGTCAGGCTGGCTAGCGGAGTCAGATCCCACTTCACCCCGACTTCTTTGTTCTTGGTTTCGGTCGGTTTAAGCTGATCACTGTTGGCATAGAAAGTAAACGCATCCGCAATCGGTTGGTAAGATTTGCTGTAGGACGCATAGAGCGATACCGCTTCAATCGGCTGATACACCAGACCAATACGCGGGGAGACGGTGTTATCCGTACGATCCAGATCAAGATTGGCTTTAGTACGGTCATCCCGATTTTGCTCTATTCGATCAAAGCGCGCACCCGCAAGCAGTTTCCACTCAGGCGTGATTGTTACGAAGTCCTGTAGATATAGACAATAGATATCAAACTGGCTCTTGTTATCATTACTGGCTGGCGTATTGTGTGGAATCGGCGGAAGATCGACCAGTACTGGCGCAAACAGGTTATAAGTCGCCACATTTTTAGCCGTGTACAATCGCTCGCTCTTGTCTTGATGACCCACTTCAAGCCCATACAGAATATCGTGTTTGACACTGCCCCAATTCAAAATCTGTGACAGTTCATTTTGCAAGTAAACGCCCTTCTCATCGCGCACACGTTTGGTTTCGGCAATTGCGACTTTAGCGGTTTTTTCATTCACCGTTGGGGTGGTGTAGTTGCGATCCAGTGAATAATCATACGCACGCAGTACCGAATGCAATTTCAGTGTATCGCTAAAACGATGATCCACTGTAATCGCACTACTCAGCACCTCAGATTCGACATAGGCACGATCCCGACCATTGGCGGCACCGTAGTAGGTTTTGATTGGCACATCGACAGGGCGACCGTGATAACTCGGCACCCCTTGATCCGCCAAGCGTTTATCATGCAGATAATCGGCTTGCACCATGATCGTAGTATCAGGCGAAATCTTGAACAGCGCTGACGGCGCAATGGCCTGACGATCTAAGAAATAGCCATCCCGAAAGCTGGATGAGCTTTCCACCGCACCCGTCAAGCGGAACTGCATATCTTTATCACTGGTCGTCGTGCCCAGATCAAACTCCCCGCGTTTTTGCCCACGCGAACCAAAGGTTACTCCGACTTCCTCTATCGGATTGGCATTCGGTTTCTTGGTGACCCGATTAACAATCCCGCCTGCTGAACCACGACCATAGACCACTGCGGCTGGACCTTTCAGGACCTCGATTTGTTCGATATTGGACAAGTCACGGAAATAGAGTGCATCATCACGTACGCCATCGACGAACTGATCGGTGATATTCAAGAAGCCCCGAATCACCGTCTGGTCACGCTGACCATCGCCCACACTGGCACTTAAGCCCGGCACATTGATCAAGGCATCCTGCACAGATGCCGCGTTTTGATCGCGCATCACGGTTTTATTCACCACGTTCACGGTTTGCGGCACGTCATGGAGCTGTGCTGCGGTCTTGGTTGCTGTGCTGGAGACTTTGACCTGATAGCTAGGCTCTACTTTCTTGGCATTGACCACTATCGTGGGTAAGCTGGATTCAGTAGGACTGGATGATGTCTCTGCCATGGCGACGGGTGTTGCCAGCACTGCACAAGAAACAGCCATCATCGGTAGCGAGTGAGTGGTAAGTATACGGATCACATTCATAATGTTATAAAGCTCAAGAATCAAAAAATTTAAATTAAATATAAAGCTACGATGGATTGGATAACGATGCCGAGGAAGTCGGGCTAAAAACTTCTGGTTTTAAACGCAACAGACGAATCCCTAACGCAGCAACGCCATAGGTCACCACCACAGGCCAAAACAAATAAGCAACAGGTAGCCACATCATGGCAACTGCACCAATTCCAATCCCGATTAGCGCGCCAGCTTTGGCGGCACTATTACCTAAGCCCAGTACATGACCTTGCTGATGATCTGCCGCCACTTTGGACAACAAGCTATAAAACACGGGGAGCAACGCACCGAGGCAAACTCCCCAGACCACGCGCGCCGCGATAAAAACAGCGATGTTGCTGCTTATCGCTTGCGCCACCACTGCAAACATGCAAACCCATGTCACCCACTCCACTTGCTGAAGGACGTGTATTTGGCTCTGCTGAGCAAAGCGTTTACCCCAGATCGGCGCAGCCACACACAGCCCCACAGCAATGGCGCCATAGCACCAGCCCACGACAGTTGCGCTGGCGTGTAGGGTTTGCTCCGCAAAAATACCGAAGAAGGCTTGAGGCATCATCTTGCCGGCTTGAACCAACACGATGCCAAGTAATAAACCGAAGAATGCCGCGATCGGTAGTGATGTCTCCGTAGACGTTTCTACCGATTTGGATACTTTTTTCACCTGCGTTGCAGGTAGTAGCCACCACGCTGCCAGTGCACAGCCAAAGCAGATCAATGCCGCAATAAGGTTGAGCCAGGCAAAGCTATAAAAATCAAAAATAATGCCGCCAAGCAACGGACCAACCATCGAACCAATCGCTGTTGCAACCTGAAGTCTGGCCATGAGCGCTGAGCGCCCCTCGCGATTGACCAGCGTCGTGCCATAGGCTTGTGATGCGGCAATAAATCCCGCCAAGCCACCTTGGACTAAACGCAGGACTAAAATACTGAAGGTATCGTTCAACCATGCGATACACAGCTGCGTCACCCCCAAGGCAAACAACGCCCTTAGCAGCATCGGCTTGTGTCCATAGCGGTCTCCGAGACGCCCCCAGAGTGGTGTGAAGCACATCGCCATTACCATTGGACCGGCATAGGCAACACCACTGGCGATCGCGAGCCAATACGCCGATAACTGACCTGCCGCCTTAAAATGCAGCGCCCAGAAAGGCGCACTCATCTCCATGGCACCCATGGAGAGCATCTGAATGACAAACAACCACAGCAATGGATGACGTACACGCTCCCAACGCAAACTTCGCTCGGTCACGTTAGATCGCCTTCAAGGGATTCGGCATCTGACCATGTACATCATCCTGTGTATTAGACAAACGCATGCGTAAGAACGCTTTGGCAGGCCATGGCAACTCCAAAAACGCCTCACGTTCAGCCTGCCAACGTTCGGGGTTGGTGCGTGGTCGCAGGGCATCAAAGACTTGAATGATTTGCTCACGCAGCACCGTCCAGTAGATCAATGCCGATTGTTGTGTGGTTCGAGCCAGCAGCAGCACCATTTCACTCAAATGACAAAGCATGACTGCATGTAAAATCTTGTCGCGTACGGGCATATGGTCTTCATATACGGTATGACCTGCACGGAAAGGATCAAGCGTGTATTGCATCTGCTCTAGCGTCGGGGCATGCACACGCACATCACCAAAGTCACGCGCCAGCAGGCATACAGGACGATACGCCTGATCAACCAGCATAAAGCTGTTTTGCTGATGCGCTTCAAAGGCAATGCCATAAATGAGATAGGCACTTAAAGTCGCAGTCAGCACAGTCTGGACATATTGCTGAAAAAACTCCGCCGCCGCTGTGTCATGGCTGCCATAACCCAATGCGACTAGCTCGGCAATTAGCGGACGCTTGGCATAGGCTGAACTGGAAAATAGCGCACCTACAGGGAGCGGAAACAACTCATCGGTCCGTTTGCTCAAGGGATTTTGACGATACAAGACCGACAGATGACGTGATCGATTATCGTCCCGATTTGGATCCAGATAATGAACCCCGACATCCTCACCGACGATCTCAAGACACTGACCAAAACCCTGCTCCACTGCAACGATAAGGCGTAATAACTGAGTAATGCGCGGCCCCATCACGGCTGATTTGGGCGAGACGGTACGCTCGACACTGGTCAATCGTAGTGACACCGGCAACTTCATATGCGGCATAGAACCTGAATGCTCAGGCACCACCGTTCTAAACGACATGGTCGGTGAAGCTGCAATTGAGACGTTATCCAGAAGCACCAGCGTACCTTGGGCAATCTCAGCAGCAAACTCGTCACTGATGAATCGTTCTGCTTGATAAGGATGGATCGGCAACGGCACCCAGTCATCAGGGGTATGACCGTTTTGGGTCAGCGCCTCTTGCCAGCGGGCAAAAACCGCTGGAAACTGCTGGGCAAACCAAGCGCCATACGATATCTCTGAAGCGAGATCCGTCGCTTCTAACTGCAACTCTGCATGGACTTGATCTTTTTTGATTGCGGCAATCGTAATCTTTAGGTCGGCCTGAAACTCAGGCGACATCCGCATCACATCCACCGCACTCAAACCCAGTTTGGTCTTGTAGGTGGGGTGCCAAGGGTGACCAATGGTGCCCCACTGTTCAAGCATCAGCAATGGATTAGCTTGTGCGCTTGCTCGTAAAGACGTCAGGAAATAACGATGGTCACCACGACTGCGTAAGAGCTCCCGACCCCACTTTTCACGATAAGTTAGACATAAGGCGTCGTTATCAATACTGTTTTCAAGTTCCAGACACAGACGCTCAAGATCTGCCTGACTGACAGGCAGGGGTAATGCATCAGCGACAGCGCGCAGGAGTGCGGAAGGAGTTTTAATCGGATAAGGTCGGCTGCCCGTTTTATGACAGGTGATACCACCAATGAGTTGACAACTGCCGATGCGGCCAAGCTCTAAGCCCTCAAAGCGCAGTAATGTTTTTTGGCTCCAGAGCGGTAACCATGCGATAGAGCCTTCAGTCACCAAGTGACTGGCATCGAGCAATTTCTCGCGAAATAAAGCTTGGAGGGTGCGCACCAGACCTTGCTGACAGGCCTGTGCATACTGTGCATCCGTACTTGATATCGACGTGACAGTAGGGTGCAATTGCTGCATATCCATACTATTTTTACCAAATGATCAACTTGAAAGAAAGTCTAAGGGAGATACTAATGCAATGTCAATCGATAATCATTATCAATTACAATTAAATCATCACGACTCACATAATCGACAAAGGCTTATATTTTATAATTATTATTTTCATTTAATTGATTAGAAGCTCATAGCTCTTGCTTAAAACAGCCCCATTTGAGGCGATTCGATGCCTTTCCTTATCCGAAGTTTAGGCATCGTACGGATTGCATCAGGGATATAACCTTCTAGCCGTAGCAATACCTCTTTAGCTTTAAGCCCACCAGCAAAACCCGTCAGATCACCCGATGCACCAATCACGCGATGACAAGGTGCAATGATCGAAATCGGATTGCGCCCATTGGCCGCACCGACCGCGCGCACAGCTTTGACATTGCCAATTTGCTCGGCAATGTCACGATAGCTACGCGTTTCCCCATAGGGAATGGTAAGTAAGGCCTGCCATACTGCTTTTTGAAAATCAGTGCCCTCAAAATCAAGCGAGATATCAAAGTGCTGACGTGTACCTGCAAAATATTCAGCCAGTTGGCGTTGGGTCTCAAGTAAAGTGGGATGTTGCTGATCTTCAGTCATCTCTCCTAACCGCACCCGATTGGGGCGATCTTCTTCCCAAAGAATCGCGGCCAGTCGTGCCCCTCTGGCAACCAATGTTAATGAACCGACGGGGGAATCCATTATGGTGTATGTATAAGACATGGCTTCACTCCTGACCTTAGACCTGATCACAGATAAAATCATCAGATCTTTTACCCTCAAAATGGCCTTGCCGTCTAGACACTTTTCTAGAGATAACCGTCATGTACTTGTCGTAGGATGCTCACGGATTAGTGACCTAAACTTAAATGAATGCGTGCGTTAGGCTGAGAGATAGCGCCTATCACTTGGTCACTATCCATAATTTTTGACAACAAAAAATCATCCAACTGGCGGCGCTTAGTCTGGACAGTGATGATCAGACCACAGCAAAGACACTGTGATCCCGACAAATAAAGCGCATTTGCTGAAGAGCGTGTATCCAGTTGTAGCGTATGGCAACTCTGGCAAATATAGCTAAAACATTCATACATGACGACCTCATCCAGCACTATCGATCTTGATTTTTAATTAAGCAATTTTTGCACCAAATGGTAAAAATACATGTATCCATTTGTGACGAAGCGTGTGTATTTTGAAAAATACAGGAAACAAAAAATTTGTAGCACCCAATTCAGTACACACTGGTGCTATGGGTCACCTAAGAAAGCACCTTCTATAATCAAAACAATCCCCTGCCGAACTCGATCTTTTTGCATATGATCTCTCATTTAAACAATAAGCATCGATTTGCCTTGTCACGCTATACAAGCTTGCTGTGTGGAATGGGCTGTACGATGCTGGCGGGCTGTACGCTCTATCATCCTGCGCCCCTCGCCACCACACCGCACTACGCCACGCTAAAGACCATCGACTCTAGAGCACTACAAGCATTTCCCACAATCAAAGCGCATCCGTTTAATGCAGCAGATGGACTCGATACCGTTGAAATTGAAATGCTGGCAGTCAGCCATAATCCCGCGCTGCGCCTGGCCCGCTCAGATCTCAGTGTCACGGAAGCTCAATCCTTTGCCGCAGGGTTATTGCCAGATCCGCAGTTGAGCCTTGCACATGACATCACGCATCCCAGCGACGTCGGTGCCGCATCCAGCTATGGGATCAGTTATGACTTTGGGGCACTCCTTGCTCACTCCTCCGCAAAAAAATCGGCCACCGAGGCCAACCACCAAGCTACGCTTAATCTGCTCTGGCAAGAGTGGCAGGTGATTGGTCAAGCTCAACTGCTCATGGTTCGTGCACGGATGCAGCGCGACATCCTCCGAGTTTTAGAACGCCAACAACATTTACTGGCCGATCGCAGCGCACGCAGTGATCGCGCCATGCAACAAGGCATCCTCAGCCGTGATAGTGCCAATAGTGACCGCGTCGCCGTACAAGCGATCGACACCAAGATCGACGATCAAAAAGCCTTACAAGCGACCACCTTGCATGACCTAAATGATTTACTCGGTTTGCCTGCGGATACCCAACTTGATTTGCAACTGGAGCCATCATTTGCCCCCAGCACCCACCATCAAACCGATCTGGCCTCCGCGCTGCCTGCACCCGAATTGATTCAGGTCGCACTGGCACAGATGGCTGAGCGCCGGCCAGACTTGCAAGCACTGCAAGCGGGCTACGCCAGTCAGGATGCAAAATTTCGCCAAGCGATCCTTGCCCAGTTTCCGAGCCTCAACGTCGGCCTCACTCAAGCCACCGATGCTGCAGGTGTGGTCAGCAATAGCTTGGGGATCAGCCTGTCATTGCCCATTTTTAATCGCAATCGTGGCACGATCGCTATCGAACAGGCAACACGGCAACGGATGCAGGATGAGTATCAGATGCGACTCAACCAGACCGAATCCAGTGTCATTCGTTTGCAGTCAGAACAGCAGCAACAATTTGCCGTCTGGCAGAATCGTCAAAGCACACTCCGTCATCTGCGAGAAGATGTCGATCATGCACGTTCCGTCGCAAGTACTGGCCTGCTTGACGATGTGATCTGGATGAACCTGAATACCAATCTACTCAATCAAGAGCTTGAATTACTTTCCCTAGAACAATCCATTCGTGAGCAAGACGTGGGGCTCAGTATTTTATTAGGTCTGCCGACTGAACACCGTAACTCAACAGCACAGGGGCTGACACCATGAGTCTATCCACACGCCATACGACACCTCATGTCACACCACTTCTGATCTTACTGACCATCACCAGCGCCCATGCAGTTGCCGCAGAAAATGCCCCGATTGCCCAAGTTCACAGCCAGCGCCCAGAGCAGCAGAGTCTTGCGACGACCATCACCGCCTATGGCGTGCTGCAAAGTGACCCCAGCGCGAATCTCACCACCAGTTTTGCTCAAGCAGGACAACTGGAACGCATACTGGTCAGTGTCGGTCAGAAAATCAAAAAAGGTACGGTACTGGCTGTCTTAAAAACTGACCCGCAAATGATCATGACGACCACACAAGCCAGTTCTGCTGTCGTCTTTGCCACAGGTGAACGCACGCGAATTGCTGATCTATATACGGCAAAACTCGCCACTCAATCACAATTGGCCACTGCTGAAAAAGCGCTGACCGATGCCAAGGCAACCCTCCAAGCCCTCCAGCAACAAGGCGGACAGAACACCTTGCAAACCTTGCGTGCACCAGCGGATGCGCTGGTGATCAGCATCAATAACCAGACTGGCGAACGCGTCGCGGCGGGTGCACCGCTGATCGTGCTGAGCAAAGTCAGTACACCTCAAGCAATCATTGGCATTAGCCCGGAGATGGTCAGTCAGCTACACAGCGGCATGGCCATCAAGATCATGCCAGTCTTTATGGGATCAGGCGGTCAGAGCAGCAGCATGACGGGCAGCCTTGCGCGTACTGATGGCGTTGTGAATAGCCAAACCGGGCGGATCGATGTGCCGGTTCGATTCACTCAGTCTTTGCCTGACACTTGGCGTGCCGGCCTTCCTGTCCAAGCCACGGTGACCTTATCTGCGGCCAAAGGCTGGGTCGTTCCGCGCAATACCGTGCTACAAGACGGACAAGGCGCTTATATTTATCAGATCAAAAACAATAAGGCTGTTCGCACACCTGTCAAAATCGGCACTCAGACCAATCAATACACCGCGATCAGCGGTGCAATTAACCCGAACCTCAATATTGTCACGCTCGGAAACTATACCTTGAGTGATGGCATGGCTGTGCAGGAGCAACAGCGATGAGCCAAGCGGGAGTTAATGATTCAAAAGGGGTGATGTTTTGGATTGATCAGCATCGACGCTCACTACTGTTTCTGGTGTTGATGCTTATGCTGGCAGGGATTGCGGCAGCGATTCGTTTACCGGTGACGTTATTTCCGCGTGTGGATTTCCCACGCGTGGTGGTGGCACTCGATGCGGGAGATCGTCCTGTTGACCCAATGGCACTCGATATCACCACCCCCACCGAAGACGCGATCCGTCAAGTGCCCAATGTCCGCAGTGTCCGTTCCACCACCAGTCGCGGTTCAGCTGAAGTATCCGTCAACTTTGATTGGAATACTGACATGACCATGGCAACCTCGCAGATCAATCAGGCCATTGCCCAGTTACTGCCTAAACTACCTGCCGGCACACAGATGTCCGTACGGCGCATGGACCCAACAGTTTTTCCAATACTGGCTTATAGCTTACGTTCTGATAGCTTATCTCTCTCCGACCTGCGCTTACTGGCCTTGCGCCAATTGCGCCCGCTACTATCCACCGTTAATGGTGTATCGCGGGTAGAAGTAGCAGGCGGTACACAGGATGAATATCAGGTCATTGCCGATCCCACGCGTTTGCAAGCCGTGGGTTTAACGCTGAATGATCTGTCTACGGCCTTGACTGCTGCCAATATCGTCTCGGCCAATGGCCGCCTTGAAGATCAATATAAGTTGTATCTGGTCATCACCAACAGCCCGCTCAAAGATGAAACCGATATCGGCAATGTGGTGGTCAAAAGCAACCCTGACGGTATCATTCAACTCAAAGATGTCGCCACCATTGCTAAACATGCCGCACCGCAAGTCGTGCGGGTCAACGCCGATGGACAAGATGCCATCTTGCTGAATATTTATCAGCAACCGACCGGGAACAGTATCCAGATCGCCAAAGACATTGAAGCGCAAATTGCCCTTGCTCATCTACCGACCAGCGTCAAAATGAAGAGCTGGTATGACCAAAGCCAACTGGTCGCCGCATCCGCGCGTAGTGTGATGGATGCGATCCTGATCGGCATGGTGCTGGCAGGAGCAGTGCTGTTACTCTTTTTACGCAATATTAAAATTACTCTCATCGCGGTCTTGATGGTGCCCGTTGTACTGGCACTGACCACCATCCTGCTCAGTCTGTTCAACATGAGTTTCAACATCATGACCTTAGGCGGTATGGCGGCGGCGGTCGGTCTCATCATTGATGATGCGATTGTGATGGTCGAACATCTCATCCGTCGTCTACATGAGCGCGCCGCCAGTCACGATCCAAGCGCTGACCCCATCAGCGCACAAACTGTGCAGCGCTGGACGCTGGCCTCCGCACAGGAGTTTTTCCGACCGCTTGGAGGCTCCTCCGCGTCAACGATTGTGATCTTCGTCCCACTGGCATTTTTAACTGGTGTGACAGGGGCGTTCTTTAAAGCCCTGTCGCTGACCATGGCAACAGGACTCTTGATTTCGTTCCTGATGACATGGCTGGTCATTCCAATCCTTGCCAATCTGTTTTTTAGCCAGCGCGATGCAGCGCCTCATCCCAACAGCCGCTTTGCCATCAAAGTTTCCCGCGTCTATATCAAGCTACTCAGCCGTTTGATCCGCAAACCGCTCTGGGTCCTTTTGATTGTCATTCCACTATTGGGATTGGGCGGGTTTGCCTTTACCCAAGTGGGCTCAGGCTTTATGCCCGCAATGGATGAAGGCGGATTTATCCTCGACTATCGCACGCCCGCAGGCACATCGCTGACCGAGACCGATCGTCTACTACGCCAAGTGGAAAACATCATTCAGAAGAACCCTAATGTGCAGACCTACTCACGCCGCACCGGCATGGGGCTTGGCGGTGGATTGAATGAGGCTAATCAAGGTGACTTTTTTATCCGCTTGAAGCCCCAACCACGCGAAGATATCGAAGTGGTGATGGAAAGTATTCGCAGTGAAGTGGAGCAGCATGTGCCAGGAGTTCATATCGAACTGGCCCAACTAATGGAGGACGTCATTGGCGATCTCACAGCGGTGCCACAACCGATTGAAGTTAAACTGTTTTCGGATGATCCCCAACTGCTCAATCAACTTGCTGGAAAAACCGCAGAAGCCATTGGTCATATTGATGGTGTGGTTGATGTCAATCCAGGTATTACCCCAGCGGGAGATGCGATTGAAGTGCATGTCGATCCCGCACGTGCCGCACTGGCAGGACTGACGACCGACAGCATCAATCAGATGGTACAAGATGCCATGAGCGGTCGTATTGCCACTCAGATTAGCCCCGCCAATGCATCCAGTATCGGCTCATTAGCAGTCCGCGTCTGGATTCCAGCGGAGCAGCGCCAGACCACTTTAGACTTGCAAAACCTGCCCTTGCGTACCAGCACAGGCGCGATCATTCACTTGCAGGATGTAGCACAACTGGTGACCGTTGCGGGACAGTCACAAATCAATCGTGAACAAATGCAGCGCATGGTCGCCATCACCGCACGCATCAGTGGCCGTGACTTAGGCTCTGCCATAAAAGATGTGCAAGCCATCGTCGGTGCCAAAGGCTTTATCCCCAACAATGCACGCATGGAACTGGGCGGACTCTATGAGCAGCAGCAGATTGCCTTCCGTGGGCTCATGGTGGTATTTGCCACTGCCGTGGCGCTGGTATTCCTCCTGCTGCTCTTCCTCTATGAGCGCTTCGTTATTGCGCTCTCCGTGCTCATGATGCCTTTGCTTGCCGCTTCGAGCGTCTTTATTGGCCTATGGCTAACGGGCATTGAGCTGAACATTTCCGCAATGATGGGCATGACCATGATTATCGGGATTGTCACCGAAGTCGCGATTTTCTATTTTTCTGAATATAACGAACTCCATAAGCATATGCAGTTAACAACCGATTCACCGCAAGCGAGTCCATCTGATCTAAACCATGCACAGCGTTTGGCGCAACGTCTGAATCAGCGCAAACGCTATACCTTGATTCTGGCCGGGCAAAACCGTATGCGCCCCATTGCCATGACGACCCTCGCGGCAATTCTCACCCTACTCCCGCTGGCTTTTGCGATCGGTGAAGGCTCTGCCATGCAGCAGCCGCTTGCCATTGCCATCATCGCAGGGCTGATCGTGCAGTTCCCGCTCGTGCTCATTGTGATGCCTGTCCTATTTAGTGTTTTAACGCGCCATCCCAAAACTTAAGGAAGAAAGAAGATGTCATTTGTCAAACATGCGATTTATCTCAGTGCCGCCCTGCTCGCATTGACCACCCAAGTCGAAGCGCATACCCAGCACAAAACACACGATCAAATGGTCAAAACCACGCCAATGACCGTCCTCCAGCATTGGGCTTTGGGTGCGGCCTCAAAATGGGATTACGCCGCAATCGATACCACCCGCCATCACTTATTTGTGACCCAAGGCGACCATGTTAATGTGTTAGAGCTGCCCAGCGGTAAACTACTGACTCAAATCCCGAGTCACGGCGCACATGGTGTGGCATTTGCCCAGAATTTAAAATTGGGTTTTATCAGCAATGGTGCATCCAACAGCGTTACCGTGTTTGACCTTGATACCTTACAGCCCAAGCAGGACACCACAGTCTCTGGTGTTAACCCCGATGCAATCCTCTATGACGCCGCATCGCAAAAACTCTACACCTTTAACGGCAAAAGTGCCGACATCAGCGTGATTGATCCCCAAACCATGAAAGTGCTGACCACCATTGCTGCCACAGGTCGTCCTGAATTTGCAGTTGAAGATGGCAATGGAAAAATCTTCTTTAATATCGAAGACAAGGCCGAAGTAGGTGTGATTGATATCAGCAGCGATAAACTCGTCACGACTTGGCCACTGAAAAACTGTGAAGAACCCTCTGGTCTTGCGATCGACAGTGTCCACAAACGTCTGTTCTCCGTCTGCCAGAACAAGACCATGATCATTACCGATGCTCAATCTGGACAGCAAGTCGCAACCGCACCCATCGGTGAGCACCCTGATGCGGCATATTTTGATGTCCAGACCAACACCATCTATTCATCCAATGGGGCAGCGGGGGGCAGCTTGACCGCGATCCATCAGAGAAATGCCGATCACTACAGCGTCACTGGCAACTACCCCACTGCGCAAGGCGCCAGAACCATGGCGATGGATTCCGTAACGCAGACCATCTACTTGCCGACTGCAAACAATGGCGAGTTTGAAGTTCTGGTTGTTGGCGCTCAACAAAATCAGCCTAAATAACACAAACCCTTAATTCGCCGTCTATCCTTAAACAGAGTGATTACATGCTTTACAAGACGTTGCAAAAAGGGGGATGGACTCGAAAAACCCTATGTTTCAGATAATTTTGCGTGGACATACTTTGAAATGTGGGTTGTACGCCTCATCAGGTTTGCAGCCCCGCAATGAAAAGTGATCTCAACGTTTCAAGATGATCGATCAACATGCGCCATTATTATTTTTGAGGAAAGTGCTATGAAATTACTGGTTCAATCAATTGCATTATCTATCGGTGTTTTATCTGCAGCCACTAGCTTTGCGGATACAACGCTTGCTGCTTCTACAGCGGCATCCGCACCTGCAAAAACCGTCACATCAACAACTTCGATCAAAGCCGTGACGCCTGTGGGCTCAGCCGCAACGACGCTCAAAGCAGCGGCACCCGCTGTACCTACGGTCCCTGCCGTTAAAACCACTACGGTCACCCAAACAAAAACGGTCACCAACACGGTTAAATCCGGTTTACCGACTGTCGCAGCAGCAGGCGGTGGTTCAGGCAAAGTGTGGATCAATGCCAACTCCAAAGCATGGCACTGCTCAAACAGCAAGTTCTATGGTAAAACCAAAAAGGGTGAATACGTGACTGTTGATGCCGCGAAGAGCAAAGGCTATCACCAAGATCCTCATGAGCAGTGTACGCTGTAATGGCAATACTGATGTAGATCGGCAAGAACCACGCGATTGCGTGGTTCTTCGTTTCAAGCGCTATCGGTTATAGCCGATTTTTCTGTGGCGATGATTAATCCTAGACCTATGCTGGGCTTAGTCTGAATTGAGGGGCAACCTCTAATGAATTATTTATTGACAATGACCCTTAGTCTTGCGGCATTGATCATCCTATTACTCATCTTTGAAAAAGTACTCAGGAAATAAAGCCATCTCACAGCGAGACTGGGTCATAAAAAAAACCTCCTATGGGTCATATAAGTCTAATCACGCATAGTGGCAGCGTAACGCAATCGACCACCCATAATTTATGCATCGACAACGTATCGACTAGCATTAGGCGCAGAGATTAAAGCAATGACGACCCTATCACTCCAGCCCTCATCCCACCTTCTTAACAAAGTGCCAGAAGTCACGCTGTTCTTCTGGATCATCAAAATGATGTCCACTACCGTTGGAGAGACTGCGGCAGATTTTCTGATTTTCAATGTCCATCTTGGCCTGACGGTAACATCAATCATCATGGGTGTACTGCTGTTGATCAGCTTATCCATCCAGCTTCGTTGCCAGCGCTATATTCCCTGGATCTACTGGCTCACGGTTGTACTCATCAGCATCTTCGGCACGCTCATCACCGACAATCTCGTTGATCATTTCGGGGTACCCTTAGCGGTCGCTACAGCAGTTTTTAGCATTGCCCTGATCGCAACCTTTATCAGTTGGTATGCCTCAGAACGGACGCTTTCAATCCATACCATCTATACTAAGAAGCGCGAGTTATTCTATTGGGCAGCCATTTTATTTACCTTTGCACTCGGTACAGCGGCTGGAGATCTGGTGGCAGAAGGGCTTAAACTCGGCTATCTAAACTCAGCCCTGATGTTTGGTGCTGTGATTGGCAGCATTGCAATTGTGTATTATGTCTTTAAGCGTCATGCCATTACGGCGTTCTGGATGGCCTATATCCTGACCCGCCCCTTTGGTGCATCATGGGGCGATTACCTGTCGCAAGCGGTCAATAGCGGCGGACTAGGCTTGGGCACCACAGGAACCAGTGTGCTGTTTCTGGTTGTGATTCTGGGATTGGTCACGTATTTAAGCATCCAGAATGAGAAAGCCACATCATAATGATGATTAGAAAATAATGAATAACGGAAGGCAAAATCATGCGCGTACTGCTCGTCGAAGATGACAAGATGATTGGCGATGCCATTGAGCAATCACTCAAAGATGCCACCTATGCCGTGGACTGGGTGCGTGATGGACAAGCTGCCTTGGCAAGCTTGGGCTGCCAACACTACGATGTTGTACTCCTCGACTTAGGTTTGCCCAAAAAAGATGGCCTAACCGTGCTGCGGAGTATCCGTACTGCGGGCAATGATGTTTCTGTACTCATCATTACCGCACGCGATGCCGTGGAAGATCGGATACTGGGTCTGGATGCTGGTGCAGATGACTATTTGCTCAAGAGTTTTGAGATGGCCGAACTCTTGGCACGTATGCGTGCCGTGATCCGCCGTAAAGGGGGCCTCGCAGCACCCGTGCTCACCAATGGGGTCATCACTTTAGATCCTTCTACTCATGAAGCCCAGATCCATGGCGAAACGACACGTCTATCCAAGCGCGAGTTTTCCTTGCTGCATGCCTTGATGATCCGCCCTGGTGCAATCTTATCGCGTGCCGATATCGAAGATCGCATTTATGGCTGGAATGAAGAGGTGGAAAGCAATGCGGTGGAATTTTTAATCCATGCGCTGCGCAAAAAACTCGGCAGTGATGCCATCAAAAATGTCAGAGGTGTCGGATGGATGGTGCCCCAAGAAAAATAAGGCAGTCGCTGCAATTCAAGCTGTCGATGCGCTTGTCGGTGGTCATTCTCCTGACCGCCCTCATCGCGGGTGTCCTGTCTTTTGTTTCCGCCTTTCGGGAAGCTAACGAACTGCAGGACGATCAGCTTAAACAAGTTGCCGCACTGATCAATCATCACCACTTCACACTGTCGATCAACGACTCGCAAGATGGTGTACCCGATATTGACCCTGAATCCCGCGTGGTTGTTCAGGTCGTGCCCACCCAGAAAATCAAACAATCCTTAGACCGAGGCGCACTCGCCCTGCCACTCAATCTGCCGGATGGACTGCAAACCATTTCCGCCAATGATGAGACATGGCGCATCTTTGTCAAAAAACTGGATACAGGGGTACGCGTTGCGGTCGGTCAGCAGACCATCGTGCGTGATGAAGTCGCTCAAGATAGCGCGATACGCACTCTCCTTCCTCTTATTATCCTGATTCCGATCTTGGTACTACTGGTTGCCGATCTAATCTTTCAGATGTTTAAACCGCTCAAGAAGCTGGCACTCAATATCGAAGAACGCTCCGATGATGATCTGGATGCCGTAAGTGAGCATAACCTGCCTTCGGAAATACGACCTTTTGTCGTCGCTATTAATCGCTTATTTGGCCGTGTTGCAGAATCAGTCGCCACCCAGCGCCGCTTCCTCGCCGATGCAGCGCACGAAATGCGTACCCCACTCATGGCACTCTCTCTACAAACGGAACGCTTAAGTGTCAGTGACATGCCTGAGCAAGCGCGTAAACGTTTAGCGACCCTCCGCACAGGTTTACAGCGTGCCAAAGTTTTGTTAGATCAAATGCTTGTTCTGGCTCGTGTACAGGAATCCGTCAGTGGGCAGGCTAAAGAGATCTCTATGCAGCAGATCTTTCGCCAGATTTTCGAGGAACTACTACCACTAGCAGAAGCTAAAGATATTGATCTTGGTGTCATTGGCGATGCAGATGCCAAAATCCTGACCTCGGAACTCGACCTACAAATCTTGCTGAAAAATCTGGTGGAAAATGCAATCAAATATACCCAAATCGGAGGCACGGTCGATCTGTCTGTACATAGCCAGTCTGACCGGGTTTTACTCACCATTGAAGATAATGGCCCGGGGATTCCACAAGATGAATTAAGCCGGGTGTTTGATCCGTTTTATCGCGTACTGGGTAATGACGAAATCGGCTCTGGACTGGGTCTTTCCATCGTCAAAACCATTGCTACCCGTATCGGCGCAACCATTCATCTGGAGTCCTCAGACGGTCAAGATGGGCGTCCGACAGGGCTCGCCGTCATGGTCAGCTTTCCCAAACAATCTACCTAATCGGCAGATTGCGTAAGCGTGGAGCATTCTCTTTATTTCACCTGCGCCACATCACAGACAGAGTTCTTGCCATCAATATGGCAGGTATTCACTTGTTTGCCATGGCGATCCCAAACCTTGACCAGCCATTGGTTATTATCGGTGCTGGTGCGTTCCATGGTCATAAAACCAAAGCCACTGACCCATGAACTAAAGTGATCAACCACGGCACCGACTGCTGGCGTTGCACCAACAGGCAGAGTTTCGGGTAGTGGCACCACATCCTCCTCCGTCCCCGAAAAGCCCGCGATAAACTGAGTCGGATGTGGGGTCGAAAAACTCACCTCTTGCCACAAATGCACATGCCCCGACAACATCGCATTGACACGCGGTGGCAGAAGCAAAGGATTGATGGCGGACAATACCGATTGCAAGCCCTGATTGCCAGGCATCAGCGTAATATTGCCTTGTTTATCTTTCTTGGCAGTGAAGCCCAAAATCGGGTGATGGTTGACACCAATGTTATATGCCGCACCTTGCGACAGGGTTTCCATCTGATGATACATATCACGATACTTGATCTCACGGATATCACCGGTGAGGACCGGTTTGCCTGCGGTATTGGCCGTATCCAGCATGATCAATTGCGCATTACCGCCAATTGGCACTGCATAAGGATCGCTATAATCACCGCTGTCATCGTTCGCTGCGTTATTACAATCGCGCCCCACTTGGAGTGGACGGGGGTCGATAAAGCGCCACCAGCCCTGTCCAGCTCGTGTACACGACTCGTGATTGCCACGCGCCATCGCCCACGGCGCGGCTTGCATCAGCACGCGACCCGGGGTGAAAAAGTCAGCATTCCATGCATCCCACCCATAGCCCCACGGACTGCCTGCACAGCCGACATTACCTTCTGGGCATGGCGTTTCACGGTAGAGCAAGTCTCCGACATGAATAACGAGGTCAGGATGTTGTGCCGCAGCTTGTGCCGCCACTTGGGCAAATGGATACTGCTCTGGATTATTACAAGCCTGATACGCATGATCAGATTTTTTGATGCGGCAGCCAGTATCGCCAATCACCACAATCCGCTTCACCAACGCCTTGGGCAATGGTAATGCTTGACCGCTGATACTGGCCACGACTGTCCCTGCTGGGATAGCTTTCTCACAAGTCAAGATTGGAAAAGCAGAGGGTTTGGACACTTCAGGATCGGAGATCGTGGGGCGCTGTGGAATAATTTCAGGCTTGACGCGCACATCCATGTGTAGAGTTTGCCCATCTACCTGCAGTACCGGACATTGATCGGCTTGGGTCATTGCCCGTGCAATCGGCTGACCTTGGGGTCCCAAAATCACCAATGTATTGACCACTGTAGATGCATTGGGTGCCAGATGCTGGCTGGCGGTTGGCACGGCCCCACAACCAAGCAAGGTCAGTGATAACGCTGTCGGCAACATCAGCACAGTTGTCGATGCTTTGATGACCATGGATAACGACTTCGGCATCAATGTGTTCATGCATGATTCCTTGCATTCAATGATTGGATTTAGCTACTGACAATTTAAATCAACCCACGTCTGATAGTTACGCAAGCTGCCCTTCATCTCTGCTGGCGGCTCAGGAATGCGCGCATCCAGCACGGCATGACGTGCGGCTTCATCAATCGCAGTCACATGACTACCGACCAGAATCCGAATACTGCTGGGATCGGTATTACTCAAACTGAAAGCAACCCGGACACGACCACTGAATTGCACGCCATCTGGACAGTGCGTTGCGGCTTGCACGGCTGCCAGCAGTTTTGCCGCATAACTATTCACCACATGCGGATCCACTTCGCTTTTCACCACGGGGGGTGTCACAGGTACAGAAGGTGTCGGTTCAGTTGCTGCGGTTGGTGTTGCAACCGGAGTCGGTAGTGCTTTCTCTTCTGCAGGGACTGGTTTGGGCGGCATCGGCTGAATAGGCTTAGGCTCAATCTTTTGCTTCACCAGTTTCGGCGGATCAAATGGCTTAGGTTTGGGTTTCGGTGGCTCGACTTTAGGTTTCACCTCAGGTTTAACTTCGGGTTTCACCTCAGGAGTGCTCTCCGTCAACGTGATCATCGCCTCCGACTTCACGTGCTCATAGCTGACATGATTGACACCATAAATCACCAACGCCGCGATGAGTACGAACTCAATCAACAGCGCAAAGCCAAACGCCTGCACAGACGGATTTTTGAAATCAACCTTCATGGTGCTGGCGCCGCATGGCTGGCGGATAGCGCCACTTCGGTTGCTCCACCCTGCTTCACCGCATCAATCACACTCATCACGGTTTGCAGTGATGCATTCTGATCACCCGCAATGGTGACCACGGTTTTTTTACTGTCACGGCTCTTCAACAATGCAGTCAGTTGCGGCAAGGTCATCGTATGATTTTCAACCACGACATCCTGATCCAGTGTGATCTCTACCAACAGTTTCGTTGGCGGAATCGTGACGGCTGTTGAACTGGTCGGCAGCTTAGTCAGATGTCCAGATGTTGGGATCATCTTCAGCGTCATCATGGCAAAAAAAACAAGCAAAAACAGCATAATGTCGATCATCGGGATGATCTCAATCCGTGCTTTTTTAGTTTCAAGATAACGCATCTTTAGATTCCTACTTGCACAGGCTGACCATTTGAAGCGACACGAGAATCAGTCACCGTCAATTTGACAGGCGCTTGCTTCAACTGCTCATGACGATTCACCAACATGATTTTGATCGTTTCAAGCTGATGCAGCACAATCCGTACACGCGTATGCAGCGCATTAAAAAACACCAAACCAATGATCGCAATAAATAAACCGGATGCCGTTGCAATCAAGGCTTCTGCAATGCCGCCAGTGATTTCTGGCGTACCGTTTTGGATATCGCCCATGACACTAAACGCATTAAACATGCCAATAATCGTGCCAAACAATCCCAGTAAAGGCGCAAGCGTGATCACCGTATCCAGTACCCAAAGTGACTTATCCAATGTCGGTACTTCATGCATCAGCGCTTCTTCCAAATGATCACCCAACACTTGAGAGCTCACATTGGCAGGCTCATGACTGAGCACATTTAATAAACGCGCCTGAGGAAGCTGCTTAAGCTTGGTCGGCAAATCATGTAATTGCTGGGAGCTAGAGTTGCTTTTCAAGAGCGCGATGATTTTCTCGCCGCCTTGCAGCATAGAAGATAAATAACGCGTCCGTTCGATGATGACGGTCAGGGCCACAAGCAGTAGGACGACCATGAGATACAGTGTGCCACCGGAATCATTCGCCAATTGGATGAGATGAGAGATATGCATAAGATCACTTTTCGGCACGAGGCCTGGTTAAAAATAAAAAGAGAGGAGCGCGCTAAAAAACGCGACTCCTCTGAGGAGAAACTAACGGGTATCCACAATTCCAATGTCCAAAAACGACTTAGAAATTCTGGGTTACAGTGAAGGTGAAGCTACGTGGCGCGGTCACAGTCAACTGATCATCAGGTGATGCTGTAAATGCACTGGTCTTGGTGGGTGCCGTGGCTGGAGATACACCCACGACATTCTGCTGGCTGAACAAGTTATTGACCGCAAACTGGAACTTGGTCGATAGCGATGGATGAGCAGAACCCCATGGCATGGTGTAGTTCGCAGTGACATTAGCTACGTTATAGGACTGGATCTTGACCGCCTCTGGAATAGCGCCATTTTGATTCCACATAGAACCAATGCGTTTATCCGTGATACCGACATTCCAGTTGCCTTGGGTATAATTAATACCTAATGCCTCTGTATCAGTTGGTGTTTTTTCCGCCGACTGGTTTTTCAGTAAGCCACTGTTGTACTTGTTGGTACCATAGGTGGCGTTCAAGTAGAGGCTGATCCCATTTCCTAGAAGGATATTACTTTCTGCTTCAACCCCTTGTGCAGTCGATGAACCCGCTGAATAGTAGTTGGTCTCACCAGACTTTGGATCAAAAGAAGAGGTGTAAGCATTGTCAAAGTTGATATGGTAGATATCCAGATCAAAGGTATAACGATCTGATTTCCAAACCGTACCAATCTGAGCAGTTTTGCTTAAGGTCGGTTTTGGATTAGTCTGGACTTTCGAGCCAGTCACATCGAATACACTGGATAGCGGAATAATGTCGCCATAGGCATACTGAGCATACACTGACCAGTTTTTGTCCAGCAGATAGTGCACGTCAATCGACGGCTGCCAATCGCTATAGGTCGCTGAAGTTTTGATATGCGGCAGACCACCCAAGTTGCCTTGAATCTTGCCCGGATACTGGGTGAAATCCTGATCGTAATGTGCATATTTCACACCCGGAGTGACTTTCAAAGCATCCGTGACATTGAATGCGTATTCCACATACGGTTGTAGAATTTTGGTGGTAAAGGCCTGATCAAATTTCTGTGGGAATGTATCTACCAGCGTCACAGGATTCGATGGAATCTGATGGCGGTTGGTATCGGCCTGTTCTGCCCACATCCCGAGACGTAATGTGCCATAGCGTGAATCTTGGCTAATACGCAGGATATCGCCAAAGGTGTGGTAAGCGTTTAATTTGTCAATCGCGCTGGTTGGACCAATCGCGTTTTTAGTACCGGGCAAGGCACTGTCATAGTACTGCGTATTATGATAATCATAGCCATACAGTTTGTTGTCCAGCTTCCAGCCCGCACCCAAATCAGAGACCAAACCTAAATATTCAAAGTCCGTATGAACGCGGTAGAAGTTATAACCGACATAGTTCGGCTGACTAGGATCATCTACGAGATAGTAGTTATCGCCAAACTTATCCAACTGCGAGCGTGTGGGTGAACCATTTGCGGTATTGGCTTTGACTTCCTCAGTTGTACCAAACAAGGTTAGAATGGTGTTTTCAGTCAACGCATATTGGTACTTTGCTGCTAGATTCTGACGTTGCTGATCGTTCAATGTCTCATAGCCATTTGAGTTCATCTGACTAGCATTGATCATCAGGTTAGATGAGCCATCCGGACCAAAGTTACCCGTATCGACTTTCGCACCAAACAAACGCGTATTCCATGTGCCATAAGACGCCGTGACGCTGCCACTTGGATCAGGCGTCAAATCGTTAGACAGTAAATTGATTGAACCGCCAAAGTTGGCAGGTCCAAGTGTGGATGCACGACCTGGACTACGATCAACGACTGCACCGCCGATAATCTGACCGGGAAAGAAAACCCATGAGTGATGTGTCGGCGAGTTGGTATCCTGAAATGGGATTCCATCATAGGTCATCGAATAATTGCCGTCAGAAAAACCACGGAAGAAGGTACTGGACTGACCCAATCCCGGACCATTGGGGCTAAAACTAAAGGTTCCTGGTGTCATCTGAATCACTTGCGCAAAATCAGCGTTTGGCGTCAGCATGTTTTGGATATAAGAAGTACTGACCGCAGACTGTGCAGATGCCGCTTCCAGTGAACCTTGTGAAATGGCTGCTTTAGCCGCGGCAGGCAAGTCTTTTTGTTTATCGACTTGCGTCTTGCTTAAGCGGTCTGTATTGCTCGGTTGTGCAGCACGTGTTGCACTCACCGTCCCCAGATCAATCACATCTTCTGCAAATGCACTGCTACTCATCGCTGCACATACACAATAGGTCAAAATGGACAATGCAAATCCATTCGAAACCTTGCCACCCCGTAAATCATTCAAAATTTTCATCAGTTCAAACCTTATAGTCGATCATTCGAAGACGTGTTGCTAAGGTGGTCAAACTACAGCCGAAATATGACATTCAAATGACATGTTTAAAATTAAATTCAATGAATTTAAATACTTAGCCGAAACTTAGCAAACAACTAATCGGTAGATGTAAACAATGGTTTTTAAAGGGTTCTTGAGCAGGAATTTCAAATAGAATGGAACGTAAATAGGCTGTTTTACTGTAAAATCATAGGCACAGCAGTAAGATTTCTTTTAAAAATAATATATGAAAACAATAATTTATATTTAATTAAATAATCAATATGACAAATAAAAATAGATTTTTAACCCATACATGTATGAGTTATTCATAAGTAAAACCCCACTTCACTGTGGAATTATGCTCAAATACATCATAAGTTCCTTTATGATACTAACTATATTACAACCCTTAACTGTTTTTAGTTCCGTTTTTTAACTTGTCGAGTCTTCATCATGTCAGTGACTTCCCGGGCTACACTCTACATGCCGTTTTCAACAGCTCGTGTTTTTGATGCGATGACTGATCCCTCTACTTACGAAAAGCTCCCCCTCGTAGACCAAACGTCAGTCGTGCTCGCCGCACCAGATGGATCATCCAATGGCATTGGTGCTATCCGTGAATTGCATATCAAAGGCATGGTGATTCAAGAGCAGATTACGGGACTTGAGATCAATCAGCGCATGGACTATCTCTTTATTCTCTGGCCACTTCCCCTCATTAATCTGGGTGGTAGCATGATCTTTACGCCCTACAAGCAAGGCACTTTCGTAGAGTGGGTATCGACGATTGACAGTAACCAACCTCTGATTAAAAAGGCCCTGCCGCTCATCAAACTACAATCGGATCTGGGTCTTAAATTTATGCTATATCAGTTTAAGAGAATCATTGCGGCGCAAGTCAGTTAATTGGAAAAACTCACCAACAACAGATCAAAACACCTCAAAAAAGCCTGCGATAAGAGCAGGCATTTTTACATCATTTTTTTGCTTTCTTGGTCGTGAGCAATTGCTCAAAGTGCAACTTATGCCAGTGTGTGAGATCACTTTTTTTCTTATTCGCACTGTTTAAATGAGATGGTGTGATTGACGTTGATTGTTGCTCATTTTCTTCACCTCAAGACTATGTAAAAAAGATGACGATATCGCATGATTCAAACAACGCGAAAAAAAGCCCCGCTGTGAGGGGCCGCTGAATCAGCTAAATCGAATTACCATACGTAGAGGTGTATGGCTTTACGATTTAAGCAGGTGTTTATGAATAACGTATGACAAGACTTTGGATTTTTAAGCGGGTGTTAAACTTCCAAAATAAAGCCTATTGGAATTTGATTAGCAAAGAAGAATATCCCCTTAAGCCATAGCTTTTGGTCTGAAAGTTATCAATAAATTTTACAATCTGATGCATCGGCACAAAATTTTGGGTAACATCACGCCCATGCATTGAGCAACAACCTGCAACATGCCATGGCTATCCCCTTGAAAATGGAACTCGACAGGGGCAAAACCATCGTAAAACAAAACGATAAAAAATAAGTAATAGGGATATTCAAAATATGAAAGCAAAAGTGATTTTTGCCGTAACGACAGTCGTTGCCGCAAGTTCTGTACACGCTCAAACTCTATGCGTATTTGACCTGTTAGGTGCACAAGGCGATAGCTATGCACTCATGAAAGACTATGCCCTTGCAGCCAAGCAATGGGGCGCCAACATTACTTTGAAACCTTACCCTGATGAACGACTTGCCGTTGAAGACTTCAAGGCCGGACAGTGCGATGCGGTATCCTTGACAGGCATCCGTGTCCACCCCTTTAACAGTTTCGTCGCCTCAATTGATGCCATTGGCAGCGTACCGAACAACACCGCAGCAAAAACGATTTTAACGCTAATGGCAAATCCTAAACTTGCCCCCGATATGGTCTATAAGAACTATGAAGTTGCAGGTGTAACGTCATACGGTCCTGCTTATATTATGATTCGAGACCGTAAAATTAATTCCCTCATGAAAGCTACCGGAATCAAGTTTGGCGTGTATGACTACGATAAAGCGGAAGCCCTCATGGTTGAAAAGATGGGGGGACAGCCCGTTGCCAGTGATTTAATGAATATTGGCGGTAAGTTTAACAATGGACAGATTGATGCATTGGGCATGCCTGCCATTGGATTCCGGCCCTTGGAACTGGCTAAAGGACTCGGGACTAAAGGGGGTATATTCCGCTTCCCTGTGGTTCATGTCACATACGACATTATCATTCAAAAAAATAAATTTCCTGACGGCTATGGTCAAAACAGTCGAAATTGGGTCGTGGGACTGATTGGTCGCACCTTTGAGACAACCAACAAAATCGAAAAGAGTATTGACCCTAAATATTGGGAAGAACTCCCGGCCAACGATAAACTCGGCTACATCAAATTGATGCGTGAGGCTCGCATCAGTCTGACCAATCAAGGTTTTTACGATAAGAAAATGATGGGGCTACTTAAAAAAGTACGCTGTGCCTTGGACCCAAGCAGCTTTGAATGTTCTTTGGCGGGAGAGTAAGTACGCTCAAGCACTTACTGATTGATGATGATCCTAGAGGCCTCATCACCCTCCCATATATTGCTTAACAAACACTGCGATCTGATCCACTGCACGATCAGCAACAGGTAAAATTGCATTAAACATTTGAAAGTTATGCCACATACCATTAAAAATCTGGCAATCCACATAGACCCCCGATATCCCTGCATACTCAGCCAGACGCAGGGCATCATCCAGCAATATCTCCTCACTACCCGCCTGAATCAGTAAAGGTGGGAGTCCATAGAGATCGGCAAAAAGTGGCGAGATACGAGGATCACATGTCGCAATCGAATCGCGATAGCCATCTGACCCTCGCTGCAAGGCATATTTGGTCAACATCGGATCGCGTTTTTTTAAAGTCGTGATGGACCGTGCGCTCAGCGTCATATCCACATATGGTGAAATCATGAACAGCGCGGCAGGCAACGCCAAACCTTGATCACGGAGATTCACGGCAAGACTCAGTATGTGTGCACAGCCTGCTGAGTCACCACCTAACACGATATGCTGCGGTTTATACCCCAAAGTAAGCAATGCACGATACGCCGCCACCCCATCATCCAGTGCGGCAGGATAAGGATGCTCAGGAGCCAGTCGGTACTCCAGCATATAAACGACCGCTTGTGCACGTGCCGCTAGCTCTGCCCCTAAGGCACGATGGGTCTTTGCCGAACCGGTAAAAAAAGCACCACCATGGAAGTGAAGAATAACTTTGTTTGTTCTTTTCTCTGGACTGAGACGTTCGGCGCGGACACCACCTAGGGTCACGGATTCCACTTGCACATCACTACGAACCTTAAACAATTGCGCACTGTGCTCCATTCCACTTCTTAATACCGTAACAGGAAGTGGTAAAAGACTAGGCAACTTAAAAGAAAGTCGTAAGCCTGCTTTGATGGCTTGAAGTGCAAGATTGTTTTTCATACGGTTCTTCTTAGTAGTAGTAAGCTTTATTTTTTGACCGCAAGCTTGGCTATACGCTGCTCATAACCCGCATGCGCTTTATGATCCAAGTTGGTCAGGATTCGATTGTCCCCCAGTATACGACGACCACGTTCCTGCAACCAGCTGGGTACTAACCCATAAAGTGCATGGGCCGTCTGCAAATAGTCCGGTACCGCGACCATCAAGCGGGGTTGACGGACAGCATTCACCACAGCTTGTGCAACCTCTTGCGGACTCACTGCTGGGATACCGCGACCCGCATCATCTGTGCCAGAGGCTAACTCCGTGGTCACTTTAGAGGGCATGATGATGGTGAAATTCACCCCCGAACCACGATTCTCTGCAGCGACAGCTTCAGTCATCCCAACTACTGCAAATTTTGTTCCCGTATACACTGCGGCACCAGGAATCGCAAAACGCCCAGCCAGAGAGGCGATATTAACGATATGCCCGCGATGACGCGTCAGCATCCCCGGTAACGCCAGTTGCATCCCATAGAACACGCCGCGAAAGTTGATGTCGATCTGCGCCTCGGCAAGCGCTGGATCTTCATCGGTAAACGCACCCATCGGCATAATACCCGCGTTGTTCACCAATACATCGATCGGTCCCAATGCAGTCTCTGTAGCATCCAAAAATGCGACAAAAGACTCGCGGTTACGCACATCCAGCCGTGCAGCAAAAATGCCGAGACGCTGAGCTTCTTTCTCAGCCAGCGCAACATCGATATCCCCGATACTGACTTTTGCACCCGCAGCAAGCATAGCTTCCGTGATCGCAAGTCCAATCCCGCGCGCGCCGCCCGTAACGGCAACCACGGCCCCTTTCAGATTCAATGCCTTAGTGCGTGCCATATCAGTTTCCTTAGAATTTATAATGTTATTAAAAAACCTACCATTGATTACTAGCTCTTACTTCAACCGTTTTAAACCCAGTGTTAAACCCAGTTTCAGAACTTGCTGAACGGCCGCACCCACGAACGGCAGCGATGAATCATATTTAATCCGCCAGACCACCTGTGAACCCGAAGCGGTTTGATCAAAAACCAATGCCCCGATATGATTTTTGAGTGGAGCGCCGCCGCGACTAATCCGATAATCTATCGAACGATTCGGCTCAACCGCCACTACCGTTTCTTCAACCGTGAAAGGCCAAAGTCCCATACGACGTACCGAGCCAGCACCATTGATCTCGTCATTGCCATTGATCACACGTTTAACCGGAATACCCAGTACCCGCCCTAGCTGATTGTGGTCGGACAAGGTTTGAAAAATCGCTTCAACTGGTTTTTGATAATTTTGAGTCACTTCGACGAAGTACTTTGTCATGGCTTTCTCCAGCATCGTTGGCTGTAAGGATGAATCAATTGAATGAGGATTTATTTACTTGACGTCATAATCCGCAAGCTGGACGTGATGCAATTTATGTTTGATCACAAGTCCATACTCCGGCCAGACAAAATGATTACGACCTGCATCATCTAAATAATAACTTTTACAGACTTCAGGACGGATCGGCATCCGTTCGAGCAATTTGTCGATACGGGTATTAAAGTCATCTTGGACGTTTTTTTTGACTTCAATCCGTTTAATCCCCACGTCATGAATCGCCTTAATGGCTTTTGAGATATAGACGGCCTGTTGCTCCGCAGTCCACATGACTGAGCCTTGTACATTATTGGAGTTCGGGCCCAGCATCATGAACATATTGGGAAAGCCGTGGATTGCCATGCCTTGATAGGCACGCGGCTGCCCTTGCCAAACCTCGCTTAGCGTGTGACCGTCTGCGCCTTTAATGATGCGATAAATTGCAGGTTCCGCCACCGCATAACCCGTACCAAATATAATGGTATCCACAGGATATTCACGGCCATTGTCAGCAACCACACCGCTTTCGGTAATGTGTGACAAACCTTGAAAGACCACATGGACATTCGGTTTCGCAAGAGCCGCATACCATTCATTGGAGAACATCGGGCGCTTGCAGCCCAGCGTATGATCAGGAATAAGCTTCTCACGCATCCCAGGATCGGTGATGGAACGACGGATGTTATACAGACCAATGGGGTGTGTTGCTGCACGGAGTACACGCTCGCGCATAAAGATGGGTAGTGATGGCTCCAGTCCCAGTAACGCGGTTTCTCTGACTAATTTTTGTACTACTGGAATCTTTTTGAAAATCTGACTCACCACCTTCGGCATCGCAAAATCAGGCTTAGGTAGCACCCAGGATGGCGTACGCTGAAAGCTAATCAGGGTTTTGACCTTGGGCTGTATTGCAGGTAAAAACTGAATTGCCGAGGCTCCACTACCAATCACTGCAACGCGTTCCCCCGTCAGATCATGTTCATGATTCCACATCCCCGAGTGAAAAATCGTGCCTTTAAAACTGTCTTGACCCGGGAAAGATGGCATTTTAGCTTCGCCGATAAAGCCCGTTGCCGACACCAATATCTTGGCAGAGTACGCATCACCTGCCGTGGTCGTGATCTGCCAGCGCTCGGCTTTGCTATCCCAGTGCGCGTCATTAACTTCAGTGTTTAAACGAATGTGATCGACGATCTCGAACTGATGCGCAACATCTTCCAAATATTTCTGAATCTCCGCCTGCGGCGCATAAGTGCGCGACCAGTTCGGATTAGGCGCAAAACCCAGTGAGTACATTTCACTTGGAACATCACAGCGTAGACCCGGATAATCATTGAGTGCCCATGTGCCACCAATGCGACTCGCCAGATCCAGAATCACGGTATTGGTGATGCCAAGCTCCTTGAGCTTGATACAAGCGCTGAGTCCTGAGGGTCCTGCACCGATGATCAGTACATCCACAGGCTGGGGTGATGTTTTTTTAGGGCGTACCGCTTTACTACTCGCAGTCATGGATTTACTCCGGTGGATCCAATAATCAGTTTCGATCAGGACATCTTGCTGTGCTCAGCAATCAATGTCATTCACGCAAATCACCATAATGTCACTTGATCTGGAACATCAGACCAATTTCGGAACAGTTAATCAGTTTCGGAATGATGTGTCAATTTTATTTAACAAGGGTCGCCATTCCATCTACAATCAGCTATGATTCCCTCATGAACGATACCCCCACCCTCTCTCGAGCCGAACGCAATCGCCTGCAACTGCGCGCGGATATCATCCAAACCGCTTTTGAAGAGTTCTCTGCCAAGGGCTACCACCAGACTGCCATTTCCGATATTGCGAAACGGCTGGGCATCGGACATGGTACGTTTTACCGCCACTTTGAAAATAAACGCGATATCCTTGAACACGTGATCAATGATGTCAGTGCCAAAATCATCAGTGCGCTCTCAGCGGAAAACGCACCCACCGCAGTAGCCACTCTTGAGGGTTATCGCGAGCAAACGGCGCGTATCGCCAAAAGCCTCACCGCCATTTTTGCGGAAAACCCCGGCGTTGCCCGATTGATCCTTTTTGAAGCGACCTCCATTGATGAAGAGATGACCCAGCGCTTGCTCAACCTGTTGGACTGGGGCGGGCGCCTCACGGCAAGCTATATGGAAAATGGCGTAAAGTTAGGCTTTTTCCGTGCTGACCTTGATACTGAAGCGACGGGGCATGCCGTTATTGGGATGATTCTGATGAGCGTTGTGCGATTCTTGAACACGCCGGATGATCGTGAAGCGCAGAAGAAATTTGGTGATGCAATCCAGCGTTTGCTGGTTGATGGCGTTGCACGACGGTAAGGCTTAAAGAACTACCCCTTATATGTCATATAGATGACTCATCTATCGCGTTAAACTGCGGTGACCTACACAAAATTTATAATGCCTTAAACTTATTTTTGGGAATCAAGTATGAGCACCATTTTGGTCACCGGTGGTTCGGGTTTTATCGCCAATCACATATTGATTCGGCTACTCAGTCAGGGACATCAAGTTCGCACCACCGTCAGAAACATCAACCGCGCAGCCGATGTCCGTGCCATGATCCATGAAGGCGGCATCGATCCTAATGAGGGTCTCTTTTTCTTTGTCGCAGATCTTGAACAAGATCAGGGCTGGACAGAAGCCGTGGCAGGCTGTGATTACGTACTGCATGTCGCATCACCTTTTCCTGCTCAGGCCCCTCAAAACGAAGACGATCTGATTATTCCCGCACGCGAGGGCACCCTGCGTGTGCTCCGCGCAGCACGTGATGCCGGTGTCAAACGCGTCGTACTCACCTCGTCTTTCGCAGCGATTGGTTATGGTCATCCCGAGCAGAGCTTGCCGTTTGACGAAACCACATGGACCAATCTAGATAGTCCACATGTCACGGCTTATGCCAAATCAAAGACCATTGCAGAACGAGCGGCTTGGGATTTCATTGCCCAAGAAGGTGGCAACCTTGAACTGTCGGTCATTAATCCAGTCGCCGTATTCGGTCCGGTTTTAAGTGCAGACTACTCATCGTCCATCACTCTGATCTATAACATGCTGACTGGCAAGCTTCCCAGTTGCCCCAAACTCTATTTTGGCAGTGTGGATGTCCGGGATGTGGTGGATTTGCATCTGCATGCCATGACTCACCCCGCGGCAAAAGGAGAGCGCTTTATTGCGGTTGCTGGCAATTTCCTGACGATACGCGAAGTGGCGCGGATGCTTAAATTGGGTTTGGGACATGCCGCAGACAAAGTACCCAGTTCAGAGTCACCCAATTGGCTCGTACGTTTAACAGCGTTGTTTAATCCTACCGTCAAACAAATTTTGCCGGAGCTCGGAAAATTCAAAAATGCCACCAGTCTCAAAGCTCAAGAACGCCTAGGCTGGCAGCCTAGGAGCAGCGAAGTAGCTATCATTGCTTCGGCACAAAGTCTGATCCAACTGGGACTGCTGAAGAAAACCAAACCGAATTAACACCCATTTTATCCACCATAAAGAATACCGCGACTGATCGCGGTATTCTTTATGGCAATGACGCTCTGGCTTAAGCAGCGGTCATATTCGGGAATAATCCCACATGCTTCACTTTCGATGGGAACGCGTGACGCAAAATTCGCCAGCCCACTTGGGCATATTGACGGATAAATGAGCCTTCATTGTAGTGCTGATCATAGCGCTTACAGATGTCTTTGATATCAACCGATAACGACTCATAGCGCCAAGCAGGGATATCAGGGAACAGATGATGCTCAATCTGGTGGCTCAGATTACCCGACAGAATATTAAATATCTTACCACCCGTCAGGTTGGATGATCCCCTAATCTGACGCATATACCAATGTCCGCGGCTTTCATTCCTGAGCACATTTTTTGAGAAAATCTCGACATCCTGAGTAAAGTGACCACAGAAAATAATCGAGAAGGTCCAGACATTACGCATGCCATTAGCCACAAAATTACCGGCAAAGACCGGCAAAAACATCGGCCCAGCCAGCGCAGGGAACACCACATAGTCTTTAAGCAATTGGCGAATCATCTTTTGCTTGGTGGGTTCAAATTCCTCTTTAAACTGATCAACCGAGGTTTTACCCTTGAACAATAATCCCAGTTTCAGCTCTTGCATCGCCACGCCCCACTGGAACAAGAGTGCAAAGATCACCGCATAAATCGGCTGCCCCAAAAAGAACGGTTTCCAGCGCTGCTCAGGGAACAAGCGCAGCACCCCATAGCCCACATCATCATCTACCCCTTTGATATTGGTATAGGTATGGTGCATATAGTTATGAGTTTTACGCCAGTGATCACTGGTGCCGACAATATCCCATTCATAGGTTTTACCATTCAGCGTTGGATCGCCCATCCAGTCATATTGACCATGCATGACATTATGGCCAAGTTCCATATTCTCAAGGATCTTCGACACGCCAAGCACTGCTGTACCTGCGACCCATGCGGGTGGAAAAAAGCTAGCCATCAGGAGCGCGCGACCTGCGGCGTTGCTATAACGCACCGCCTTCACAATCCGACGGATATATTTGGCGTCTTTCTCACCGAGATCTGCCAGCGTGCGGGCACGCAGAGCATCAATCTCTGCGGCGAATTGGACTAGCTCTTCTTCACTTAAATTTCTGCTTAATGACATAATGGATTCGCTCTTCGCCTAATTTTATGATTCAAATGTTGTAATAGTTCATCGCTGGGTTACAGATCCAGTGTGAGGTCAGAACATGCACTACTGACACAGATCCGCACACTGTCGCCCGCCTCGGTATGACGATCTTTCGTCAGGACATGCTCCGTGGTTCCGGCTTGTTTGATACAGGCACAGGTATTACAAATGCCCATGCGGCAACCTGATGCCGGTTTTAATCCTTGCGCCTCTAGCGCAGCAAGCAGCGGCTGGCCCACGGGAACACTGACTGTGCGATTGCTGCGCGTTAACTGGACATTAATGTGTGCACCATCCATCTCTGCCAGTAGTGGTAAGCTAAATGCCTCACCATAAAAACCATGTGCCTGTGCTTCGGTCAATTCTCGAGCCTGCTCAACAAATCCCGCAGGACCACAAGCATAGACAATCTGTTCATCCAGATCGCTGACCAGACTTGCAAATAATTCCGCGTTAATACGTTCATTCAACTCATGCGGTTGAACACGATCTTCCTGGGTTAATGCGTAATGAACACTAAAATTGGGATATGCCTCGGCCAGTTGGTTGAACTCCAGAGTGTTACATAGTTCATCACGTGTCTGCGCCCAATAGACTAAAGTCAGTGACCCTACAGCCCCTTGCGCCGCCCAATGACGCACCAGACTGATAAACGGGGTAATGCCACTACCCGCCGCTAAAAACGTATGCTTCAACTGCTGATCAGAGAGCGTCATGGCACCAAAGGCCTCGCCCACCTCAATCACATCACCGATACTTGCTTGATCAATCAACCAGTTACTCACCTTACCACCCGTCATGCGCTTGACGGTGATGGTGAAGACACCTTCCTGCTTCGGGATAAAACTTGGACTATAACTGCGACTCAACCGTACGCCATTAATCTCAGCCACGATATTGACGTGTTGTCCCGCCAAGAACGTCTGGACATGGCGATTAGGTTTTAGAGTTAGCGTGACGGCGTCTTTTGCCGCCGTTTCTTTCGCGACAATCCGCGCCAATGGACGCTGCCATGACCATGCAGCGTTTAAATGACTCGCCCAAAAATCAAAGGTGGTAGGCGAGAAAACAGACTCAATAACGGATTGGAGCAATGAACTGTTTTGGATGTTCTGATTTTGTTTTGGAATTATCTGTTGATTCAATTTTATCAATCCTCATGCGATTACCAATTATTATACACATGTATAGACAATCGTAAACTAATTTGTTTATTTTATGTTTATAATGTGACATCTCCATGACTCAACCGTAGACATTTATGCTGTCACCTGCACCCGTAGCGACTGATCCATCGACCGCTTTATTGGCAACTCCGGCGACACTGCCGCGTGTGCCACAAGGGCGTAAGGCTGTGATTTCTAGTGATGAATTGATCGCGGCTGCCCTCAAGTTGGTCGGGCCGCACCGCAGTATTTCGACCATTAGTCTGCGCGAAGTCGCACGAGAAGCCGGCATAGCCCCCAATAGTTTCTATCGTCATTTTCGTGATATGGATGAGCTCGCCATCGCACTGATTGAACTGGCGGGTAGTTCTTTACGTAAAATTTTCAGCGAAGCGCGTCAGCACAAATCGCTAGAACCCAGCATCGTACAAATCTCGATTAGGATTTTTATGGATCAACTGCACAGTGGAGATGGTTACTTGCCAATTCTGCTGCGCGAAGGAAAAGCAGGATCTGCGGAGTTTAAAGAGGCGGTTGAACGTCAGTTAGTGTTCTTTGAAGATGAACTACAGCAGGATTTAATCCGCATTGATCAGGCCAATGGCAGCAGCATGTATCAACCTGCACTTGCCGCCCGTGCGATCACACGATTGGTCTTCACCATGGCTTCAGTTGCCATGGATCTACCACCAGTTGAACAAGAAGCACGCATGTCAGAAACCATTGCGATGATACGCATGATTCTAGAAGGCGCACGCGCTTTGGCGAAGAAATAAGTTTCTCCGCCAAAGCGCGTGCCTATAGTCAATTAGAACTTATAGCTCGCACCCAGTGTGATGAAACGGCCACGAGGATCATATAAGGATGAATCAAAATACGGCGCACTGGCATCCCACGACGGTTTTTGATTCAGCAGATTCTGAGCTGCCAAGGTCAGCGTTGTATTTTTAATCCCGGTATACGCGATACTGAGATCAAAGGTCGTGTTACTTTTAACACTCGTTGGAAAATCATCTTGACGCGCATCTTCATCAATCTTATAACCGCCCGTGTAATACCAGCTTAACGTACTGGAGACATCGTGGTAATCCCACGTCAAGGCGGTCGTCCCACGCCACTTCGGTAGTGCAAAGAAAATATTCGTTCCGGTCGCATCAACTGCATCCAGACCCGCAGCACGAGGCTTCTTATAACTGAGTACGGATGTCCAACCACCTGACAAGGAAAACTTGCCTAAATCACCGGTATGTAAAATCTGACGCAGATTAAAATCTAACCCCGACGTAGTCAGAGAACTCTGATTCTGGAACTGGTTATATACCGTCTGGAGATGACCTTGTGCATCACGCTCAATACGACCGGGATACAGATCAGGATGCTGCACGATATAACTGTCACTATCCTGCCCAATCACATCAGTTTGATTAATACGATAGAAATCTACTGACAAACTGGTATTCACCCAAGGCGACAATACCACACCAAAATCAAAGTTTTTTGAGCGCTCTGGCTTGAGTTTTGGATTAGAGGCAATGATCCCAGTATAGCTATGCGGCTTGTTTGGGGTCACTGGATCATAAGGGTCGACGGCGGAACTATAGCCTACCCCTGAACTGTTAGTGATTTCAAGCAAGGATGGCGCACGGAACCCCCGCGAAAGCGTACTGCGCAGCAGCAACCAATTGGTAGGCTGATAACGCAAGCTCAGTTTTGGTGAAAAAGCAGTTCCAAAATCGCTGTAGTGATCTAAACGACCCGCGACATTGGCTTCCAACGTCGACAATAAAGGGACTTTAAACTCGCCATAGGCCGCTGAAACATTGCGCGATCCACGTGCAATACTGATTGCGGGGCGCAGTTCAGTTCCCGAAAGAATAGCAGTCGAGGTATTGGCATTGATAGATTCATTACGGAATTGAACGCCACCAGCAAAGCCTAAATCACCCGCAGGCAAGGTCAGAATAGGTCCGGTAATCGTCGCATCCACCGAGTTCAAACGCGACACTGCAGGGCGTAGCGTGATCAAACGCAATGCGTCGACTGCACTGCTCGGGTTATTGGTTTTGGTAAAATCATAGCCGCCATCCGCAAGCAATTGCTGAAAGACATAACGATTGCCAAAGTTCGTGACACTTTCCTGCAAACGACTTTCGGAATGTAATGCCGAAGTATCCCAATCCCAATTGCCAACACTGCCTTTGGCGCCGACAAGCACACGCCCAAACTCAATGCTATCGGTTTTATTTCTTAAGCCGACATCCCATAAGTTGGTCGTGATCGGAGTCGGCTGCCCATAAGGATTAGCCGGATTGCCAACCGGTAAGGTCGTATTAATATTGGTGAGACTTTGGGTGGCATTATTCCATGCCCGTAGCCCTGTACCAACCGACAAAGGAGGCCCAAAAACAAAGCTGGTATTACTATGGCTATAGAGCAACTCACTATAGGCTTGTACCTGATCATTGATTTGCAAAGTGCCATGTAAAAGGGCATGGTAGCGATTAATACTCGGCATCAGCGTATTATATTCCGCAGGATTATAGGCCCAAACATCGCCTTGTTTACCGGGAGAGACTGCACTCCATGGGACACGCTGCACCGGACCTACGGCATGAGCAAAGCCTTGGGTTTGATCATTGTTATAGAAGTTGGTCACATTCCAATTCAAGCGCCCGCCTTGCTGGTTGCGATAATCACTATCTTTTAAATAACTCACATCACTTTGGTCTAACTGATCGCGCTGCTGACCGTCGAGCGAAAAGAAGATATTGTAGCCATCTTTATTCAGATCGCCCTTTCCAGCGAGAATATGATAGTCACGCTCAGTTTGCCCCGTCCCACTGGCGGATCGACTGGCACTGCCACCGACTTCCACCCCTTGATAGTTTTTCTTCAAAATGATGTTGACCACCCCTGCAACAGCATCAGAACCATAGACAGCTGAAGCGCCATCTTTCAGTACTTCTATTCGCTCTACAGCAGCGAGCGGCAAGGAGTTAATATCGACAAAGGTGTGCTGTTGATCATAGGATGTCGCATAGTTTGCAACACGCTTGCCATCCAGTAAAATAAGCGTACTCCCCTGACCCAGTCCACGGAGTGAAACGCCTGCCGTACCTGCTGAGAAACTCCCCGTTAGGGTCTCATCAAAGCTATTGCCTGAATTCGCAGAGACTGAGCGTAGAATATCGGTTAAATTGGTTTTTCCGCTGGCATGAATTTGCTTGGCGGTAATCACTTGCACAGCGCTAGCGCCCTCTTTTTGTACACCGCGAATGTTTGATCCAGTGACCACGATTTGCTCTACGGGTTGATCATCCTTAGGTTTGGATGGTGGTGCATCGCTGGCCTCTTGAGCCGCAGCGATTTGAGCCGCGAGCAACGAGATGATCGTTGCAGCGAGTAAATTTAATTTCATGATGACAATCTTTCTTAAAAAAAGGCGGATAAAAACAAAGACCTTTCAAAATGAAAGGTCTCGTCAATGGATTGTGTTTGAATTATGGAGAATTACTTACCGAATGGTAAATAATGATTTTAGATGCCGATATACGCAGAAATGGAAAACGCACCAAAAAAGATCATCAAGCATAAAAAAAGAGCCTTATAGGGCTCTTCTCCAATTACACTTTTTGGATTCTGATGACTAGGAAGCAGGTTGTTGTGGCGGCACCACCACCTTCTTCGGTTCTGCACGCAGTGCCTGCAATATCTTCTGACCACCACGACCATTCACAGTTAAACCCAGACGCTGCTGCTCTGTGCGAATTGCTTCACGGGTTTTATCCCCGATCATGCCATCAGGTGCGCCAATGTCGTACCCCTTGGCCAGTAGCAAGCTTTGAATCTCTCGACGCTCGGCACGCGAAGTACCCGCATCATCTGTGGGCCATGGCGTAACAAAGGGTACACCGCCGCGCAGACGATCTGACAAATGCGCAATGGCCAACCCATAGCTCTCTGCGGCGTTATAACCATAAATCGCATCGAAATTTTTAAACACAAGGAACGTCGGACCATTAATCCCTGCGGGGGACATGAGACCTGCAGAGGATGAGTCACTGAGGCCACCTTGCACCAGTGGTGAACCATCGATACGGGTGAAGCCACGATCAGACCAGATGGAAAGCGCACGCTTATTACGCCGACCTTCACCATCCGCACTAAAGCCAGCGGGGACCTTCACCTCAAAACCCCATGGCTGCCCCGTCTGCCAACCGGCTTTTTTCAGGAAATTCGCGGTCGAAGCCAGCGCATCGGGCACACTGTCAATCAGATCACGGCGTCCATCGCCATCAAAATCGACCGCAATGCGTTCAAAGGTTGAGGGCATAAATTGGGTATGTCCAAAAGCGCCTGCCCAAGAGCCTTTGAGGCGATCCGCAGAAATACTGCCGGATTGCAAAATGCGCAGTGCGGAGAAAAACTCGGAGCGAAAATAAACCTGACGTCGCCCATAGCAACTCAGCGTGCCAAGCGCCTGCACCAGAGGGTATTTTCCTGAAATATCACCATAATTACTTTCCACACCCCAGACTGCAACCACGGTCGCAGGATCAACACCATAAGTCGATTGTACTTTCTTGAGCACATCGGCATATTTGCTGAGCATCTTTTGGCCTTGCGCTACACGTTCATCATCGACCAAGCCAGACAAATAATCCCAGATGGGCGTACTAAACTCGGGCTGATAGTTGAGCTTCTCGATCACGCTTAGGTCGGGCTCCAAGCCTTCGGTATAACGACTATAGGTTTCATTGGAAACTCCTGCGGCCTTTGCAGCGCCGCTGAGTTGCCCAAGGCAGGTATTAAATTCAGGGTCTGCATAAACCTGCACGCTCGCCGTCATCGCAACGAGCAAACCGCTCGCCCAGATGGTGTTTTTGGTCAATACCATGAATCAGTCCACATTTTTGATCAACATAATGCAACCATAACACGCGTAAGACACCAGTATCATGATCTGATCGAACGACATTGTTTAATTTTGGCAAAGTTGGAGTATCACCATGTGCTTGAGGATTTAACGACGATCCGTGCCATTATTCTTCAGCATCCATCGCAGAATGATTTCTGCATATATTTTAGAAATCCTGTGCCAAAAGCCTTCTCCACAGGCATAATCCGTTGTCTCTTTGGTAAAAAATCCTGATCCTGCTATGACCGAGCTATATCTGGCTATGGTGCTGTTCGCCTTCTCGACCAGTATCACTCCCGGCCCAAACAACATGCTGATTTTAAGCTCTGGACTCAATCATGGGGTCAAGCGTAGCTTGCCGCATCTGCTCGGCATCGCCTTTGGCTTTCCGGTGATGATCATTATGATCGGCATAGGCCTCGGCACCCTCTTTGAACGCCTCCCGATCCTGCATGAAATCATCAAGGTGCTTGGGGTGCTTTACATGCTGTATCTGGCGTGGATGATTGCGACTTCAAAGCCAAAGGATCTTGCCATCAGTCGTGGTAAACCGATGGGATTCTGGCAGGCATTTTTCTTTCAGTGGGTCAATCCCAAAGGCTGGATTATGGCGCTCGGTGCAATCGCGGCGTATACCTCACTGAGTCACGACATGATTGTGCAAGCGATGATCATTGCCTTGGTATTTTTACTGGTGGGGCCACCTTGTACGGCGTGCTGGCTATTCTTAGGGGCCAGTCTGAAGCATCTTTTGCAAAAACCGCATCAACAGCGCATCTTTAATATCACGATGGCGTTATTATTAGTCGTCTCGATTGCACCTATTATTCAAGAGTTAATCATGAAATGGTTCTAGATCGATGCCGTCTTATTTTTCACAACTGATCGCTCATCACTATGCTGACCTGTCCATGTAATCCCAATCATCTGCTTAGTCACTGCTGCGGCGTCTATCATGCGGGCACACCTGCCCCGGATGCAGAGCGCTTAATGCGCTCGCGCTATAGTGCCTATGCACTAGGTCTCATTGATTATTTAGTCGCGACCACGCTGCCCGCGCAGCAATCTTTGATTGACCGTGCGGGGATTGAAGCGTGGTCAACCCGCAGTACGTGGCTGGGTTTGAGCGTTGAAAATCACACCGCGCTTACCGATAAACGCCATGCGACGGTCACTTTCACTGCGCGTTGGGCTGAAGACAAAGCGCCTGATGCCGCGGCAAGAGCGGTGACACATCGCGAACAATCAGGCTTTGTCAAAATTGCGGAGCGTTGGTATTTTCTGGACCCTACAGCACCGCTCAAAATGGGCCGCAATGACCCATGTCCTTGTGGGTCGGGTCAGAAGTTCAAGAAATGCTGTGCAGCTTGGCTGGAGTAAGACCCCGCATTAATCGGCTTTAGGTGTACCGACCAGCGCCAGTTCAGCACGCATGGCGTCAATCACAGTTTTATAATCAGGCTGATTAAAGATCGCGGAGCCTGCCACAAACATGTCGGCACCCGCTTCAGCAATCGCACGAATATTTTTCACATTTACCCCGCCATCGACTTCCAGACGAATATCGGTACGACCACTTTGCTCGATTTTTTGGCGGGCAAGACGTAACTTGTCCAGCGTACCCGGAATAAAGCTTTGCCCACCAAAACCGGGGTTCACACTCATTAAGAGCACTTGATCAACCTTATCCATCACGTAATCAAGATAATGCAGCGGCGTTGCTGGATTAAACACCAAGCCCGCTTTTGCGCCACCTGATTTGATCAATTGCAATGAACGATCAATGTGATGAGAGGCTTCAGGATGGAAGGTGATGATGCTGGCACCGGCCTCTAAAAAATACTCAATCATGCGGTCTACAGGTTCAACCATCAGATGCACATCAATCGGTGCGGTGATCCCGTAACTCCGCAGCGCGGTACAGATCATCGAACCAAAGGTCAGATTCGGCACATAATGATTGTCCATCACATCAAAGTGCACCACGTCAGCACCCGCCGTCAAAACACGCTCGACATCTTCGCCTAAACGTGCAAAATCAGCAGACAAAATTGAGGGGGCAATCCAATAAGGTTGAGTCATAGCAAGCTCGGAGATCAGGATCTAGATCGGGAAATGATGAGCGACACACTAACAGAAAACACCGCGATTGGGGAACCAATACGCGGTGCTTTTCAGGTCTTGATGGATGATTGCTGTGCAGTTGACCGATCCTCTTGATAGGTTAACGCAGATGTGGATTGATCACCGCTTTGGCATATGACTCTGCTGCAATCTCCGTAATCTCGACACACAGTTGTAAATGCGCTGCACGATATCCGACAAAAATACCATTCAGCTCATTCAGCAGCCGCTGCGATAGCGCCTGCTGAACCTCCAGCGTCCGACCTTTTAAAATTGAAAGCGTGACATGAACAAAAGCACGAGCTTCCAATCCCGCACCCACTTGAAATATCGCAAATGGGATAGCACGACTCTTGATATCGACCTCGTCAAACAAACCCGATTCGACGAGTGAGAGATTCAGGTTGTTCAATGCATCTCTCACATCAGCATCAGTTAAGTTATCCGTATATTCAAGCGTCAAATGCGGCATAAACAATCACCCACTCCATTAATGCGATGCCACAGGCTGGGCTTCGACAGTCTTGGGCAAACCACGACCGAAAGAGACTACCGTCACCAACGCCAAGAAAGCAAAAGCACCACCCATCCACATCACACTGGGAATATTTAAATGATCAACCACGCCGCCGCCAAGCAACGAACCCACGGCTATCCCAACTTGGAAAGTTGATACCACAATCGCGGCTCCACTTTCCATCGCTTCAGGCGCTGCGGCAAACATCCACATGTTCGCACAAACTGGTAAACCACCAAACGCTAACCCCCACAGTGCAATGGTTAACACGGCACCGAGTGTAGTCACTCCAAATAAGGGGAAAATCATCATCGCTGCACCCATGAGGAGCACCACGACAGCAAAGGTCTTGCGAATATCACGTGATGCCGCCATACCCGCCAAGATATTACCGACCACGCCAGCCAGACCATAGACCAGCAACAGTGTACTGATCAGCTCAGCATGAAAACCTGAAATAACTCTAAAGAACGGTGTGACATAGGTATACGCTGCAAAATGTGCGGTAACCAAAAAGACCAGACCGAGTAAACCGACACGTGCATATTTATGACGGAAAACATGAGGCAGATCGGCGAGTCGCACTGCTGTTGTCGCGGGCAAGGATGGCAGCATCAACAACTGACCGAGCAAGACAATCGCGCCCAAAAGTCCAGTGATACCAAAAGTTGCCCGCCAGCCAAAAATATCACCAATCCATGTTCCTAGCGGCACACCAAACACCGTTGCCATAGTCACACCGGTAAAGATGATCGAAGATGCGCGTCCCATGGATACGCCGGCTGGCGCCAGTCGACCACTAAGCGCAATCGCTGTGGCCCAGAAGCCACCAATCCCGATCCCTAGCAATAAACGGCCAATGACTAGGACGGTAAAGTTCGGTGCAAATGCAGAAACAAGATTAGCGACTACCATGAGCAAGGTCAGTAAACACAGTAAGATACGTCGATCCAGCTTACCCACAGAAACAGTAACCAACGGTGCGGCAAAAGCGGCAATAATCCCCGGTGCGGTGACCATCAGCCCCGCTGTGCCTACAGAAACATGTAAATCAGCTGCCACGCTAGACAGTAAACCCACAGGCAAAAACTCACTAGTAACCAGTGCAAATGCACCAATCGCCACAGACAATAGCGCAAACCAAGATTTTAAAGTTGCTTTAGGCGGTGCATCGATGGCAATGCCGCCATCCGTAGGAATCGCCAATTCGGCGCCATGTTGAGGTGTCGTCACAAGAATCTCCAACCGCGCAAGATGTAAATAAATAAAGGAGGGATGAACATGATCATTTTTATAATGATCATCACAGAATATTGCAACTTTATGCCGAGGAATCAGATTCGTCAATCTTTTATATATTGACCGTTACAAATATAAACGTTGCAAATTGATGACATCACGAACAACTTAAAATCTGCGACCTAAATATCCGGCATTAACTGATCGCACACAGGTGCAGTCAAACCATACATTTTGATACGTTCAACCTGTCGCGATAATATCTCTGGCGGCAACGTATGCAAAAGAAAACGGACTTAACAAATTAATCCAAACGGATAAAACAAAGCAGCATGATAACAGGATAATCAGAACAATATATTTTCAAAAGCTGAGATCGAAGGCTTCAGCAGAAATAAAAAAGAGCGATAAATCGCTCTTTTTTATTTGCACCAGACTCAAATCAAATCGCATCAATCCCCGTTGGGTGCTTCAGTTCTTTATCGAGCTGATCATGATCCAGCTCCTTGGCCCATTTGGCAACCACTAAGGTGGCTACACCGTTGCCAATGGTATTGGTCAATGCACGGCCTTCAGACATAAAGCGATCAATACCCAAGATGATGGCCAGACCCGCCACAGGTACACCGCCCACTGCCGACAGAGTCGCCGCCAGAACAATAAAGCCACTACCCGTTACGCCCGCCGCACCTTTAGAGGTAAGCAACAACACCGCAAGTAAAGTCACCTGCTGCAGAATGGTCATTGGTGTATTGGTTGCCTGCGCAATAAACACTGCAGCCATGGTTAGATAGATCGCCGTGCCGTCTAGGTTAAAGGAATAACCGGTAGGGATCACCAAACCGACCACGGATTTCTGTGCACCCAGCTTCTCCATCTTGATCATCATACGAGGTAGAACCGACTCTGAGGAGGATGTTCCAAGCACGATCAACAGCTCTTCTTTAATATAGTTCACAAAGCGCAAAATACTAAAACCATGTGCCCGCGCGACAATGCCTAAGATCACAAAGATGAATAATAGACAAGTGATATAGAAGGTGCCCATCAGCTTCGCCAATGGCAACAGGGAGCCAATACCATATTTACCGATGGTAAACGCCATGGCACCAAAAGCACCAATAGGTGCCAACTTCATGATCACCGTGACGATAGAAAACAGTATTTTAGAGAAACTTTCAATCAGTTCAAAAATCGGGTTTTGACGCCCACCCAGATGCTGCAAAGAGAAGCCAAACAAAATCGCAATCAGCAGAACTTGCAGAATCTCACCTTTGGCAAAGGCATCGACCATAGTACTGGGGATGATATTCATGAAGAAATCGGTGGTGGTCTGCATCTTGTGCGGATCGGTATACGCAGCGATCCCATGCGTATCCAGCAGCGCGACATTAATATTCATGCCCTCGCCTGGTTTGATCACATTGATCATCACCAGACCCACAACCAGCGCCAGCGTACTCATGATCTCAAAGTACAGTAGCGCAAGACCACCTGTCTTCCCGACCTTTTTCATATCCTCCATACCCGCGATGCCAAGGACCACGGTACAGAAGATGATCGGTGCAATCAGCATCTTGATCAGTTTAATGAAGCCATCACCGAGCGGCTTCATCGCAGCGCCGGTTTCAGGCACGAAGTGACCGAGCAACACGCCCAGACAAATCGCAAAGATCACTTGTACATAGAGTGATTTATAAAACTTCTTGCCGCTCGCCATAACTCACTCCTTGACGCGATATCATTCCATTTTTATTGGTTAAATCATTCATAGAACCAGAATCCTGATTCGAGCACATTTCTCAATGTGGTATTCGGTATAGATGCACAATCTTTATGATTGCTTGAGAGACCATCCCTGCACTTTGATTTCGTGAAAACCAAATCGGGGATTGGACAAATAAGAAGCTGAATTATGCCGTGACTTTTTGCATAAATTGCATATGAATATCAGTCTTATTGTAAAAGAATACCTGATTTCATGGCCTAGGTGGTCAACGAATCACGGTATCTACGACTAAAGTCTAATAGCGGAATTTGATCTCAACCAAATGAAAACCGAACTGGCTTTTGACCGGACCATGAACCACATGCTCCGCCTTGGTAAAGACCACTTGATCAATCGGACGGACCAATTGCCCTTTACTGATCTCACCCAACTCCCCGCCGCGCTTGGCTGAGGTACAGGTCGAATGCTGCTTGGCGAGCTTAGCAAAGTCCTCTCCAGCGGCTATCCGTGTTTTGAGCTGCTCACACAGCACACGATCCTTGACCAAGATATGACGGACGATGGCTTTGGCCATAAAAACACTCGAAAAGATGAAGAAAAGAATTAAGCCATTTTACGCTGTTCGATCAGCAAGCGTAATGCCAATCCCAATAACACAATCCCCATCACATAGCGCTGAATCATGAGCCAAAGCGGATTTAAAGCAAACCAGCGTGCAAGGCCAGCTGCAGTCAAGATCACGGTCAGATTGACCATAAAGCTCACCCCAATTTGGGTGAATCCCAGCGTCAGACTCTGCGTAAAGACCGAGCCTTGTTGTGGGGAAATAAACTGGGGCAAGATGGACAGATAGAAGATGGCAATTTTAGGATTTAAGAAACTGGTCATAAAACCCATGAGCCATAACTTGGGACGTGAATCAGGGGCTAAATCCCGTGCCTCAAAGGGTGACTTGGCATTCGGCCTCATTGCTTGCCAAGCCAGCCATAGCAGATATCCAGCACCTAACCATTTCAAGATGATATAAGCAATCGGAATCGTCAGGAATAACGCAGTCAAGCCAATCGCTGCGGCAAACATATGCACCAAGAACGCCGTCACGACGCCAAACAGCGAGATAATCGCGGCATTACGTCCCTGACAGATGGATCGCGAGAGCAAATAGATCAAATTGGGTCCCGGTGTAATCGCCATGATCAAGGCTGCGCCGATAAAAATAAACCAATGGTTCAACTCAATCATCGACGATGACTCACTTTAAATGCCATATGTGTCGTGAACATAGCATAAGCATGAATCGCCAACAATGAAAAACCGCCACACTCAGGTGACGGTTCATTGTCATATCCGCTTAAAAATACTTAGGCCGTCAATGCCATCCGCGCAGTGCTCAAGTGATCTTTGAACGTTGCTTTAACGGGCTGACCATCTTGACCCACCAATATGTAACTGGATGGATTAAAACGCAGGATACGCATGCGGTATTCCGCATTGAAGCCAGGGTAAAGTGTGTTGTTACGACCATTCGGGCTCAAGTACCAGCTTGCACAACCCGATTTCCACACCGTGTGTTCGCTACGCTGGTCCATGATTTTCACAAACTCGGCTTCAACTTCAGATTTGACAGTGATGTATTTCAGTTGACGGGCGCGGCGCAGCTCAATCGCTTGCCAGACATAATCAATCTGCGCTTCGGAGTAGGCAATCACTGAAGTATGACCGGGACCGGTAAAGGGACCGACGAGGAAATACAGGTTCGGGAAACCATGCGTGGTGATACCGTCAAACGCTTCAGCACCATCCTTCCAGCGTTCACCCAAAGACTCATTGTTTAAGCCGCGGACTTCAAACGGGGCGCCAGTACTCCGTACCTCATAGCCGGTTGCAAAGATGATCACATCCAATTCATAGTGCTTACCATCTACTGTCTCAATACCGGTTTCGGTAATGCGTTTGATACCGTGATCTTCCAGTGTCACATTGTCGCGTTGCAGTGTTGGATACCAGTCGCTAGAGACCAAGACCCGCTTACAACCAAACTTGTATTTTGGGGTCAGTTTTTCACGCAGTACGGGGTCTTTCACTTTACGTTCAAGATAACTGTGCGACATCTTTGCAGGAAAGGATTTGAAGGCATCGTACTTTAAGATCAGGAACGGCGCAGTGGCTTCATTGATCCAGTAGTTTTTCAGACGATCCACTCTCATCTTAAGGGGATTTTCACGACTGTCTTTTTTTTCGGCATCCGTTCGGTCGCGATTCGGACGTGGCATAATCCAGTTCGGGGTACGCTGAAATACAGTCAGATGCGCAACTTTCGGTGCAATAGCAGGACCAACTTGTACACCGGTTGCGCCAGTGCCAATCAGCGCAACGCGTTTACCAGTAAGATCAACACTATGATCCCAGCGTGCGGTATGAATCTTGATGCCTTTAAAATCATTGATGCCATCGATCTTGGCCACAGATGGCTCCGCAAAGGGGCCGGGTGCAGCAACCACATTCTTGGCGCGGACGATTTCGCCGCCATCCAATGTCAGCACCCACTCACCGGCAGCCTCATCAAACTTGCCGCTCACGACTTTAGAGTTAAATTGGATGTGCGGGTACATCCCGTATTTCTCTGCGCAAAAACGGATATAACTAAAGATCTCACCTTGATTGGCATACGCATTGGACCACTCAGCAGAAGGCTCAAAAGAGTAGGAATACAACGCTGACTTCACATCACAGGCACAGCCTGGATAGGTGTTATCACGCCAAGTACCACCGACTTCGCTGGCTTTTTCAAAGATCTTAAAGTTGGTAATGCCTGCTTTTTTCAGACGAATACCCATTCCTAGCCCAGAAAATCCGGTCCCAATCACCGCGACTTCCAGAACTTCTGCGGGTGACACTGATTTTGCTGGAACGGACTTTCTTGCGGCCGGCTTCTTTCTTGGTGTTGTGCTTTGCATGGTCGTGCTCACTGGTTAATCTTTAGCGATGGCGGAATGCCGTCAACTCAGATGACATCTGCTGGGATGGCCGCCCAGAGCGGCATGAGGTGTTGCAACTTGTCTTTGGGGATACTCATGATCAAACTCCCAATCGTATATTGCGTGCACATTTTTGCGGCCTCAATCGGGGCTGGCGTACCTTGTAACACCATCCGGTATCCCAAGTGCTGCACCATCCCGATCATGGCATCGGACATATCACGATGACTGCCGATCTTCAGTAAACCTGCGCTTTCTGCATGTTGATAATCCTGACTCAGCGCCGCAGCTACTGCATCACAAATCTGCCAATACAGCGCCTCAAATCCAGGAATCGCTGAGAAGCCTGAGCGAAATACCGATAAGGTAATCTCCTTATGCTTCATCAGCGTTTCAAAAATCAGGACATAGATCTGCTGCGTGGCCATGATGGATTCCAGTGGCATTTGTAAATTCACACCACGACGCACCTGCATCACACCACTGTGCAGCTCGGTGAAAACCTCATTGATGATATGCAGAAATAGCTGACTCTTGTCCTCAAACTGACCATAAAACGCACTCATCCCCACGCCTGCATTCTGGGCGATTTCGGCGACTTGCGTGCGCGCAAAACCTTTATCCGAAAACAACTGCTTGCCAGACGCGATCAGCGCCTGCCTTGTTTCTGCCAGTTGTGCTTGGGTGCGACGTGCCATGACTGAGTCTGCTTGATCAATGGGTCTAAACATATGGAATATATATTCCAATTAATTTTAAGTGTTGTCAACTGCTTTCGTCGAGATCATTTAATGATCATAGCAGCCGTATGATAGTAAAGGGTTTATAGTTATAAAATATGCAGAAGATCATGATAACGATATGCATATCCGTCATAAAACAGACAACAATTTTGCTCTAAAATGCATGTCACACTGCCATTAGAATCAGTCTGAACACCCGTCTAGCTTCCTCAAAACTGATCTCAACAAGGAATGATCATGCCCAAGCTCTACTACACCCCGCTGTCTGGACACAGTTATAAAGTGCGTTTGTTATTGTCTTTTTTGAAGATATCTTTTGAGCCTGCAGTACTGGATTTCAGCACGGGCTATCACAAGAGCCCGGAGTATCTGCAGATCAACCCTCTCGGACAAGTGCCGCTCTGGGTGGATGGTGAGGTGGTGGTGCGCGACTCACAGGCGATCTTGGTTTATCTTGCCCAGCACTATGCCGATCCGGCTTGGTTACTGCCCACCGATGCTTTAGAACTCGCCAAGATTGTGCAATGGCTATCGGTTGCTGCCAATGAAATCACCCATGGTCCAACCCAAGCGCGCGGCTACTGGCGCAAGCAACCCAGCACCATCGATATTGATGCCGCGACAAAACGCACCCATGCCATCTTAAAGATCATCAATGACCATCTCGCGACACGCCAATGGCTCGAACTCGAACGTCCAACCATCGCGGATGTCGCCTGCTTCCCCTATATCTCGCTGGTTCATGAAGGCAAAGTGTCTCTGGATGACTATCCGCATGTGCAGGCATGGATAGAGCGTTTTAAACAGATTGATGGCTATATCCCATTAGTCTCGGCATAAAAGCCTCATCCATTCTGGGCAGTATCCGCCTGCAACATCATGAGGCTGGCATTACCGCCTACAGCGGTCGTGTTGACACACAGTGCCCGTTCGATCATCAGACGCCACAGTGGAATGGGGCCATAGGTCGTCGTCTGCTGATATGATAGGAGGTGACCTGTTTGCTCAGATAGGCAAAATATTGTCTCTGCAAGCGACGGCGTGAGCGGGGTATCACTTAAGATTAGCCCAATGATCGCGGAATGATCAGACTCCAACCGAATGGCGCTCTGAAGTGATGGTGGTAATGCTTTTGGCAATAAGGCTTGGGCTGTCGCATCCAGCACGGGGGTATTGCCCGTGAGCAACACGGCAAGCAACTGGTTGATCAGTGTAGGCAATGTTGTGGCATGACAGAGAATGGCACCCCGCGGAACAAAAGATAAGGTGTTTTGCTCCCCTGTCGAGCTCACAAGCCCGAAAGACGTACCGAGTAGACTCGTCCGCTGATAAGCGGCGATAAAATTGAATAATACCGGGTCTAGAGCCCTGACCCACAGCTCTAGATCACCCAAAACACTGTGCTCCACAGCGCTTTGATCTTTGATCACGGCAGCATGATGCGTACACACCTCAGCCGCACTAGACCGCTGTAAGCGTTTGAGATACAGCGGCCCACCCGCTTTGGGTCCTGTTCCAGATTTGCCTTCACCGCCAAAGGGTTGCACCCCAACCACCGCACCTACAATATTGCGATTGATATAAATATTCCCGACATGGGCATGTTGCACCACATCCTGTATCATTTGATCAATCCGTGAATGCACGCCCATCGTTAGACCAAAACCGCTGTTGTTGACCGCCTGTACCACGTCAGGCAATTGATCCCGCTCATATCGCAAGATATGCAGCACTGGACCAAAGACCTCGCGCTTGAGCTCTGCAATCGTATCGATCTCAATCAAGGTCGGTGCGATGAAAAAGCCGTGCTGGCAAGATTCTGGTAAATCCTGCTGCGTCACGACTTTGCCCGCCGCACGCTGTGCTTCAATATAATCCCGTAAATCACGCGCGGCATCGGCATCAATCACCGGACCAATATCCACGGCCAATTGATCAGGACGACCGATTTGTAGCTCTTGCATCGCCCCTTTTAGCATCGCTACGGCCTGATCAGCAATGTCCTGCTGTAAGCACAAAACCCGTAGCGCTGAACAACGCTGACCCGCGCTGTCAAAAGCGGATACCAACACATCCTGCACCACTTGTTCAAGCAGTGCACTGGAGTCAACGATCATGGCGTTCTGCCCGCCAGTCTCGGCAATGAGCGGAATATCACGCCCTTCTTGCACGGCACGCTGGGTCAGTGTGTGATGAATTAACTGCGCCACCTGTGTCGATCCGGTAAAGACCACACCATCGACTCGTGAGTCTGCGACCAACGCCGCACCAATGGTTTCACCGTGCCCCGGTAGCAACTGTAATGCATGGGCAGGAATGCCCGCTTCATGCAGCAAAGCCACCGCACGAGCAGCCATCAGCGGCGTTTGCTCGGCAGGTTTTGCTAAGACCACATTGCCTGCTGCCAGCGCGGCACTGACCTGCCCAACAAAAATTGCCAACGGAAAGTTCCATGGACTGATACAAACCACCAGACCCAAGGCCTGTGGGTTCGTTTCCGCCTCAAACCGTGTTTGTGCCGCATAATAGCTTAAGAAATCAACCGCCTCGCGCACTTCATCCACCGCATTGGCCCACGTTTTGCCCGCTTCACGAATTGCCAGCATACAGAGCTCAAGACGATGCTGCTCAAACAAATCCGCCGCGCGTTCAAACCATGCGGCACGACTTTTCGGTGCTTGCTGCGACCAATCAGTCTTTGCCTGCTCCGCAATCGTCAGTGCTTGCTCAACATCGGAAAGCGTTGCATCAACCACCAGCCCCACCACATCACGACGATCCGCTGGGTTATAGATGTGCTGTCCGTTAGCCTTACGATCATTTTCCAAAGTCGGGAATGCCTGCCATGATTCACTCGCACATATTGCGGCATGGTCAGCAAGATCACGCAAGACGTGTTCATTACTCAAATCCAGCCCCGCAGAGTTTTTCCGGGCTGGCGCATAGAGCGCTTTGGGCAATACGATCTGCGGGTGCGGTTGACCATTCAGCAGTCGCGCTTCATTAAAAGGATCTGCGATTAAATCCTCTACCGGAATTTGCTCATCGACGATTTGATTGACAAAAGAGGAGTTCGCGCCGTTTTCCAGTAAGCGCCGCACCAGATATGCCAGTAGCGTGCGATGCGATCCAACTGGGGCATAGATACGACATGGTCGATCAAGATGATCGCTACCAACCACCTGATCATAGAGCGTTTCTCCCATGCCATGTAGGCATTGGAACTCATAATTCTCAATACCTTGTGACTTCGCCCACTGATAAATGGTCGCAACGGTATGGGCATTATGGGTAGCAAACTGGGGGTAGATCAGATGACTGGCATCCAAAAGTTTCTGGGCACAGACCAGATAGGACACATCGGTATGCACTTTACGAGTAAATACCGGATAACCAGATAGCCCATCGACCTGCGCCCGTTTGATCTCGGCATCCCAGTACGCCCCCTTCACCAGACGGATCATCATTTTCCGTCCACTGCGCTTGGCGAGATCAACTAAGTAGTCGATCACATAGGGACAGCGCTTCTGATATGCCTGCACCACAAAGCCTACCCCAGCATAACCCGCGAGCGACTGATCAAAAGCAACCCGCTCCATCATTGCCAGCGACAGCTCCAAACGATCCGCTTCTTCGGCATCAATATTCAGACCAATGTCATAGCTTTTTGCCAACCGCAGCAATTGCAATAAACGCGGCAACAATTCTGCCATCACCCGCTCGTGCTTAGCGCGGCTGTAACGCGGATGCAGCGCAGAGAGCTTGACCGAAATCCCCGCCCCCTGCTGTATGCCACGTCTTTGGGAAGCCTGCCCAATGGCATGAATAGCTTCCTCATAGGCGGAAAAATAGTACGCTGCATCCTCTTTTGTTAGCGCGGACTCACCCAGCATATCGTAAGAATAGCGATAACCCCGCTCCTCCTGAGCTTGGCTATTTTGTAAAGCCTCCTCAATGGTTTGCCCCAGTACAAACTGATTGCCCAGCATCCGAATCGCCATGGCAACCCCACTGCGAATCAAAGATGCACCCCAACGGGCGACCGCTTGGGTCAATAAGGTCTTTAGCGTCTGCTCGGGAGGAGTGCGCACAATCCTGCCTGTAACTAAGAGCCCCCATGTCGCGGCATTGACAAACATCGACGAGGATCGCCCCAGATACTGCTCCCAATCCGCTGGCCCAATCTTATCCGCGATCAAGCGATCCACCGTACGCTGATCCGGAATACGCAGCAGCGACTCAGCTAGACACATCAGTGCAATGCCACCTTCGGATGACAAGGCGAACTGATGCATCAGCGCATCAATCCCTGAAGCATGCACCCGCGCCTGCCGCACGGCCAGCACCAATCTTTTGGCCAAAATCTGACTATCAATCCGAGTAGGGTCACTGATTTGCTCTTGTGCAAGTAATGCCTGAACCGCTTCGGCCTCAGGCATGCGATAGGTCGCACTAATGGCCTGTTGCAGGCTACACGGAGCGGCCTGAATATCGGATTGCAGGGAGGAAAAGAGCACTGAAAAATCAGAGGATAACGGCAGTGAAGATTGAGGGTCTGGCTGAGGCATGGTCGGGAACTCAAGTGCGCGGCGGGGCGCGAGAGGATGATGAAATATGCTTTAGATTCTAGAGACGAAACCCCTATATTAATTCTGTAAATATGCGCTTATATTTGAATTTAATTTGACTAAAACTCTTTCTACCAAATTATATTCAGATGAGATGCCCCTCATGCTCGATAAAGTGAATAAAAGAATTCTCACCGAACTTCAGAACGACGGACGGATGAGTAATATCGATCTTTCCACCAAGGTCAACCTCTCCCCCGCCGCCTGTCTAGAACGGGTTAAACGCTTGCAAGAAGCGGGCTATATCATGCATTACAGCGCACATCTAAATCCCAAATTATTAGATGTCTCGCTCTTAGTCTTTATCGAAGTCGTACTCGATCGTACGACTTCCGATGTCTTTGAAGAATTTTCGCGAAGTATTCAGGATATCCCTGAAGTGTTGGAATGCCATATGGTGGCCGGCGGCTTTGATTACTTAGTGAAGGCTCGTGTCAAAGACATGGATGCCTATCGTGATCTACTGGGCAAGACGCTCTTACAGTTACGCGGCGTACGCGAAACTCATACCTATGCGGTCATGGAAGAAGTCAAAAATACGACTAAACTGCCGATCAAATAGTTAACATCAAACCATCATTTCACGTCATTGCTCTCACTCAAGGAGGATCTCTTATGTCTACCCCTAATACTCTCAAAACTGCCATCGTCACCGGTTCCTCCCGTGGCATTGGTCGCGCGATTGCCTTGCGTCTGGCGCAAGAAGGCTATGCCGTCGTGGTCAACTATGCGGGGCGTGTTGAGGAAGCTGATCGAGTTGTCGCTGAGATTCATGGACAAAGTGGCCAAGCGATTGCGGTACAAGCCGATGTCTCTAAAAAAGACGATTGCATCCGTTTATTTGCCGAGGCTGAGCATGCCTTTGGACAAGTTGATGTTCTGGTGAATAGTGCAGGTGTCTTTCACCTAGCGACTATCGCTGCGGCTAGTGATGAGGACTATCACCAGACCTTTAACATTAACGTGCTGGGTACGTTGAATACCATGCAACAAGCGGCGTTACGCTTACGCGATTTTGGTCGTATCATTAACTTTTCCACCAGCGCGATAGCCATTGCCCGTCCGGGTTATGGTTTGTATATCGCCTCTAAAGCCGCTGTTGAACAACTGACTCGGGTGATGGCTTCCGAATTACGGGGTCGGAATATCACGGTTAATGCCATCGCACCGGGGCCCGTCGCCACCGAAATGTTCCTATCGGGTAAGAGTGATGAGTTGATTCAGGAGTTTGCCAAAATGCCACCGCTGGAGCGTTTGGGCGAGCCTGAAGATATTGCCGGTGTAGTAGCGTTTTTGGCGGGTGCCGATGGTGCTTGGATCAATGGGCAAGTGTTGCGGGCAAATGGCGGATTGGCTTAAAAGATAAGGCATAAAACCGACATTGTTTTGTCTTTAATTTGCTCTACACTGTGTGTCTAATAAGAGTGATGCGCAGTGGAGGTCAAAATGACAATCATCGATAAAATCATCTTTCCATTTACCTTGTTTGGCGCACTTGGTTCGGGTCTGGTTGCGGGAATCTTCTTCGCTTTCTCCAATTTTGTGATGACCGCTCTTGCACGCATCCAGCCCGTAAGTGGCATCGCAGCGATGCAATCAATCAATATCGTTGTGCTTAATCCGCTATTTATGTTTATCTTTATGGGAACGGCGCTAATTAGCATTGTGTTCATCATGCTTGGATTCACACCTTGGCGCTCTCCGAATGCCGTCTGGCTTGGTATCGCAAGCGTGTTGTATTTAGGCTGCTTCATCATCACTGCAACCGTCAATGTCCCACTTAATGATACTTTAGCTGCGGTTGACCCAAACAGCGTGGGCGTTGTAGAAACTTGGCGTAATTATGTCGAGAAATGGACACTGTGGAATCATGTAAGGACGATCTGTTCATTGGCGGCTTCAGGAGCGTTTGTGATCGCCATTTGGACGGAGAAATAGATCATCACATTAGCTGACCCTACTCAATTGCGGAGACTCAAATGAAACGTGTAACCGGTATTGGCGGTATTTTCTTTAAAGCCAAAGACGCAGCAGCGCTACGAGGTTGGTACAAAAGACACCTCGGAATCGATGTCCAAGCGTGGGGTGGCACAGCATTCACATGGACCGACGATCAAGGTCAACCGGTTGCTGGATCAACCGTCTGGTCGATTGGATCACTGGATAGCGACAGCTTTGCACCCAGCATCGCCCCCTTCATGATCAACTACCGCGTAGACGATCTCCACGCATTGGTGAAGGTTTTACGTGACGAAGGTTGTAATGTGCTGGAGAAGATTGACGAATCCGAATATGGCAAGTTTGCTTGGGTGATTGATCCGGAAGGGAATAAGGTGGAGCTGTGGCAGCCGCCTATCGGACAATAATAAAAAGCCCGCAAGGATGCGGGCTTTTTTATGATTTCAGGCAAGACGCAATGCATCTTGAAATCCCTTCATTGTAGTTTGAGCATCAAACGCTCTGCCGCGGGCATAGCCCTTGGCGTAAATCTGGCTGGAGGCAGCGCCTCCAGAAACCCCAGATTTACTCCCATTCAATCGTCGCTGGTGGTTTGCTCGACACGTCATACACCACACGGGATACTTCAGCGATTTCGTTCATGATGCGGTTGCTGATTAGCTCCACCAAATCGTAAGGCAGATGAGCAAAACGCGCGGTCATAAAGTCGATGGTTTCAACAGCGCGGAGCGCAATGACCCATGCGTAACGACGACCATCACCCACTACACCAACCGACTTCACGGGTTGGAATACCGCAAAGGCTTGTGCCGTTTTGTCATACCAGCCGCTCTTACGCAGCTCTTCCATAAAGATCGCGTCGGCACGGCGCAGGATATCGGCATACTCTTGTTTGACTTCACCCAATATCCGCACGCCCAGACCTGGACCTGGGAAAGGATGACGATAGATCATTGCATGCGGCAGACCCAATGTGGTGCCCAGCTTACGCACTTCATCTTTAAACAAATCACGGAGGGGTTCAACCAAGTCAAAGTTCAGATCCGCAGGCAGACCGCCCACGTTATGATGCGACTTGATCACATGCGCCTTGCCTTGCTTGCTAGCAGCAGATTCAATCACGTCGGGGTAGATGGTACCTTGTGCAAGGAACTTCACGCCATCCAGCTTACGTGCTTCTTCGGCAAAGACTTCGATGAACACACGACCAATAATCTTGCGTTTGGCTTCTGGATCAGTCACCCCTGCGAGTTCTGACAAGAAGCGATCTTGCGCATTAGCACGGATCACTTTCATACCGTGATCGCCAGCGAACATGGTCATCACATCATCACCTTCGTTCAGACGCAGCAGACCGTTATCCACAAACACACAAGTCAATTGATCGCCAATCGCTCGGTGCAACAGCGCGGCAACGACTGAAGAATCCACACCGCCAGACAGACCCAAGAGTACTTTTTCAGAGCCGATCTGAGCGCGGAGTTGTTCGATACGGAGGTCAATAATATGTTCAGGTGTCCACAGACCGTGCGCACCACAGATGTCGATGACAAAGCGCTTTAGAATCGCTTCGCCTTGCTTGGTATGTGTCACTTCGGGATGGAACTGCACGCCGTAGAAATGACGCGCTTCATCGCTCATCGCTGCAATCGGACAGGTCGGTGTGCTGGCGTTTACGGTAAAGCTCGGTGGCAAAGTATTCACTTTATCACCATGACTCATCCACACATGCAATGTGTTTGGCTCGTCTTGAATATCTTTAAACAGGCCATCCGCTTGTTCGATTTTAACATCTGCACGCCCAAACTCATGCACCAGACCATTTTCAACCGAGCCGCCCAATTGCTCCGCCATGGTTTGCATGCCGTAGCAGATCCCGAGCACAGGCACACCGAGATTGAAAACCACTTCAGGCGCACGTGGGCTGTTATCCGCAGTCACGCTCTCAGGACCACCAGACAGAATGATGCCGTTTGGATTGAAGGCACGGATGTCCGCTTCATCCATATCATAGGCATACATCTCAGAGTACACACCGGCTTCACGCACACGACGTGCGATCAGTTGGCTGTATTGCGAGCCAAAATCAAGAATCAGGATACGGTCTTTGGTGATGGTCGTTGCGGGAGTAGTGCTATCGGCGGGACTGGTCATAAGGGCGCTTTATTCGGGCTAAATATAGGACGCGGCATTTTAGCAGTTTTTTCACACAAAACGGGAGTGTAAGCGACCTAAATCACTTCGATTCGAGAGGTTTTCTCATTTACAACTCTTTAACCGACGAACTTTACCCAATCTGCATCGGCTTAGCGTAAAATAGCACCACTTATGAATGATCTTTAGTATCGCCTTTCAGCGCATGATGACGACTGAATATTTTTTGATAGTCCTATTAGAGCCTAGTTATGACTGCTGCCTTAACCACAGAAACGAAACCTGAAGCCCATACAGAAACCACAACAACTAAAAAAGTTCCGCATGTCTTGGTGATTTTAGATGGCTTTGGTCATCGTGATGAGGTTGCAGACAATGCCATCCTTGCGGCAAAAACACCGCATATTGATGCCATCAAAGCCAAACACCCTCATGGTTTGATCTCTGGTTCTGGCGAAGACGTCGGTCTACCTGATGGTCAAATGGGCAATTCAGAAGTCGGTCATATGAGCTTGGGCTCAGGACGTGTGCTGTACCAAGACTTCACCCGCATTGCCAAAGATATCCGCGAAGGAACTTTCTTTGAACACCCGGTACTGACCAAAGCAGTCGATGATGCCTTGGCAAACAAAGGCGCCGTGCATGTGATGGGCTTGCTATCTGATGGCGGCGTCCACTCACATGAAGATCACCTCGTCGCCATGTGTCAGTTGGCCGCGCAGCGCGGTGCGACCGTGTATGTCCATGCCTTCTTGGATGGGCGCGACACCCCGCCAAAAAGTGCGGATAAATCACTGGCCAAGATGCAAGCGGCACTGGATGCGGTATCAACCCCTGAACATCCAGCGCGTATCGTTTCCTTGTGTGGTCGCTACTATGCGATGGATCGCGATGAACGTTGGGATCGGGTTGAATTGGCGTATCGTCTCTTGACCGAAGGCGTCGCAACCCGCCATGCCGATACCGCCGAAGCTGGACTTGAGCTGGCCTATGCGGCAGATGAAAAAGATGAGTTTGTAAAACCGACCAGCATTGGCGCACCCGTTCATATTCAAGATGGCGACAGCGTTGTGTTTATGAATTTCCGCGCCGATCGCGCGCGCGAACTGACCCGTGCATTTGTCGAAGATGACTTTACTGGCTTTAGCCGTAAAGCGCGCCCACAGCTTGCCAGCTTCGTGATGCTGACCCGCTACTCGGCCAAGATCAACGCACCAATTGCCTATCAACCGCTTGAAACGCATAACTCACTGGGTGAATACCTATCAACACTGGGCAAAACTCAACTCCGCATCAGCGAAACTGAAAAATATGCCCATGTCACTTTCTTCTTCAGCGGCGGTCGTGAAGATTTGTATGACGGTGAAAAACGCATCTTGATCAAATCACCCGATGTCGCCACTTATGATCTCAAACCTGAAATGAGTGCGTTTGAAGTCACCGATGAACTAGTCGCCGCAATTGAATCGGGTGCGTATGACGTGCTGATCGTTAACTTTGCCAATGGCGACATGGTCGGTCATACCGGTGTGTTTAGCGCAGCAGTGAAAGCGGTTGAAGCCTTGGACCTGTGTGTGGGCCGTGTCTACGATGCCGTAATCAAATCACACGGTCATATGTTGATCACAGCCGATCACGGTAACGTTGAGCAGATGATGGACTATGACAGTGGTCAGGTGCATACCCAGCACACCACCGAACATGTCCCGCTGATTTATGTTGGAGATGAGCGAGTTCAGGTTCGCACGGGCGGTATTCTTGCGGATGTAGCACCGACCATTCTAACCCTGATGCATTTGCCGATCCCTGCTGAGATGACCGGGAAAACGCTCCTTACCCCTGTGTGAACATGACCACTAAACATGCCTAAATTGTTTTGATTGCAGAGTACGCATTGAAATTGAATACGATTTAGGCATAAGCTCCAAGGGTCGCATGCTTTTGCATACCAGCGGTCATGCACAAAATATAAAAACCCTGGGGATGACCTGCTTTTAGAGAGGATGTCGACCCTATTCATTTTTGGGATGAGTGTTATCCATGATTTTGTTCGATGTGAATGATTTAACGCCATCCAATGAACAATATTTGACGTCCGTACCTCCCGTCAACACGGTGCCCGCAAAGCATAGTGCGGTAAAGCTCGCCCTTGCGCTCTCCCTCATACCGACCATTAATCTGGCATTTGCAGCACCCGCAGCGCCGACCACGACTACAACACCAATCTCTTCAAACACTGACGTGGACAATCACCCCCTGCCGATTGATGCTATGCGCCGTTTTGTCGACGTCTATGAAAAAGTACGCCAAAACTATGTGGAACCGGTGAATGATGATATGCTGTTCGATAATGCCTTAAGCGGACTACTGAACAAACTCGACCCCTACTCTGATTATTTAGATGCAAAAACTTACGATGCCATCGTCGATTTTACCGATGGTGAGATTGGACAAACTGGCCTCAGCATCAGCCCCGTCAACAATCCAGAGACCACCGATCAAACCACACCCGTCGGCACGCAAAGCGCACCACAGTGGCAAATCACCGCAGTACCTAAAGGCTCTCCAGCCGCCAAAGCAGGCGTACAAGTCGGTGATATCCTGCTGAAAATTGAAGGGAAAAGCGTTAAGACGTTGACCCAAAGTGATATCGAACAACAGTTGCGTGGTCCGCGCAATAGCGCTGTGCGTTTATCTGTCATGCAGCCTGGACGCCATGCGCGTGACATTCGCGTGCTATTGGCCATCCCAGAAGATAATGCGGTCAAAACCTTTATCCAGCCTAATGGTCTCGCCGTTTTACAGCTCCGTGCCTTTCAAACGCAGACTGGTGAGCAAATCAGTGAGTTCCTTGATCCGCTCTTTAAATCCGGCAAGTTAAAAGGCATCGTGCTCGACTTACGAGACAATCCGGGGGGGCTACTGACCTCTGCGATTGAAGTCGCCAACTATTTCTTGAATGATGGACTCATCGTCTATACCCAAGGTCGCGGTGAGCCGGAGAAATACTATCGTGTGGTAACTGCGGAACGCTATCCCGCGATTCCGGTCTCGATCCTGATTAATCACTATTCGGCATCGGCGGCAGAAGTGCTGACCGCCGCACTACGAGACCACCAACGTGCTACGGTATTTGGAGTGACCAGTTACGGAAAAGGGTCTGTACAAAAGATCTGGCCGATCGGCCAAGGACGCGCAATCAAAATGACCGTGTCACGCTACTTTACGCCCAATGGCCGCATGATTGAAGGTACAGGTATAGACCCTGATGTGATGATCCCAGAAGCGGAAAGCAAACCGATTAAGAGTACAGGCGATATCATCGACCCCAAAGACATTGCGCTGCAACAAGTCATCACTACGCTCGCCACCTCGCTCAAACTGAATGCACTGCCTGATGGCAGCAAAAAAGCGGATACTAAGGCCAGCGAACCCGCCAAGCCACTGCCTAAGCTTGTACCCACCAATATGGCCAATGGCAAAACGATGAGCCTTACTGGTGCACCCAAAACCCGCAGTAGCAATACACAGCCCGTCACTGAAAACGTTGAATAATAACGAAAGAGCAGACAAGTCGTTTTTTTATTTTTGACAACCGACCTGATCTACAGTGGGTTCGCCGCGCAGACAATTGCCAGATCCGCTAAAAACTTCATATTTTCATCCAGCTTTGCCGAAGCAGCCACATCCAGACGGGTTGCAGGCAAATTAGCAAGGCTTTCTGCCTGACGGTATTGAACACAGCTTGCTGCAATCTGATTCGCCAGTAGTTGGGCATTCGCCGCGCCCATATGTGCGGATGCCGCAAGCGCAGTACGTCCTTGCGACTCATAGAGTTCTGCGGCGGTTTGAAAGAGCTCGGCTGAGTGCTGATAGCCTTCGGTGGTTGCAGGTGGGGTTTGTAAATCTTGATAGCGTTTGGATTTATAGAGTTCAGCCAGCGCCCAATTGGCCTTGGCCTGACCGATCACATCCCCCGCTTCGGTATAGCCGTGCAGTGCACTTTGCAAGAAATGCTCAGCGGAATCGATATGCGCCGACTGGGCAAATCCAAGACCCTGATGCAACTGCTGATCCGCGGTCATCGGCTGTGGTGCTTGGCACGCCGTCAAGGCGAACATCAACGCAAGGCAAATCCCTCGACCAGCGACAGACACTCGTGCAAGCTTAGAATTAGGCGCTTTGGATTTCTTCATCATCGATATCGTCTTTATCAAGATCAGTGCCCAGACCCAGCTTCTTCAACCGGTAGCGCAGTGAGCGGAAAGACATGCCCAGTTTTTTGGCGGCGGCTGTTCGATTCCACAAACTGGCATCAAGCGCCTGCTGAATAATATGACGCTCAATATCTTGCAGATAAACCTCAAGACCTTCCGGCGGCAGATTTTTTAAAGAGGGGATCGCGGAAATCGTTGCAGCAGGCACACCACCATAGACCGCATTGCCCGTCGACACCTGACTGAGACTCGATAGACCCGAAACATACGAATCACTTACATCAGAAACACGCCCAATCTCTGCCAACTGATACGCGGCATTCAATTTCAAATGCTCAGGCAAAATCATGCCGTCATCACATAACGTCAGTGCGCGCTCCAGCGTATTTTGCAGTTCACGCACATTGCCTGGGAAAGCATAGGTCAGCAATTGCTGTTGTGCGGCTTTGGAAATTTTGGGCGGGGTGATGCCCCAGTCAGCACACAAACGCTGTAAGAAGGTATCTGCCAGCAACAAGATATCGTCGCCACGATCGCGCAATGGTGGGACTTGAACTTCAATGACATTAATACGATAGAACAAATCCTGGCGAAAGCCGCCTGCATTGACCTGTGCCTGCAGGTTCTTATGCGTGGCACTGAGCAAACGGATATCAACTGGAATTTCAGTCTGGGTACCAATCGGACGGACTTTCTTCTCTTGAATAGCGCGCAGCAGCTTGACCTGCATCGCCAGTGGCAGATCGGCAACTTCGTCCAAAAACAAAGTGCCACCATTGGCCGATTGAAACAGACCCAATTTATCTTCGGTGGCGCCAGTAAAACTGCCTTTTTTATGACCAAAAAATTCGCTTTCCATCAGTTCCGCAGGGATCGCACCACAGTTCACGGGAATAAAAGGACCGCTACTGCGTGGACTGAGCAAATGAATCAGACGCGCAACCACTTCTTTACCCGTTCCCGACTCACCGCTGATATAGACGGGCGCCTGTGAGCGGGCCAGCTTGGTCAGGGTGGTGCGCAGAGCCAGCATGACGGGCGCTTTACCGATCAGCAAACTCTCACTGAGCTGCGCTTCTTCATTGGCTGCAGCTGACGGTGCATTGACTTGCAATGCCCGCTCGACCAACACTCGTAACCGCGCCAGTTCCACTGGCTTGCTGACAAAATCAAACGCGCCTTTTTTCAAGGCATCAATCGCCACATCCATACTGCCATAGGCAGTAATCACGGCAATCGGCATATTGGGGTAATCACGCGCAACTTCACTGACCAGACTAAGGCCACTGCCATCAGGTAAATTCAAATCGGTGAGACAGAAATCAAAACTCTGCTTTTTCAATAAGCGTTGGGCATCTTTCAAGGTCGATGCCGTTTCTGCATCCACACCCATGCGCAGCAAGGTCAAGCGCATCAGCGTCAGCAAATCTTCTTCATCATCAACAATCAGCGCTATAGGACGTGTCACAAGAGAATCCTTTCAAAATAGAGTTTAGCCAGCACACATCACTGTGCGCACATGAAACGGCTATGGGGATAGCATCACCCAATGATCAGGCAATAGACGATATCCCCGATGAATATCGATATCCCAGCATGCTAGTGCATTTTATTTTAAACATGCAATCAATTTTTAACGCGCAATTTTAACGGAAGTGTCTTGACGCACCATCTGTCGCTGCGATAATGCTAGATTGTGTGACATGATACGGAGACTCATCCGTGCACATTCGCTATTATGGGTAATACAATATCGTGATCCACATCACAGGGTCAGGGTATTCATGGCGCGATTTCGCCCCTTGACTTGAAGTCACACACCATTTTTCTCAAAGGTAAGACAACCGCATGACAGAGGCAACAACACCGGCAACGACGACATCAAGCGAGTCAAGCGCCCATCTGTCAGTGTTACTTCATGAAACCATTGATGCCCTGCTGGCTGATCGCACCAGCGGTGTCTATGTAGATGCCACGTTTGGACGAGGTGGACACACCCGCGCACTGTTAGCAAAACTGGATGCAAACAGTCGTGTACTCGCCTTCGACAAAGATCCCGATGCACAGGCTGAAGGCGCACGCCTTGCTGCTATCGATCCTCGCCTGACGATGATCCATGCCAGTTTCTCCGACTTAAAAGCACAACTCCAAAAACTTGGTATTCCGCATGTCGATGGCATCATGGCCGATTTGGGCGTGTCCTCCCCCCAACTCGATGTTGCGGAACGCGGCTTTAGCTTTATGAATGATGGTCCACTCGACATGCGTATGGACAACAGCCAAGGCATCACTGCTGCCGATTGGCTCATGCAAATTGAAGAGTCGGATCTTGCCGATGTGCTCTATCAATATGGTGATGAACGCCATAGCAGACGCATCGCACGCGCGATTAAACTCGCTGGCCGTATGGAAACTACTGCTGAACTGGCTGAAGTAGTCAAGGTCGCCCACCCCAAATGGGAAAAGCACAAACATCCTGCGACACGCAGTTTTCAGGCGATCCGTATCGTGATCAATCGGGAACTGGCCGATTTAGATTTATTTTTACCGCAAGCGGTGGAGAGTTTAGTTGCGGGTGGACGCCTTGCCGTGATTAGTTTCCACTCGCTGGAAGATCGCCGCGTCAAACAGTTCATACAGCTTGCCTCTACCGCCAGTATCGAGAATTCAAGCTGGACACCGATGCCGCTGATTACCAAGACCAAAACTTTAAAGAAAATTGCACGTATCGCGCCCTCCGATGCCGAAGTTGACGCTAATCCAAGATCACGCAGTGCTTGGCTACGCGTCGCGGAACGCACCGATGAGGCGATCACATGAGTACAGCACGCCCTATGTCGACGAATCCTAGCACCCCTGCCAAAAAGACACCTGCGAATGCAGTTTACCAGCCTCGTATTGCCTTATTCGATGCCGTATTAGTGTCGCTACTGGTTGCAGGGATCATCGGCAGCGCGCTGAGTGTGGCGTTTCAAGTGCATGCGACTCGTCAAGAATTCAAAGTTTTACAAAAATCCAAGCAAGTGCGTGATCAACTTGAGGTGGAATGGGGTCGTTTATTGATTGAACAGCAGACCTTTGGCGCTACGACCCAGATTGGCAGTCGTGCCGTGATTTACCTGCATATGTTTTCACCGCCTGCCAGTCAAGTGATGACCGTGGACATGACTGATCACAACGCACAGACTACGGCACAGTTTTCCAATCCAGACAGTAAAGTCGTTGCCGCACCAGAATCGGCAGCCGCAGCAAACTTGCCCCCCGAGTCTCCACAGCCTACAGCGCAAGGAGACATGCCATGAAATCACCTGTAGTCGCATCACGGCGCACCGCCAATCGCCCCAGCAGTGTTTCACAGCGTTCAACCGTTGAGCGGGACAGTTGGCGATTCCGTATTCTATGGGGCGTTACGATTTTCATTTTTGTGCTCGTTATCGGACGTGCATTTCTGCTGCAAGTTGTACAGCACAAATTTTTGCAGGCCAAAGCCGATGCCATGGTCCTGAGTGTGGATACCATCCCCGCCCACCGCGGCATGCTCCTTGATCGTTTTGGCACACCGCTCGCCATCAGTACTCCGCTGACCACGCTGTGGCTGGACCCGAAGGAATACTTGCAACAAAAAGCAGAGATGGAAGACACTCAAGCCAAACTGCGTAAAGACCCGAACAGCAAATCGTTAAAACTGAAACTGCCCAAGACCAACTTCGATCTGGGGGCACTGGCGTTGGCGGTCGGTATTGATCCGAATCAGTTGAATGCCCAAATCCAAAGCAAACCCCGCTCACGCTATCTGTCGCTCAAGCGCCAGATGCGCCCGGAAGATGCCGATGTGGTGATGTCACGCAAATTCCAATCGGTCTACAAACAAACCGATTATCAGCGTTACTACCCACAAGCCCAGCCTAATGCGCAAATCCTCGGGCTCACCAACCGTGCTGGCAAAGGCATTGAAGGTCTTGAGGCCAATTTTGATGAGGCATTAACCGGTCATGATGGCAAAATGCGTGTCATGCATGACAAACAAGGCAATCGCATCAAAGATGTGGATCTGATCGAATCCGAACGTCCGGGTGAAGATGTCAAACTCAGTATTGACGGGCGTATTCAATACATCATGTATCGCGAGCTTGCGGCTTCAGGCATCGCCAATAATGCCCGTTCGGCCACCGCAGTTGCGCTCGACCCACAAACAGGTGAAGTGCTCGCCATGGCTAGTTGGCCGTCTTATAACCCCAACGACCCTGATGGCTTGAACAACAAAGACGCCATGCGGAATCGTGCGGTGATTGACAGCTTTGAACCGGGTTCGACCATGAAACCGTTCACCATTTCAGCAGCACTCGAATCAGGTAAATACCAACCCTTTACCCAGGTCAACACGTCGCCAGGCTCACTAACGATCGCTGGGCACACCATCCATGACCACGGCAACAACGGTATGCTGGACTTAAAGGGCATCATCGTTAAATCCAGTAACGTCGGTGCGGCCAAAATCGCCTTGTCACTCCCCAGCAATACCTTGCCGCTTTTTTATGAGCGCATCGGATTTGGTAAAAAAACCACACTCGGCTTTCCCGGTGAAAGCCGCGGTTTGATTCTGCCCGAAAAACTGTGGAATCCAGCCGAAGTTGCCACCATGTCCTATGGCTACGGGATTAACGTGAGTCTCATCCAACTGGCTCAAGGCTACGCCACGATTGCGGCGGGCGGTGTTCAGCACCCCGTCACCTTGCGCAAAGTTGAAGGAACTGCACCGGGCAAGCGTCTGTTTGATGAGAAAATTGCTTCTGAAGTCATCACCATGATGGAAGGGGTGACTGCACCGGGTGGTACCGCCAAACAAGCTGCGATTCCAGGCTATCGCGTTGCGGGTAAAACCGGAACGGCACATAAATTGCGTCCAGATGGTCGCGGCTATTCTGAAACCGAATATCGCGGACTGTTTGTCGGTCTAGCCCCTGCCAGCCATCCGCGCATCGTCATCGCGGTCGTGGTCGAAAACCCCGTTGGGCAATATTATGGCGGCTTGGTCGCTGCGCCGATTTTTGCCAAAATCATGACCGAATCCTTACGCCTCATGAACGTCCCCATGGATAAATCACTGGCGGTCGAAAAAAAAGCGGGTAAGTAAAGCTGGGAAATAAGCATAGCAATCATCGTGTAATGATCGGATGAGTGAACAGGAAAGCATGATGAGTAATGAGATCCAGAAGCAAGAACATCAGGCCGCAACTGAAGGGGTACTCCTCTCAGCACTGCTGGAAACTGGCCTCTTGCCAGAACCCTTAAACCCTGAGCTCGCCAAAGTCCGTATTCAATCCTTGGCGATTGATAGCCGTCAGGTTCAAGCGGGTACACTGTTCTTCGCCATCAAAGGCACTGCACCCACTGCAACGCTTGAAAGCTTGCACGGCAAGATCGCAACGTTCATTAAAAGTGCACTGGATCACGGTGCGGCGGTGGTCTTATCAGAGGTCAAACCCGATCTTTTGGGTCTGCAGGCGTCACAAATCATCTACGTTCCTCATTTGCGTCAGCATATCGGTGCCATCAGCAAACGTTTTAACCAATTGACGCGTCCTGTGCAAACCCCACTCCGGGTTGCTGCCGTGACGGGCACCAATGGCAAAACCACCGTGACCAGGCTACTGGCCGAACTCCTAACCCTTTCAGGACAACGCAGCGCGGTACTCGGAACCACAGGCAACGGTATCTTGCCCAATCTCGTTCCGTCCAGCCACACCACCGTCGATGCCCTACAACTGCAAAATAAACTGCATGACTATGCCGAGCAAGGTGCAATCTTTGCCTGCTTGGAAGCCAGTTCACATGGTCTAGAGCAAGGTCGCCTTGCAGCCACCCCCATTGAAGTCGCCATCTTTACCAATCTGACGCGTGACCATCTGGATTACCATGGCACCTTTGAAGCCTATGCTGCAGCGAAGGCGATCCTCTTTGATCCGGCACACTTTCCCGATTTAAAATACGTGGTGATCAATGCCAACGATTCTGCCAGCGAGCGCATGCTCAGTAACTTATCGACCGATATCGTGGTCTGGCGTTACGCCACCAACCTGTCGAATGCGGAAAGCAAACCTGATTTCTATGTCTTAAGCTCAACCTTCAGTCTAAAAGGTGCCATCCTTGAGGTGCAAACACCGTTTGGGATAGTCACACTGCATAGCCCACTGCTCGGTCGTTTCAATGTTGCCAACTTATTGGCGGCTGTGGCTGGTGCTTTGGCATTGGGTTTAACGTTGCCAGAAATCGTCAGTGCCGTGCCCCAGATCGTTGGTGCAGCGGGGCGGATGCAACTCATTGCAGATGAATCACTGTTGTTGATTGTGGACTATGCTCACACGCCCGATGCCATCACCCAAGTATTGGCAAGCCTTAAACCCCATACCGCAGGCTCACTCACCTGTGTTTTTGGCTGTGGCGGGGATCGGGATCGCGGCAAACGTCCACTCATGACCCGTGCTGCACTAGAGGCGGCGGATCGTGTCATCGTCACTTCAGATAATCCACGCACTGAAGCCATCGATGCCATCATTGCCGATATGCTGCATGGCTTAAGTGCGGCAGAGCTTGCACGAATTACTGTTGAACCTAATCGCCGACAAGCCATCCAGTTGGCAGTACGGGATAGTCATGCCGGAGATGCGGTTGTTGTCGCCGGAAAAGGGCACGAGGACTATCAAGAAATCGACGGTGTCCGCCATTGGTTTGATGATGCCGTTGAGTTGGCTCAGGCACGACAAGCCCTGCTTGCATTGCCGAACACATCAGATGCAGCTCAAAATTAAACCATGATATAAAGCCTGAACGGATAAAATCACAAAATACGCGAGAAGTCGTCCAACCCAAGACTAGCAAAATAGGGGCTAATCAAGGACAATTCAGACCTATTAGATAAAAGCGATTCAGATATTTTTATTCTTTTTGAGACGATTGATTTTACATGACAGACTTATCAACGCCACCAGATACTTTGCCGCTTTGGACGGCTACAGCACTCGCAGCAGCGACTGGCGGCACATGGCATGGACTACAGCCAGATCATACTCCTTCAATCGCTCGTATTATTTCCAATACCCGTCAAATTCAGGCACAAGATGCATTTCTGGCACTGATCGGTGAACGCTTTGATGCGCATGACTTTGCACAGGATGCTATTGCCAAAGGTGCAGTAGCACTGATTGTTTCACGCCTGATCCCGGATGCATCCGTACCGCAACTGCTGGTCGATGATACCCATCTGGCCTTAGGCCGTGCAGGTGCAGCTAGGCGGGCATCCTTCCCCACGCTGCAGACCACCGCACTCACGGGTTCGAGTGGCAAAACTACCACTAAAGAAATGCTGGGCAGTATCCTGCGCGCCCATTCAAGTAGCGCGGAAGTATTGGTCACTCGGGGCAATCTGAACAACGATCTGGGCGTACCCATGATGCTGCTCGAACTGACGCCACAGCATCAGTACGCGGTCATGGAGCTCGGTGCCAATCATCTGGGTGAAATCGGCTATACCACCGCCATGGTTAAACCCCATGTGGCTGGCGTACTGAATATCGGCACCGCTCATGTCGGCGAGTTTGGCGGACGCGCGGGTATTGCGCGCGCCAAATCAGAGATTTTTCTAGGCCTAGATCGTGATGGCATTGCCATCATCCCTGCACAAGGGGATTTTCATGACGTCATTGCTGAAGCCGCGAAATCGTTTAGATCGATTCGCTTTGGCGGAGATGCCGGCAATAGCGACGTTTATGCCAGTGATATCCAGTTGCTGCCGACATCCAGTACCTTTACCTTAAATGCTTCACTGTCGACGGATCAGCAGAGCATCACTGTCCATCTGCCTTTTGCCGGTGCACACAATGTTGAAAATGCCCTCGCCGCAGCCGCATTTGCACAGGCGTTAAATATTCCGCTGACCACCATTGCCGCAGGTCTGGCAGAGGCACAAAGCACCAAAGGTCGCCTGAATTTTATTCAGCATACCTTAGCCGATACCCAACTGACCCTGATTGATGACACCTATAACGCTAATCCCCATTCGATGCGTGCAGCGGCTCAGGTTCTCACCGCACAGGCAGGCGCACGCCTTATGGTGTTGGGCGATATTGGAGAGCTCGGTGACAGTGCGGCCACGGAACATCGTCTACTGGGTCACGATCTCGCCAAGCTGCCATTGGATGCTGTGTTTGCTGTCGGTCAATTTGCACAGGATACGACTACCGATATTCAAGGCAGCCCGGTTCAGACTCAAGCCTTTACCAATAAAGACCAACTCTTTGTCAGCCTCACCGAATGGCTTCAGCAACAGCGCGATGCCAAACAAACCCAAATTACGATCCTGTTTAAAGGATCGCGTTCCACGCAAATGGAAACGCTCATCACCTCTCTTGAGACGTTCTTAAATGAAGAGCGTTTACAACAAGACTTAAAACAAGAGCATGACTTGCCGGCGACTTCGCCCAAGCACCTGACAACCGACCCCGCTGTAACGGAGACACGCTAATGTTACTTTTGCTGTTTAATTTTTTGGGGCAATTCCAACGTACTTTTTTAGTCTTTGATTATTTAACAGTTCGTGTCGTGTTTAGCATCCTGACCTCTTTAGGTTTAAGCCTACTGATTGGTCCCGCCATGATTCGCCGTCTGCATGCCCTGAAATATGGTCAAGCCGTGCGGAACGATGGTCCACAAACCCATCTGGTCAAAACTGGTACGCCCACCATGGGCGGGATCCTAATTTTATTCAGCATCGCGGTGAGCACCTTACTGTGGTGTAATCTGTCTAATCCTTATGTCTGGATTGTGCTTGGTGTGATGGTGGTCTTTGGTACCGTCGGCTTTATGGATGACTGGCTCAAGATCAAGCATAAAAATCCCAAAGGGCTATCCGCCAAGAAAAAATACTTCTGGACCTCGGTGGGTGCTCTGGGTGCAGGGATCGCCTTGTTCTATCTGGCCAAATCCCCAGCCCAAACCGATCTGTTGCTCCCCTTCCTCAAGAACTACTACATTCCTCTCGGTGCGGGTTTTATTATCTTCACGTATTTGGTGATTACGGGCAGCAGTAATGCCGTTAATCTCACCGACGGTCTAGATGGCTTGGCGATTATGCCTGTAGTGCTGGTCGCAGCGGGTCTTGGCGTCTTTGCCTACCTATCAGGCAACGTTGGATTTTCTCATTATTTGCACATCCCTTATATCGCCGACAACAGTGAGCTGGTGGTGATCTGTGCGGCAATGGTCGGCTCTGGGCTTGGCTTCCTCTGGTTCAACGCTCATCCCGCGCAAGTCTTTATGGGTGATGTCGGTGCGCTGACCTTGGGTGCGATGCTTGGTGTGATCGCGGTCATGGTGCGTCAAGAAATGGTGTTGGCAATCATGGGTGGTTTGTTTGTTGCCGAAGCCATCTCAGTTGTACTACAAGTCGGTTCCTACAAACTGCGTAAGAAACGTGTGTTTCGTATGGCACCGCTGCACCATCACTTTGAAGAGCTGGGCTGGCCTGAGACCCGTGTGGTCGTGCGCTTCTGGATCATTACCATCATGCTGGTGTTATTGGGTCTGATGACCTTAAAGTTCCGCTAAGAAGCCCAACCTGCAAAACTTGCGTCAACAAAAAAAGCCTACTCTCTCGTAGGCTTTTTTTTATGCGCAACTTGCGTTTCTATACGCCAAAGGAGATACGAAAACATGCGCCTTTCTCTTGGGGCACACACCATAAGGACGCGCCATTGGCCTCGCAAAATGCCCGCGACAGATAGAGTCCCAACCCCGTCCCGCCTGACTCCGTGGTGAAGAACGGCTCAAATAAAGAGCTTGTCACATGCGCAGGAATGCCTCCGCCTTGATCCACGACATCCAACATCACCAAACCCGACTCCAAGGTTTTGACTCGGAACAAGACTTTGGGCTGTTCATGTTTTTTACTGCCATGATGCAAGCCATTATTGACCAGATTGGTCACGACCTGTTCCAGTTGCATCGGGTCAAAGCTGACATGAAGTTGCGTAACCTCGGGGTCCAACAGCTTGATACGCAGTTGTTCCGCACTATAGGTCTGTGAATTAATGCGCTCAGTGGTATTGGGAACGAAATCGCGACAGAACTCATTTAACCACCCCAAAAGCTCAATTGTTTGCGGCTGGGAGGTATTACGTCGGGACAATTGCAAGATGTCCTCGATCATACGATTGAGGCGTACACTTTGCTTCTGAATCATGGCCAAGAGCGCGCGCTCATCGGGCTGAGTAATCGTCTCGGTCAAGAGTTCACCCGCCTGACTAATCGCGGCTAGAGGATTACGAATTTCGTGCGCGATACTTGCAGTCAAACGTCCGAGTGATGCCAGTTTCAATTGCTGAGCTTGCTGATTGGCTCGACTTAGATTTTCCAGAATTACCACGGTGGGTGCGGTTTGCATGGGCTTGATGTGTTGGCTAAGTACGGTCTGGTCAAGGGTAATCAACTGTACGCTGAGTGCTACCCCTTTTTCATCCGCAACCATGATAAATGGCGTGAATTGTTCGCGGGACAATGCCGCATTGATCTGCTGATCCAATACCGTGGACAGTTGCGACAGGGTCCAGCCTTTTTCTGCATCTGGCTGGTGTAGCCATTGGCGCGCCGCATCATTGATCAGCATGATGTCCTGAAACTGATCCAGAACCAGAATCCCAGTATGCATCTGCTGAATAATATGCTGATTGATCGCTTGAAACTGGGCCGCATGCTCGCTCTGGATCTCCGCCTCTCGCTCAACCACTCGCAGACGACGCGTAATCAACTGTCCAAGCAAGGATGTCGCCACAAAACTGACCGCCAACAGTCCAACTGAACTGGCCATTTGCAACTGGCTGCCTTGCAGTAGGGAAAAGTACAACTGCTGGTAAATGACGGCCAGTGCAGCGAGCAGCGCAATCACCATCGCACGGCCTTGCGTAAGTAAAACACTCGCCGCCATCACCACCACCAGATACAGCATGGACAATTGCAGACTCGGTCCACCATTGGCATACAGCATCAAGGTCATCGCTGTGACATCGATCACCAGCATTAAAAAGAGCTGGGTATCCTCATAAACGGGCCAGTAACGCAGCAACAAATAGCCCAGCAGTGTCGCAACGCAATAACTGGTTATGGTTTGCAGGTAGAGTTCAGGATCATTTGCACCGAGAATCGAATTATTTTGCGCCAGCAGAAAAAGCATGATCAAGAAAAATGACAGCGCAATCCGATAACAGGCATAAATAACATTGATACGCTGTTGAGGCACACTTGCAGACGGCATAGACATCACCGAAGAATGAATAATAGAATCAAGTCCGACTGATGTTTACGGCGTGATCAACCGATAGCGCATCGCCAGATGGGTCAGTTTCACATCACTATCAATCTGCAGTTTCTCAAAAATGCGGTAGCGATAGGTATTTACCGTTTTAACACTGACGAACAAGCGATCGGCAATCTCTTGCGCGCTGACACAGTTCACCACCATCATGGCGACTTGCATCTCACGCTCAGACAATAAATCGAACGGTGAGTTTTGTTGATCAGATAAATAACTCGATGCCAACTGCTCAGCAATATCCGCACTGAAATATTTACCACCCTGCATAACTTTACGAATGGCGCGCACCATTTCATCAAGCGGTGCGCCTTTGGTGATATAGCCACTGGCGCCTGCTTTGAGTAATAAAGAAGGATACGGTTCTTCACTGAGTCCACTGACCGCCAAGACTTTGATGCCTGTGACCGATTGAATCAATCGCCGTGTCGTTTCTACGCCACCAATGCCGGGCATGTTGACATCCAGAAGCACGACATCAGGTTGATGCTGACGCGCAAGCTCAATGGCCTGCTCACCAGATTCCGCCTCACCAACCACCTGAATCTCCGGGGTATCCACCAGCATCCGGCAAATGCCAGTGCGTACCAGTTCGTGATCATCTACCACTAAAACTTTGATCAATTGTGCCTCTCCATTTGCATGACTTTCAAATACCGCCATTTTTGATGAGCTTGTATTGATCAAAATGACCCTGTTTAGACAGTCCATTGTGAACAAATCGGCTGTTTCAAAAAATTATTGTTCTAATCGGATTTCTTTGTTTATCCCAGACGCAATATAGCACCACCATCCATCAATTATCTATGCTATCGCCGACTTAATCCGCATGATTTAAGTGGTGTAACGATACAATCCATGACCTCGCGTTTACATGTCATCTGCTTAAATCATTTCATGATGTATTATTTTGCAGATTGTAGTTGATATTCGACTCAGTTGTATGCTATTTAAGCAGCATTAGATGCGATTTGTTTCATGAAACAAACATTGTGTAAAAGTGCTTCATGTAACAATACTGATTAAACGTCTCTCCCGCGGAGGCGGCAGCAAAAAACGCAAGACAGCGCAACGTGCGCTCAGCGTTTTTTTTGTGATGGATCACAACATAATCTGATGACGTAACCTATACACCTCACCAGCAGAGTTCATGAATGGAAGTCCCTATTCTGTCGGGCTTCATACTGCATTTTCTGGTGCTAGACACTTGTTTTTAATTGATTAGACGGAATCTATAGAGTAAGAGCAGATCAAATGTGCGGCGACCTATAGATGATGTTTTTGCAAGGAACTGAAGCCCATGAACACGCCTTTATTGCAAGATGCAGCAACACTTCCGGGCAGTATTGCTGGTCAACTCATTGATCGTGGTCAAATCACGCGCCCGTTGCTCCGTGGCACTGTAGCCTTGGGGCTAATCTCTTGGCTCTTTGCAGCACAAGCACACGCCAACTTACAGATTAGCCAAAGTACGGTCCATCCAACGGCTGCGAACAATGGTCAGATCACGTGGTCCGATGATTCCAATAGTCGTGCCAGTCGTCTGATGCATAACGACAGCGATGAAGATGATGATTCACCGCCAGCCAGTTTAACGGTTGATATTCGCACCCTACCCAAAACACCCGTCAGCCGATCTGGATCGCTATCGGGACTGATCGAGAGCGTACGCGACAAAGTCACAGGCAATACCAGCGATACACAAACCGCACTGTCATTGAATGCCAATGCTGCGCTGGTAATGGACAGTAATACCGGTGAAGTGCTGTATGGTAAAAATGTGGACCTCGTCCGCCCAATGGCCTCAATCACCAAGCTGATGACCGCGATGGTCACCTTGGATGCACGCATGCCGATGGATGAAAAAATTACCCTGCAGCCTGAAGACTTTGAAGGACCGAAAAGAGCCAGCTCAAGTCTACGTCCTTTCCAGACCTATAACCGTGCAGAAGTGTTGCTGCTTGCACTGATGAAGTCTGAGAATCCCGCCGCTGCAGCACTGGCACGCACCTATAGTCAAGGTCGCACCAGCTTTATGGCGCATATGAATAGCAAGGCCAAGACTTTGGGCATGAACACCGCATTCTTTGGTGATCCGACTGGTCTGGACAACCGTAATTCAGCCTCACCGCGCGACTTGGCAAAAATGGTGAAAGCCGCTTATGAGTATGAAGTGATTCGTCGCTTTAGTACCACAGCTGAGCATGATTTCTTCAATGACAATGGCATCCTGCATGCACGCAATACCAATGCTCTGGTCCGCGAAGGACAATGGGATATCGGTCTGTCCAAAACTGGATATATCAGTGAAGCAGGTCGCTGTGTCGTGATGCAGGCTCGTGTTAACCAACGTCCCACAGTGATCGTGCTGATGGATGCCCAATCCTCACAAGGACGCACGGGCGATGCGAACCGCATCATGTCTTGGCTGGGTAATATCTTCCAAGGCAATGCGTCAAACGCCAATTAAGACCTCGTCAAGCTTTAACACGTCTAGCTTCATCATCTTGGTGAGGCTAGACGCTTCTTCTAAAAAACACCTTCATAAATAAACACTCCCTCTCTATTTTCATGCGCATCACCTTGCATTCATTCCCATCGCCTCAAAATAAACCATGTAGTACACTCGTTTGAGACTATCCGTAAAGTCGCCAGTGTAATATGCTTTGCAGTTCTAGATGTTTAAACGATTTGATAACAGTCGCATGAATCCTTTGATCAGAAGCGATTGAATGCTTTCACCTTTGCCTTTAGGCATGCATGATCCGATTGGTCTGATTCAGACCAGACTGGACGATATCCATGAACACGATGAGTGAACCACAATGAGTGAATCGATGGCCAATCAGACCACCACAGAACAATCACCGATTATTCCCCAGTGGCTAAAGCCTGAACACCTCAAAGGCATGAAACGCGGTATCGAAAAAGAATCGCTACGTATGCAAGCCAATGGTCATGTCGCACAGACCGATCATCCTGCACAACTGGGCTCCGCACTCACTCATCCACGGATTACCACGGATTATTCTGAAGCCTTGCTGGAGCTGATTACACCGCCTTGCGACACGCCGCAAGCCGCGCTGGATTGTCTACGCGATTTGCATCAGGTCACAGCACAAGCATTGCCTGAAGGAGAAACCCTCTGGCCACTGTCCATGCCGTGTATGCTGGATAAAGACGAGGAAAAGATCCGCTTAGCCGCCTATGGCTCATCGAATTTGGGAAAATTTAAAACCCTTTACCGTCGAGGCTTGGGTGTGCGCTATGGTCGTCGTATGCAGACCATCGCCGGGATTCATTATAATCTCTCCTTCCCCACGACCTTATGGCAAGCATGGCAGCAAGAACTGGCAATTCATCCTGTCAATACCAATCCGACTTATGATGCCGAATGCACTCCGGCATCAACAACACCTCTATCCCTGCAAGACTTTGCCAGCGAAAAATATTTCGGTTTAATCCGTAATTTTATCCGCATGACACCGATGGTTATTTATTTGCTGGGTGCCAGCCCTGCGGTTTGTGCCTGTTTCTTAAAAGGCCGTGAGCATCATTTGCAGCAACTGATGGATGGCACCTTGTACTTACCCTACGCCACAGCGTTACGAATGGGCAAACTAGGCTATCAAAACAATGCACAGCGAAGTCTTGGCATTCACTATAACTGTCTGCGGGCGTATGTCGCGGGACTCAAGCGGGCAATTGGTGATGTCTACCCCCCATTCACCACGCTTGGACTGGATGATGCACAAGGTCAACCGCTGCAAATTAATGACCACATTCTGCAGCTTGAGAATGAATACTATAGCCTGATCCGTCCTAAGCAAATTGCTGAAGCCGGTGAGACGCCCTCTGCCGCATTAGCAGCACGCGGCGTGGCCTATGTCGAACTGCGTGCCGTAGATCTGGATCCGTTTACCGATGTCGGAATCAGCTTGGCGACCGCCAGCTTCTTAGAGGTACTTGCGCTGTACTGCCTGCTCTCACCGAGCCCGCTCTTGCTATTTGGTGAAGAAGAACGCATCGCGCGCAATCAAGCACGCGTTGTGGATCAAGGACGTCTGGCAGGTTTGGCCGTCGAAACAGCAACTGGTGAAGAAGTGTTTAGCACGTGGGTTGCTCAGCACTTAAGCGCCATGCTGCCTGTCGCCGCACTATTGGATAGTGCACACGGCGGGAGTGACTATCAAGACAGTCTGAAGGTTATGCAAACCCGTCTGGATCATCCTGAGCAAACCCTGTCGGCGCGTGTCTTGGCCAAAACGGAATCCAAAGGCATCTGGCGCTTTGGCTACGAACTGGCTCAACAATACGGCACCCAGTTTAAAAATCTTCCCCTACCTGAATCGGTCGCGGCGGAATACGCAGAGTTCGCAAAACAATCAAGAATACAACAGAATGCCATCGAAAATAGCGATACGATCAGCTTCCGCGAATATCTTGAACGCTGGCGTACTGTGCCCGTTTCTGACGCTGAAAAGATCGTGCAGAATGCTTAATTGCACGCTTAACCTTTAATCCGTAATCGATGCATTCGTATTTTTGAGGACTACCGCTATGGCCCGACGCAGCACACAGGGACTGAGTTATCGACGTGTCAGCTTTGGTCTATTTTTAGCCAGCGTTGCGGGCATGGGTTTCGCGCTCTATCTTCAGCATTTCCAGCATCTTGATCCCTGCCCGCTGTGTATTTTTCAGCGTATCGGCTTGATGATCATGGGCATCGTTGCGCTGATTGCCGCGCTACACAACCCCAAGAGTCTATTTGGCCGCCGTTTCTATAGTCTGCTCGCCACACTGGGCATTTTATGGTCAGTAGGTGTTGCTGGGCGTCATGTTTGGCTACAGCACTTGCCGCCACAAGATGTCCCCGCCTGTGGTCCTGGCTTAGACTACTGGCTACAGGTCTTCCCACTGCAAAGCGTTGTACAGAAAGTACTCCATGGTTCGGGTGAATGCGCCAAAGTGGATTGGACATTACTCGGCTGGTCCTTGCCGCATTGGGGATTGCTGTTCTTTACCGGATTATTGCTCATCAATCTTTGGCAACTGACCCGTCGTAGCTGATACATATTTTTTATCGCTCCCTGAACATAAAAAAACCGCCCAAACAGGACGGTTTTTTTATGGCTTATAGCTCTGGCCTCAAGTCAAGCTCATCAGCAATCCAGACTTGAGGAATTACAGCCCCTCACCGCAGAGAGGACAAAGTAGCCAAAGCCTCAACCGCTTATTTACCAAACAAACCACCGAGCTGACCTAAGATCGCACCGATTTCATTGTCTGCGGCACCTGCGGTTGAGGTATCGCCATTCGGTGTTAATTGATTGATCACATGGGGCAGCAGTGAAGCCAGTCCATTTTGCACGGCTTCCGGGCTCACGCCAACTTGTGAGGCAACTTGTGCAATTTGATCCGCACCGAAAACCTGACCCACCGCTTGTGGATCAACAGGGTGATTCTCACCACCGCCAATCCATGATTGCGCTTGAGCACCTAGGCCTGAATTAGACAAGGATGACAGTACATTACCGATACCGCCTTGTTGCTGTACCCAGCCCAAAACCAACGGTAATAACGCAGCCAGTAACTGAGGACTGTTACCCCCTAGACTAAAGCCACCACTTTGACCATCCGCTTGCGCAGGTTGTTGTCCGCCACCAAGCAAACCACCCAATAGACCACCTAAACCACCTCCGCCAGCCTGTTGCTGTTGTCCGCCCAGCAAACCACCCAGTAAGCCCCCTAAACCGCCCTGTTGGCCGCCTTGTGCAAGCGCTTGCTGTGCAATTTGACCGACTAATCCGTCTAACATTCCCATGATGATCGTCCTATTATTTCGCTCTCAAAGCGGTATGAATAATGATTGGCACAACAATGACCGTCTGCCAAAACGTGTTGCCCTAGATGCATATTGCAAAATCACTGCAATCTACAAAGCGCTAGTAAGAATGTTATTGCGAGGAAATACAACAGAAATTTGGTATGAATTAGTAACAACAAAACGATAACTACATCACACTATATGCAATAATTCGTTTCTTCGATGCTTGATCAGTGCTTTGGCTGATCCATCTCCAAAGGCATCCAAAAGCGTGCCAGCACCATCAGGCGTCGCCAATCATCAGCACACACTTGATCACGCCAGATCACCCAATATCTGATTTGACGTTTAGACGAGGTCTGCATCCTAAACCCAAGAAGCATCACCCAGCCCACGCGGTGTAGACTGTGCAAATCTCCTTCTTCTTTATCTTCTGCCAATGGGGCCTTAGACAGCACCGTCACCCAGCGCCAAACGTGACGATCCATATGAATCAGTTGTACAATCCGTGGCTGATGGTTATCAACATGATAGGTATAAAAAGCATAACCCGCCAATCCCAACAAAAGAACTACTTTGGCTAAAAGAGGTAATGCGCTCAAAAGACCGAGGAGCGCCACAGCTAAAAACGCCACAATCGTCACCCCCCTCTGCATCTTGCTGGGCTGAATCGTGGCGTTGATTTGCATGGAGTGGCTTAAGCTCTCAGCGATTTCAAACGGGCAATAATCGCGGTCAAACTGACTGGCGGTTCAGTAACATTCATAAACCAATCGAGCAAATCAGGATCTTCCTGATCGATCAGTTCTGAAAATGCTGCTTTCTCCGCGCTATCGGCTTGCAAAAAATGCTCACGCACATAAGGATCAAAATAATAATCCAGTTCTTTCAAGCCGCGTCTAGCGCGGTAAATCACTTTACGATCTGCAAGATTAATTTCCGCAGGGATCTCTGAATTGCTGACATCTTGATTCGACATTACGCTTCTATTCCTGCACCGAGATAAGCCGCTTGGACGCGGGCATCATGTAATAAATCTTGTCCTGTACCACTCAAGGTCATTTCACCATGTTCCAGCACATAAGCGCGGTCTGCCAATTGCAATGCCCCGCGCGCATTTTGCTCAACCAACAGGATGGATAAACCTGTTTCTTTGAGCTCTGCCAAAGTCTTAAAGATCAACTCGATCATGAGTGGCGCAAGCCCCATAGAAGGTTCATCCAGCAACAACAACTTGGGGCGCGAAAGCAACGCACGGCCAATCGCCAGCATCTGCTGCTCCCCGCCCGATAAAGTTCCCGCCAATTGGTCGCGGCGCTCTGCCAAACGCGGAAAGCGTGCAAAGATGGATTCCAGCTCACTCTCGCGCCAATCATGCAGATAAGCACCCATTTGCAGATTTTCCAACACGGTCATTTTAGAAAAGACACCGCGCCCTTCCGGTACCAGTGCCAAGCCCTGACCGACACGCTGGTGACTGGCAAGCGTACTGATTTCCTTGCCTTGATAGATCACCGAACCCGTAGAGGGCACCAAGCCTGCCAAAGCATTCAAAGTCGAGCTCTTACCTGCGCCATTGGCGCCAATCAGACAAACCAGTTCGCCTTGATTGACTTCAATATTCAGACCCTGCATCGCATGGATGTTGCCATAGCGGACGTGCAAATTACTTACACTTAACAGTTTTTCATGTACGCTCATGATGTCGTTCCTGCGTGATCATCTTGTAGAGAGCCCTGTGTCGTCTCGGCGATGAGCTTCGCCCCTTTTCCCGAGTTTGGCATATCATCACCGCCTAAGTAGGCCTTGATCACCCGCTCATCACGGCGGATCTCTTCTGGGGTGCCGTCTGCAATCTTCTCACCAAAGTCCAGTACACTAATGCGCTGACAAAGACGCATCATCAATCCCACATCATGTTCAATCAGTACGATTGTCATGCCATCGACATGCAGACGACGAATCAAATCTTGCAGTTGTGCGGTCTCGGTGGGATTCATACCCGCTGCAGGTTCATCCAGTGCAAGTAAGCGCGGTTTAAGCGCCAGCGCCCGTGCAATCTCCAAACGACGCTGATCCCCATAAGACAAGGTGCGCGCAACGCGGTCCGCGACATCTTTGGATAAGCCCACATATTCCAGCAAGCGATAACCTTCTTGGCGAATCAAGCGCTCTTCACGTCTTGCTGCAGGAGTCCTGAGCACGGCACCAATAATCCCGGTTTTGGTTTGGCTATGTTGCCCGACCATGATGTTTTCCAGCGCCGTCATTTCACTGAATAAACGAATATTCTGAAAGGTTCGTGCAAGTCCCTTCACCGCCAACACCTGTGGACTGGTTTTCAGACTTAAGGATTCGCCATCAAAATTGAAGCGGCCGGAGTCGGCCTGATACATGCCAGTCATCACGTTAAACAGCGTCGTTTTACCCGCACCATTGGGACCGATCAGACCATGTATGGTGCCTTGCTGAACGCTTAAACTGACATGTTTTAACGCATGTACACCGCCAAAGGATTTATTGATCCCTTCAAGCTGGAGTAGCGGTTGATGTAGGCTGGGATTAGTCATGATGGAACTCCTCTTTGCGGCGACGCGATGGCAGTAAGCCCTCGGGTCTAAAGAGCATCATGCCCACTAGCGCAATACCGAAAATCAGCATTCGCACATTGTCTGGATCGACCACTTGGCGTCCAAACAGCGCCTCTTGCAATGGATGGATGACTGCACGTAGCGCTTCTGGAGTCAGCGTGAGCAATACCGCACCCAAGATAACACCAGCAATATTGCCCATACCGCCGAGCACCACCATACACAGCACCATGATCGATTCCATCAAACCAAAGCTAGTCGGATCGATAAAACCTTGAAAGCTGGCAAACATCCCACCCGCAACCCCGCCAAAACTGGCACCCATCGCAAAGGCCAGTAGCTTGATATTTCGAGTATTGATGCCCATCGCCTTAGCCGCCAGTTCATCTTCACGAATCGCGACCCATGCCCGGCCAATGCGGGAGTTTTCCAGACGCATACACACGCCGATGATGATCAGCACCAGAATTAAAAACAGGTAGTAATACAGATAAGCGCCGTTGAAATGCTGGCCAAAAAGATCAAAACCCGAACCAAAGGAGTGACCAAAGAAGGCGAGATTATCAATTCCACTGATCCCTTGTGTACCATTGGTGATATTGACAGGACGATCCAGATTTTGCATAAACAAACGCACAATCTCACCGAAGCCCAAAGTCACGATCGCTAAATAATCACCACGCAGCTTTAAGGTCGGTGCGCCCAAGATCGCACCCGCAAGACCGGCAAAACCCGCGCCTATCGGAATCAAGAGCCAAGGCGAGACATGGATATTTAAATGTGGCGATGCCAGCACGGCTACCATATAGGCACCCAGCGCATAGAAGGCGATATAACCAAGATCAAGTAAACCCGCATAACCGACGACGATGTTCAAACCCAGCGCAAGCATGCAGTACAACAGCGCATAGTCCGCTGTCCGTACCCAAGAAGGTCCCATCAGACCCAATGCGAATGGCAAAAGGATCAATGCCAGCGTGAGGATAAAAAATGCCGATTTCTGTTTGACCGAACGTGGCTTCATTTTTTTCGGTGCTAGTGTGTCATTGATTGTTGTCATTATGCGCGCTCCGACTCACGTTCACCCAGTAAGCCCGAAGGACGCACCATCAGTACCGCGATCAATACGATAAAAGCAAAGATATCTTTGTATTCACTGCCCATCAAACCGCCAGTCCAATCCGATAAATAACCCGCCCCCATCGCCTCGATAATCCCAAGGACAAAGCCACCCAATACTGCACCACGAATATTGCCAATACCGCCTAATACCGCCGCAGAGAAGGCCTTTAGACCGAGCAAGAAACCCATAGTAGCACTGGCCTGACCATAGCTCGCGGTGTACATCACCCCCGCTAAACAGCCAAGGCCTGAACCCAGCATAAATACGCTGCTGATGATGCGATTGACATTGACACCCATCAGCGCCGCTACACGATCATTCTGTGAGGTGGCACGCATGGCACGTCCTAGACGGGTTCGCTGTACGAGTATCCAGAGACCAATCATAAGTACAATTGACAGCACAAAAGTACCCATCTGATACGCGGTAATGCGAGCACCCAGAATATTAAACGGATCGCTGGTCAGTACTTCAGGGAAACGCTGATAACCGCGTCCCCAGATCATCATCGCCAGATTCTGCAATACGATGGACACACCAATACCCGTAATCAACGGTGCAAGACGCGGCGCACGGCGCAGAGGCCGATAAGCAATACGCTCAATACTAAAACCAAGTAAGGCACAGACAGGCAGTGCAAGCAGGACAGCAACCACGAGAAGCAGATAAGGCGGAATGCCTAAATTTAAACCAATTAATGTCGTGAGAATCGTAACCGTGGACATTGCGCCCACCATCACCACGTCACCATGTGCAAAGTTGATCAAACCGAGAATCCCATAGACCATGGTATAACCCAGTGCAATCAATGCATAAATACTGCCAATAATCAAACCATTAGCAAGCTGTTGAATGAAAATATCCACGAATACTTGAATTCCTAAAAACGTATAGGGCGATCATCTAAACGATCAATTAGAGCTATTTTAAAGCATGAAGTATGCCGTTTTTATTGAATTCGCGATATATAGATTGTTTTCTATTTTTATAACTGACCATTTGGTTTTATTTAAGAGATCAATATGGATGCCGATGTCATTGAAAAACCGCGCATCATGGATGCGCGGTTCATATCCGAGAACGACAATTCAAACGCTTATCTCAACGATCCAACGCCTCTTCATCACAGACAATCGAGGCAAGTCGGGCATTCTGCTCCAGCAGTTCCTCACTAAAGGATTTAGCATGATGCGTAATGTCCGATTGCTCAGTAAGAACCGAAGCAATAGAAGGCGCATCGCTTGCATAGTGCTGCAGGAAGAGCCGCATCACATGCTCCACGCCTTCCGGTTTCACCGAACGCAGATCACTTTCAAAATACTCACCGCGGGTGTAACTGCCCGTGATGATCTCATAAGACGGAAAGTATTCGCACATGCTGTGCTGCAATGAGATTTCTTCGGCAGCTGCACGGAGCGCTGACTTACTATAGGTTGTGGACACCAGTACGTGGCGGTCCTCATAGGTCGCAATCAATGGCACCGGTGAAACTGTAATTAGCATTTTGGCTTTGGGATTAACACCCAGCAATCGACCAATAAAGCCCTTCAGGTCGGCAACGACATCAGCGACTTGGAAGTTAACAAATTCATAGCGTGTCGTATCCATCTCACCCGCCACAACCCCAGGCGCTAAAGGGAATACTGCACCATCGGTTCGACTTTGCCATGACTCGGTCAGACCCAGTGTAAAGACCAGCACATCAAGACTTTCAAACATATCGCGTACCGAAGCAAAATGCTTCTCGCGGTCAGCGTTTAGATCTTCTATCGATGTAAAACCTTCGGGCTCAACTTGCGGCCTAAACGGATCAACCAGCTTGCCATCATCCCGCACCCAATAACTTTCTTCTGGCGTGTAATGACCATACGCACGATCAAACAATTGCAGCAATTGTCGTGCCGTATAGATATTGCCGAAACGCGCTGAGAATACCCCATAATTACGGCGCTGGGCTTCATCGGCAGTCAGATCAATTTCAGAAAGATCACCCTTTTCACTGATGAAGTAATTAAAGCCCTTCTTCTGCAATGTGCGTGAGATGTGCTGAGCAAAACAACTGCCGGCAGTAGCCACTTTATCTTGGCGATCAATTTTAAACCCTGAGCGCAGCACAGGATCAATCGTATGCATAGCTGACTTTTCTATGGCGAGGCGCCAAGCAGAATCAACATCCTTCATGGCGGGTCGTTCTATCGCACGGCGCCAGAATTGATAATCCGCCAAACCTCGATAAGGATTACCACTCGGTGCAAACACGGGTGGTGCTTCACTGTGCACAACGTCCACGCTTACAGTCGCCTCAACCACAGGCTCTATAGCTTCTGTACGTGGCGCTGCATGTAGGTTCGAGGCAAATTGGGCTAAATTCTCAAAGCGAGCGTGACTAAAACTATCGCAGGTTAAATCATCGCGATTGAAGGTCTCAAAAATCTCAAAAGAACCGTGGACAAACTCTTCAAGTCCCAGCATATCCACTTGGCGACCCGCAGCGTTGCCACGTTTAAAATGCAGCGAAGTAAACTCAGGTTTCATCCCGAGCGCACGGCCAATTTCAGGATAAACCGGCCATGCCGTCAAACTGCCGAGGTCATCTTTAATATAATCTTCCACATACGGCAGCGTGCTGATTCCTTCACGCGCAAGCGCAGCCCGTGCTACATCCGCCAGCACAAATAATTTAGGATGATTCATGGTATGCATCCAGCAACCACGCTTCGACCAATTGGCAATATGGTCGCCCAGTGGAATCCCACAGCGCTCCCACTCATTATTCAACCATGCAACCGACGCATCCCAATAGTCAAAGAAACCGAGCGCTTCATAGACATCGGGGTTGTACAAACTAATGGTTTTTTCAGGACTAAAGCCATTTTTCCAGCTATAAAAGGCCAGCGATGAGCCATATGGACCGATAGGACTGGGTACATGATAGCCTTCACGGTGAATATGCACGCAATCCGGCTGGAACGCATTGAAGATCACGATGGGCAGGGCTTTGCTTTTTTTACGGATATCTGGATAGTACGCTTCAATCAGATTGACCGTATCCCAACCAGACTGGACCAGCACCAGATCGGCTTCCATGAAATAACTGATATTAAACTGCCCCATACGGAGGCCCTGTAAAAGCTCGGGCGTATGGCAATAGAATTTGGTCACAACTTCGGTTGAGATATAAGGCATGAGTTTGGCCATACCGCGTCCATGACAGTTGCCAACCACGACAATACGCATCTTACCCGGCGTATGCCAAAGCTCATCTTCATTTTCGGCTACGGTATGAAAGTCTGCGACCCCTGAGCCGACATTATTACGAATCTTATATTCTTCGGATTGCATCAAGAGATTGATGAGAGAACCTTCATCAAAATTCTGCATATGAGTGGCAATGACTGCAGGAGACTCTGGCAGTCTTCCCAACATAAATCGATATGCCCAGTTGACGGCTTCTTCACTTAACGCCATGTTAATACCCCAAAATATTAATTCGGCGCTTAAGCTCACACAGAGTCCTTTGTCTTTAGAGCCTAATTACGCAGAATGACTAATAAAATTTTCTTAGATTTAATTGTTTTTTAATGATTAACCTTAACCATCTATCTCCACTTGTATCATGACAATCTCTGATAAACAAGTCCGATTTTCAGCTTCTTTGAAACACATCTTGATTCCTGTAAGCCATGATCTGACCATGCATCAACTTTAAATTAAACGCGTCATGCGCTGAACGAAACATCCAGCATGACTTAGAACATTTAGCGCCTATCCGGCTTATTTTAAATACGACTTCAAAATGCCTACAACCTGCTCCACCTCAAGCTGGCGCTGCTCAGTCGTTAGATCATCAACCCCTAGATGCTCACGAATATGTCCATCCAGCACCTCAACCATCAGGCCATTGGCGGCACCCCGAATCGCAGCGATCTGCTGAAGAATTTCAATACATTCAACTTCTTGATCAAGGACTTTTTCAAGTGCTTCGACCTGACCTTTGATCCGGCGAATGCGGGTCATGATTTTCTTTTTGTCATGGATCGTGTGGGGCATAGCAACCTCAATTAAGTTTCATTATACTAGGGGGGAGTATATACTCGAACGCCTAAATTCGCGACTCTCCCCTCTACCGCTTTGGAGGCATAACCATGCCAGCACCGCTATCATCGCATCATTCGCATGAGACAGTCACGTCCATACAACACGCTCGGCCCAAAACCTATTCATTCAACATCAGTAACCCCATGGCCGAAAAGAAAATTAAATGGGCGGTGATCCTAACTGCGCTAATGATGGTTGCAGAAATCGCGGGCGGTTATGTTTTTAATTCGATGGCGTTGCTGGCCGATGGCTGGCATATGAGTACCCACGCGATGGCTTTGGGGCTGTCGATGCTGGCTTATGTCTTGGCAAGGAAGCTCTCGCAAGATGCACGCTTTACCTTTGGCACGTGGAAGATTGAGATTCTTGCCAGCTTTACCAGCTCAATCCTATTGATTCTGGTTTCAGCATGGATGCTATTTCAATCCACCGATCGCCTGCTCGCCCCAACACCGATTCGCTATGATGAAGCCATTTTCATTGCCATCATTGGACTTGCGGTCAATCTCATTTGTGCTTGGCTGCTCAAAGATAACCATAGTCATGGGCATGGCTCTTCACATGATCATGGGCACGGACATGACCATGCATCGCATCACGATCATGACTTGCATGGGCATGCATCGCATGGCGGCAACCACGATCTGAATCTGCGCGCTGCTTATATCCATGTCATCACCGACGCTGCAACATCTGTGCTGGCCATCATCGCTTTGATCGCGGGTAAACTTTGGGGCGCGAACTGGCTTGATCCGGTGATGGGTATCATCGGCGGCATCTTAGTGGCAATCTGGTCATACGGCTTGATTCGTGACTCTGGACGCATTCTGCTCGATGCGGAAATGGATGCGCCTGTGGTTCGTGAGGTCATCGAAGTGATTCAGCACAGTCCGATCCCCGCCACCATCAATGACATCCATGTCTGGCGCGTGGGCAAAGATCAATATGCCTGCGTCTTGAATCTCTGTACTGATCATATTGATGCCAATTCAGATTATTTCCGTAAACAGCTCAGCATTCATGAAGAACTGGTGCATATCATCGTCGAGGTCAATCAACCCTTGATCAATAATGAGCAACATCTCCATCCTCATGCATAAGCAATAAGCCATAAAAAGCCTGATTCATCATGTATCAGGCTTTTTTATGCGTTCAAATCCAATCAGGGTAACTGACTAAAAACGGACAGCATCTCAACCGTCGCCCGTACATCATGAGTACGGATGATCGACACCCCCTGCTGGACACCGAGCAATGCCGCACCCAGACCCGCATAGATCCGCTCATCCACAGCGGCACCATTGAGAATCTCACCCAGCACCCGCTTGCGCGAGATACCCATCAGCATCGGCAGTTCTAAAGTATTCAGCTTCCAGATTTCATTGAGTAGTTGCAGGCTCTGCGGCGTATCTTTGGCAAAGCCAAAGCCCATATCAATAATGAGGTTATCGGCCAGAATCCCGGCGGCAAACGCCTCTTCGATGCGAAAAGACAGCTCGGTATGCACCTCACGCGTCACATCATGATAAACCGCCAGATCATTCATGGTGGCTGGCTCTCCACGCATATGCATCAGGATCACAGGCAGTTTTAGCCGTGCCGCTGTCTCCAGTGCGTTGGGGCGGGTTAGAGCCCGCACATCGTTCCAGATCGTTGCCCCGGCGTCTACAGCCGCACTAAATACCTCCGGACTACTGGTATCAATCGAGATGATCGGATCAAAACCTTGAGTAAGCGCCTCCACTAAAGGAATCACCCGATCCAGCTCTTCTTGCACCGACACTGACGTAGCATTCGGTCGCGTCGATTCCCCACCAATATCAATAATACTCGCCCCTTCACTCAGCATTTGTTCCGCATGCTTAAGCGCAGTATCTAAATGATTAAAGCGTCCACCATCTGAAAACGAGTCAGGCGTAACATTCAAAATGCCCATCACCTGTGGACGCGAAAGATCAAGCGTATGCTTGCCACAGTGCAGAATACGTTTAGGTAAAGGGTGCAGTTTCATCTCAAAGTTCCTTTTTTATAATCTAAGCCATTTTATAAAATAAAAAGCCCTCGTTTTCACGAAGGCTCTTTGATCACATCTTCAAGATTACATCGCTGGTAGCGGGGGCGGTAAAACCGCACCTTCTGGTGGGACTACAGTGACTGGCACAGGGTTAACTGGCTCATATACTTTAGGCTCACGTGGCTTACGCCCTTCCATGATGTCAACCACTTGATCACGATCAATGGTTTCCCATTTCAGCAAGGCTTCCACCATCACTTCAATCTTGTCTTTGTTGGCTTCAATCAGATCACGGGCAACAGTATATTGCTCTTCCAAGATTTTACGAATCTCTTGATCGATCAATTGCTGTGTTGCTTCGCTGACAGAACGATTACCGATCTTGCCAAAGTAACCACCATCTTGTGAGTCATCTTCGTAAACCATGATGCCGAGTGCATCGCTCATACCGAACTTGGTGACCATTGCACGGGCGATTTTGGTCGCACGCTCAAAGTCGTTTGAAGCACCGGTTGATTTCTGATTCACAAACACTTCTTCAGCAATACGACCACCAAACAGGATCGACAGCTCATTCAACATCTTGTCTTTGTAGTTGCTGACTCGGTCGAACTCAGGCAACTGCCAAGTCACACCCAGTGCCCAACCACGCGGCATGATGGTGACTTTATGCACTGGATCAGTGTTTGGCAGTAGCTCTGCAACCAAGGCATGACCCGCTTCGTGATAAGCGGTATTTTTACGCTCATCTTCACGCAGAACCATCGACTTACGTTCTGGGCCCATGAATATCTTGTCTTTGGCATCCTCAAAGTCATGCATATCGACCGTGTTCTTGTTGCGACGTGCTGCAAACAAAGCCGCTTCATTCACAAGGTTTGCCAAATCCGCACCACTCATGCCTGGCGTACCGCGTGCAAGCACTTTGGTTTCAACACCCGTGGCTGAAGGCAATTTCTTCATGTGAACGTTTAGAATTTCTTCACGGCCTTTAATATCAGGCAAGCTCACCGCAACTTGACGGTCAAAACGACCTGGACGCAGCAAAGCTTTGTCCAATACGTCTGCACGGTTGGTCGCAGCAATCACGATCACGCCTTCTGAACCTTCAAAACCGTCCATCTCAACCAACATCTGGTTCAGCGTTTGTTCACGCTCATCGTTACCGCCACCCATACCTGAACCGCGATGACGACCGACTGCATCAATCTCATCGATAAAGATGATACATGGCGCATGGCGCTTGGCTTGTTCAAACATATCACGCACACGTGATGCACCAACACCGACAAACATTTCGACGAAGTCAGAACCTGAAATCGAGAAAAACGGTACTTTCGCTTCGCCAGCCACTGCTTTTGCAAGCAAGGTTTTACCGGTTCCCGGTGGGCCAACCATCAGCACACCGCGTGGAATCATCGCACCCAGACGTTTGAATTTAGTCGGATCACGTAGGAAGTCCACCACTTCAACCAATTCAGCTTTTGCTTCATCACAACCTGCGACATCGGCAAAGTTCACTTTGATCTGATCTTCAGTCAGCATCTTGGCTTTGGATTTGCCAAAGCTCATCGGACCACGACCGCCGCCGCCGCCCGAACCGCCGCCTTGCATATTACGCATAAAGAACATGATCAACAGGATGATCAACAGTACAGGAAAACTGGCCACCAGCAGTTGCATCCAAACGCTTTGACGTTCTGGAGCCGCACCTTGGATTTCCACTTTCTGTGCAGTCAGACTTGGCATCAGCGCATTGTCAGCGATACCTGGACGCACGGTTTCGAAAGGGGTCTTATCCTTGCGCTCACCCGTGATGCTCTCGCCATCAATCTTAACGCTCTTGATTTGCCCTGCGTTAACCGCAGTCACAAACTCAGAGTAGCTCAGAGGATCGGGCTTCTTTTTGTTCTCGAAATTGCTGAATACCAGCACGACAATGCCAATAATCACCAACCACAGTACTGTATTCTTGACGATATCGTTCAAGGCTTTTCCACCTATGGTTACTTAATTAAATAAAAAAGTCAGTCAAACTTTTTCAAACCTACACTCATCATTTGTTTGACTTACATTAACGTGATTACAGTCCAGCAACAACCTTATTCCGTGGTCATTACGTCGGATTTTGTCACGTTTTGTACATCTACGCGTTACATAACTTCACAATTCTATTGCTACCAATCGTCCATTACGGCAACTCAGATCCATCAATCTTCGGCATCCATCGCATCAGATTCGGCATCGTTTGATTTGATCGCGCTGACCTTCCGCCCTTGCGCAAGCAAATACACTTCAGGTGAGCGTGGACGTGAAGCCTTCGGTTTGACCGCTTTAATGACCGTAAACTCTTTAAAAATCGACTTCCGGTACTCATCAAAGCCTTCACCCTGAAAGACTTTTACCAGAAACTGACCTTTTTCATCCAGCACCTTGCTGGCAAAGTCGAGCGCCAATTCGCATAGATACATCATGCGCGGCTGATCGACAGCACTATTACCTGATGTATTGGGTGCCATATCCGAAATTACAATGTCTACTCGTCGGCCATCTAAGATTTCGAGCAATTTATTAAAAACACTTTCTTCACGAAAGTCGCCCTGTAAGAAGGTCACCCCGCCCAGATGATCCATTTCTAAAATATCCGATGCAACAACCATACCGCGCTCACCGGTCAACTTGGCAGCGATTTGCGACCAACTACCTGGTGCCGAGCCCAAGTCCACCACAGTCATGCCGGGCTTAATCAATTTATATTTTTCATTGACCTCGAGCAGCTTATACGCTGCACGTGAACGGTAGCCATCCTTATGGGCTTGCTTCACATAGAAATCATCCAAATGCTCACGCATCCAAGCCTTACTACTTTTGGACAGTTTGTTATTGGTAATACGAGTTGCCATGTGTTGCGTTCCATTTGAATATACGGGTGCTTTGCTGCGCTGGGCTAAAAACAGTCAAGAGTTGGTTTTTAAATGAACAGCGCAAATTGATGCAAAAACAACGAAAAAATTTTGTGATATTTGTCTATTTTAAGCCAAAAGTCGTTTGGATGCTTGATTGATGTGATGATCTGTCATATTTAAGCGCGTTTTTAAGCTACAATAGGCATCACTTATTTTTTAAACGATTCTTTTGCCTCACAGCAAGGATCGGTTGTTTTACATACTACAAAGGTTTTGCTATGCCCGCTCTTACCACTCATGAACGCAAACGCTTACGTCGCATTGGGCATGAACTCAGCCCCATCGTGATGATCGGCAACCATGGCCTGTCGGATGGTGTCATTGAGGAGCTCCGCCGTGCATTGGCTGACCATGAGCTGATCAAGGTTAAAGTCGCTGGCGAAGACCGCGAACTGCGCCAAACGCTGATCGACAGTGTGGTTGAAGTCAGTGGTGCAGACGTTGTGCAACAAGTCGGCAAAATCATCCTGATGTTTAAAAAAGCCGAAAAACGCAATGTTCATCTTTCAAACTTAGTCCGCTTTGCGCATTTGGATGATTGATCTTAAGAGTCTATAGATTAAGAGTGTGATGATGATGTGGAATGCTTTGTCTCGCCTATTCATCATCGGTTTACTCAGTACCCTATCCTGTCCTTTAGTGCTTGCTGCAATGCTAGACCCTGCTGAAGTTGATCGTAACGCCAGTGCACTTCAAGCGCAGTTGCCCAATGTGCATGAACGTATCCTCCAGATTCCGATGGATGATCCATCCGTCAAGCTACAAACCACAGTCTATACCCCAGATGGCTTAGGGCCGTTTCCACTGGCGATCATGAATCATGGCAGCAGTGGCTATAGTGATCCGCATAAGCAGGGACGCTCACAGCTATCGTATGCGACGATTTATTTTCTGTCGCGCGGCTATGCAGTCGTGCAGCCAATGATGCGCGGATTTGCTGGATCAGGGGGGAAAATCCCCGCCGTTGGGTGCGATATCACCGCAGCCATGGTGAACAATGCGCTTGATATCCAGCGGGTGATTAATTATCTCGGCACAGCCCCGCTTGCAAGCGTCCACATCGACACCAGTCAGGTGATCGTTGCGGGGCAGAGCTTTGGTGGCTATAACACGCTCGCAGTGGGCACGCTAAATATCCCAGCGGTTAAAGGCTTGGTCAATTTTAACGGGGGTCAGGGCTTTCGAGGGTGTCAAGATAAACAAGAGAATGTGGTCAATGCGGCAGGCTACTACGCCGCACGCACCCAAGCACCCTCCTTGTGGTTCTATGGTAGCAATGATTCTCTGATCAAAGAGGAGGAATGGCGTGCTGCCTATCACCGCTACACTCTGCTCGGTGGCAAGGCAACTTTAGTGCCGTTTGGCAATTTTTTTGATGACTCGCATAATCTGCTGGGTCATAGTGAATCGATCGCTATTATTACCCCGCCACTGGATGCTTTTTTAAAGCAGGTGGGCTTGCCCTCAAAGATCAAGTTTGCGAATTACTTGCCGATGGCAACGCCAGATGGCACTCCTTCATTGAATGGGGCTGCTGTGCCATCGCCTAGCCATTTCGCCGATCTGCATGATCTAAAGGCCGTGCCCTTGGGTGCGACCGCCGAATATCAGCGTTTTTTGACTCTGCCAAAGCCGCGCGTCTTTCTGATCGGTGAGAACAATAGTGTGAGCGTGATCAGCGGTGGCTATAACCCGCTACAGTTTGGTCTCGACAAGTGCCAGCAGAACGGTGTTAAGTGCTGGCCGTATGCCATTGATGATCAGGTGGTGTGGGTACGACCTATATTGACTCCAATTCCACCAGCCAGTCACTTTGCAGATATCAAGGACGTCAGTGCGGTTCCGATCCCGGATAATGCACGGAGCAACTATCAAAAATTTCTGGACTCGCCTCTGCCCCGTGTTTTTATGATCAGCAAGAATGCCATCTCAGCCACGAGTGGTGGGCTTGATCCTCTGGGTGCAGCATTAAAAGCCTGTGAGCAAAAGCAGATGCAATGCTGGCCCTATGCGGTGGATGATCAAGTGGTGTGGGCACCGACGCAAGATTTCTTTCGCCCCAGCCATTTTGCGGATATTCACGATAGTGAAGCGATCCCTTTTCTCACCAAGTCAGGCAAAGCGAGCTATGCCAAGTTTCTGACCTTACCAAATCCGCGCGCCTTTGTACTTGCGCCGAATGGCGCGTTCGGCATGGCCAGCGGTACTGAGGCATTGGCGCGCGCCACCAGTCAGTGTCAGGGTACTCAGCATTATCCCGGTTGTACTGCGTATGCGCTTAATGATGATGTGGTTTGGGTGAATCATTGAAATAGCGCTGAGCCATGCTTGCCACAAGCCAAGTTAACTCAAGAATTGCCACACCAATCCCAAAACTCGCCAAATGAATCATGCCACCTGCTCGATCCGCACTACACTGATGCGAATCCACAAGACATAGATAAAGTCTAGGCACACTGTAAAAGCCTATAAAAACGGCAAATACCATTGCACAAATAACAGATAAGGTCAGCAGAATATCCATGGGTTTAGTGGTGATGGGCAAATCAATCCTGCGCCGATAAATTAACCGCCATAGCCGCAAAGGAATCAAGCTAAATCCTAGCGCACCAAAGAACCCAAGCAATCCGAAAACGATGATAAATAAGTTATCCATCCGATAAAAACGCCTTGTGCTTATTTTCCTGATCATAGTCCAACCGCTATTGAGAAGCTATGCAGTAAATCAGTCTGACTAAAGTCTTTTCTCAAAATATCTGCCGGAGACTGATCGTTTGCATAAAGAAACAATCCAACTACTCTCCAAGCCTCTCTCGTCCAAAAATGAAGCGTAGAATAAAGCGCACAATCTGCAAATCATTGCAGGTTAATGAATTCGTCTAATGTCGCTCGCCTGAAATTTTGCCAGCAAAACCCAGAGGTCATCATGTCATTACACAATCTGCACGACACCCTAAAAACAATTACCTTAAAGAATGGCGAGAGCAGACAGCTCTACTCGCTCCCGGCACTGGAAGCCGCAGGTGTGGGGCCGATCTCCAAGCTGCCGGTTTCGATCCGTATTGTCCTTGAAGCCGTACTGCGTAATGTCGATGGCAAAAAAATCACCGATGAACACGTCAAACAACTCGCCAACTGGGAACCTCTCGCCAACCGTGTTGAAGAAATTCCCTTCGTAGTCGCACGCGTAGTGCTACAAGACTTTACTGGTGTGCCGCTACTGGCTGACCTAGCCGCAATGCGCAATGTCGCCGCGCAAATGGGCAAAAATCCAAAAGCCATTGAACCGCTGGTGCCTGTTGATCTGGTGGTTGATCACTCTGTGCAAGTGGACTTCTACGGCACCGCAGACTCACTGCGTAAAAACATGGAATTAGAATTCAAACGCAACAATGAACGCTACCAGTTTATGAAGTGGGGCATGCAAGCCTTTGATACCTTTGGCGTGGTCCCACCCGGCTTTGGTATCGTGCATCAGGTCAATCTAGAGTACCTATTCAACGGCGTGCAGAACAAAAATGGCGTGCTCTATCCCGACACACTCGTCGGTACTGACTCACACACCACCATGATCAATGCCGTCGGCGTGGTCGGTTGGGGCGTCGGTGGGATCGAGGCCGAAGCCGGTATGCTCGGTCAGCCAGTCTACTTCCTGACCCCAGATGTAGTGGGTGTAGAGCTGAAAGGCAAACTGCGTGAAGGCGTGACCGCAACCGACTTGGTGCTCACCATCACCCAGATGCTGCGTAAAGAAAAAGTGGTTGGTAAATTCGTTGAATTCATTGGTGAAGGCACTTCCTCACTGTCGCTCACGGATCGTGCCACGATTGCCAACATGGCCCCTGAGTACGGCGCAACCATGGGCTTTTTCCCCGTCGATGAAGTGACTGTGGAATACATGCGTGGTACGGGTCGTAAAGAAGAGGACATCGACGCATTTGAGTCGTATTTCAAAGCGCAAAATCTGTTTGGAATTCCAAAGGGCGGTGAGATCCATTATAGCAAGAGTCTTGCTCTAAACCTCGATACCATTGTGCCTTCACTGGCTGGACCGAAGCGTCCGCAAGATCGTATCGAATTGCCGAACATGCAAAAAGACTTTGATCATCTGTTCAGTGCCCCGCTACCCGATAACGGTTTTAATAAGAACCAAGGTGACCTGCATAAACGCTACGCGACCAAGCGTACGCTGCCGCATAACGTCGAAACACCGCATAAGTCTGACTATCAAGGCACGATCATTCGCGGTGAGGCGGACATGATTGCCAATCGCCCAACCGCAGATGCCTCAGCACCTGTCGCACATGCAGGTGATCAGTATCTAGATCTGGGGCATGGTGATGTACTGATCGCGGCTATTACCTCCTGTACCAATACCTCAAATCCTAGCGTGTTAATCGGTGCAGGCTTACTGGCGAAAAAAGCCGTGGAAAAAGGTCTACAGGTTAACCCACGGGTCAAAACCTCCTTCGGTCCCGGTTCACGCGTGGTTCCAGAATATTTAACTGCGGCAGGTCTGCAATCCTCACTGGATAAACTCGGCTTTAACGTCGCGGCGTTCGGTTGTACAACGTGTATTGGTAATGCCGGTGATCTGGCGGCAGAGTTTAATGAGTCGATTATCGAAAATGACATCATTGCAGCGGCGGTGCTCTCAGGTAACCGAAACTTCGAAGCGCGGATTCATCCCAATATCCGCGCCAACTTCCTCGCCTCCCCGCCGCTAGTCGTCGCCTTTGCAATTGCAGGACGGGTCAATATTGATATGAGTAGAGAACCACTCGGCATAGGCAGTGATGGTCAACCGGTCTATCTCAAAGACATCTGGCCGACGAGTGAAGAGATCAGTGCCCTAATCAAATACGCACAAGATCCAGCTGTCTATCGTGAAAAATACTCCGACTTCACCAAAGATAACGACCTGTGGAACGATATTCAAAGTGCCCATGGCGATGTCTACACATGGCCGACCTCGACCTATATCGCCAAGCCTCCGTTCTTTGAAAACTTTGCCATGACCCCAAGTCCGGTTAAAGAAATCAAAAATGCCAAAGCTTTGCTGGTGCTTGGCGACTCGGTCACCACTGATCATATTTCACCAGCGGGTTCATTTCGTGCAACCACACCAGCAGGTACGTACTTGACTGAACACGGTGTGCAATTGGCAGACTTCAATACTTACGGCTCACGTCGTGGTAACCATGACATCATGATTCGCGGCACCTTTGCCAATGTGCGGGTAAAAAATCTGATGCTGCCGCTACGCGACGATGGCTCGCGCATCGAAGGTGGTTTCACCCTGCTGGATGGCAAGCAAACCACCGTCTATGATGCTGCGATGGAATACATCAAACGCGGCATCGCAACGGTGGTCTTTGCGGGTGAGGAATATGGCACAGGCTCCAGCCGTGACTGGGCGGCAAAAGGGACGCAATTGCTCGGTGTCAAAGCCGTGATTGCCCGTAGCTTTGAGCGCATTCACCGTTCGAACCTAGTGGGTATGGGCGTATTGCCACTGCAATTTAAAGGCACGGATTCGATCGAGTCGCTGAAGATAAAAGGCGATGAAACCTTTGATGTGATCGGTGTCAACGATCATATGACTCCACAGTCTGACATCACCTTGAAAGTCACTCGCCCTGATGGTTCAACCTTTGATGTCGTGCTGCTATCGCGAATTGATACCGCCATCGAAGTAGATTATTTCCGTCATGGCGGCATTCTGCCATTCGTGCTGCGTGAGATCTTAGCCAAAGCTTAACCAGACCATGACGACTCAAATAGGCAGCTTTAAGCTGCCTATTTTTATATCTTAGTGGTGGTGAACATGATGTTGATCAGGCACATGCGGATGACGATGGGTCATGGGTTCATGGTGGTGCGCATGACTATGCGGACCGACAGGCATCGGGTCATGAGTGTGGTTATGGTGGCCATCATCATGGCTATGGGCATGCTCATGATCCATATCAAGATGGAGATGCTCATGTTCGTGCTGCTCTAGCAAATGTAAGATCACACCGACCATCATCAAAACCGCTGCAAGTCCCATCCATAAACTGAAACTGCGTTCTCCCAATGCAAACGCAATCGCCGCGCCAATAAAGGGTGCCGCAGCAAAGACCGAGCCTGTCCGTGCTGCGCCAAATGAGCGCTGCGCCAGCAAATACAACCGTAAACTTAATCCGTAGCCACTGGCACCGATCAACAGTAATCCGAGGGCCACACCCGCCGACATATTCATATGCCCACTGATGGCTGCGATGATGAATGACGCACTGGCACCGAGCGTCGCTTTAGCAACCACCACCTGACTTGGATCAACATCCGCCAATGCGCGCGATAAGGTATTGTCAATCGCCCATGCCAGCGTTGCAGCCAAGACAGCGACCAAACCCCAGATCTGCGTCTGATCACCGCCGAGATGATCAACCACCAGAATCGCGCCGCCACAGGTCATCAACGCAATCGCACTAACCACACGTCGATCTACGCGTTCGTGATAGAGCAGAGCCGCCAAAACCACGGTAAAAACTGCTTCGAGCGTCAGCATCAACGATGCACTGGCCCCGTTGGTATGCTGTAAACCCCATGCTAATAGCGTTGGTCCCAACAGTGCGCCAAACAATGCCATGAGTAATAAGCGAGGGAGGTGGATTCGTGCCAATGCCGCTTCACGACTGACATGCGATAGACTGAATAGACCTGTGAGTGCGGCGCCCGCATAGAGCAGGCCCGCAACCATCCACGGACTGACATCCTTGCCCAACACTTGAATGAAGGGCGTACTTGCACCAAAGAGTACAGCCGCGAATAAGGCGAGGAATGCGCCTTGAATGGCAGGAAATTGACGCATCGGATATTCATCGAGAACTGAAGAATCTTTATTCTAATCCTTTATGATGACGATGCCATCACGGTCAGAATCAGTTGCCTTCAAATTTCGCCGTCGTGCGGTTTTTAAAAGCTTCCACACCGCGTTTTGCATCCTTACTCAAGAATAATCGCAAAATCTGCCATTTAATCCGCGACAAAGCCGTTCGGCTACCTTCGGCTTGTGCCAAACGCGTGGATTTTAAAATGGCTTGTACACCCAGCGGTGCTTGTGCAGCTATTTTCTCTGCAATCTCAATGGCCGTTTGTAGCTCCTGACCATCAGGCACAACTTGCTGCACTAGCCCCAGTCGATAAGCCTCATGGGCATCAAACCAATCACCCGTCAGAATGTAGCGATAAGCATTATTCAAACCCACCGATTGTGGCCAGCGCACCGTCCCGCCACCAAAAGGAAACAGTCCACGGCTGACTTCGTATTGGGTAAATTTTGCCGACTCGGATGCCACACTGATCTGACCACTCAGCATCAACTCAATACCGAGCGTAAAGCAGCGACCTTGTACAGCAGTCACAATCGGCTTGGGACACTGCGGCGTACTAACACCCCACGGATCAATCATGCCGCGCGGCACCAGAGGTTTAATCAGGCTTTTCGGGAGATATTTGGCGATAGCAGGCATGTCGAGACCCGCCGTAAAGTCCTTACCCTGCGCCCAGACCACACCGCAGCGCAGCTCGGGATCCTCTGCCAATTGGGTATAGGCGGCAGCAAGTTCATGAATAAGTTCTGGAGTAAACGCATTGAGTTTTTCGGGACGGTTAAAGCCGATGAGCAAGAGATGCCCACGCTTTTCAACCAAAATATGCGATTGATCCATGACACGATCTCCTTGATCTTAAAGTAGACAAAACCATTCGCTATTTAACTTATCAAGCAGTCTTCTTCATTTTGACCCGGCTGCATAGGGTGTTTACGTAAGTCGCCGGGGGTTCGTCCCGTGGCTTGTTTAAAAGCGCGAGTAAATGCGGCCTGGCTGCTAAAGCCCAGTTGCTGCGCCACTTTGCTGAGAGGTAACTCACCACTGGTCAGCAGCCACTCCGCCCGCTCCATACGCACACTTTTGGTCAGTTCCAGCAAAGAGGATTCCTCTTCACTAAGACGCCTCGCCAAGGTGCGTACCGACATCGATAATTGACTGGCGATTTCAGCGGCATCCAGCTGCTGCCCATGAATAATCCCTTGCGTCAGCAAACGCTGCACGCGCTGGGTCAATGGTCTGGCTTGCGGGATACTTTTGAGTTGACGGGTGAGCGTAGTCAGCAGCATCTCGTGGGTAATACGGTTATGGGTCAGTAAAGGCTGATTTAATATGCTACGACTGATGGTAAAACCATTTCGGGCACTGCCAAACTGTACAGGCTTACCAAAAAAGTGTTCATAGGCCTCCAGATTTTCAGTGCGTATATGCGTCAGTTGCACCTGAGTGTCTTTTCTGACCTGAGGACGAGCATTCAACTGCGTACCACTCACAAACTCTGTCATGCGCGCAAAACCAGCAATGACAAATTCAATCTGCACCTCGTCATACGGTGAACCAAATTCATATAACCGCTTGATATGGATACGCGACTCATGATGCAAGTCTTCACGATGTAACTCCATCGAAGGCAGCAGCAGAGGAAAGAACTCAATTGCAACATTGAGCGCATCCCCAAGCGTTGCCGCAGTCAGTGCCGCAATACCCACTAAACCATGGGCCGTTGGTGGAAAATGGGCCAGTAATTGCAAAAAATGTGGCTCCCCCGGCAGCATATACTCGGACCCCAATTGCATGGCCGTTTTAAACTGGGTCAGCGTCAGATATTGATTGGGATCGACCAGATCTTCAGGGGTGAGCCCCATTCGCTCAAAGTATTGTGTCTCATTGCCCTGACGAGCACGGATCAAAGACAGCGTAAGCTCAGCATGGGACACCGGAAACAAAAACTCTTGAGTCGTCTTACGCATACGTTCTACATCCCATTTTCATATCGCGCATGACAAATCACCATGCCGCCGAACTTGGACGCAGTTCAAGCTCTTGCGTCCATGCTTCTTTCGCTTGCGTATGGAGCTGCCAACACGTCGTGGCTACGGCTTGTGCAAATCGCTCTGCTGTTTCTCCGCTCATATCTCCCTCTTCCAGCAAAATATGCGCGATGTGAACGCCTTGAGGGTCAAACTCTCGCGCCATGGATTGTGCCAAAGCACGCACTCCGGCTTTCACCGCCCCAAAACCACTGAAGTTCGGCTGGCTGTGGATCGCATCCGTTGCCCCAACAAAAATAATCGTTGCAGGGCGCTGAGGCTGCTTTGAACGATGATTTAACATCGCTTTAAGCGCTGTCTGCCCGATCACAAAGGCACTCAACCCATGCACACGCCACAAGGACTCTAATTCAATCGGGAGCATCGCCAGTGTAGTGAACGCAGTTGATCGCGCTGGCGCATGCACCACCCACTCCGGCACCAGACCTGCATTGGCTAGATCGGCAAACATCGATTGAACGGCATCTACTGAGCAGATATCCAGACGGATTGCATAAATACTCGGTGTATTAATTTCGAGGGGTAATATGGTTCCGGTTGCCTTTGGCACATCGGGATCATGAATCACGCGATAGGTCACCAGACCCGAGCGAATAGCCTGTGCACAGAGTGCAGAGACCACTGCTGAATCCTGATCCATATCCACAATTACGGCACAACCACGTGCGGACTTGGACTTGCTAGAGAAAATGCTTGGTAAGGAGATTTTAAGGGTCATTAGAATTTCTCCTTAAATGGCCGCAAATCCAGCTCATGGGTCCACGCCTCAATCGGCTGCTGATGCAGATGCCAATAGTTCTCCGCTATCGCTTCAGGTTTTAGGCTACCGGATGTACCCTTGATCAAGGTTCGTACCACACGACCAACACCAAACCCAAGCTGATTGATCCGATCACCATCTACGGCGCCGTCAATCACGACATGTGCCACATGCAGACCTTGCCCAGCAAATTCACGCGCTAGACTCTGGGCAAAATTGCGTAGGCTCGCCTTGCCCGCCGCAAACGCGGCGAACATCGGTTTACCACGCAGTGAGGCCGAAGCTCCAGTGAAAATCAACGTACCTCGACCTTGCGGCAACATACGACGAATGGCTTCTTGGCCCACCAGCGCACCCGCCAGAAATGTGGTGCGCCAGAGATGCTCATAAAAGCTGGCTTCTGTATGCAAAAACCGCGACGGGGTATTGCCACCCACATTGTGCACCACCAACTCAGGGACTCGCTGCTCATCGGCAATATGCTGGAATAACGCAGTGACCTCAGCAGGCTTCGTACTATCAATCACATACGCAGAGGCTTGTCCCCCTTGTTTGATAATTTGTGCCACAACCTGCTCAATTTTGCTTGCGGTGCGACCCGCCACATACACGTGTAATCCCGCTTTGGCACTGCGTAAGCAGACCGCGCCGCCTATCCCCTGTACGGCACCAACACCGATGACGACAGCGCAAGGTGTCATGCTAATGCTTTGATTAGTCGAATTTTCTATAATTAAAGGAGCCATATCATGTTCTATCCTACATCCCGATGCGTCGCCATGCTGATCGATAAGGAATGATTATTTTCATTGAGTTCTTATTTGGAACTTTAGTATATTATGTTGGGGATCACAAGCTGAATATATGCCGATGTCGGTCAAGCAGCAATGTTTTGGCAGACAAAGGTAAGTGATGGCAAACGAAGTCTAAACATTTCACCAGAAGTGAATCCTTCGTTTCATCAGTTCATCATAGAATACTTCACACCTAGGGCGAGGTGGTTTAAAGTCAGCCACGGACAACAGGCGACCCACAGACCTAAAACACTTATTAAAACTTCACAGGACTATCGAGCATGAGTCAAAATATCGTTCTTCATCAGTGGGAGATCTCCCCTTTTTGCCGCAAGACGGCATTAACGCTCGACCACAAAGGGCTGGCTTATGAAAAACTCGATTACTTAGGCCTACAAAGTACCAAAGTCGTTGGTCTAAGCCGCACAGGAAAACTGCCCGTACTGGATATCGATGGCAAGCGGATTCAAGATAGCACCCGCATCGCGCGTTACCTTGATGAGCACTATCCCAAGCACCCACTTTACCCTATTGATCCCATTGAAAATGCACAGGCAGCCGTTTGGGAAGACTGGGCAGATGAGTCGCTGTATTGGTTTGAGGTGTACTTCCGCTATATCGACAATAACGCCATGGAGCAAGTGCTCGATATCGTCTGCGCAGGCCGACCCAAGTATGAACGCATCGCGATTAAAGCGGCCCTGAAAGTCGATTTTGCCTTAAAACTCCGCATGCAAGGCTTAGGCAGACTGAGCTACGACGATATCGTGGCCGAATTCACCCTACATCTAGATCGGATTGAGGCGGTACTCGCACGCCAAGATTGGCTGGTTGGATCTGAGCGCAGTATCGCGGATATTGCCGTGGGTGCACAGCTGGCTGAAGTTGTCCGTACCAGCCAACTGCGTGATGTCATTTTGGCGAGGCCCAATCTTGGAAAATGGTTAAAGCGTATTTAATACAAATAGTTGTTCGAAATAATCATCAATGACGATCATCAAGATCATGATCAAAAATTGGCAGACTTCGCCTACACATGGCGACACAAGCTAATCAGGATTCGTTGTAATGACTATATTCAGCGCATTCTAGAAATTATCATCTCGATAATGCCAGATCGCCTCAGACATCATGATTCAAACATAAAAACTCGCTTGAATCATGATGAAGCCGAATCCTTATCCTTGTGAGGTTAGCCATGACTGCCATGTTCTCGCACCAAATTGAAGTCCGTAGCCATCTGGATTTTCAGTTGAATGAAGTTCCTAAATTTTGGTTCGGCAATAATCCCTATGCCACCCGCCTATTCGATTCGATCTCGATGCTATTTCCGGTCGGTGAGCGTTTCTTTATCAGCAGTATTCGCCCCTATCGCGCGCAAATTCAAGACCCCGCACTCGCTGAAGCCGTCGCCGACTTCTGCAAACAAGAAGGGCAGCATGGTATACAGCATACGCTCTATAACGACCTCTTGATTCAGCAAGGCACCCCCACAGCAGAAATCATTGATAAGTTTTCAGAGCGTCTCGAAGAAATTAAGAAGTCTGCACCACTAGAAATGCATCTAGCGACCACCGCTGCCCTTGAACACATGACCGCCTTAATGGCTGAAGCCATGTTTAGTCGTCCTGAGATTATGGCTAATGCCCATCCAAACATGCGTGCGTTGCTGGCTTGGCATGCCATTGAAGAAATGGAGCATCGTGCCGTCGCCTTTGATGTGCTGACCAAAGTCGTCAAAACCAGCTATCGCAAACGGGTGCTGGCGATGACCATGGTTGTACCCCGTTTTTGGCGGGATGCACTGGTCCACACCGATCAAATGCTAAAAGCCGATGGCTTTAGCCGTCTGGAACGTCTCAATATGGCACGCAAGACCTTACCTTTGTTCTTTGGACGCAAAGGCATCTTGACCGCGGTCTCCAATGAGTTTTTTCAATACTACCGCCGTGATTTTCACCCCAATGATATCCCCGTCCTCAAACACTATCCGCGCTGGTTATCCGCATTCGAAACCAGTGGTGATCCGATCTATGCCTCACAGCAGATGTATGCAAATTAAACCCTGCTATTCATCCTGATCAGCATGCATAAAAAAAAAACGGTGAGTCATTAAGACTCACCGTTTCTTGTTGAAAATCACACCGCAGTGATATTGATCTTCAATAAATCTTAGCTCGCTTTCGCTAGGCTTGGAATAGCAGCATGCGCAGCAGCCAAGGCATCAGTACGATGTTGTGGCGAGTAAGCAATGCCTTCTGCACGGATAAATTGCACATCAGTCACGCCGATAAATGCAAAAATCTGTTTCAGGTATTTTTCCTGAAAGTCCGCTGGGCTATCTTCACCAAAAGCACTGCCACGACCACTGGCAATAATCACTTTTTTGCCAGTCACCAAACCTTTAGGGCCAGCTTCGCTATAGCTGAAAGTACGGCCTGCAACCAGCACACGGTCTACCCATGCTTTCAAGGTTGAAGGGATACCAAAGTTGTACATTGGTGCACCGAGCACCAGGATGTCAGTATCTAAAAACTGCTGGAGTACGGCTTCAGCCGCCGCCGCTTCTGCAGCATCTACTTTTGCCAAGCTTGCACCAGTCAAATGCGGTACAGGATCTTTATCCAGGTCACGATGAGTAATGGTGAGGTTTGGAACGGCTTTGTTTAAATCAGCAACAATCGCTGCGGTCAACTCACGTGTAACTGAATGATCGCCGAGTGCACTTGAATCGATATGTAATACTTTCATGGAAATCTCTATATTCTGGTTTACGGAAGTACCGCGTTGGAGTCACTATAATCGTTTGATTAATGCTATCCAATACCCTAAAATAAGACGAACCGTTGCAATAATAGAACATCATTACCTTGCAGCCTCAACCGCATAATCTCTGCATGCCGTTTGGAGTTTCTTATGGATAACCTCAATGATCTCTACCTCTACGCCATGGTGGTGGAACATGGCGGGTTTAGCAAAGCCGAGCGCGCACTAGACATCCCAAAATCACGCCTCAGTCGACGGATCTCCCAATTAGAATCGGACCTGAACGTACGCTTACTGCAACGTGACTCCAGACACTTCACCGTCACCGATGTCGGGCAACGGGTCTATCAGCATGTGCAGTCGATGCTCACCGAAGCCCAAGCCGCGCGCGATGTGGTGGATGAGCTGAGTGCAGAACCACGAGGCATCCTGCGGGTTAGTGTGCCTATCGATATCGCGGAACAGCAGATGCCGTTGATCCTGCCTGAATTCATGCGCCTCTACCCCCATATCCAAATCCAGCTCACCGTCACTAATCGACGGATTGATTTACTCAATGAAGGGATCGATGTGGCATTACGTGTCCGTGACAAGCTTGATAACGATGGTAATCTGGTGATGCGCAAATTCGGTCAATCTGAATCGGTATTGGTTGCCAGCCCCGCTTACTTAAACCGCATGGGACGCCCACAACATCCCGAGGAACTGCTGCAACATGTCACCCTCAGCCACAATGAAAACGACATTAAACAGCAATGGCCACTGCACGGCCCTCAAGGCAAAGTGTTATTTGACGTCAAACCGCAAGTGATCGGATCGAGTTTTGCACTATTGGGCGCACTGGCTGAGCAAGGGGAAGGGATTGCATTTTTGCCGCTCATGCGCTGTATCGATCAGATCAGGAGTGGCAAACTGGAAGTGGTGCTTTCGGACTGGCGTTTACCGCAAGGCATCTATCATGCGGTGTTTGCCTCGAGACGAGGGATGCTGCCTGCGGTGCGGGTGTTTATCGACTTTCTGGCCGAGAAGATTCCACCCATGCTACAAGAGCTGCATGCTAACTGCCCTAGCCATCCTGCCGAATGACATGCTTAAGTAGCAATTTGTCCTGTCATGTGTTTTTGGTGCATGGCAGGACAACGAGACATCATCTATTAATCCGCAAGATCCGTATCAATAGAGACTGTGCCGGTCAGGACCTTATGGATCGGGCAAGCATTGGCGACTTGCAACAACCGTTCGCGCTGCTCATCACTCAAGTTTCCGGTCAAGGTAATGTGACGTACGATCACATTGGTACCCGCCGTTTTGCCATTAGGGTTAAGCTCCAATTGGACATCGACTTCATCCAGCGGCCACTCTTTGCGCTTGGCATACATTTTCAAAGTGACGGATGTGCAGGCACCCAAACTTGATAGCAACAGCTCATGAGGGCTGGGACCCGCATCCAAACCACCCAGATCGGTAGGCTCATCGGCATACCATTGATGGTGATCATTGCTTAAGGTCACCAAGTAAGGCGTGTCTTGAATGGAGGCTTTCACGGTAAAATCACTCATAAGGGTTATCCTTTAGCAAATGCTACGTTGTGTCGTCTAAATATCAATCTATTCTTCAATGTTCCAATCCATGCAAAAGCGCCTAGCCCACCTGAATGGACTAAGCGCATGTCATTGCATTAGTGTGCAATTTTTCCAAAGTTTCCGCTATTGAAGTCTTCCATCGCTTCATGAATCTGCGCGGCAGTATTCATGACGAAAGGTCCATAACCTTCAATCGGCTCATTCAGCGGTTGACCACTCAAAATCAGAAAACTCGCATCACTGTTGGCTTCAATCATAAACTCAGTGCCGACCTGATCCAGCACCACCATTTGCGCATCACGCGCAATCTGGGTGTCATTGACCTGTACCGTACCGCGGAGCACGATCACAGCCAGCGTATGTCCTTCGTTGACGGTGAAGTCGGCACGTTTGCCCGCATTCAGACGCACATCCCAGACATCAACCGGTGAGTAGGTTTCGGCAGGACCAACAAAGCCTTCAAACTCACCAGCAATCACGCGCAAGGTTCCAGCGCCATCTTTAAGTTCAACGCTTGGAATCTGTGCATTCTGGATCGCTTGATAATGCGCAGGGGTCATTTTGTCTTTGGCAGGCAGATTGACCCACAATTGCACCATCTCAAAATCACCGCCAGTTTTGGTGTATTCATGAGAATGAAACTCTTCATGAATAATCCCACCACCTGCGGTCATCCACTGCACGTCTCCGGGTCCGATCACACCGCCGCCACCGCTAGAATCCCGATGTTCGACTTCGCCTTTGTAGACGATCGTCACGGTCTCAAAACCACGGTGCGGATGCTGACCCACACCACGCGGTGTAGTGGTCGGTTTGAACTCGGTTGGACCCGCATAATCGAGCAATAGAAATGGACTCAATTGCTGTCCAAACGTGTTATAAGAAAACAACGAACGTACGGGAAAACCATCACCGACCCAGTGCTGACGCGGGGCACTATAGGTACCTAATACTTTTTTCATTTATTTCTCCTGTGTAACGGCTTATTGAATGTCACACGATTTAAGCCATCATACAGCGGTAACGATATTGCGACTAGATAGCCAAACTGCGCATCAGCGTTTCATTGATAGAACGATATAACCCTTGAAATCTGATCACTCTAGATTGCGCGCCTGCATCATGAATAACCAGCGGCACAGAGCGTATAGATACGCTTTTGATACAGAGCCGGCGGCTCATTCTGATCAAGAATGAGCGATAGATCTTGTGATCAACCTGTTGTATAACGTATAGATTCTCGATTGGAGACTCCTCATGAATGCGCCCTCATCATCACCCGCTTCTGATCCCCATGCCCCCCTGCGCGATGATGTCCGGCTACTGGGTCATCTCTTGGGCGACACACTACGCCAGCAAGTTGGCGAGGCGCTGTATGACAAAGTCGAAGCCATCCGCAAACTCGCCAAACAAACCCGTGATGGCGATGCCAATGCTGGAATTGAACTCAATCGGGTGCTGTCTGCACTGGAAGACCATGAGCTGTCTCCTGTGGCCCGTGCCTTTACCCAATTCTTGAATCTGGCCAATATCGCCGAACAATACCACCGTGTGCGCCGCCGCCGCGCATGGCAATCGCTGGAATCCGCAGCGCCGCAGCATGGCTCTACCAGTGAACTGTTTCCACGCTTAGCTGCTAACGGGATCGATGCCGAGACCATTTGGGAAAGTGCACAGTCTTTAGACATTGAACTGGTCCTGACCGCGCATCCCACCGAAATCAGCCGCCGCACCTTGATTCAGAAATATGATGACATTACCAATAGTCTGGAACGCTTAGATCGCCTGAACCTCACTCCTTTTGAGCGTACTGAGGAACTGGCCAAACTCAAACGCGACATCATCGCCGCATGGCATACCGATGAAATCCGGCACCACAAACCCACGCCCGTCGATGAAGCCAAATGGGGCTTTACCGCCATTGAGCAGAGTTTATGGTTTGCGGTGCCGCAATTCGTTCGCGAGTTTGATAACAGTATTTTTCAACATACAGGCAAACACTTACCCCTAACCAAAACCCCAATTCGCTTTGCCTCTTGGATGGGCGGTGACCGTGATGGCAACCCGAACGTCACCCATCAAGTCACCGAAGAAGTGCTGCTCCTGTCGCGCTGGCAAGCAGCGGATCTGTATTGGCATGACATTGACGCACTGCGCTGGGAACTATCGATGGATGTCTGTAGCCCCGCGCTCCTCACTCATCTGGCGGCACAAGGCATTACCAACAGTAGCGAGCCCTATCGCGATATCTTGCGTGAAGTGCGCCGTCGTCTGGGGAGAACACGGGATTGGGCCAATGCACGACTACGTAAGGAAACAGGCGTTGATGACAGCGATATCTACCTGCATGCCCATGAATTAATGGCGCCGCTAAAACTCTGCTATGAATCTCTCATTGACTCCAATATGGAAGATGTCGCCAATGGCGATCTGATTGACATCATCCGCCGTGTCGCCTGCTTTGGCGTAGAACTACTCAAACTCGATATCCGCCAAGAGTCCGCACGGCATGCTGAAGTTTTAAACGCAATTACCACATATCTCAATATCGGCAGCTATGGGGAATGGGATGAAGCGGAGCGCCGCGCATTCCTCGTCCGTGAACTGAAAAACCCGCGTCCGCTTTTGCCGAAGACTCTCAAAGCCGCGCCCAATGCCCCGATTCTGTCCGCCAACGTCGTCGAGAGCTTGGCGACCTTTGATGTCTTAGCTGAACATCCGGGTGAAGCGCTGGGCGCGTATGTCATCTCGATGGCGCAGAACGCCAGTGATGTTCTTGCAGTGCTGCTCCTGCAAAAGAAAGCCGGTGTACAGAAACTGCTGCGTGTCGTGCCACTGTTTGAAACTTTGGATGACTTAGACCGTGCACCCAGTGTACTGGAAGCGCTGTTTTCCATCCCAGAATACATTGATGAGATTCATGGTCATCAAGAAGTGATGATTGGCTACTCGGACTCCGCTAAAGATGCAGGCTTCCTCACCGCCAACTGGGCACAGTACCGTGCTCAGGAAGCATTGACCGCCGTTGCAAAAAAACATGGCATCAAGCTCACCCTCTTTCATGGTCGAGGTGGCTCGGTCAGTCGCGGCGGCGCACCGACACATCAAGCCCTACTGGCTCAGCCTCCAGGCTCGGTTCAAGGCTCGATCCGCGTGACGGAACAAGGTGAGATGATCCGCTTTAAATTTGGTATGCAAGGCATTGCCATTCGCAATCTTGAACTGTATGCCACCGCCACCATGGAAGCCTCGCTGCTGCCGCCACCAGCGGCAAAACCCGAATGGCGTAAACTAATGGATCAGATGACTCAAGTCTCAGTCGCAACCTATCGTGAAACCGTGCGCGAGACACCTGACTTTATTCGTTATATGCGCACGGTCACGCCCGAACTGGAACTGCAATTGCTACCGCTGGGCTCACGCCCTGCACGTCGAAATACGGGTGGTGGCATTGAATCACTGCGGGCAATTCCTTGGGTGTTTGCATGGACACAGATTCGCTTGATGTTACCTGCATGGCTGGGTACAGGCCGTGCGCTGAATACAGCCATCAAAGACGGCAAAGCGGATCTGATCCAAGAGATGAGCCATGACTGGCCGTACTTTCATGCCCTGCTCGACATGCTGGAAATGGTCTTGGCTAAGGCCGACCCCGCCATCGTGGCCTACTATGAATCACATCTGACCAAAGACCCTGCCCTGCTGCAACTGGGTACTGAACTCCGCCGCCGTTTAGGCAGTGCCACGGCAACGTTGCTTAACGTCACCAATCGCAAGCAACTACTTGAAACCGCACCCGTGCTCAAACGCTCCATCACGGTACGGACCCCATATATCTTGCCGCTACATATGCTACAAGCCGAACTGATGCGACGTCGGCGTGAGGTAGAAGGCTCTAAAGTTTATGATCATGCCTTGATGGTGACGATTGCGGGGATTGCGGCGGGACTGCGTAATACGGGTTAAATAGAAAAGAAACCTGCTGGTTAAATAAACAGCAGCATGCTAGATTATTCCGCAAGGTTTCCCTCGTGCGGAATATCCGTATGAATCAGAATCTGTAATCAACACGGATGTATGGGACATAGAATTGTCTTTAAAGATACCTAGAAGTAGATAGGGAGTCAGAATCATGCAAAAAATCACCCCATTTTTATGGTTCGATGGCAATGCAGAAGAAGCCACTCATTTTTATACCTCGATTTTCAAAAACGCTGAAATCCTTAGCATCTCACACTATAGTGAAGGTGGTCCGATGCCCAAAGGCACCGTCATGACCACCAAGTTTCGCTTAGATGGTCAAGAATTCGTTGCGTTAAATGGAGGTCCCCAATTTCCCTTCACACCTGCGGTGTCCTTTGTCGTTGACTGCGATTCGCAAGAAGAGGTCGATTACTACTGGGAACATCTTTCTCAAGGCGGAACTCCGAATCAATGCGGCTGGCTGCAAGATCGATATGGTCTATCATGGCAAATTGTGCCTAGGATACTGATTCAATACATCAATGATCCAGACCCCGTAATCGCTCAGCGCGTTATGAATGCGATGTTACAGATGGGAAAAATAGATATTGCGCTGATCAAACAAGCATATGAACAGCGCTAAAACTAAAATAAACTTGATATTTATTTCCATGACACTGACTTGCTGTTAAGGGCGATATCCATGCAGTATGTGACCGCTGTCGTCAATGATCAGAAATCGAAGATCGGCACCAAAATTGCCATCCCTCTTCTTATCATGACTTGTCTAGCCAGTGACTATGCTATTGCTGCTTCGACAACAGTGCCTGCGACACTACCCAAAGATGGTCCCAAAGGCGGCTGGAATTATTCGGGACTCACAGATCGTTCAACCGACGGCACGATGAGCTACCCCACCCCGCCGATTTATCGCGGGCTCACCCGAAACCGCACCCCGATCAAAGGCACCATCCCACTTGCTGACCAGCAAATTCCTGAGCTAATCGTCAATGGCAATGCCATGCGCCTCAACACCGACAAGAGCGGACACTTCGAACGCTTCTATGCGTTTGGCTCAGGCTCAAACAGTATCGAAGTCAAAGCGGCCAGTAACAAAGCCGGACACCGCACCCAATTTTATGAGTCTAATCCCAGTCAAGTCACGCCACACTTACGCATCATTTGCTCATGGGATGCCCCTGAAGCAGAAGTCGATCTGCATATTCTGACCCCTGATCGCCAGCATGTGACTTGGAGCAGCCCACTGCTTAAAGAAGGTGGCGGGCTTGATGTTGATAGCGTCGATGGACCGGGACCGGAAATGTTTACTGTCGCCAGTCCTTTACACGGCACCTATCAGGTTTATATCAATTACTGGGGTAACCTTGACGAATCCGGTTATAACTTTGACAAAACCAAACTTAAAAAACCAATCGTCACCTCCACCATTACCCTCGTCTTCAATGAAAACACACCGAATGAAAAACGGGAAAGCTTTATCGTGCCGCTACGCAAAATCGGTGAACTGACGATGGTGAAATCATTTTTGTATTAAAAGTGCCCTCCGCCCGCCTACGTTGCTACTTGGGCCCATTGCGCTATATTTACGAATCCAAAAGCATTTATAATAACGGCTATGCTTGTTAGCAAAGAATAAAGAGTACTGATGTCACACGCCTATACACCTCTACTGGTTTTAAAATGACGAATGCAGATCAACTGTCTGATCAACAGTTTGCTCGTATTTCGCGAGCACTCGCTGAACCTCGACGTTATCAGATCCTGAAAGAGATTGGTGCTGCCTCCAAGTGCCTGCCTTGTGCAACATTACTCCAAAGCCAAAAAATTACTGCAGCGACGCTGTCTCATCATATAAAAGAACTGGAAACTGCGGGTTTAATTCGAATTACTCGTGAAGGTAAATGCATGAGCATCAGTATCCAGCGTGATGTTTTACATCAATACTTAGATAGACTCGCAAATATTTAACAAACGATACAAAAATAGCGCTTGATTTCTTCGTCACACACTTCGATACTTATCTAACTATTGAAGTGTTATCCCATAGAGAAGACTATCATGAGTAAGTTAACTGGTAAGGTTGCAATCGTCACCGGTGCATCCAAAGGAATTGGCGCAGCAATTGCAAAAAGTTTAGCCGCCGAAGGTGCATCCGTTGTCGTTAATTTTTCTTCAAGTCCTGAAGGTGCAAATCGCGTCGTTGAGGACATCAAAAGCAAAGGCGGTCAGGCCATTGCTGTTCAAGGTGATGTAGCGTTGTCTGCCGATGTCTTGCGGATCTTTGAAGCATCCAAACAGGCATTTGGCAAACTGGATATTTTGGTCAACAATGCTGGGGTCTATGAATTTGCCCCCTTGGAAGAGGTGACTGAAACTCACTATCATCGCCAATTTAATATCAATGTTCTTGGCACGTTACTCGCAACTCAAGAAGCCCTGAAACATTTCGGCGTTAATGGCGGCAGTGTGATTAACTTGGGTTCCATCGTCAGCCATAATCCGCTGCCAGGCACCGCAGTTTACTCTGCGACCAAGGGTGCAGTTGATGCGCTCACAGTCACATTCGCAAAAGAGCTTGGCGCACGTAAAATTCGAGTCAATGCCATTGCCCCCGGTCCGGTTGTTACTGAAGGCGTCGAAAAACTCGGCTTTCTCGACAGTGATGCCGGCAAAGCGATTGTCGCTCAAACACCGCTAGGACGCTTTGGTCAACCCGACGATATCGCACAGATCGCCGTCTTTTTGGCATCTGATGATTCCTATTGGCTCACTGGTGAACGAATTGTTGCATCAGGTGGCGCAAGATAAAGCGAATACACCGTAACTGCCTCATCTACAGCTCTGCTTTACACCAAAAGCCCTATTCATTGTGAAAGGGCTTTTTTAATGCTACCTACACACAAAAAATGCTCATAGACCGTTGATGTAGTCTTTCAAAGACAACAAATAACGTTTTATCCCACTGAAGAGTATTTTCAAGCCAATCTCAAGCGCCTCAATATCAGTTAAAATGCTTAGTCAATAAAGCGCCATCGCGATTTACAACAAACGAGAAAAATCATGATTGATCAACAGCTGGGAAAGCTTATTTTTAAACTGAATGGCTGGAAGTACGAAGTCAATCCAGAAGCACTTAGCGATGCCAAACAGGTCATCATCGGTTTTCCGCATACCACCAACCTCGACACCGTTCGTGCAGCGATCTTTTTTCATATTTTGAAGCTGAACTACCATATCTTGGTCAAGAAAGAACTGTTTAAATTTCCACTGGCACCGATCTTAAACCGCTTGGGTTTTATTCCTGTCGATCGCGCTAAATCACAAAATGTGGTACAGCAGATGGCGGATATCTTCGCCAAAAGTGAGCGCTTTAGTCTAGTGATTGCGCCAGAAGCGACGCGGGGAAAAAATGGTGAGAAACGCCCGATTCGGACTGGTTTTTGGCATATAGCCAAAGCCAGTGGCGTGCCAATTGTACTGATGCTGTGGGATGAAGCGCTTGAAACTGGACGAATCTTTGCCAAGATCATGCCGAGTGAGTCGATGGAAGATGACCTGAAAGAAATTCAACGTCTCTATGCGAGCTATGGTACGCAGATTGAATTACCGCAAAAGACGATTTAAGACGCATTTCAACAACCCCAAACGCCCACTCAGCGCGAGTGGACATATGCTGGCATTGATAGCGGCTGAGCAAAGGTCTATATCAAGGCCTTACTCATCCCGCCTATAATCAATAAATTTTTAATTTTGCGAAGGAAAAATCCCTTGTAGTGCAATACAATACGTCAGTCCCAATGAAGGGGGTTGGATGGGAATCGGCTGATTCCCGCCAGTTGCACCTACGGTACCATTGGTCAAGCCTGTCGCGGTCGCGCCGCCCAATGCAACAACGCTCGAGTGGGTTCCCGTGTAGAGTTTTGGAGCCCCTGCCGTTGCGTTGACTGCCCCTAAATAATTAGCAGCATTGCTGGGAACACTTGCCGTACCCGCAGCAGTACTGACATTGACATTCACTTGTAAAGCCGTACTAGATGGATTAAAGGTATGAGTATGAGCCGGCAATTGACTCGTCGTCAGTGTCGCTGTTGAGGCCCCGAAGGTTTCTCCGACAAAGACCTGCGGCAAACCTGGACCCTGCCCCTCACCAACAACCACACGCCCTCTTAAATCTGGCAGTGCAAAGGTGGTCTGACCATTACCGCCATAGTTCGTTCCAAGCAATGCAAACAGTGCAGTATTCTGACTAATGGGTAAAATCTGACCTGCAGCTTCCGCAAAGCCCTTTGGGCAGAAGTTAGTTGCAAAGGTGCATACCTCACCAAGGAACGGTTGGGAGCCACACGCAAAGACCGATTGTGCGCCCATACCTAATAGCGCTACGACTGCATAGCGTGCCGTTTTTACCGCAACATTTTTCTGGATACTCATTTTTTTCCCCTATTTATTAAATAAACCCACTTAAAACCACTTCATTATTAAAACAACAACATCCATCTACAGCACAGAACACCCCGCACACACTCATCAACGACCACACCAACCGCAAAACACAAAGCTTGGCCTCGTGCTTATGGAGCAGATAAAGGCATCAAAAAAAGATAGGAACCAACAGAAATCGTGAGCGCACCCATGGTGGATCGCAGATGAGCAGAGGAAATGAACAGAGATTCAAACATTTAAAAAAAACCCTTGCTTCAACATTATTCTTCATGTGATGGCGATCCATCCCGACGATGATCGCTACTGTATTTTTATTTTCCTAAATGCTTAATTAAAACATTTGATTTATCTACACTCTTTTTTATTAATATTGTGGTTAATTTTTTATCGTTATCATTATTGAAAATAATGAATTTGATTATATTTTGATCAAAAACTTACTCAGAATAGTGCTCCAAATCATTCAGGATCGCAAGATAAACTTGAGCTTGAGCGAAGATATTGATCGATTCCACGAATACAGAATCTTATACGCTGTATTCATGTCTGAGCCTTTGAGGAGAGCGTGATTCAGAACATCGCATTACCACTTGCAGTCTTTTCAGGTATAGCCTGCGTCACATCCCAATGCTCGACAATCTTGCCATGCTCCAAACGAAAGATATCGACGATGGCAACGCCACGATCCGTAGGGCTCGTAGTTTTATGCACATGCAAGATGACGAAGTTACCATCCACAAAAGCCTGTTTAATTTCACTATGCGATGTCGGCACTTTCTCTTTCAGGAAGCTGATGAAGTGTTTGAATCCTTCTATCCCATCTGCCGCACCTGGATTATGTTGCTTATAGTCAGGCCCAAGGTATTGGCTTGCAGCCGCAAAGTCCTTTTGATTCAATCCCGCATCGTAAAATGCGAGCACGGCTTGCTTATTGGCTTGTTGCTGGACTGCGGAAGGGACTTCGATATTGGACGTCGGAGTGACTCCAGAAGAAGGTATAGCTGTTGTTGATGTAGCCGCACTCGATAGTGAAAAACTAGTCAATAACACAAAGTACCAGACACGGTTCATCGTAACTTTTCCTGTGATCGATATCTCCTGATCATGATCGTTTCATGACGAGTCTTCTAGTAGAGATTGTTTAATGCCAACGGATCTCACGTGAAAGATGTCAGCACGGAAATGAATATCTATATTGACAAGCGGTTTTAAAACATTTTATATTTAACCTCAAGGTTAATTAACCATTAAGTGTAATATATATGACTACCGACTCTCTAAGTACCACCTTTGCTGCGCTCGCTGATCCAACACGTCGCGCGATACTTGCGCAGCTTGCACTGGGAGAGGCCACGGTCGCCGAGTTGACCAAACCATTTTCAATCAGCGCGCCCGCTGTGACCAAACACCTCAAGGTGTTGCAACGTGCAAAACTGATTACGCAAGGTCGCCACGCGCAATGGCGACCCTGCCAACTCAATGCCACGCCATTGCGCGAGGCTGCCGATTTTATCGAGCAATACCGCCAGTATTGGGAGCAAAGCCTAGATCGCCTGGAAGCATATCTAAAAATACTCCAAACCGAGGAGATGCAAAGTGCAGGAAAAAAAGACTAATGCCGCAAACGATACGGACACCAGCGACCGCGAGATCATCATAACGCGTCTGATTGATGCACCGCGCGAACTGGTCTGGGACGCCATGACCAAACCTGAGCATGTGGTGCATTGGTGGGGTCCTAATGGCTTCACGAATACACTGGAGAAAATGGATTTTCGCGTGGGCGGTGAATGGCATCACATCATGCACGGCCCAGATGGAAGGGACTATCCTAACCGTAGCATCTATACGGTCATCGACAAACCACAGCGCATTGAGTTCTGCGTGGGGGGCACCCATAAGGGCGACCCAAATGCGATTTTTGAATCGACTTGGACGTTTGATCTGGTAGATGGAAAGACCCAAGTGACCATCCATATGATTTTTCCAACTGCGGCAGCGCGCAACAAAGTCGTCGAGGAATTTGGCGCGATTCAAGGCGGAAACCAAACACTGGCACGCCTTGCAGACTATGTTAATAAAAGCGAATCAAAGGATCACCAAGGAGAAGATCATGCGTAAAATCGTTTCGTTCGTCCATGTGTCACTGGATGGTTTTGTGGCCTCTATCGATGAGGGCATGCATAGCCTAGGCTGGATCAGTATCAGCGAGGATCTGTTTGCATATGTCGAGCAGCGGATTCAGCAGACCAACACTGCGCTTTACGGGCGCGTTACCTACGAGATGATGGAGTCGTATTGGCCAACCGCCGCCGACGCGCCCGATGCCAGCGCCCATGACCATGCGCATTCACGCTGGTATAAAGCCGCCCGTAAGATAGTCCTATCAAGAACCATGACAGAAAAGGATCATCTCAATACTCACATCATCAGCAGCAATTTAAGCGATGAAATCAACACACTCAAGCAGAGCGCGGGCAGCGATATTTTAATATTTGGCAGCCCCTCCGCCGCGCACGCGCTGATGACAGAAAATTTAATCGACGAGTATTGGTTATTTGTCAATCCGATTCTGCTGGCACGGGGTATCCCCTTATTCCAAAACATTCAGGACAGAACTGCACTCTCGCTGGTAAAAAGTCACATTTTTGCGTCGGGTGTGGTGTGCTTGCAGTATGAGGTAAAACGCAATGAGTGAGGCAAAACTGAGCAGAAAGCTTAATTTAGTTGTCTAGTTTTCTGAGTCATGGCAGCACCGATTAGCGATATATTCTGATCCCGTTAAAAGACTTCGATTTTAGTCGTATTCTGTGAGCAATCGCGGACAACAAAAAAGCCTAGAATCTAATGATTACTAGGCTTTATGTACTGTAATAGACTACAGCGATCTCGAATTTGGCGTCCCCACGGGGATTCGAACCCCGGTACTCACCGTGAAAGGGTGATGTCCTAGGCCTCTAGACGATGGGGACTGGACGTGTAACATCTGCGTTTACCAATTTGACGTTTGGTGGAGCCTAGCGGGATCGAACCGCTGACCTCTACAATGCCATTGTAGCGCTCTACCAACTGAGCTAAGGCCCCGCACGGCAACGCAGGCGCACATGTTAGGGATTCAGAACAGCCCTGTCAATCGTATCTGGTTACTTTTCGACCCCTTCGTCAATGATTTTTGGTTCATTTAGCGAAATATCGAGCTTTTGCCACTCTGAGGTCTCTTTTTTGCTAATGCCTCCAAGAATTTCAACCGCTTGGCGTAGACGTGCATAGGTCAAATCCGCACCCAAGATCGCCATCGACTCCATGACGGGGGTCGAACTCGAACTACCCGCAATGGCAATAAAGAATGATGGCATAAAATCACGCAATTTGATTTCCATCTGTTCAGACAGCGTCATGAGCGTCGCTTTCACCGTCTCTTCATTCCACTGCATCAAACGCTCAAGGCGCCATAGTGACAATTGCAATACCTGACGGACTTGGTCTTGGGTCAGTTTCTTATGTGCAAACGACTCAGCCGTCAGTGGCTGCGCCGCTTTAGGTGAACCATTAAAGAAGAATCCTGCCCAATCGGCGGCATCAGACAAGGTGTTGATCCGTGGCTGGATCGCGGCAGTAATCTTCTCAAGCTGTGCACGGTTACCGCGCCATGACAGGATTTTATCCAGTAATGCCGCCGGTGATAGATCACGAATCCACAGGCCATTCAGCCAAGTCAATTTCTCGACATCAAAGATCGGCCCACCCAATGAGACACGCTGGATATCAAAGTGCTCAATCATCTCACTCAAGGTGAACTGTTCACGTTCATCAGGCATTGACCAGCCCATACGGCCTAAGTAATTGAGTAAGGCTTCAGGCAAGAAGCCCATATCACGGTAATAGGTGATACTGGTCGGATTCTTGCGTTTAGACAGTTTGGATTTATCCGGATTACGCAGTAGTGGTAAATGACAGAGCACGGGCATGTCCCAGCCGAAGTATTGATAGAGCAATTTGTGCTTCGGGGCTGAAGAAATCCACTCTTCACCACGCAGCACATGGGTGATTTCCATCAAGTGATCATCGACCACGTTAGCCAAGTGATAAGTTGGCAAACCATCTTGCTTGAGCAGGACTTGCATATCCACTTGCTCATAGGGTATCTCGATCGCACCGCGCAGTAGGTCGTCAATATGGCAAATACCCTCTGTCGGTACCTTCATACGCACCACATGTGGCTCACCCGCGGCAATGCGCTGACTAACTTCTTCAGCGGTCAAATGCAAACAATGACCATCGTAACGTGGCGTTTCTTTATTGGCCATTTGCGCATTACGCACTTCGGTCAGGCGTGCTTCGCTACAGAAGCAGTTAAAGGCATGGCCTTTTTCCAGCAGGATATTGGAGTGCTGGGTGTAGATCTCACGACGTTCGCTCTGACGATACGGGGCATGTTTACCACCAATATCCGGACCCTCAGCCCAGTTCAACCCGAGCCAACGCAGGGAATCCAGAATCATCTGCTCGGATTCAGGTGTGGAGCGGGTTTGGTCGGTGTCTTCAATACGCAGAATGAACTCACCGCCATGCTGACGGGCAAAACACAGATTAAACAGCGCAACATAGGCGGTGCCGACATGCGGAAAGCCTGTCGGAGAAGGAGCAATACGAGTACGAACGGTCATAAGAGTCACGTCAAAAAAAACGAATAGGGTAATTTGGGATAGATGATAACAAATGTAGCGCGGCTTGGCTTTTGTTTAGGTGTATGGATGATACCTAAGCGCTGCACCGCTTTAATAAATAAACTGCGCGACCTGTGTCAGTTCCCCAACCTTACGCAGCGGTACAATATAAGTTTGCTGCTTCTCATTCGGGGTATTTTCATTGGTAGTCACGGTCACCGTGACCGTGGTAATCACTTTGCTTGATTCCCCGCCATAATAGTTGGCATAGATCAGATACGTGCCGTGCACCGCATTGGGGGTCGCGAAAATCTCAGGACCATAGCCATCGGTCGCGTCGATATCGATAGAGCCGCCGCTCGGAATGGTTCGCTGACCATACCACGCATGTTCACGATTGGGCGTGACCACGTGCAGATCGACATCGGTATGATTGGTATCCCACGACATTACAACGCGTATTTTGGCTGGCACTTTGCCTGCGTTGGCTTCATAGAACTGGCGTCGTGTTTTGTCGCCATTGGCAGTACGGACTTCGATACTGTTACTGCCCGAACCAAAGGCATAGGGACGTTGATAATGTCCTGACTCATCAATCGAGAGTGGCATCGCAACGCCATTGGCGACCATGGTCGCAGGCTGATCTTTAGATTTCGGCACTGCTTTAATCTGCCCTTCAATCAAGGCACTCCACGCATGCCCGCCGCTATTGGTATGGGTTGCCGGATAATTAACGGTTTGTGAGAAGTTCCCTTGACTGCTGTCGCTAAAGCGCCAGCCATTGGTAGGTCTAGAGGCTGTCGCGCCCTCGGCATCGGCCTGCATCACCAAGCCACTTCCGACCAACGCCATCACGGCGCCTGCAATCGATAGGAAACGAAATCCTGTGATCTTATTATTGTGCATGACGGATTTTCCTGAGGGTCGATGGTGTGGAAGTAAAGGATGACAAGCCTAAGTCATCGGTGAGTTGTCGGGCCTGCTGCTCAATCCAGGCTTCGTCCTGTCCTCCCGGGTGGAAGCGTAGCGCCAGATGCAAATACTCATGCCATAAGGTCACACGGTCATCCTGACTGCGCCAGTCGCGCACATAGATATTCAAGGACTGCTGATCGGCATATGGATTGCCATAGTCTAATCGACAGACATTGACCGATTTTAATGCCTCAAAACCATCAACACTCGCCATACGCTGTTGCACCTTAACCAAATTCCGCTGGAGATACTGCTCAGCCTCAGGGATCGGCTGGCATTGCTTGCCGTCTGTCGCGAGTTGCCAACTGGCCTTGGGGAAAGCCTGCTTTAAAATATACAAATAGTTGTTGCCCTGCTGCGCTTGCTTCACCGCGTTCTGCCAACTGAGCAGCCCCTCTTCAGCCTTGGTCTGATGGTAGCGGATTGAACTACCCGTCAAACTCAAACCCTCGGTAAACGCCACGATGCGCTGTGCATTGACCGTTGCGGGATTGGGGGAGACACGCTGATAGCGACTGTCATCATCGATCTGCAAACAGCCCTGATGGAACTCGGCGTTTTGCAGTAGATAACTACGTGCTGCAATACTCAGTGCCCGCGCCGCCTGTGTGATATCCGCACTCCCCTCACGATCCACCACCCGCGCCAAATAATCTTGCAGCCCTAACCGTCCGATAAGCTGCACCGGCTGATTGACAGGTTTCTGCACCGACAGCTCACCCTGACTGCGAATCACTAAGCTCTGTTGATTTGCAAACAGAACGCGATAATCCCCACGTAAATGGCCACTTAAAACCGCGATCTTTGGATCATCTACGCGACTGATCTGGGCAATCGGATAACGCTTAAAATAATGCACCGACACGCACTGATCATCAAGCAACGTGATCGCTGGCGGTAAACGCTCGGCCAGCATCGGGCTTAAACGCTGTACCACCCGATGACTACCGCCTGTAGCCCCTAACCAAAACGCCGTGCCATCAGCGAGCCAACCTGCCGCACCGCCAAAATACCCGCCCGCCAATGTCGGATGTGCCCACGTATACGTCTTAAAGCGATAGCCCCCACCCAAATTGGGTAAGACATCACTCCACTGCGGCTGCAACACCCGACCCAACAGTGCCTCGCGGGTCAGACTCATCACTTTGGGCGGTACACGATTGAGTGCATTTAAAATATCCGTCACGGGCACCTGAGTCTGGGGTTGTACCCGAGATAAATCCTGCAACCATGGCACATCTGGTGCTTGCTGCTGCCAGTAGCGCTGCCAATCTTTGGCCTGTATCTGCAAACGCTGCGGTTGGAAGTACGCCCCACACGACCGCACCAGTGCCACATTGCGACTGATCGATTCATCATGGGTACAGCAATATTCATCCCCAGTTGCAGCTTGTGTACCCGCATGACAGGCATAAGGTCGATCTGGTACATGCTGATCGACACTATAGGTATACACCCAGAGCTTCCATAAGCTCCCCAGCGGCACGCGTGCCGGCATCTGCTTGGCATCCCCGAGCAACCACACTGGATGGTTAAGGGTTTGCTGACTCACGATCCAACCTTGGTTGGCTACATTTGAAGCGGTATCCGCATAGACATGAGATTGCAGCATCACGCCCACCATGCCAAACACCACGCCATGCCATCGCTGCCAGCGCATCATCCTATTCCACGGTCACACGATTACGCGCAGCCGACTCCAGCACCTGAGCATCAGGGCGATACATGTTGTAAGCCCGTGCAGGCGGCAACACATACTGACCGCGCTGGCTAAAGCGCAGTAGATGTTGCACCGTGGTTGCATCGGTGACTTGGCCTACCGGCACTGCATAACCGCCAGTCATCTCTTGGAAGTTAGCGCGCGGCAACTCATCGCGATCTTTGATTTTGATACCCCACGTGCCCGGCTCAATCTGTGCACCCGCAGGCAGTGGCGCATCGATCACCATGTAATGTAAGGCTTGTTTCGGGGTCAGCGTATAGGTGTCTAAGTACAGACTATCGGTGTGGACCGTGTCTTTAGGTCCCACTTCTTCCGCTTCAAACGAACCATCGCTTTGTGATTTCAGCAAATACAATTGATGGGTCAGTGTGGCTGGTAGCGTGGAAACTGGGCCACGCTGCGCACTGTCATAGCTCAGCACCGCGCTACTGCTACTGGCCAATACGGTTGGTAATGGCGCAGGCGGCGTTGCTGTTTTTACCAAAGAAGCTGATGGCCATTGATACACTTTGCCGCCGGTTCGTGTCGTTTGCAGCGTCCACGGTGAGGGTAAGGTTGTAGGAATCTCTGTCGCAGCGCCTGATGCCAGACTTTGTTCAAGCCATGTCAACATCACGGCGCGGTCGATGGTCGCATACTCGCTGCTGGCTTCGGCAAGCAGTGCATTGGCGTTGGTCTTGCCATCGCCTTGTCCTAGACTCAATAATAATGCCGAGCCCAACAGTGTAGGCTTGGCTTGCAGACGCACGGTCGCTTCGGCTACTTTACTACTGAATTCCGCAGAACCTGATTGGTTTGAGGCTTTCAGTACACGGCTCGTCAGTAGCACAGCCAAATCCTGTGTTTGACCACTGTTGTCACTCAAAATCAGACTATCGCGAGCGCCATAGCGCGCTTCACCGAGCGCGGCACCATTAACTTCCTGAGCCGCCAAAGCCAACGCCATCGAACCCACAGGCAGACCGATCTGACGCATCCAGTCCAGCATCAAGGCACGCTGCCAGAACGATTGCTTCACCCCGTCACTGCTATAAACATCCAATAAACGCTGCCAGTGATCCGCAGGCAGATTGATCCCAAGCACTTGTGCTGTACGCCAATCGGCATAGTAGGCATAGGTGGTCAGGAATGGATCAGCCGCCATGGAGCGACCCCACCAGCCAAATTTAGCCTCGTCACCGGCCATACTCGCGAGGCGAATACGCTGGGTATACAGTTGGCGTGCAATCTCGTTCTTACGCGGATCATCAGCGGATAACGATTGATAGACCAGCGCCAGCGGAATCATACGACTCGCGGTCTGCTCGACACAGCCATAGGGTTGATCAATCAGATTATCCATGACCCGATAGAATCCTGCACGGCTGCTGTCGATCCAGCGCAAGCTGACATTAGTCGCATCCGCAGGCAGTCCAAGCATCAACTGATTATTGACCGGACTCACCAAACGATCGAAATGGGTCAAACGACCATTGGCTCGAGTAGACAGATTGACCAATAAACGATCCCGTACTTGACCCTGCTGGTTCAGGGTTAAGGTGAGTGCCCCGCTTTGCTGCCCCTGACGCGGCACTTCGATAAAGTTAATGCCGGGTTGCAGAGTCACATCTTGGCTATTGGTCAGTGCACCTTGCATCACCAACTGGGCTTTTTGCACTTGATTGGTCTGATTGAAGATCGCAAGGTTTCCGGTCGATTGATCATCGGCACGCAGCCAACGCGGACTCGTCCACTTCAAGTACACGTCTTTATTACTCAGGATATGGGTCGTATTCTGACCCACGATGCCATCCGACGTCATGGCCCGTGCCGTCACACGCCAACGCGTCAATACATCCGGCATGGTAAAGGTGACCTGCGCCTGCCCTTGGGCATTGGTAGTCAATTGCGGTGCCCAGTAGGCGGTATCCACCTCATCCCGACGCGGACGCTCCAGTACTTTGATTGCGCGTTCATGGGTACTGTGTGTACTGGCGGGCTGATCCAGTTGATTGCTGGATAAGTCATAGCCAATGAAGGATGGACTGTATTGCGTACGCACATTATTGCGCCGTGGGTGGTAAAAGAAGTCATGGATGTCTGGTGCAATCTCAGGTTGCAACACATAGATCATCTCATCTACCACACCCAAACTGACCGATGCCGGCACGGGCTGACCCTGTACACGAGTTTGCACATTCAGCTTCACGACTTCACCCGGTGCATACTGAGTTTTGTCCGCAGTCAGGCTGATCTCAACCGACTTGCTAGCAACCACGAGTCCTGCATTCTCAAACACAAATTGATCCTGCTTCACATACGCCACCGAGAGCGTGAGATTCGGTGCAAACTGCTCTGTGACAGGCACCGAGACCCGCCACTGCTGCGGTGATAATTGCTCGGTCTTCAGCCATCCTGCGGGGGTTTTCAGCAGGCTTAGCCCTTCGACCTTATCGCGCTCAAGTGTGATCAGTGCCTGATCCACGGGTTCAGAGAAAGTAATCAAACCACTGGCGGTATCACCGACTTGATAGCGATTCTTGTCCCAAACAATTTCGATATGACCCGTCGGCACTTTCAAGTCTGCACCACTGACCCAATGACTGGTGGCACCTAAAATCGAGCCATCAGCAGCAAGTAGACTGATTACATAAGAACCCGATTTGTCAGGTTTCACGCTAAAGCTATTGCCTGAGAGATCACCCGTTTGCTCGCTGTTGTCTTCCAAACGCACCAGTTTCCAGCGCACCGGCTTCACGCTCACAACCGCTTGCCCCGTTGGACCTGCGGCAGTGGCTTGATGAATCGTGACATTCACCGACTGATGCACTGCGGAAAAACGCACCGGCGTATCCAACTGCCAGGTCGCCAACGCACGTTCAATCAAGAGCTCCTGCGTATGGCGCACGCGGTAGGCTGCACCATCCGTGGCAAGGACCGACACTACATAGCGACTAGGTTGTTTAACTTCGGGCAAGCTGATTTTGACATTGCCACTACTATCCGTCTGGTATTGCTGAGTGGTGAGCTTGATCGGAAATAATCCGCCATAACCCAGATCCCCCTCTACCATGCTCAGTGCTTGTGCCTTGACATCTAGATCCACGCGCGCATTTTTAACTGGCTTGCCATCGGGATAGCGTAATTGCACAACAGCGGGAATCGCTTGTTTGGTTTTAAGCTGATCTTTATCCACCGACAAATTGATTTCAAAATGCGGCTTTTGGAAGTCCGCCACGCGGAACGCCGCGCTGTACACTTCACCCAGATAGGTCAACTGAATTTCATAACCGCCCGACGTACTGCCCGCAGGCAAACGTACGGCGGCATTACCACCGGTCTGACCATCAAAGGTCATACTCTGACTGGCGATGGGCATGCCATTCGGGTCCAGCACGTTGATCTGGATCGGTGCTGAGGTCAGCGCCTTAGACTCACGCGCATTGACAAACTCACGCCCCACCACTTTGATCTGCACCGTATCACCAGCGTGATAGAGCGGACGATCGGTCGTAGCAAACAGCTTGGTGTTGTAAATTTCACTGTCGTAATAGAAATTCTCAGAGATCAGCACACCCCCTTGCGGGTCTTGGGCATAGACGTAGGTTTTCTCGGGGGAGGCATGTTGTAGTTGCACCCAACCTTGCGCGGTGGTCTTGCCTGCGGTGAGATCAGCCGTACCATCGTTCCAGTGCACATTGACATCCGCTACGGGTGCGCCTGTTGCACGATTGACCGTCCATACCGTCAGCTCAGAAGAAGCAATCTTGCTGACCGCCACTGTATTACCCACAAACACCATGGTTACTGCACGCTGTTGCCCCAGCATCGCCTCAACCACATAGAGACCTGGTGCGAGCTTACCGAGCGGAACATAGACATTGCCGTTGGAGAGAGGTGCAGGCTTCGGGGCATCACTGGTTGAGCTCGTAGAACTCGATGCACTATTCGGCACGTCACTATTAAACTCAATATTGCCTTCAATATTGGCACCCGTAAGCTGGGCATCAGCGGGGGTAATGTCTTTGGCAAATTGCACCGGATAACGAAAACGAGATATCGGCGTAAAGCCTGCGAGTGGCTTATAGGCTGATTCCGCCTGCATCGAGTGCCCCGTCATCAGATCAGCACGCTGATGCAGATCTGGTGCAACCTCGACGGTCCCGCGCCGAGCATCCTCAGAAAAAATGGCACGCCACAGCAAGCGCGCTGAACGTGCGACCTTATCCCAGACCGCAACAACAGAATTCCAAAGCCCGGCTTGTTTCGGCACGGCTTTGACATTGATGCGATGCAGATTGTTCTGCGCTTGCAAGAAACCGATCGGATTCGGCACCTGATAGACGGCTACCTCGACCCCAGCCTTGTCATTGACCGCCTGCACATCCTGCATTTCCAGACGCACTTGGGCTTGCTCATTCGGGCTAAAACTGCGATCCGATAGAATAAAAAAACCGGCATTGGCCGAGTCATCTGGCAAATCCTCTGCATGGAGAATTTGCAGGCCAAGCAGCATGATCAACAGTCCGAAGATTACGGTTGCCCCAATCTCTTTGAGTCCCATCACGCTTGATTCGGGCTTAAAAATGCCAAACGATACAGGCCGAGGAAATTTGGATTTTGTGCTTGAGGCTGCCATCGGGTGTCTTTCCAATTTATTAATTTTTCAAGTGGATACGCGCGTAAACCATTATCTGTCTTAGTCACAGTACCGGTGTGGTAGGCCACATATTGACCCATCCAGATCATCAGGTGCTGTGCTTGTCCCTGATCAAACAACAACAAATCCGCTGGTAAGGCATTAATCAAATCACGCCCCACCAAACGGCAATTATATTGAACCAACTCCAGCGCACTGACATAAGCCCCACGCTGACCATCGGCACGGCGCCATTCATGGCGGATTGCAGCCAATTGTGCATCGCTCAAATTCGGCTCAGGCGGTAGACGCCGGCCTTTAAAGCCATTGGCCCGCAGCCACTTTTCATCATGACTACGCAGCGCCTCAGCGCAAGCAAAACGCACCAGCCCCACACAATCATGTTGCTCCCAGCGTGGTGTCGGTCCCTGATTCAGCTGTTGCGCCACAATCAATTGAATCCACTGCCGCACCGCCTGCACTTGACGCGCATCTAAAGCCACCTCTGGCGGCAGCGCATCCGGTGCAAAAGGATTGCTTGCATCGTTCGCCACCATGGCCAACGCCTGATTGGACATGCCAAAGGCTGTCGCCAAGCCCAAAAGCCGCTCCAGACATTGCCGTCGTGTCAGGACAGCTGCTGTTGAGCACTCAAGATCGAAAGGTGTATCCATCATCAATCTCGTTAAATCATCGTTCACCCGCTAAGGCGTACTATGCCAAATCATGGGCTGCCATGCCGTGGTATCACCGCCCGCACTTGCCGAAGGATTTTTCAATGTCACGGCAAAAGGGGCTTGCTGGGCTAAAGCACTCATCCGGCTAGGCATATGGTAGTCAAACGCAGCGCGCAGACGCGGCAGGCTCTTTTGCGGTAACGCATCATGACCAGTCTCCGTCATCAGCGTGGCGACTTTAGCCGGATTGACGTAGAGCAGCGTTATCGCTTTGGGATCAATCAATCCTTTAGACGCTTCTTGGACATTCGGATAGCGCTGGTCAGCGACTTTCATCGCACGTTCAACCAAGGGGCCACTCGGTGAGAAATACAGCACTTGGTTGTTGAACGCCAGCATTGGATTGGTGCTTTGCGTCGGTAGAATCTCAAGCGTGCGTTTGATGGTGATAAATCCACCTTGCTGCTGGGTCGTCAAGGCTTCTGCGGCCTTGATCTCGGGATCTAATTTTTTCTTGGCCTCAATCAACGCATCACGCGCATCATCCTGCTGCTTTTTTAGATCTTCTTTTTCAACTTTCTTCGCCGCCAGTTGATCACTGCGTTCCTGCTCCCGAGCAGCGCGCTCTTCTTTCCCGAGATCCTGCATTTCGGATCGATCCGGTGACTTTTTCAGTGCTTTGATTTCATCATTGACGGCTTGGAGCTGCGCTGCAAGCTGGCGTTTTTTCGCCTGTATCTCGCGAATCGGCTGGTAATAATCACGATTGGTCGATACGCCCCAATTAAACAGTGCCGTGAGGTCTTCAGTTTTCAAGGTGGATTTTTCAGTGCGTAGCCCGATAAATAACGGTTTGGAGACATCGTCACCCGCCTCGGTATACCAGCACACCGCCCCAGTCGGTGCCAGACTCTCCAGCGCCTTACTTTCCAGCATATGATCCACAGGCGCTTTAGCCGACTTCAGCGCGGCTTCCACCTGAGTCCAATCGATCGAAGTACTGGCGCACCAAGCCGCATAGGCCGGAATCTGCGCCCAGATACGGGGATCAACGTGAATTTTGCGGGTATTGGCTTGACTGGTCCATGTGCCATGGTCATAGTCGAAACGCAGTGCCTGAATATCCGGCATAAATGCGCCATAACCTTGAGCAAAGAAGCGATTAGACATCCAGACGGTTTGCGCATGCGTCGTGGTCAGCTCCGGCGCCTGACTGTCATTGATCAATTTGCCGCGTGCTTTGGCATCCTTGGCCAGCAACGTTTGGACAAAAGCTTCTGCGTTGGTGTCCAACTCACCCGCATCACGACTCACCATCGCACTGTCTGAAAATAAAACCAAACGCTTACCATGGGCGGCGAGCACCAGACTACGCTGTGATGACAGTGCAATTTTAAGCAAAGGAATCTCATCACCATCGACGTTGATCCGACCCACCTCGGTAATTTGTCGATCTGCGACCAGCTTCATTTGCGCCAGTTGCTGCGCCACCGTCAGCAACGGATCGCGCTCGATACTGAGCGCCCAATAGCGCAGGGCATGAGTGCCATCGCGCCACAGATAAACATCCGCAGGCGCTGCAGCGATATTTTTAAGCAAGTTATCCGACCAATTCAAATCATGTTCAAAGCTCAAACGACGGATTGCACCTTGCAGGCTGAGCCAATCGACATCTTGCTCATAAAAATATAAAAAATCTTCGGTAAGCACGCTTTTTAGAATAGGAAGTTGCAACAGATCATGCGGCAGTAGCGCTAAATTCTGGCTGTGAATCCAGACATCTGGCGTGCCCAAACTGATTTCCGCTTGATTGTCAGGCTGTACCGGCAGCCGCAAGCGGTACCAAGCAAAAACCGCCACGGCGACGAGTAATACCGCCACAATGGTCAAGGTGCCTTTTAGCTTCCAAGACACTGGTTTTGGCGTGTTTGGGGATGGTGGAATCGGGGCAGGCGTTGGGATATCAGTCGTCAAAGTCGAGGTGCTCATGGGTCAGGCATGCTCAAGTGCAAATCATCATTTTTTCGATCAAAATGATGGCGTTGTATTTATAATCGCGTGATCGCGTATTGTTGTTCAATGCGGATGCAATAATCCTTTTTCCCACAAGAAACGATCTGCTCTAGTAGAGTCGATCTGATGCTGATTTGTCCAGTCCTAGAACATACAAGTTGTAAATATTTCGACGCTTTTACACTAACCAGATGGCAAATAAAATAAAAACGGCATCCAGTTCACGTTCTAACGGATGCCATCCTGAATGCTGATCATGCATTGATCTCATGCACCGCCAAATGCTGTAACTTGGCCCGTAGCCCCGCAATCTCATCCATCAAATCCAGCGCCAGCGCTACTCCAGCAGCGTTGACATCCAAATCCCGGGTTAGACGCAAGGCAAGACGAGCACGGCGCAGCGAAGGCCCTCTAAATCGCCATTCGGTCGGTGTCTGACCTTCGGGCTCAAGCACCCCTTCGACCACCCACACATGAATCTGCTCCACAGGCGCATGGCTAGCGCGGCACAACTCAATCAAGGTCAAGTCGACATTTTCTTCCACAATAACCCCATGAATCAGCGCTGTATATTCACTCATGACTTCTTCATCCTTCTTTCATCTGACCTCAATCTCAAGGTCTGCAATTGAATTTATTGACCACTCTTTAAATGTTGGCGTGGGTTGAAATCAAAGGCCTCTGCCATGGCCCGATAGGCCTCTTTCTCACGATCGGTATTGGCGGGAGGTAAGGCGATCTCCAGAATCACATAGAAATCCCCCGCAGGACTGTTGGCGGAACTACTCGGAATCCCTTTGCCTTTTAAACGCATTTTGCGTCCTGCCACAGATTTAGCCGGAATCGTCAAGCTGACCTGACCATCAGGAGTGGGAACATTGACACTGGCACCGAGCGCCGCTTCCCATGGCGCAAGTGGCAGGGTTAAATACACATCCCGATCTTCAACGCGATACAAGGAATGCGGATTAAAGGCGATTTCAAGGAAAAGATCTCCCGTCTTGCCTGCACCCTTCTCTCCTTGACCAGCAAGACGCAGATGCTGTCCGGCATGAATCCCTTTAGGAATATTGACATCCAGCTTCCGTTCGGTCATCACCACATGGCCACTGGCATCCACACTGGGCGTTTTCAATGAAATGCTGCGCTTGGCACCCGTATACGCATCTTCCAGATCAATCAACACCTTGGCATGATGATCTTGTCCCTGCTCAGGCGGTTGCTGGCTAAAACCTTGGCCGGATTGACGACGCTGACGTCCTTGGCCAAAAAGCGACTCAAAAAAGTCGCTGTGATCATGACCACCACCGAAGCTACCCCCAAAGCCGCCGCCGAAACCACCCATCTGATCATCAGATGCACCGCGTCCACCAAACTCAAATCCAGCATTCCAGTTCGGTGGTGGCTCAAACTGCTGACCACTCTTCCACTGACTGCCCATCGGATCATAAGCCGCACGCTTCTCAGGATCTTTGAGCACCTCATTGGCTTCGCCTAGCTCCTTAAAGCGCTCTTCAGCATCTGGCAGCTTGCTCACATCAGGATGGTACTTCCGCGCAAGCTTACGGTAAGCCTGCTTAATCTCATCTTGTGTCGCGGTACGCGGCACACCGAGTACTTGATAATAATCTTTGTATTCCATGCATTACCCCTATCTACGACGATAATCAAAATACGAACGTACCCACATTAATGGCCGTTGCAATGCGTATTTTCAATGGCGATGGCGATGATTTTTTATACACGCTGATAGGGCCGATACACCGGCTCCCAAACCAATGCTTTGATGCGCGCTAACACTTCGGCATCACTACACTGATCAGCAATTCCATCAGCTTGAGCCTGACGTGCAACCGCTTGTGCAACCGCAACAGACACCGCACGCAGCTCTTCAACGGGGGGCAATAAACGTGCAGTCTTATCCAGCCGTGTCGGAGACAAATCGGCCAGTGCCTTGCCTGCCGCCATAAACATCGCATCGGTGATACGCCGAGCACTTACGGCCAACACCCCTAAGCCCACACCGGGGAAAATATAGGAATTATTGGTTTGGTTGATCTCATGATGTTCCCCATTCCAAAGCACTGGTGGAAATGCGGTCCCTGTGCCGATCAAGGCTTTGCCATTGGTCCAGTTCATCAGATCCTGTGGTTTCGCTTCACTCTTCGACGTCGGATTGGAGAGTGGGAAAATCACTGGACGTTCGACCTGCTGCGCCATCATCCGCACCACAGGTTCACTAAACGCCCCTGCTTGTCCGGACACCCCAATCAATACGGTAGGCTTGGCATTGGTCACCACATCCAACAGGCTAATCCCGTCTGAAGAGGTGCGCACCCAGTTAGCAACATCCTGTTTATTTTGTACAAATAACGCTTGTGCAGGACGAATATCCGCCATCCCCTCAACCAATAAACCATAGCGATCCACTGCATAAAAGCGCTTGGAAGCCTCTGCGGCACTTAAACCCGCATCCACCATAGCCTGATGTAAAAGAGAGGCGATCCCACAGCCCGCAGATCCTGCACCCAAAAAGGCGATACGCTGCTCAGTCAGTGGAATCCCCGTCACGTTAATGGCGGACAACAGGCTTGCCGCGGCAACAGCTGCCGTGCCTTGAATATCATCATTGAAAGTGCAGAGACGATCCCGATAGCGCTCAAGCAATGGTCCGGCATTGGCACCCGCAAAGTCTTCCCATTGCAGCAAGACATTCGGCCAGCGTTCTGTCACCGCAGCGACAAATTCCTCAACAAAGGCATCGTATTCCGCGCCGCGAATCCGCTCATGACTCCAGCCGATATACATCGGGTTATTCAGTCGATCCGCGTTATTAGTGCCAACATCTAGTAAGATCGGTAAAGTTTCCAGCGGATGAATCCCCGCACAAGCGGTATAGAGGGATAACTTACCGATCGGAATCCCCATACCACCCGCGCCCTGATCACCCAATCCCAAAATCCGCTCGCCGTCACTAACCACAATCACCCGTACGCGGTCATAACGGGTATCCGCAAAAATTTCACGGATCTTGTCTTTATTGGTATAACTTAAAAACAAGCCGCGTGGCTTGCGCCAGATTTCGCTTAAGCGCTGACAGCCTTCACCCACCGTTGGGGTATAAACCAAGGGCAACAGCTCCTCCAGATTCTGCACCAGCATCGCATAAAACAGTGTTTCATTACTGTCTTGTAGATCGCGTAAGAAAGCATAGCGCTCAAAGTCCGTGGCAAAACTACGCAGCACCTGCAAGCGGCGCAAGATCTGCTCATCCAAAGTGCCAACATGGGGTGGCAATAAACCATGTAATTGAAACGCATCACGCTCGGCTTCACTAAATGCCATGCCTTTGTTCAGCATGGAATGCGAAATCAGATCAAAACCCGTCAGACTGGTTTGCAGAGGATCATCAGAATGGACAGTCGGTTGATATTCGGGGTGGAGGACATTATCCAGTACGGGATCAATAACGATTTCTTGTTCTAAAGCGGAAGGTTGCGTCATGCTGGCTCTCTCCTGATAATCTTGGCATAGACCATAATTGGGGGTCGACTATGGACGTTTATAAATCCCTGAGGTATCTGTTAAGTGTAGACCGAGTTCATGCAGCTTAATGTTATTCTATGTCTATAAAATGTCGATCTTGATCGTTTTTTAGCATCAAGATGAGTGCACGGTGGAGAATCCATGTTTCAGATCAGAGCAATGCAACACGGTGATATAGAACCGGTGATGCAAATTCAGGCCGAATGCTATGTGTCGGATGCCATCGAACCCCAATCCACTTTCATCGACCGGCTGCACACGAGTCCAGAGACCGCATGGGTAGTCGAAGATACGCTGGGAGTTTGTGCCTATCTGGTTGGCTACTACTCAACTGTAGGCAACATCACCCCGCTGGGTGGTCGCTTTAAACCCACCCTCTCCAATTGTTTATATTTGCATGATTTGGCGATTTTGCCGCGTGTCGCAGGTCAGCGCCTTGGCGTGACCTTGGTCAATGCGGCGTTATCTCAACAACCTGATCATATTCAATATACTGCACTGGTTTCGATTCAAAATTCCATGTCGTTTTGGCAGAAGATTGGCTTCGAAATTCAAGCCCTAGATTCCCATCAAACGGAGAACCTACAGACCTACCCGCAGCCTGCTTTTTATATGCTTAAGCGCTTGATAAAATAATATCTATACTACAAAAATTACAATTTTGTGACTAGATTTTAACCAAAGCTCAAGGTATGTTGTCAGCCGTTCCATAGAGGAGGGATAGGGCTATTTTTAGATTTATGGTTGGTTATTTAGGCGCAAAGATGATAGGTCAGACTGACTGGACTGAACACTTTTAAGTCATGGGTCGATCTTTATTAAAATACCAACGAATTCAACACTTAAAGAAACACCGTGAACAGCTATTAAAAAAGTTTTCCCTAGACCTGACGTTTAGTGAAATTTTTTAAAATGTTCCTGCTAGAATGCGCCACCTTCATTGCACAATTGCTGTGCAGTCTATATATTTAATTTTCTGTATTTTATAACTTTTTCTGTCCGATATCATGACTCGAATTATTGCTTTCATCGCCATCTACGTGCTGTGCTTCACCAGTTCGATAGCCACTGCTTCATTACCGACTGAATTAACAGTGATTAGTTATCATGAAATCGCTGACCCCAAAGACGCGCTGATTCCGCAATATGCCGTGTCACCGACCAATTTTGTCCGTCAAATGGATTGGCTGAAGAATCAGGGCTATCACTTTGTCAGTGTTGATCAGGTGCTCGCAGCCCGTGCAGGCAAACTGCCACTGCCTGAACAAGCCGTGTTGATCACTTTTGATGATGGCTATCGTTCGGTCTATACCAATGCCTTCCCGATCCTAAAACTGTTCAATGCCCCAGCCGTCGTCGCTGTGGTCGGCAGTTGGCTGGATCAAACCAAAGGCGAAGTGGTGAACTTTGATGGTCGCTCCGTTTCACGTCAGGAAATGTTGAGCTGGGATCAGATCAAAGAAATGACCTCGAGTGGTCTGGTCGAAATTGGCAGTCATACCTATGGTCTACACGATGGAATTCTTGCCAACCCGCAAGGCAATATGGAACCCGCAGCAACCACACGCTTATATTTGCCCGCACTTAAACGCTACGAAGATGAAGAAACCTATAAAAAACGTATTTTTACCGATTTAAAGAAAAATAACGAACTCTTACGCCAACACGGTATTCGCGCTCCGCGTGTGATTGCATGGCCCTACGGTAACTACAATATCGAAACCCGTGTCATTGCTGAAAAACTCGGTATGCCGATTGGCTTAACGCTTGATGACGGCCCAAATACCGTATCCACCCCGCTATGGGGTTTACGCCGTATTCTCGTCGAAGGCCGTATGCAATTGTCTGATCTAGACCGTGAGCTGGCCACCCGCATTGCCAATATTTCAGACAACGATCGCCCGCAGAAAATCATGCACGTCGATCTGGACTACATCTACGATCCCGATCCTGTACAGCAAGAAAAAAATCTCGGCCATTTGCTGGATCGCATTCAGGCAATGGGGGTAAATACTGTGTATCTGCAAGCCTTTGCCGACCCAGATGCCGACGGTGCTGCGGATATGGTGTATTTCCCCAATCATGTGCTGCCGATGCGCTCAGACTTGTTTAACCGCGCCTCTTGGCAAATTCGCACCCGTACACAGGTCAAACGTATTTTTGCTTGGATGCCGCTGCTGGCGTGGAAACTGCCCGCAACGAACCCCGCTTACAAAGATGTAGTCGGAACGGAACAAGCCTCTAGCGGCGACCACCTCAACATGGGTTACCCACGCCTGTCACTGTTCTCGCCACGTGCAAAAATGGCAGTGCGTGAGATCTATCAAGACCTAGCGCGCGGCGCACCGATTGATGGCATCCTGTTCCATGATGATGTGACTTTATCGGATTATGAAGATGCGAGTAGCTTCGGCATCGCGCAGAATCAAGCGTGGGGTTTACCAGCCAGAATCAGTGATATCCGCAAGAGTGATGATCTGCTGGGTCGTTGGACTATCTTAAAGATCAATGCCTTGGATCGCTTTGCCAATGAACTGGCGGATATGGTGCGTTCCGAACAGCCAAACTTGCTGACTGCACGTAACCTCTATGCGCAAGTCGTGCTCAATCCACGCTCTGAAGTCTGGTACGCCCAGTCGCTCGACAACTCGCTGGCCAACTATGACTTCACCGCAATCATGGCTATGCCGTATATGGAAAAAGCAGAAGATCCAAAAGCCTTCATGCAAGAAATCGTCAGTAAAGTAAAAGCCTACCCTAACGCCATGCGTAAGGTCGTGTTTGAGCTCCAGGCGGTGAACTGGAGAAATGATCAAAAAATCCCGAGCGCTGAGCTTGCTGCAACCATTCAAAGCCTTTACGATGCAGGTGCACAGCACGTTGCTTACTACCCCGATGATCCAAGCAAAGACCATCCGGATCCTGCGATAATTCGCCCCGTGTTTGATCGCAAACCAAATATGCCTGAATTACGTTAAGGTGCTATAATGGTGATCAACGACTTCATCGCACTTTGGCATGGCATATTAGGCTTTGTCTTCTATTATCCACTGCTGATGTCTTATCTGTGGATGATTGGTGCAATTTTGTTTTACTGGCGGAATGAGCGGACACAGCCGTTATTTAATCATCCGCCTGTTTTAGAGGATACGCCCTCGGTCAGCGTGTTGGTGCCTTGTTTTAATGAAGGCGTCAATGCGGAAGAGACCATTGGTCATGCACTCGCACTCGACTATCCTGACTTTGAAGTCATTGCGATCAATGATGGTAGCACTGACGAAACCGCTGAAGTCCTCAATCGTCTGGCGCAAAAGTATCCCAAACTGAAAGTCGTGCATTTGGCAGAGAATCAAGGCAAAGCTATGGCCTTGCAAGCAGGTAGCTTGCTCGCTAAATCAGAATTTTTGATCGGGATTGATGGAGACGCATTACTCGACCCACACGCTGCACACTGGATGGTTCGCCACTTTGTCGCGCACCCTCATGTGGCTGCCGTCACGGGTAATCCACGAATTCGCAACCGCTCTACCCTGCTCGGTCGGGTACAGGTCGGAGAATTCTCGTCGATCGTCGGAATGATCAAGCGCGCACAGCGTAGTTTTGGTAGGCTATTTACAGTTTCTGGTGTGATTACCGCATTTCGTAAATCTGCGGTACATGAAGTCGGTTACTGGTCGGCAGATATGCTGACTGAAGATATCGACATTACTTGGAAGTTACAACGTGCTGGATGGGATGTCCGTTTCGAGCCGAATGCGCTCGTCTGGATATTGATGCCTGAAACGTTGAAAGGTCTCTGGCAGCAGCGCTTGCGCTGGGCTATGGGCGGTGCCCAAGTGTTGCTTAAAAATATCGATGTATTTTTAAGACCCAGTCAGAATTTTTTATGGCCATTGATGTTTGAGCTTTGCCTCACGCTGATCTGGTCCTATTTGATGTTGATTCTGGTGGTCATTTGGCTCGTGGGTTTGGTTGTGCCGGCAGGCACTTGGCCTGTGGTTGGATCACCACTCATCCCGCAAGGGAGCGGTGTGTTTTTAGGTGCGACGTGTTTGTTGCAGTTTGCCATCAGCAAGTGGCTCGACAGTCGCTATGAGAAAGGCTTAGGCCGAAATTATTACTGGATGATTTGGTACCCTTTAGTGTTTTGGGTGATCAACATCGCCACCACGATTACGGCGTTTCCCAAAGTGCTTTTCCGGCGCGATGGTAAGCGCGCGCGCTGGGTTAGCCCTGATCGTGGCATACACTCTTTGGAGAAGAAAGACCATGAGTAACTCGTTAATCATTAACATCCGACAGCAACTGCACTGGTACCAGCGCTTTTTCTCGGATAGCTCTACCGCACTGATGTGGGGTATGTGGTTGTATCTATGGCGCCCTCTGGTCGTCATCACTGGCGCACACGCGTTCAGTAAACAGCCATTTCTGGTTCACTTTGTGACTAAAATTTCGCCCATGACCATGGGTTATATCATCGTGTCCGTTATGTGTGGCGCTTTGGCGCTCTTGCTGTGGACACTTTTGCCAGCACGTCGCATTATCCCTTCACCGCAAAAAGATCTTGCTGATTATGCCGCGCATTTTCAGTTGCCAGAACAAGAGATCACAGCGGGTCGTGCAGCCAATATTTGTACTGTTCATCATGACGCGTATGGTCGTGTCATCGGCATCCAACCGCAACAAGCTTAAAATCGATATTCGTCCACAGCACCATCATGGGATGGTGCTTTAAGACAATCTAATCCATCATAAAAATCTCCGTGTCATCCCTTCTCTACTTTGATGATAAATCATCATGTTTTCTCCATAATTTGCTCGTTGATTTCACTAAAAAGTCATCGCTGATCACAGATTTACGACATTATTTCAACGCATTCGCGCATAGACTCAAGACATATCCTATCGTTCCACCGCACCTCATGCTTAGGTGAGCCGTCATGTCTAAATTTCTATCACTATCGACCCTACAGTTGAAACGTGCTGCTGTGCTTTCGTTCATGCTCATCGGCTCAGCAGTTGTACTTTCATCATGCGCCACGACGCCAAGCAGCTTTGCTGAACTGGGCAAATACGACCAATTTAAGCTCAACACCAATATCTTTCGAGTGACTTATCAAGCGCGCAATGAAAGCATGGCTGCACGTGCAGAAGAAATTGCGCTGCTGAAAGCCGCACAAGTCACCGTACAAAATGGCTTCCGTTATTTCGAAATCACCGACAAGCTACTCCCCAGTGATCAGCCCAATGTGATTGTCGCCGCAAATCCGATGTTTAATTCTTATGGATCGTTTGGTTACTACGGCGGCTATGGACGCTATCCATTCCGCCATAGTGTTGGATATATCGGCTACGATTACCCACTGTATCCGCAGGCCTATTATGGCGTTCCGCAGAAGGTTATCGTCAGCTATACCATTCACTGCAGCAACACGGCTAAACCCGATGAGAACGGCCAGTATGATGCCACAATCATCCTGACCTCACTGGGCTCCCGCTATGGCTTAAATCCGGATGGTAGCCCCATCCTGCCGCCACCGCCACCGCAAGTGGCACCTGCAAAAGCCACTTCATAAATGCCGCATTAAATGACAACCATAAAAAAACAGCCCGAGGGCTGTTTTTTTACATCTCAGAGATCATTACTTACGCAGTTCTTTACGTAAGATTTTACCCACATTGCTCTTCGGCAGTTCAGCCAAGAACTCAATGTACTTCGGACGCTTGTAACCGGTCAGATTTTCATTGATGTAGATTTTAAGTTCCGCTTCGGTCAGGCTTGGGTCTTTCTTGACGACAAACAGCTTCGGTACTTCACCGCTCTTGTCATCTGGCACGCCAATCGCAGCGGCTTCAAGCACTTTCGGATGATTGGTGATGACTTCTTCGATTTCTGCTGGATATACGTTAAAGCCGGATACTAGGATCATGTCTTTTTTACGATCAACGATTTTGGTATAGCCACGCTCATCCATAATCCCAATGTCACCCGTACGGAAGAAACCATCTGCAGTCATCACTTTTGCGGTTTCATCGGGACGCTGCCAATAGCCTTTCATCACCTGTGGACCACGGATTGAAATCTCACCGCGCTCACCCAAGGCCACTTCTTTACCATCATCATCCAAAATCGCCACTTCAGTGGATGGTAGTGGAATACCAATGGTGCCTGAGTATGCAGTGATATTTACCGGATTTGCGGTCGCAATCGGTGAAGTCTCTGACAAGCCATAACCCTCAAGAATCGGGGTTTTAGTAATCTTCTGCCACAGTGCGGCGGTTGCCGGCAATACAGCCATACCGCCGCCCATGCTAAGCTTAAGCTTGGAGAAATCCAGTTTTTGGAAGTCTTCGTTATGTGCCAGAGCATTGAACAAGGTATTCACCGCGGGGAAGAAGCTTGGCCTGTATTTATCAATTTCTTTGATCAGTCCAGGAATATCGCGTGGATTTGGGATCAGAATGATCAATTGACCGCGTTGCAGACCGTACAGAGCACAAACCATCAATGCAAAAATATGATAGAGCGGCAAGGCACACAGAATACTTTCTTCTGCGTCCGACGCACTATTCCCTAACAAACTGCTAAAGAAAGCATTGGTTTGCAGCAGATTAGAAACCAGATTCGAATGCGTCAGCTCCGCACCTTTAGACACACCGGTCGTACCGCCAGTGTACTGCAAGATTGCCGTATCGGATAAACCGACAACAGGGCGCTGGTATTTACGGGCGCTGACTTTATTTAACGCATGATTAAAATTGACACTACCTGGCAGAACCCAGCTCGGCACTTGCTTGCGTACGCGGCGTACCACCAAATCCACCACAAAGCCTTTGACCAAGCCCAAGAGTTCGCCGGCACTGGTGACGATAGTATGTTTGACAGGCGTATTGGCAATCACTTCTTGCAGTACATGCGCAAAATTCTCAAGTACGATGATCACTTCCGCGCCTGAATCTTTCAACTGATGTTCAAGTTCACGTGCGGTGTAGAGCGGATTGACATTGACCAACACATAGCCCGCACGCAGAATACCGATCAGTGCAATCGGATATTGCAGCACGTTCGGCAGCATGACCGCGACTTTAGCACCTTTTTTAAGACCTAAAGTCTGTAAATACGCAGCAAATTGGCGGCTTTTTTGATCCAGTTCTTTATAAGTCAGTCGTTTATCCATACAGACGAACGCATCGCGATCGCCAAACTGCTGGAAAGTACGTTCAAATACATCAACTAAAGAGGTATTGCTGGCTGGTAATACGATCTCATGTGGCGTCCCTGCTGGATACGCATCAAACCAAGGCTTATTCATACCACTTCTTCTCCGTTTTGATTCCTTCCCCCACCGAAGGAAAGGTTAAATATGATGCAAAGATAAGGGCTTGTCGCGTGCCTCAAGCTTATCACTGCTTTTCGTACATAATCTGTGCATTTGCTGTTGTTCTGATCAGTCATACATGACCCATCAATGCGTTCAAAAGACTACTTTTTGGCTGGCGTAACATTATCACGACTGACCCTAAAGCGGAAACTATTCTCTAACGCTTAAAACGTGTAACCAATCACAATTCTAACGTAATCCGCTCGTTCTCATTGTGAATGACTGCACAGTTCAACCAATCTGCATACTTTCCGCCTTCTGATAACCACGCGGCAGTAAATGGCCGCGCTGACCGCGTTTACCCGAATAATGGCTAATGTCCGCTTCTTTCAGGGTCAACGGACGCGAACCCGACATCAGTACCAGCGAACACCCTGCGACCAATCCGACCATGGCACGCACCACCTCATGACTTTCCAGCGCTATCAGCTTATTGCCTTTACCACGATTCATGACTGGTAAATCAGCCAGTGGGTAAATGAGCAAACGTCCGCTGGATGACAACACCGCTATCCGATCCGCATCTTTCGGCAAATACAACACGGGCATCAGTTCACTGCCCTCAACCAAGCTCACCAGCGTTTTACCGGCTTTCACCGTACTGTCGAGCGCAGACAAGGTACTGACGAAGCCATAACCGTTATTCCCTGCCAGCAGGATCGGCTGGGCATCATCCCCCATCAGCACTTCCACAAAACGCGAGCCGGCAGGCGGCGCCAGTTTGGTGGTAACAGGTTCGCCTTGCCCACGTGCAGAAGGCAGATTGGCTGCGGCAAGCGCGTAACTCCGTCCGGTATTATCCAGCAAATAGACCCGTTGATTGCTCTTGCCTGTGCAGTGGCTCAGGTAAGCATCACCTGCTTTATAACTTAAAGTTTGCACATCAATATCGGTACCTTTGGCCGCGCGAATCCAGCCCGAATGCGACAGCACCACAGTGATCGCTTCCGCAGGCGTCAGGTCAGACTCTTTCAACTCTGTCGCTTCTGCACGTTGCACGATCGGTGAACGACGGTCATCACCGTGTTTCTTGGCATCTTCTTGTAGCTCGTCAATAATCAATGTTTTGAGCGACTCTGGATTATTCAATTGTTCACGGATCTTGGCAGCTTGGAGTTCCAGTTCTTCCTGCTCACGGCGAATCTCCATTTCTTCGAGCTTCGCCAAGTGGCGTAATTTGAGATCAAGAATCGCATCGGCTTGAATCTCGGTCAGACCAAAATGTGCCATCAGCTCCGCCCGTGGATGATCCTCCTCGCGGATGATACGAATCACGGTATCGATATCTAAATACGCAATCAACAAACCCGCCAAAATATGTAGGCGCTTCTCAATTTTCTCTAAAGCATAGCTCAGACGACGGCGCACCGTGTCTTGGCGGTAAGTGAGCCACTCCAGCAGTATGGTTCGAATAGACTTGACTTGCGGACGACCATCCAGACCAATCATGTTGAGATTGACGCTATAGCTGCTTTCCAGCTTGGTCGTTGCAAATAAATGGCTCATCAAGGCATCGGCATCAACCCGATTCGAGCGCATCACGATCACAATCCGCGTCGGGTTCTCATGGTCCGACTCATCACGCAGATCAGTGACCAGCGGCAGCTTCTTGGCTTGCATCTGCTCAGCAATCTGGGTAATGACTTTAGCACCTGAGACTTGGTACGGCAGATCGGTAATCACGATCTCACCTTTTTCGACATGATAGACCGCGCGGGCGCGATAACTGCCGCGTCCAGTCATTTGAATCTTGAGCAGATCTTCAGGACTGCTGATGATTTCTGCCCGAGTCGGCAGATCTGGCGCAGGGATATAGCTGGCCAGCTTTTCATCCGAGAGATTCGGATTTTTCAGCAAGGCTATGGTGCCTTTGACCACTTCGCGCAGATTATGCGGCGGGATATCCGTCGCCATACCCACGGCAATCCCCATCGTGCCATTGAGTAAAATGTTAGGCAGGCGCGCGGGTAACGTCACGGGTTCTTGCAGTGAACCATCAAAGTTATCCTGCCACTCCGTCGTGCCCTGACCCAACTCATTGAGCAAGAGCTCGCTGTACGCAGAAAGTTTGGCTTCGGTATAACGCATCGCCGCAAAGGACTTAGGATCATCCGGCGAACCCCAGTTCCCCTGTCCTTCGACCAAGGGATAACGATAGCTAAACGGCTGCGCCATCAATACCATCGCTTCATAACAGGCGCTGTCGCCGTGTGGATGATATTTACCCAGTACGTCACCGACGGTACGGGCTGATTTTTTTGGCTTGCCTGAGTTCTTGAGCCCAAGCTCGCTCATCGCATAGACAATACGGCGCTGTACCGGTTTTAAACCATCCGCAACATGGGGCAATGCACGATCCATGATCACGTACATCGCATAGTTAAGATAAGCCTGTTCCGTGAACTCTGCGACGGAACGACTTTCTGTGGCGGGATTAAGACTGCTCATGCGCTACCTAAATGAATGATGATCTATCATATTGACGACAGGTGACCCTGCTGCACATGCGCAGCGACCATGGACTGGACATGGTTCAAGGTCAAAAATTGCATTTGATATTACACCAAAAAAAAGCGCTTCGTCATAGATAAGCTTACAGACGCCTGCGAATGCATCAAAAAACACATAAAAAAACGACTTGGTATTGATCCAAATCGTTTTTTAACAAGGCATTCAGGACGTTAAAAAACACCATGCTCACATCAAATCAATGAACTTCAAAATTCAGCAACTTCTTATATTTCTCCAGTAACGCTGTCGTATCATGCTGTTCTGGATGAAAATTAGGTCGGAAATAATCAAAGAGATCCGGTACGATTCGCGACATAAGTCCTTTACGGCCGCCGTACATCATTTTCATCGCAGGCACCCAATCGCTGGGGCGCATCTTGCCGCGCTGAGCCATCAAACGCGCCATAAAGGTTGTATGAACTAAGAACAGCAAGACCATTGCCAGCGCCATCGTAGATGCCCGCGTTGCATAGGCACGTACACCTTTGCCGTATAGTTTTTCATAGACGTTATAGGCCACCGATTTATGCTCGGTTTCTTCTACCGCATGCCACAGCCACATCTTATACATCACAGGGCTATGCATGAGCTCATGCAGGTCTTCCCGACGCATCAGCTCAGAGGCGATGGTGGCGGTGAAGTGCTCAAGCGCACAGGTGATCCCCAACTGCAATTTGTTACTCAGATGGAAACGATCAGCCAATCCCAGTACCGAATCGGTCCAGCGTTCTAAGGTATCGACATCATGACCATAGGCTTTACCTGCAGCATTGAACTGGTGATGTTCTTTGGAATGCATCGCTTCTTGTCCGATAAAAGCACTGATCTCTTTTTGCATCGCCAGATCATCTTTCAATGCACCTTCGTAGCGTACTGAACGCACCGCATCAACGAAGAACTGTTCTCCGGCAGGGAATAAGGCCGACATCGCCGTTAAGAAAAACGTCACTCCCGCATCATCCGCAGCCCAAAACTCGGGCACATCAGCAAACTCAAAATCCATGCGTCTGACCGGAAAGCTGGCCTTAAATGCCGATGATGAATGACCACTGGTTTTGACTTGTGCGTTCATGATGTCTTCCTCAAAAGTGTATAGAAGCCTAATAGATCAACAGCCCACGACCAAAACGCCTGCGCGGTGACTGGATCGACCTCACTTTTGAGTATAAAAAGCCTATGCTTTAAATCACATGGCGAATAGTGACAATGAACATTTTCTAAAAGTAAGTTTTGGGCACTCAAAAAAATGCCGGAAACAAGCTTCCGGCATTGATCAATCGGTTATACGAGAAAAGCTTAGTGAGCAAGAAACTCTGCAGTGGTCTGCGCGCCATGCTTACGCAGCAATTCCAGCGTTTCTTTTTCTTCAGGCAGTGCCTGTTCCCAGTCAATCAGGTCAAAATCAACATCAAAGAACAGGTCACAGATTGAGGACAGAATCGTCATGCCTTCGTCATCACGCTTATTGGGGTCCACTTTATGATCCAATAAGGTTTGCACGATCGGCACACAAGCGGCGCTGGCCGCATCCCACAGTGGCCCAAAGAACTCTTCAGCATCCCAGAGGTGGAGGTTGGCTTTGGCATCAATTAAAGCATTCAGAATTGCTTGATATGGTGCAAGCAGTTTTGCTTTCTCTGCTTCATCTAGGGGCTCGCCAGATTCGTAGCCATCCATGACCGTTTCCCACCAGTCAAACAAACGATCACAGATCTGGGTTGCCGGAGGACCGTATTCTTCATCGATAAAATTAGGGTCTACGCCACCCGCCAAAAGCGCTTTGACTTGCTCAACATCAAGTGCTTGGATGGCTGCCGTTAATGCAACTTGGGATTCAGTCATAATCTTTCTCAGTGTAGGGGATGGGGAAAACCTCGCCATGCACGATCATGCCGCATGACGATGACAATTCATCGATTTAAAGCGCTTTCTTGCTCAATATTAAAGACAGTGCATTGCAGTGCCCATGCGACCATGGTCTTAAAGTAAAACATCAGCCAGATTACCCTTCTCTTCCAGCCATATCTTACGATCACCGGAACGCTTCTTGGCTAACAGCTTATCCAGTAGGCCATTGGTCAGATGGGTATCATCCAGATCCAGTTGCACCAAGCGGCGCGTATCAGGATCCATAGTCGTCTCACGCAATTGCAATGGATTCATCTCACCCAATCCTTTAAATCGGGTGATCTGCGGTGCTTTACCTTTGATCTTGGACAAAATGGCTTGTAGCTCTTCATCATCCAGTGCGTAGTGCACATCCTTACCAGCATCAATCCGATACAGTGGTGGCATCGCAACAAACAAATGACCATTTTCAATCAAGGCTGGGAAATGCTTCACAAACAAGGCACAAAGCAAGGTCGCAATATGCAGTCCATCCGAGTCCGCATCGGCAAGGATACAGACTTTGCCGTAACGCAGTTCAGAGAGATCATCACTGCCCGGATCGACCCCAATCGCAATCGCGATATCATGCACCTCTTGCGAACCCAGCACTTCATCCGCAGAGACTTCCCAAGTATTTAAAATCTTACCGCGCAGCGGCATGATGGCTTGGAAAATCCGGTTGCGTGCTTGCTTGGCACTCCCACCCGCAGAGTCCCCTTCCACCAAAAACAGTTCAGTATCTTCACGAGTCGACCCAGAGCAGTCAGCAAGTTTGCCTGGTAATGCCGGTCCTGAGACAATCTTCTTACGCTCAACCTTCTTCGCTGCTTTTAAACGGCGTCCTGCACGTTCAATGGCCATTTCCGCTAAGCGGGTCCCCACTTCTGGATTTTTATTCAACCACAATGAGAAAGCATCTTTGGCAATATTCTGCACAATCGGTGCGGCTTCGCGGCTCGACAAACGCTCTTTGGTCTGGCCAGAAAACTGAGGCTCTTGAAACTTCAGTGACAGGATGAAATTCACCCCATCCCAGACGTCATCGGCTGATAGCTTCATATTACGCGGCAACAGGTTGCGCATTTCACAGAATTCACGCAGCGCATCAGTGGTGCCGGTGCGCAGTCCATTGACATGTGTTCCGCCTTGCGCGGTCGGGATCAGATTAACATAGCTCTCTTGTACACTATCCCCACTTTCTTCGGACCAACACAACACAAACTCACACGCCGCACGCTCTGCCTTGCCACTTGCTGCAAAAGGCTCCACAGGCACGGTCTCACGGCCTTGCAATTCATCCTTCAGATAATCCACTAGCCCGTTTTCAAATTGCCAAGTCAGCTTCTCACCGCTTTCTTCATCGGTAAAAATAACTTTCAGGCCTGCGGACAAAACCGCTTTGGCTTTAAGATTATGCTTGAGCGCCCGCACCGAAAACTTGGCACTATCAAAATACTTACCATCTGGCCAAAAGTGGACCGTGGTGCCGCTCTGGCGCTTCGGAAAACCTTCGGTAGCGATCAAATCGGTAACGCGCTCACCATGCTCAAAACTCATTCGATACTGGCTTCCGCCCCGTAGCACGCTGACATTAACCCGCGTTGACAGCGCATTCACAACTGAAATCCCCACTCCATGCAAGCCACCCGAGAACTGGTAGTTATCGGTAGAAAACTTACCCCCGGCATGGAGCTTGGTCATGATGATCTCTATACCGCTTTGACCATATTCAGGGTGAATATCGACTGGCATACCGCGTCCATTATCCTGCACGGATAAGGAACCGTCTTTATATAGAATCACTTCAACCTGATTCGCATGACCCGCAAGTGCCTCATCGACTGCGTTATCGATCACCTCTTGCGCCAAATGATTCGGGCGAGTGGTATCGGTGTACATCCCGGGACGGCGACGAACAGGATCTAAACCTGAAAGAACTTCAAGCGATTCGGCAGTATATTGAGTCACTAAACACTTATTCCTAATGTAATCATGTCGATCAAATGATGGCTGGAGATGTAGCAGTACACCCCTCACTGACATGAATCGTACTGTAAATGCGACTTTAAAACAAACGCAACAAACTGCTTAAGTGAGTATTTAAGCAAATAAAAAATCAATCATCAGCGGGATCTTGTCCGCCATATCATGCATAAAATGGTCACCACCAGCTTCAATGATCATCGGTGACTGTGCGCCATCTTGGCTATAGTAGGCCTCTGCCACGCGGTAATCGAGGACTTCATCACCCTGTTTAAGCAGTACCAAGATGCGTTCTGGATGAATCGGCACAGGCTGGTATAAAGCGGCTAGGTCAGCCAGATCACTTTCTGTAATCGTCCACCCGCCATCCGTCGTAAATCCTCGATGGCCATGGGTGAAATAACGCTGGAAGCGCTCAAATGGGCGTGTTGCAGGATTGACCAATACCGCTTTTAAGCCGTACTTGGCCACACAAACCGTTGAAAAAAAGCCCCCCAGAGAACTGCCCACCAATCCCGTATCAGGGTCACGCGCAATAATCTCACTTAGAATCTGCATCACCTGCAATGGCGGCACATTCAGATCTGGACGGAGAACTTGAATCTCAGGACGATGGATTGCACACCAATCTGTCAGCATTTGACCTTTGATGGAGTTCGCATCACTGTTTAAACCATGGATATAAATCAGTTGCATCATTCACCTCTCATTACACATCAGTATGCCCGATCCAAATATTAATGACCGATAAAAAAATTGCGCCAGGATATGAAAATTTTATGCATCTTAACGGATCACTGCACAGGAATTCTGCTAAAACAGATGCTTCTTCACAACTATCAATTTAAAATAACAATATATTACAAATAGTTAATCAATACCAACTGGTCCATGTACATAAAATTGGTTACATTTTGCAATATGTGGTTTAGTATTGCTACTATTCAAAGTGCGTCCATGTATACATATTCTAGGCAAGCCACCTGTGCTGCCAATGATGCGTGATAACCTTAACCCATAGAGTCAAGCCGTATCTATAAAAATACGAACCAGTCATAGAGAGTCTTATGCCTAGCCCAACACCCCTGCATGAACCATTTTGCAGTCTACGCAAAGCGCCCATTACACAGGGAGATTTTATCGAAGGACTGGCACAACTGACAACGACGGGTGTGTCACGCACAACTGACTTTGTGCAAGCAATCTATCGTGAGACCTTATTACGATCCTTAGGCTTGTACGACGAAGCCAACCAAACCCCACTGCAAAAAAGCATTTCCAATCAGATTTTCTGGCTGATCCGCTACGGCGTTAAACATGCTGGGCGTTATTCTGCACACGGGTTGCGTACATTTGGTCGTCTAAGCCCTGTACAAGCCGAAAAACCACTGAACGTTCCATTGCATATGCTGGTCAGTGCCTTAAATGGCATTATGGGTGATCACCTCGTCTATGACCGTAACCCGCTGGCATTGCCAATGCTCACTTATGACCGTCATGGCAAAGTGTTTAATGGTGAACTCCGTGGTCGTGTTGTGATCTTTGTGCATGGCTTATGTATGGATACCCACAGCTGGTACCCGAGTAAATACCAAAGCATGGGTGAACAGGTCTATCGCCAACAAGACTGCACCGTTCTCTACCTTAGCTATAACACCGGTCGCCGTATCTCATTAAATGGCCGCTCTTTCTCCAATTTGCTAAACGATCTATACATCCGTAACCCCGATATCAGCCATATCGATATCATCGGGCATAGCATGGGTGGTCTGGTCTCGCGCAGCGCACTGTTTTATGGCAAGCAAATGGGTCTCAACTGGATTTTACTGGTCGATCATTTGATCTGCTTAGGATCGCCGCATCAGGGGGCTCTGCTTGAGCGTTTAAGCTATATGGTGCAAGACAAAGTGGGTAAGATCCCATTCGCTGGGGCACTTGCACGTCTAGGCGATTTACGCAGTGCAGGCATTATTGACCTACGCTGGGGCAGTGTCCGCGATGATGACTGGGAACACTTAAAATCCGGCCGTCGCGGCGACTTTGCTGATAATCGTAGACCCGCTCCACTACCCTCTAATATCAAAGCTTATTTTATGGCGGGCACCATCGAACACGAAAACGCACCGTCTAAAACCCGCGAGGCGCTCGGTGATTATCTGGTCAGTGTCAAAAGTGCCCTCGGTGAGCATTCAGACCCTGAATATCAGTTGAATGTCCCGCAAGAGCGTAAAGCCGTGTTTTATGGTGTGGATCATATGCAGTTGCAATACAGCCAACGCGCGATCGATCAAGTGCTAATCTGGCTTGCACCGCCTGAACGCAGCTCTAAACCCATCACCATCCCACAAAAAGATGCAATTCCGATCTCAGCTTAACAACAGTTTTTTTACTCATGATTTAAAACAACAACCTGAAGAACAACCATAAAAAAAGCAGCCCTGAGGCTGCTTTTTTTATTCACGATTTCTTAAACTTGAGCACGATACTTATAACGTTGGAGCGTCTGCAATTGTGCAGCGGTTTCTGCCAATACGCTGAGCGCCGCTGCAGCATCAAAATCACCTTTTTGATTTGCAAGCAAGCTTTCTGCGTGTTGACGCGCTTCCAAAATCTTTGCTTCGTCCAAATTCGCGGCATGAATCGCGGTGTCCGCCAAAACGGTCACAACGTGCGGCTGCACTTCCAACACACCACCAGAGACATAGATCTGCTCTTCGTGACCATCAGAATGCTGCACACGCAGTGCGCTTGGCTTGAGCAAAGTCACCAAAGGCGCATGGCCTGGCAAAATACCCATTTGTCCGGCGATACCGTCAGCGATTAACATATTAATGTCACCGCTGAAGATTGAACCGCCAACACTAACGACATCACAATGCAAGGTTGCCATGAGGCGTCCTCCTGCGTAAGTTACGCTGTTAAATGACCGTTATTTGGCTGCGAGCTTTTCAGCTTTAGCAACAGCTTCTTCGATGCCACCAACCATGTAGAACGCTTGTTCTGGCATATGGTCGTAGTCACCAGCGATAATGCCTTTAAAGCCTGCGATCGTATCTTTAGAAGATACCAGCTTACCAGGAGAACCGGTAAATACTTCAGCAACGTGGAACGGCTGTGACAAGAAGCGTTGGATTTTACGAGCACGGAAAACAACAAGCTTGTCTTCTTCAGCCAATTCATCCATACCCAAAATCGCGATGATGTCTTTGAGTTCTTTATAACGTTGCAGAATGGTTTGTACGCCACGTGCAACATTGTAGTGCTCTTCACCCACAATCGCTGGATCCAACTGACGTGAAGTTGAATCCAAAGGATCAACCGCAGGGTAAATACCCAATGACGCGATATCACGTGACAGAACAACAGTCGCATCCAAGTGAGCGAAGGTGGTTGCTGGTGATGGATCGGTCAAGTCGTCGGCTGGAACATAAACCGCTTGAATTGAAGTAATCGAACCGGCTTGTGTTGAAGTAATACGTTCTTGCAGAACGCCCATTTCTTCAGCCAAAGTTGGTTGGTAACCCACCGCAGAAGGCATACGACCGAGCAATGCAGAAACTTCGGTACCTGCCAAGGTGTAGCGATAGATGTTATCCACGAACAACAGTACGTCACGACCTTTGCCGTTTTCGTCTTTTTCGTCACGGAAATATTCAGCCATGGTCAAACCAGTCAACGCAACGCGTAAACGGTTACCCGGTGGCTCGTTCATCTGACCATAAACCATGGCTACTTTGTCAAGAACGCCAGAATCTTTCATTTCATGATAGAAGTCGTTCCCTTCACGAGTACGCTCACCCACACCAGCGAACACAGACAAACCACTGTGTGCTTTTGCGATGTTGTTGATGAGTTCCATCATGTTAACGGTTTTACCCACACCAGCACCACCGAACAGACCAACCTTACCACCCTTTGCAAACGGGCAAAGCAAGTCGATAACTTTGATACCGGTTTCAAGGATTTCGGTTGAACCCGCTTGTTCTGCGTAGCTCGGTGCTGGACGGTGAATAGCCCAGTGATCTTTAGTCACAACTGGACCCGCTTCGTCGATTGGGCGACCCAACACGTCCATGATACGACCCAAAGTCGCATCACCCACTGGCACAGAAATTGGGCCATTGGTGTTGGTAACAGGCAAACCGCGTTTTAGACCTTCGGTTGAACCCATCGCAATCGTACGAACGATACCGTCGCCTAATTGCTGTTGTACTTCTAATGTCGTTTCGGTGTTGTCCACCGTCAGAGCATCATAGATCTTTGGAACGCTAGTGCGATCGAATGAAACGTCGATAACTGCGCCAATGATCTGAACGATATGACCGCTACTCATGGCTGTCTCCTCAATTCAAAATAAAATCTAGTATCAAACCTGATGTTGATATGATCATTCGGATCACGATCAACACCAGTTTCGGTTAATGCTGCTAACTGCTGTGACACAGTCAATTCAAATTCAAACGTTTTGCGTTAAACCGCAGCAGCACCACCAACGATTTCGGAAATTTCCCGAGTAATCGCAGCTTGACGCAGCTTGTTGTAAACCAGTTGCAGGCTCTTAATCAAATCACCGGCGTTATCAGTCGCTGCTTTCATCGCAACCATACGAGCGGCTTGCTCAGAGGCGACGTTTTCAACAACTCCCTGATAGACCATCGATTCGATATAACGAAGCAACAATCCATTCAATACTTTTTCTGGATCAGGCTCGTAGATGTAATCCCATGCGTGGTCACGATGTAGACGCCAATCATTGACTTCAGCTTCTGCCAAAGGCACCAACTGAGCAATCGTCGGCTTCTGAACCATCGCATTTACAAAGTGATTAGAGACCAAATAAATTCGGTCGAGCTCACCATTGTCGAATGCACTCATCATGGCATGCACTGCACCAGTCAGTTGTTCCATCGACGGCGCATCACCCAATTGGGTCGTAGCCGAAATCACTTTTCCGCCAAAGCTCTTGAAGAAAGCAACCGCTTTCGATCCAATCACTGCAAACTGAACTTCAACAGATTGCTCTTGTTGTGCTTTCACATGCTGAATGACGCGTTTGAACAAGTTGATGTTCAAACCACCTGCGAGTCCACGATCAGACGACACCACGATATAGCCCACACGCTTAACAGGGCGTTCGACCATATAACGATGCTTAAACTCAGGATGTGCTTGCACTAAATGCGCAATCACTCGGCGCATGCCTTCGGCATACGGACGTCCTGCAACCATGCGTTCTTGAGCGCGACGCATCTTACTGGCAGCAACCAATTGCATCGCACGCGTAATTTTCTGCGTACTTTTGATGCTGACCACTTTGGCGCGAATTTCTTTTAGACTTGCCATACGCTTACCATGCTTTTGTAAAAATCAGTATGTGAAGCCAGATCAGCCTTAGCACCGTGATGGATATCACAGGCTAAGGCTTAACTGATTAATAGGCCTGAGTCGCTTTAAAGGCTTTGATACCTTTATGCAATTCAGCTTCGATGTCTTTATCGTAGTTTGCTGTTTCATCAATATTGGTCATTAAAGCACCATGTTGTGAACGCATAAATGCCAGCAAACCTGACTCGAAATCACCAATTTTATTCACTGGTACGTCAGTCAGATAATTTTCATTCGATGCAAAAATTGCAACAGCTTGATCAGCCAATGAGAACGGAGCGTATTGCTTTTGCTTCATCAGCTCAGTAACGCGCTGACCATGCTCAAGTTGCTTACGGGTTGTTTCATCAAGGTCAGATGCAAACTGAGCGAACGCTGCCAATTCACGATACTGAGCCAATGCAGTACGGATACCGCCTGACAATTTTTTGATAATTTTGGTCTGAGCTGCACCACCCACACGCGATACCGAAATACCCGCGTTAACCGCAGGACGGATGCCTGAGTTAAACAGTGATGATTCCAGGAAGATCTGACCATCGGTGATCGAGATCACGTTGGTTGGAACGAATGCAGACACGTCACCAGCTTGAGTTTCAATGATCGGCAATGCGGTCAATGAACCAGTCTTGCCAGTCACCGCACCGTTGGTGAACTTCTCAACATACGCAGCAGAAACGCGCGCAGCACGCTCAAGCAGACGGGAATGGAGATAGAACACGTCACCTGGGTACGCTTCACGACCTGGTGGACGACGCAGCAAGAGAGAAATTTGACGATAAGCAACCGCTTGTTTTGACAAGTCATCATAGATGATCAATGCATCTTCACCGCGGTCACGGAAGTATTCGCCCATGGTACAGCCAGAGTATGGCGCGAGGAACAACAGTGATGCTGGATCAGAAGCACTTGCCGCCACAACAGTGGTATAGGCCAATGCACCAGTTTCTTCAAGTTTACGTACCACGTTAGCAATGGTCGATTGTTTCTGACCGATCGCAACATAGATACATTTAATGCCAGAATGCTTTTGTGCAATGATCGCGTCGATTGCCAAAGCAGTTTTACCAGTCTGACGGTCACCGATGATCAACTCACGTTGACCGCGACCCACTGGAATCATGGTATCAACCGCTTTATAACCAGTTTGTACTGGCTCATCAACAGATTGACGCCAGATCACGCCTGGAGCAACTTTTTCGACTTTATCAGTCAGTTTTGCATTGATCGGACCTTTGCCGTCGATCGGGTTACCCAGCGCGTCTACAACGCGGCCAAGCAGTTCAGGACCAACTGGAACTTCAAGAATACGACCTGTACAACGGGCTTTTTGACCTTCTTGTAAGTTCAAGAAGTCACCCAGAACGACCGCGCCGACTGAATCCTGTTCTAGATTCAGTGCCATGCCATAGAGGCCGCCGTCAAATTCGATCATCTCACCATACATTGCATCAGCCAGACCATGAATCCGCACGATACCGTCAGATACCATGACGATAGTACCTTCGTTGCGGGCTTCGGCGCTGGTGTCCAGATCGCTGATACGCTGTTTAATGAGCGCACTGATCTCAGATGGATTCAGTTGTTGCATTGCGCTTTCCTCAATTTGTTTTTGAAAAATCAAAAAAATACTTTTAAAAAAATAGCTTTCACACTACTGACGACGATGCTAAATCATCCAGCCAGTAGGCTTGTGCGTAGTTTTTCCAATTTGCCAAGGACAGAATCGTCGATGACTTGATCACCCGCGCGGATTACAACACCGGCGATCAATTCAGGTTTAACTTCAACCTGACTATTAATCTTTGTACCAAAACGAGTTGCCAAGCGATCGCTTAATGCTTGTTGTTGCTCAGCGGTCAGCGGAAACGCTGACTCAATGATCACATCAGTCTCATTCAGGCCATGAGCTTTCTGCAACTCAAACTCTGCAGAAACTTCAGGCAACAGCGATAGACGATCATGTTCAGCGAGTTGGGTGAGAAAATTACGCACACCCTCGGTGATCTGACCTTCTAAAACCGTTGTCAAGGCTTGAACGCGTTGCTGATAGCCCAAAGTTGGGCGTTTCAAATAGTCAGCAAATGTCTGATCCTGAACAACCGCACTTGCGCTCGCAAGCGCCTTTGACCATGCCTCGATGCCATTTGCTGCATCGCGCTGTTCTTGCGCGAAAGCAAAGGCCGCTTTGGCATAAGGGCGCGCTAGCGTTGATAGTTCAGCCATGATTCGCCTCGATTACAGTTCAGCAGCTAGCTGAGTGAGCATAGCGGCATGGGCATTTTGATCCACTTGGGCTTTCAGGATTTTTTCAGCACCTGAAACGGCCAAAGCAGCAACTTGACTACGCAACGCCTCACGCGCTTGGTTAATCTCTTGATCAATCGATTCGCGGGCTTGTTGACGAATACGCTCACCTTCAGCAATTGCTTGCGTGCGGGCATCTTCGATCAATTGAGCAGCGCGACGGTTCGCTTGATCAATCAACTGTGCTGTTTGCGCTTTAGACGCATTCAGTTCTTCCTGTACTTGGTTCTGGGCAGTTGCCAGTTCGGCTTTCGCAGCTTCAGCGGCATTCAGACCGTCAGCGATTTTGCCTTGACGTTCTTGAATAGCGTTGATCAGCGGTGGCCAGACAAACTTCAAGCAGAATGCAACAAACAGTGCAAACGCTATAATTTGTCCCAACAGGGTTAAATTAATATCCATGGTATTCCCTCTAGTATATTACGGGGGGAAAATTAGTGAGCAGCAGGAGCAACAACAGCAACTGGAGCAGCAGCGGCAGCAGCTTCTTTAGCTTGACCAACGAATGGGTTACTGAAAATGATGAACAAGCCCAGACCAACAGCAATCATTGGTACAGCGTCAACAAGACCCATTACCACGAAGAATTTGGTTTGCAATTGTGGGCCGAGTTCTGGTTGGCGTGCAATCGCTTCGATGAAACGACCACCGAGGATACCAATACCAATCGCTGCACCAAGTGCACCAAAAGCCAGAAGAAGCGCGCCAGCAATAGCTGATAAACCGATTAAACTTTCCATTTAGAGTGACCTCAAGGTTGGTTAAAACAAAAAAACAAAATTGTTGTAAAGCAAAACTAAAACATCAAATCAAAACAATAACAAAACAGGTACCGCAAGCGATGCACAGCAAGGAAGCACGCTTAGTGCTTCTCGCTCGCCATCGACAAGTAAACAATCGTCAGCATCATGAAGATGAACGCTTGCAAACTGATAATCAGAATATGGAAGATCGCCCAAGGCACTGACAATGACCACTGTAACCACCAAGGCAACAAGCAGATCAGAATAAAGATCAACTCGCCAGCGTACATATTACCGAACAGTCGCAATGCCAAAGAAATTGGGCGTGCGATAAAAACAACAATTTCCAAGAAGAAGTTGATTGGAATCAAGATCAACTGGATCAATTTGTTCTGTGCGGAAAAGGGTTGTAAAGTCAACTCGCCGATGAAACCGCCCAAACCTTTTTCTTTAATGCTAAAGAAAATGATCAGGACAAATACCGACAAGGACATGCCCATGGTGATATTCGGATCTGTGGTTGGCACGACTTTAAAGAAGACTGAGTGTGGGTCTGCACCGAAGAAATGCACACCGACCCATTGCGCTGCTCTTGGAATAAAATCAACTGGGATCAAATCCATGAAATTCATGAGGAAAATCCACACAAAAATCGTCAAGGCAAGTGGTGCAATCAATTTTGATTTGCCATGGTAGGTATCACGTACGCTGGTATCCACAAACTCAACGATCATTTCAATCGCAGCTTGCAGTCCACCAGGCACACCCGCCGTTACACGACGAGCAACCAGCCAAAACAATGCACAAAAAACGATCCCTAAACCAATCGACCAACCCAACGAATCCAGATTGACGGAATTAAATCCCATCGCTTTGGCTTCCGCTGCGTCATGCGCAATGGTCCAACTGCCTGTTTCTGGATTTTTTCCATAGGTCAGGTGAGTCAGATGGTGGGAAATATACTCGGAGGAGGTGAGTGTCTGCTGTTCAGCCATTGGGCACACCTAATAAGACTAAGTTAATATGAAAACTAAAAAGAGACGTTAAATACCTGATCGTCAATCGGACAGATCAGCACATTCAAAGCTCAAAATTCCAAACCACAAATTCTATAAATTTTTCGTTCAGCGCGTATTTCTCAATACGTTGAACTTCTTCTCTTTCCTAAAATCGCGTACTTTTTATAAAGACATTTATTTCGAAAAAAGACCACACTACCCAAAATTTTCAACATCGCGCTACAACATTCTACCCAACCAACAAGACATTTCGATGAAATGTCACACCGCTCAGGTCTTAGACCGTTCGCCGTGGACCATGGGATATAACCAAGCCATGGCTTGTACTGCCGCAAAACCTAACAACAACGAACCGCCTGACAAGGGATTTACTGTCCGAAAGACAATAAAAAAGCCCATGATCACAATGACAAACTTACCAATCAATCCTTGGTAAAAACTTGCCAGCATCAACTGACCATTGCCACCCAGTCGAAACGCTTTCCACGTTGCATAACCGCTACCTAGCCAGCTAATAAACGCGCCAATAGCTGCACTTTTTGCAGCCAATGAATTAAAAAGCATGTAACCAACGATGGCAGCGAGCGGAATTATACAAGCCTGAACAATAACCAAACCCGTAGGAAACTCACGTTGAATCAAAGGACTGGGCTTACTCATTTCGTAACCACACTCGCACTGAACTCAACTGATCGCTTAACGATGGCGGCGCAGTGGTTGAAAAATCGCCACTTTGCAGCGCGCTCATTATAGTTATGTGACGACTTTGTTGCAAGCGTACGCAAGAAAATGATTGATTTTTTATTTAAACGCGCGGTCATTTTAAGCAACTATTCAAGGCGTACATTTTTTGAATTGCTGGGCGATCGCCTGCCAGCCATCAACAAAATTCGTTGCACCGGCCATCACCTCGTCAATCGGATACGATTGCACTGGGCTAAGCTTTTGAACCAATGCTGCCGCAGGTGTACGCTCTGCAAACAAGCACACCGCCATGGTTGAGGGCCGATGTTGGCTAAGCCAGATTAGCTGACCACCACTGGGAGGCAACTCGGCATCCGCGGTCAGAGCTCCAGCAAATTTTAAATTTAAGGTGTGCTCTACATACTGATAGGCATCGTGATATGCCCAATAATGACGCGGAGGATTGGCTTGCTCGGCATGAGCAACGGCAAGCAAATGCGCACTAAATTTTTGCGCATTTTGCAAATATAGCCTTGATTTATCAGGGAATTGTTTCGCGCGTACGGTTGCAATTGCGTAAGCTATGCCAATAGCATTGGCAGGATCCAGCCAGATATGCGGGTCAAACGAATCTTTAATCGGCTGTCCCTGAACATCTCGCAAGGGTAAACGATGAAAGGCCTTGAGATCATAGAGCGCGACGGCATTGCGCTGATGTTCAAGGATATCTTTGAGAGATGCTTCATAGTCACGCCCAAACCAGACCACAAAATCGGACTGTTTCAATACGAGACGATCCGAGGGGCGCAAATTCACATCATGACCACTGGAAGCTGGTGGCAATAAAGCAACCGGCTGTTCAATGCCTTGAGTCACCGCTTGTGCAATCAGGTATAAAGGATGCGTTGTCGCAACCAAAGTCCCCGCATGCGCACACTGCAATCCCAACAACAGAGTCGCCACAATGCTCAAAAACAGGCGATGAAAAAGTTGCATGGCGGCGGGGTTCTCAATACTTAAATAGTGCAATTATGTTACACTATTACATTATGTTTGCGTAAGTGGCAATCCAACTTATTGTCCCGTGAGGCGATCACTATGACTAAACCGTTTATCGAATCCACAGCGCACGATGTTGCAAGCTGTGGTTACGCACATCACAACCATGATCACACTATAAAAAACCATAATCATAACAATAGCCTACATGACACCCATACGCATTCGATTACTGCTCGCATCGCGGATGCCGAGCAAGAATGTCAACTTCGAGGCGTACGCTGGACGCCGCTACGCAGTGAAGTGTTAAAGCTGATTTTAGAGGCTGGCAAACCCATCGGTGCTTATGATCTACTCGCACAAATGGCTCATCAAGGCCGTCCGCCCGCACCGCCGACGGTTTATCGCACCCTCGACTTCCTATTGGAACAAGGCTTTATCCATCGTCTGACTTCCATCAACTCTTTTGTGCCGTGCTGCCATCCGCGACAAGGTCATGAAGCCGCATTCCTGATTTGTCAGAACTGTCATCGCGTTGATGAAGCCGAATCCAGTGACTTGCAAAGCATCCTTAAAAGCCTCGCCAATCAAGGGGGCTTCGCGCCTAAGCAAGCCACGATCGAGATCGCAGGCTTATGTATTGCCTGCCAAGCCGATCAGACTCAACCGCTTCTGACGACATCCGAAGAAAACAGCAGCGATCACTTTAACAACGCACCAGAGTCGATAGAACCGATCAGCAAGACATCTAAAAAATCCAAAGCCACACCAAAGGCGCACTCATGAGCAGCGCTCTTCTGGATACACAAGCGACACCATCAAGCAGTCCGCCGCTGGTGGTGATTCACAATGCATCCGTGAAATTCGACCAGAAGTCTGCCTTAAATCAAGTCTCATTGACCTTGGCCCCGCGGGAAATTGTCAGTCTGATTGGCCCCAACGGTGCCGGGAAGTCCACGTTGGTCAAAGTGGTTTTGGGGCTACAAAAGCTATCCAGTGGCACGCGACAGGTACAAAAGAATCTCAAGATCGGTTACGTGCCCCAACGCTTCCACTTGTCCAAGAGTTTGCCGCTTCGTGTACGGGATCTCTTCGCGCTCACCAAGATTATCCCGAGCCTGTTTCACCAGATTCTGGAGGAGACTGGTGCGACACCCTTACTGGATCGCGACGTACAAGATTTATCTGGTGGCGAACGGCAGCGGGTTCTATTAGCACGGGCTTTACTCACGCAGCCAGACTTACTGGTGTTGGACGAACCCATGCAGGGCTTAGACATCCACTCTGAAGCAGAGTTATACGCTTATGTCCGCACCCTGCCAGAGCGCTATGGCTGCGCCATCCTTATGGTGTCTCATGACTTACAATGGGTGATGCAAGGCACGCAGCGTGTGATCTGTCTCAATCACCACATCTGTTGTAGTGGTACGCCAGCTAGTGTCTTGAAAGATCCGGCCTATCAAGCGATTTTTGGCACCGAGCGCGTTCCTTATGAGCATCATCACGACCATTGTCGTCATGAAGACCTGCATCACGCACGCCATGATCATATCCCCGTCCAGCCGCATCTGCACCCAGAAGTCTCTGCTGATCTGATTGAAATCGACTTAAGACAAGCGCAAAAAAGTACCCGACACGAGAGTCAACACTAATGGATTATATCAATCTACTCGCTCCGGCTTGGAGTATGGGTGCACTGCTGGTTTTGCTGACGGCGCCTTTAGGCTGTCTTATGCTGTGGCGGAGAATGGCTTTCTTTGCGGATACCCTAGCCCATGGTACCTTGCTGGGCGTTGCGATTGCCGGATTACTGGCGCTGCCCTTTTGGGTCGGCGTCCTGTCCGTCTCGGGGCTTTTAGTGCTAATTTTGTGGGGTTTTCAAGATCGCAGGCTGCCGATGGATGCCTTGCTCGCACTCTGCTCCTCAGCACTCCTTTGTAGCGGGCTGCTGTTGGTCAATCAACTACCAGCACTGCGCCCCGAACTGATTGGTTATCTATTTGGTGATCTGCTCGCGCTCAACTGGACGGATTTGCCCGCTTTATTAGTGGCGATCTTGCTTGGTATCGGTATCTTGGCATGGAACTGGCGCGCTCAACTTCGGCTCGCCATTGATCCCGATATGGCCGCCAGTGAAGGCATTCATCCGAGCCGTCAGCGATTGATTTTTATGCTGGTACTCGCGCTCTTTACGGTGCTTGCATTAAAGGCGGTGGGAACTTTGCTGATGGGTGCACTACTGATTATCCCGGCTTTGACCGCACGGCTGTGGGCGCGCTCACCTCAGCAAATGGTGCTATGGGCCTTTGTTTTTGCGCAAATCGGTATCGCAGGAGGACTATGGGGTAGTGTCTGGCTGAATGTTGCAACAGGTGCGACCATCGTACTAACCATGACCCTATTGTTTATGCTGATTTTTGCTTGGCAACGCATCACCCAACTTCGAGCTTAAGTCACGCTAATCGCGTGACTTAAGTCTGATCTCAATCCTTATTTTTTCAGTGTCGTCACTTGATTGGCGGCCTGTTTAAAAAACTCATAGACGCCGTCATCACTCATTTTGCGCGCATTGGCCAACTCACCCGCTTTGGTGGTGTACAAGACTTGATTCTCCGGAGACAGGATCACGGCTGCAGGGATGCCTTTCTTAATCGGGCTGCCATAACGATCTGACAAATCCACGTTATGATCAAAGTTACCCACATCAATTTTCACCAATTGAAAGGACTTGGCAATCAGCTTGGCATTTTTACCCGTTTTTAACGCCTTATCCAGTGCACGGCAATCTGGGCACCAGTCGGCGCCAAAAACTAGTAAGACGGGCTTTTTACTTTTCTGTGCCGCTGTTAGCGCTTGCTGTACATCCGCTTTTGCATTGGCATTAACGTCATAAGCCTGCGCTGTCGTCGATAATAAAACGCCAGCCAACAGCCCTACCCACCATAAATTTCTCATGATCATTCCACTCCACCGCCGCGCACAATACCTGCGCAGCAGAATACACTTAAAAAACCAATAAAATTTCTATACAAATAAAGGCGATAGAGCGCTAGACACTGATCTAACGATCGATAGTCATCAACTGACCAATGCAATATAGGCAAATAGTATGCCGAATGGTCCAATTTCCACATCTAAAGAATGTTGCAAATTTGCAATGTCTAGGCTGTATAATTTCTGAGCGCTGTGGAAAAAATCATCATCTAGCCATTTGTTGTAGGCCGCAGCTCTGCTATATTGTTTGTTTTTGCCGTTATTGTTAAGCCGAAACCATGAATTCCGCCATCCAGTCCGCTATTGCTGTTGCTATTTCTTCCCTTCAAACCCAAGGTCTTTTGCCATCTGACTGGCAGGACAAGAGCGGTCTATCTCGCACCAAAGATCGTAGCCACGGAGATTTTGCATCCAATATCGCCATGCTTGGCGCAAAGCCAGCAGGCATGAAGCCGCGTGATCTGGCGGAAAAAATAGTCGCAGCCCTGCCCAGCAATGAGGTGATCGCCAAAGTTGAGATCGCAGGTCCCGGTTTTATCAACTTCTTTTTAAATGATGATCAGCGCTTTGCGATTCTGGATCAGATCAAAAATGAGAGTGATGTGTTTGGTGAGAACAAAAACAATGCCGGCAAAAAAGTCCAAGTTGAATTTGTTTCCGCCAATCCGACCAGCTCACTGCATGTGGGTCATGGCCGCGGCGCAGCTTATGGCATGACTGTCGCTCGTTTGCTTGAAGCCACAGGCTTTGATGTGCAACGCGAATATTACGTCAATGATGCGGGTCGTCAGATGGATATTCTGGCCACCAGCACCTATTTACGTTATCTAGAGCTATGCGGACAACAGCTCACTTTCCCGAAAAATGCCTATAAAGGCGAATACGTTTTTGATATCGCCCAGCATATTCTTGATCGGGATGGTAAAGTTTTTGAACGTCCTGTCAGCGATGTTTTTCAAGATGTTCCAGAAGATGTGGTCTACGGTCCCGATGATGCCGAAGGCAATCCAACCGTGTTGTCTGGGGACAAAGAAAAGCATATCGATGGCTTGATTGCCAATGCACAGCGTTTATTGGGTAGCGCAGGCTATGCCGTTTTCCACAGCCAAGCCTTGAATGAAATTTTAGACGACATCAAAGATGACCTCGGTGAATTTGGTGTTCGCTTTGATCAATGGTTTAGTGAAGAAACCCTAAAAGACAAAATCACTGAAGCACTGGCAAACTTACAAGACAAAGGCTTCCTTTACGAAAAAGATGGCAACATCTGGTTCCGCTCCACTGACTTTGGCGATGAAAAAGACCGCGTCGTACAGCGTAAAAACGGCTTAACCACCTATTTTGCGGCAGATATTGCTTATCACTTGAATAAGTTTCAACGTGGTTTCGATCAGATAGTCGATATCTGGGGCGCAGATCACCACGGCTATATCTCACGGGTGAAAGCGGCAATCAGCGCACTGGGCTTTGATCCTGAAAAACTAACCGTACTGCTCGTTCAATTTGTCAGCCTATGGCGCAGTGGTCAACCGGTACAGATGTCTTCCCGCTCTGGTTCATTCGTAACCTTGCGTGAGCTCCGCTCCGAAGTTGGCAATGATGCTGCACGCTTCTATTACGTCATGCGTAAGAGTGCGCAGCATATCGACTTTGACTTGGACCTCGCGGTTTCACAGAGTAAAGATAATGCCGTGTATTACATCCAATACGCGCATGCGCGCGTGCACCGAATGCTTGAAAAGGTCACGAGCCTCGGTCAAAGCTTTGATGCGGCGGCAGGGCGTGCAGCAGCAGGGCGTCTGGTTGAAACGGTTGAAGCTGAACTACTGGCTAAACTGGCCGCTTATCCCGATGTGCTGAATAATGCCGCACAGCAGTATGAGCCACATCAGCTCGGCAATTACTTAAAAGAGTTGGCATCCCTGTTTCATGGCTGGTATAACGAACATAAAGTGATTAGCGATGATCATGAACTGATGCAAGCGCGCCTACTGCTTAGTGTGTCTGTGCGTCAGGTGATTCATAACGGTTTACTACTGCTCGGTGTATCCGCACCAGAGTCTATGTAAGAACGATACACCCATTGTGTAAAAACTGCGCAAAAATCCTGCGCGGTTTGTTTAAAACCCATTACATTCAACCATTCAAAAGAAGGAAACTCTCGTGTTTGGCTCAAAACCTCGAGGAGCGACGCAACGTCCAGCTGCAACTGCGGCGACGAGCAAAGGTCCACTGGTCCCCGCTTGGTTATGGACTATTTTTGGGATTCTATTTGGATTGTCTTGTTTAGCGCTGCTTTATTTGTGGCAACCTTGGCAACCTGCTAATCGAGGCCCAGCCCCTGTGACAGCGGCTTCTGCACCTGCGGCAACCACAGATTCAGGCAAGCCTGCTGATTTCCAGTTTTACGATCTGTTGCCCAAGCAACAAGTGACACCGATTCCGACGCAAACCGTGCCGGACGTGGTTCCTGATGATCCGACTCCCGTCGTTGTGGGCAGTGGCAATGATGCTGCACCGACAAGCACGAGTGCAAAACCAGGACAAGCGCATTACATTCTGCAAGTGAATAGCTTCCAGACTGCGGATGAAGCAGATAAACAGCGGGCCGCAGTACTCCTTGCTGGCCTACCTGCCGATGTACGTCATACGACAGGCAATGATGGTTCTGAATGGTATCGCGTGGTCTCAGGCCCGTTTGATAGCAAGAATGAAGCCCTCAAAGCCCAGCGCCAACTGCAAGACAGCGGTATTGATGCTCTGGTAGTTGAACAATCCGAATAAGGTGGATGAGGCAAAAAAAGACGAGCCATGGCTCGTCTTTTTTATATACAAATGACTTAGCGCTTTTTCACCAAGCCATCATCAATCAACTGCTGAAAATGTTCACACACTGCGGTTCGAACATCCCGATATTCAATATGCAGATCCCGACGACTGCGGCTGTTATCAAAGCCAATCTTATAATTCATATTGCGTGCAACGAAATCCCGGGTAAATCCATACAGCGGTGCAATGGCCCAGAACCCGAGCTTTGGCGCAGGTAAAGACGGGAAAGGATATTTAGACCCAAATTGCTTGCGCAAAGCCGCGCCCATTTGGAGCAAACTCAAAGTCTCCCCGCACAGAATATAGCGTCCATTCGCTTCAGGCGTAAATCCCGCACGAATATGCGCATCCGCCACATCACGCACATCGACCAAACCATTCCACATCTTCGGTGCGCCTAAACGCATCGTGCCATCGCCGAATTGCTGCAACGTACTGATGCTGGTCGAGATGCTATTGGTCGTCAACGCAGGACCGACCACCAGCGCCGGGTTCACACAGACCAAATCCCACCGATTTGGCTCGCTTTGCTCAGCCTGTAGCCTCCACGCCTCACGTTCAGCAATGGTTTTAGAGTAGAGATAGGGCTGATGATCCACACTACTGGTGGTATTCCAATGACTTTCATTAAAAATGCCATTCGGAACGTTCAAGGCATCTTGTGCATCGCCATAGGTTGCGGCAACGCTTGAGGTCAGCACGACACGCTTGACGCTCGGGGTATATTCAACAGTACGCAATACATTGCGCGTGCCTTCCAGCGCAGGTCTAACCAATGCCTCATAGGCATCGACAAATCCCGTGATGATAAAGGGGGATGCGGTATGGATGACCAGTTCACAGCCCGCCATGGGATCGACAAATTCACATTGATTCAAGAGATCGGCTTTAAAGAGTTTCAGCGTCCCTGGGCTATTGGCGGCAATCTTTTGCAGATGCCCGACACTGCTGACCTTATTCGGATCACGTACCGTAGCATGAACGGTATACCCAGCCTCCAGTAAGCCTTTAACAATCCAGCCGGCTACATAGCCGCTGGCGCCGGTCACCAATATCGGCGCTTTAGGATCAATCACTGTCATTTTGCTCTTCCTTTAGTTCTTATTTGCATGGCTAAACATTTACCCCCATTGACCACGATCTCGCCTCAATTATCGAAGTGCTATCCTGTAAAAACATTGACCGCCAATTGGTTCAAGTACGTCTGGATATCCACTGGCCATGTCTGCACAATCTGTTCAAATTGCACTCGATTGCCAGCATATAATGCCCGTAATGCCTCTTCAAACCCCGCCTCGTTGCCCGCGATCGCTGTCATCACCCGATACGTTGCTTCTTGCGCACGTTTGATCCGATCTTTTCCTTCATTCTCACGTCGTGCTTCTTCAACCAACTTACGCAGCGCTACCGAAGCACCACCCGATTGTTGATTCAACCACTCCCAATGTCTGGGCAGCAGTGTGATCTCACGCGCCACCACGCCAAGCTTAGGACGTCCAGCCTTGCGGGGCTGTTCTTCCTCAGGCTCTTGAATTGTTGCATGAAGTTCGAGAGGCTTTTGAATCTCAAACCAGTTCACATCGGTCTGTATGCCCGTATCATCCGCAAACGCAAGAATCTGCGCCTGCGGATCAGTAGTAATCACCTGTTGTACTTGGCTTGCAATCTGCGTAAGTGCACCAGTTGCAATTCGGCGCTGGTGGTTAAAAACGGTATAACTGGATTGTTCAACTAACATCTTTTATTTCCCATCAAGGCAATGATGGAACTATATTACCCGGACACAATATAATTTACAATATTACCCGGGTAATATTTTATGATTCTATAAATACGCACTCACCAATTCTAAAGACTGCTGATAAAGCTGATCAGCCAGCGCCGCATCCTTAGCGCGGCTCGATTGCCAATTCGGCATATGCGCGCTGACATACTCTCCATTACGCCCTGCCCACTCGGCACCCACAGCCATCTGCGCAATCAGTTCTGCAGGACGGCGAGTTGGAATCAGAAAGTGACGCATCACGGCATATTGATACTTCGGTAGATCGCGGTAGATTTCAGAATCGACCCCGCCTGGATGCAAGGCATTACTAGTGACGCCCGTTCCCGCAAGCTCACGCGCCAAGGCATGACTGAACAACAAATTCGCCAGTTTCGATTGACCATATGCCGCAACAGCACGATAAGAACCTGAAGTCATGCGGAAACTTTCCGGCTTGATATTCCCGAGCCAATGCATGATCGAAGAGAGGTGCACAATCCGCCCCGCTTTGGCACGCTTCAGTGCAGGCAGCAAGAGTTGAGTAAGTAAAAATGGTCCGACATAGTTCACCCCAAATTGCTGCTCATAGCCATCTTCCGTAAAACGCAGTGCATCACCAAAAATCCCAGCATTATTAATCAGCACATCCAGCGCACCATAGCGCTTATTGACCAATTCAGCCGCAGCTTTCACTGAATCCAGACTATTGAGATCAAGGGGAATGACATCAACAGTTCCCTTGCCCCCTAATTTCTGCAATTCAGCTTGTGCCTCAGTCGCTTTGTCGGGATTACGACAGGCCAGAATCACATCCGCCCCGCCCTGCACCAGCACTTGGGCTGTAGCAAAACCAATACCAGTATTTGCACCGGTGATGAGAACGCGCGTATTTGACATATCGTGTTGCTCCAACGAGGATCGAAAAATGAATTGCGCTAGTTATACATGCTGACAAGAAAGATTGTCAAATTAAATTATAAATATCGATGACTCAAAATGTCTAATAAAAGGTTTTAGATTAAATCTTTAAATATATTGATATTATTTGAGGGTATTTTTCTTTTTCTAATGAGCATCAAGGATGACAATACTCTTCCCTTTTCCTCAAATCCCACGCCTGACCAAGCTACCTATCACATACAAGTTGACGAGCAATGCCTATCACCTAGACATTGCCCATCTTTACACTTTAGTTGACGGGTGCAGCAACGGTATCCTGCGCTTTCCATAAGCGATATTTCAGCTCATAGCCATTGGGCACAAAGACCACAATCGGCAAACGACTGTTATAGCGCACGAGCTTTGTCGCACCCGTCACGAATTTTTCAGTCTCAGGCTGATGAGGACAAGCCATCATGGTCGATACCATCTGACCTTGCGTTGTAAACTCATAATAGGTATAGCCCCAACCACTCAAGTCTTTCTCGGCGATGTTCCCATTTAAACCGTGTCGATTACAGTCGACTTTCGCCGTTTTTCCAGCGATCAACTCAACCTGATAGTTGTCATCGTTACCTGTTGCGGGGACGTGAATGACATAACGTTGAAAGCCTTCTTGGGCTTTGGGAAAGGGAGCTAAGTTTTTTAAGCTCTCAGGGTTAATGGATGACGTATTAATCGTCGTTGCATCCTGCGGCTGAGCAGATGTGGCATGAACGGCACAAGCAGTCGATAGAATGGACAACAGGACTACGGCTAAAGATTTCATCAAAGTATCCTAATGTTATAAATGACTATAGCTAAAATTTATTTTTAATAATAAAAAAATCGCATGACAATATGTCATGCGATTCTAAAGTAATAAACAAGCTCGATAACAAATACTTAAACTTCTTTATACAACTGGCTACCTTGTTCATGATAGACGTCCGACATTTCTTTCATGCCCACCTCTACAGCCTCTTGCTCACTGAGTCCTTGCTTCGCTGCATAGTCACGTACATTCTGAGTGATTTTCATTGAACAGAACTTTGGACCACACATTGAGCAGAAGTGAGCCGATTTATGTGCATCTTTCGGCAAGGTTTCATCGTGATACTCACGAGCGGTATCTGGATCAAGTGCCAGATTGAACTGATCATCCCAGCGGAATTCAAAGCGCGCTTTAGATAAGGCATTATCACGCACTTGTGCGCCGGGATGACCTTTGGCCAAGTCCGCTGCATGTGCTGCGATCTTGTAGGTGATGATGCCATCTTTCACGTCTTTTTTGTTTGGTAGACCCAAATGTTCTTTTGGGGTCACATAACACAGCATCGCCGTGCCGTACCAGCCAATCATCGCCGCACCAATCGCACTGGTGATGTGATCATAACCCGGTGCTATATCTGTGGTCAGCGGTCCCAAGGTATAGAATGGTGCCTCACCACACACTTCCAGTTGCAGATCCATATTTTCCTTAATCATATGCATCGGCACATGGCCCGGCCCTTCGATCATGACTTGGACATCATGTTTCCACGCAATCTGGGTCAGCTCACCCAAAGTGCGTAATTCGCCGAATTGCGCTTCATCATTAGCATCCTGAATACAGCCAGGACGCAAGCCATCGCCGAGACTGAAGGACACATCATAAGCCTTCATGATTTCGCAGATGTCTTCGAAATGGGTATAGAGGAAGTTCTCTTGATGATGTGCCAAACACCACTGCGCCATGATCGATCCACCACGCGACACGATCCCGGTTAAACGTTGTGCGGTCAGAGGAACATAACGCAATAACACACCCGCATGAATGGTGAAATAATCCACCCCTTGCTCAGCTTGCTCAATCAGGGTGTCACGGAAAATTTCCCAGGTCAGGTCTTCGGCAACACCATCGACCTTTTCAAGCGCCTGATAGATCGGTACTGTACCAATTGGCACCGGTGAATTACGGATGATCCATTCACGGGTTTCATGAATGTGTTTGCCGGTCGACAAATCCATGATCGTATCTGCACCCCAACGGGTCGACCACGTCATTTTGGCCACTTCCTCATCAATCGATGAGCCCAGTGCACTGTTACCAATGTTGGCGTTAATTTTGACCAAGAAATTACGCCCAATGATCATCGGCTCAAGTTCAGGATGATTAATATTGGCGGGAATAATCGCACGGCCTGCCGCAACTTCATTGCGTACAAACTCAGGCGTAATCTCACGTGGCAGGTTTGCACCGAAGTTATGCCCCGCGTGCTGACGCGTATCGGTGCCTTCATATTGGCGCTGATTCTCACGAATCGCGATGAATTCCATCTCTGGTGTGATGATACCTTGCTTGGCGTAGTGCATCTGACTGACATTTTTGCCAAGCACCGCCCGGCGCGGATTTTGAATATGGGCAAAACGCAGCTCCGCCGTAGCGATATCACGTGCACGCTGACGACCAAACTCAGAAGATAAACCTTCCAATTTTTCAGTATCTTGACGTGCTTCAATCCATTGACTGCGTAGATCAGGTAAACCTTTGGTCAAATCAATCGCAACATTCGGATCACTGTACACGCCCGAGGTATCATAGACCAGCACGGGTGGATTTTTTTCACCGCCTAGACCTGTTGGCGTATCTGTCAAACTGATTTCACGCATTGGCACTTGGATGTCTGGCGTTGAACCTTGGATGTAAACCTTGCGCGAAGCAGGTAAAATACGCGTTAAATCCTGAGCTTCGATATCGTGAGCAGAAGGGATAGACTTCGATGGAGGGTTCGTTAGGCTATTCATGACAGCAATCCAGATCACACAAAATAATTAGAGTGAACTATAGCCTTTAAGCGGCTCAAGGGCTATGGTTGCATGACATTAAGATACCTTTTAACACGATGATTAACGTTTGATGATTGTAAAAACAGCAATAGCGCAGAAGATCCAACGTGAACAGACTGCACAGCATTTTTCCCAGCAATTACTGATCTGGTTTGATCAGCACGGTCGCCATGACTTACCGTGGCAGGTCGTAGATGATCCCTATAAAGTCTGGGTTTCCGAAATTATGCTGCAGCAGACTCAAGTCAAAACTGTACTGACATACTTTGAGCGCTTTATGCAGCGCTTTCCCACCGTGGTGGACCTAGGTCAAGCCGACTGGAATGACGTCGCGCCTTACTGGGCGGGGCTGGGCTACTATGCCCGCGCCAGAAACTTGCACAAAGCGGCTGGCATCGTTGCTGCGCAAGGAGCGTTTCCCCAGACACTTGAAGAATGGATAGAGTTACCGGGAATTGGTCCATCAACCGCAGGGGCGTTGATGTCTTTAGGCCTGCGCCAATACGGCGTGATTATGGATGGCAACGTCAAACGCGTACTCAGCCGCTATCTGGTGCTAGAGGGCGACAGTACAAGCTCGGCATTCATCAAAAATATCTGGCAAATCGCTGCAGATTTCACTCCGCAAGATCGCACCCATGACTATAATCAAGCGATCATGGATTTAGGGGCAACCATCTGCACGCCCAAAAAACCACTCTGCCTGTACTGCCCGATGCAAAGTGATTGCACGGCTTTTCAGCAAAACCGAGTACTCACCCTACCGGAGAAACCGGCACGTAAAACCATGCCTACTCGCCACGCCAATGTACTGCTACTCGAAGACCATCACCAACTGCTCTGGCAACAGCGACCGCCTGAAGGACTTTGGGGCGGTCTATGGTGCCTACCCATCATTGATGACGTGGACAGCAGTCTGGCGGATCAACTGGTGAGTCTGAACTTAAAAAACAGCGAAAAAGGCAAACAAATCCGCCATACCTTCACGCACTTTCATTGGGAATTACAGGCGATTCATGTCGTTGTACATAAGGCTCAAAAAGAACACCTTGAACACATTTTCACACCAACGCGCTGGATGAGCCGCACTGAAGCATTTGCAGCCGGAGTGCCGGAAGCCATGCGTAAACTATTAAGTTAACTCGTTCACACTTTATTATTTTCTTAAAATAGATATGGCGCATCAAAAATTTGCGCCATATATCCCCAACAACACGCCATTAATGGCATAAGCAGATGATCTTTGATATCTGCTATGGCATACTCCACGCAACTAATTTACGACGAAAATAACTGTCGTTTTTCATTATCCTACTCGAAATTTATGACTGAGCACGAATTATGAAGCTGACTTGTTTTAAAGCCTACGATATTCGAGGCAAACTGGGCACAGAACTGAACGAATCCATTGCCTATAATATCGGTCGCGCTTATGGACAATTATTACAGCCAAAAAAAATTGTGGTCGGTGCGGATATCCGCCCAACCAGTCACACGCTGAAAATGGCAATTGCGCAAGGTCTCATGGACAGTGGCGTTGATGTCATTGATATTGGTATGACCGGAACCGAAGAAGTCTACTTCGCCTCATTCCATCTGGATGTCGATGGCGGCATCGAAGTCACCGCCAGCCATAATCCCATGGATTATAACGGCATGAAACTGGTCAAGAAAAATGCACAGCCAATCAGTGGTGATACTGGCTTGCTCGACATTAAGGCACTGGCTGAAACTGAAGAGTTCACACCGATTACTCACAAAGGGACACTCACTGAAGTGTCTATTTTAGAAGACTACGTCACTCATCTGCTCACCTACCTCGATATTCCCAACATTAGACCGCTTAAAATTGTGGTCAACGCAGGCAACGGTGCGGCAGGTCATGTAATTGATGCCTTAGAAAGCCGTTTTACCAGCCTCAATATCCCCATCTCATTCGTTAAAATTCACCATGAAGCCGATGGCAGCTTCCCCAATGGCATTCCCAACCCTATCCTGCTAGAAAATCGCGCGGCAACGATTGAAGCCGTGAAAACTCATCATGCAGACTTTGGCGTCGCTTGGGATGGTGACTTTGATCGTTGTTTCTTGTTTGATGAGCATGGCGAATTTATCGAAGGCTATTATATTGTAGGTTTATTAGCTCAAGCTTTCCTACTCAAAAATCCAGGCGAAAAAATCATCCACGATCCACGTCTGACCTGGAATACCATCGATATCGCCAAGCAATCTGGTGGCGAAGCCATCCAGTGCAAAACAGGTCATGCCTTTATTAAAGAGCGGATGCGCAAAGAAAATGCCATCTACGGCGGTGAGATGAGTGCGCATCACTATTTCCGTGATTTCGCTTATTGTGACAGCGGCATGATCCCATGGCTTTTGGCCGTTAACTTGGTCAGCAATACAGGTAAAGGTCTGTCCACGCTGGTGAAAGAGCGTATGGCGGCTTATCCATGCAGCGGTGAAATCAACTTCCGTGTTGATAACAGCGCGGCGATCATTGAAAAAATCCTACAGCACTACAGCACCGGCAATCCTGAATTGGAAAAAACTGATGGTGTAAGCTTGTCTTTTGCAGACTGGCGCTTTAACCTGCGCACCTCAAATACCGAGCCGTTACTGCGACTCAACGTTGAAGCCCGCGGTGCTGATGCGCAGGCCATCATGACCGCACGCACTGCAGAGCTACAAGCACTCATTGGTGCAGAACCGCAAAATAGCTATTAATAACGTTTTTTATATGATGACTTTTAGTCCTTTAGAGACCCGTAATGCTTGATTCAACAACTGCGGCACCAAGCGTCGCCATTTTAATGTGCACCTACAATGGCGAGCAGTACCTTGATGAGCAGCTGTTGTCTTTTGAGACACAAAGCTATCCGAATTGGAAACTCTATGTTTCCGATGATGGCTCTAAAGATGGGACTATTGCATTATTAAAAGATTATCAATCAAAGTGGCAAGCCAAATGGGGCGAGAATCGACTGGTCATCATCAACGGTCCTCGCCTTGGCTTTTCATTTAACTTTTTATCTCTTACGTGTAATCCCGACATCGTGGCAGACTACTATGCATGGTCTGATCAGGATGACATTTGGCTTGTTGACAAAATAACGCGTGCTATCAGTCAATTACAATCTAAAGATCAGCAACGCACTCAGCTGTATTGCACGCGCACGCAGCTCATCGATAATCAAAAAACAGATATTGGCTTATCTCCACTGTTTGAAAAATTACCCAGCTTTCATAATGCCTTGGTACAAAGTATTGCTGGTGGGAACACCATGGTCTTTAACCAGACCCTTAAAAATGATCTGATGATTGCAGGTCCTGAGGTTAAAGTCGTGACACATGACTGGTGGCTTTACATAGTCGCCACAGGATGTGGCGGTGAGGTGATTTATGATCCGCAACCATCACTACTGTACCGCCAACACGACAACAATCTGATCGGCTCAAACAATAGCCTATCTGCCCGTTTAAAACGAATCAGAATGCTGTTTGAAGGACACTTTCAAGAATGGAATGACCAGAACACAGCAGCGCTGCAACGTCTGAAAGATCATCTGACGACAGAAAGTGCGACTGTATTAAGTCAGTTTCAGCATGCCCGACATGCTTGGTTTCTCCTGAGGCTCTACCTCTTGAGTCGAGTTGGTTTATACCGACAAACCACCCTAGGAAATCTAGGTTTAATCGTAGCTGCGATATTTAAACGCATTTAATCAAATCAGTGAATACAAATAGATCGGTAATGGAAATTTTATAATGGCAATTTTGGTAACAGGCGCAGCAGGCTTTATTGGCAGTAACTTTGTTTTGGATTGGATCGCCCATCACGATGAGCTCGTAATCAGCTTAGACAAACTCACCTATGCAGGCAATCTTGCAAATTTAGCCTCTGTGGCGTCCAACCCGCAGCATCTTTTTGTGCAAGCAGACATCGCAGATATGGACATCATTAGCGAATTACTCTCCAAGCACGACGTCAGAGCCGTCCTCAATTTTGCGGCAGAAAGCCATGTTGATCGCTCCATTACTGGTCCTGAAGAATTTATCCAAACCAATATTGTCGGTACCTTCAAACTGCTTGAAACCGTGCGCGCATACTGGTCTGCACTTGATGCAAAGCCTAAAGCGGAATTCCGCTTCTTACATGTCTCCACAGATGAAGTCTACGGATCCCTAAGCAAAACTGATCCGGCATTCAGCGAAACTAATCGCTATGAACCCAATAGCCCGTACTCGGCCAGTAAGGCGGCATCGGATCACTTGGTCCGCGCATATCACCATACCTACGGTCTTCCGGTGCTGACGACCAATTGTTCAAACAACTATGGTCCATATCACTTCCCTGAAAAACTGATCCCGTTATGCATCTTGAACGCGCTCAGCGGTAAAAACCTGCCGATCTATGGCGATGGGCAACAAATTCGTGACTGGCTATACGTCACCGACCATTGCAGCGCAATTCGCCGAGTTTTGGAGGCAGGCGTATTGGGTGAAACGTACAATGTGGGCGGCTGGAATGAAAAAGCCAACCTAGATGTCGTCAACACCCTGTGCGAAATCCTTGATGAATTACAACCTCGTACAGATGGTCAACCGTACAAGACCCAAATCGTGTTTGTTAAAGACCGTGCGGGACATGATCGTCGTTATGCCATTGATGCCACGAAGCTTGAGCGAGAACTCGGCTGGAAACCGGCTGAGACCTTTGAAACGGGCATTCGTAAAACGGTTGAATGGTACCTCGCCAATCAAGCGTGGGTTAGCAATGTGACCAGTGGCGCATATCGTGACTGGGTTAGTCAGCAATACCAAGCATGAGCGCCCCTATCTTGAAAATCCTTTTACTGGGTAAAAATGGTCAGGTCGGCTGGGAACTTCAACGCGCCTTAAGCCCACTTGGTGAACTTCGTGCTTATGATCGTTCAGTTGCGAATTTGGATGATCCAGAATCGTTGCGTGAGCTCATTCGCGACTATGCACCGCACGTCATCGTCAATGCCGCCGCCTATACCGCGGTTGATAAGGCGGAAAGTGATGTGGAGAGTGCAAAGCGGATTAATACCCAATCAGTTGCTGTCCTTGCTGAAGAAAGTAAGCGTTTGGACAGTCTGCTCATTCACTACTCGACAGACTATGTCTTCGATGGTCGTAAAGAAGGCCCTTATACTGAAACCGATACGACCGCACCCTTAAGTGTTTATGGTCAAACAAAGCGCGGTGGTGAAATTGCCATCGCAACCTCGGATTGCAAGCACCTCATTTTTAGAACCAGTTGGGTCTTTGCCAGCCGCGGTGGTAACTTTGCCAAGACCATGCTTAGGCTCGCGGTGGAACGAGACAGTCTGAATGTAGTGGCCGATCAATTTGGTGCTCCCACCAGTGCTGAACTCATTGCGGATGTCACAGCACTGGCGATTTATCGTCTACACCATGATGCGGTACTGGCGGCGCAAGCCTCCGGCATCTACCATTTGGTCGCCTCGGGTGAGACCAACTGGCATGGCTATGCACAATTCGTTATAGCAGAAGCCATTAAACTGGGACGTCCACTGAAAGCTACACCAACAGAGGTACACCCGATCCCCGCATCGGCCTATCCCGTACCTGCTGCACGTCCACACAACTCACGGCTACAAACTCAAAAACTACAAAACTTATTGGGTATCAAACTACCCGACTGGCAATATCATGTACAACGTTTGGTCCATGAATTGGTTCAATCATAATTTGTGATTGAGATGGATTATTTTATGATGTGTAACAATTGATAACTCAGTATTGAGATCTTAACAAATTAGAGTAGAACGATTATGAAACGTAAAGGTATTATTTTAGCGGGTGGCTCAGGCACACGCCTTCATCCTGCAACATTGGCAATATCAAAACAACTTTTGCCAGTCTACGATAAGCCAATGGTGTACTACCCACTGTCCACCCTAATGCTCGCAGGTATTCGTGAGATCCTGATTATCTCTACCCCTCAAGATATTCCCCGCTATCAACAGCTTTTGGGTGACGGAAGTCAATGGGGCATTTCTTTAAGCTATATCGTTCAACCCAGCCCTGATGGTTTGGCGCAAGCCTTTATCTTGGGTGAAGAATTTATCGGCGAAGACCAGTGTGCGTTAGTACTGGGGGATAATATCTTCTTTGGTCATGACTTTAAACAACTTCTGGCGAATGCCAGCGCCAAAGAATCAGGTGCAACCGTCTTTGCTTATCATGTTCATGATCCAGAACGTTATGGTGTTGCTGAATTTGATGAAACTGGTAAAGTTCTGTCTTTAGAAGAAAAACCAAAGCAGCCTAAATCAAACTATGCGATTACCGGTCTTTATTTCTATGATAAAGATGTTGTAAAGCTTGCAAAACAAATCAAACCATCACCACGCGGTGAGCTTGAGATCACAGACCTCAATCAATTGTATTTAGATCAAGGTAACCTTTCCGTTGAACTCATGGGTCGTGGTCATGCTTGGCTCGATACCGGGACACATGACTCATTGCTTGAAGCCAGTCAGTTCATTGCAACCGTTGAAAAACGCCAAGGCTTAAAGATAGCATGCCCAGAAGAGATTGCATTCCACAGCAACTGGATTAGCCGCGAACAATTGGCTGAGCTAGCTAAACCGCTTGCCAAAAATGGTTACGGTCAATATCTACTCAATTTATTGAAAGAGCATATATTCTAATGCAAGCCCTCCACTTAGCGATTCCAGAAGTCGTCTTATTTACGCCAAAATTCTTCGGTGATGACCGTGGATTTTTCTATGAAAGCTTCATCCAAACGGCTTTCGAAGAAGCCACGGGGCTCAAGCGTAGCTTTATCCAAGATAACCATTCTAAATCCCAGCGTGGCGTCCTCAGAGGTCTGCACTATCAACTGGATCCGATGGCTCAAGGGAAACTGGTGCGGGTCATTCAAGGTGAAGTATTTGATGTTGCCGTCGATATCCGCAAAAACTCTCCGACCTTCGGCAAATGGGTCGGTGAAGTATTATCAGCAGAAAATCGTAAACAACTTTGGGTACCGGAAGGATTTGCTCATGGCTTTGTAACCTTATCTGAAACTGCAGAATTTGTTTATAAAACAACAAATCTTTACTCCCCAGCCCATGAGAGAGCGATTATTTGGAATGACCCTGACCTTGCAATTGATTGGCCGATTGACATGCAGCCACTCTTGTCCGGGAAAGATGAACAAGCACTTTTATTTAAAAATGCTGAGGTTTTTTAATATCAAGCGCTATTATTTGTTGATTATCTGCATATGTACTACAATAGATCACTCTTTTTAATTAAAGTTGGTTTATTAAATCTGATTTAGTTATTGATATATTTATTGATATATTTAAAAAATTTAAAATCATAAGATAAGCCAATTGGTAAGGACGCGTAACTTGCTTCATAAAGACATTATATCTCCACAAAACTCGGCTATTCTAGAATCGAATCAGCCGAGCGGATTCGTTACGCCCGTTGAACTAAAAAGTCATCTACCTATGCACAGCGACAATTCAAATCTTAGTGTGATTTATGCAGACACACTATTTGATTTTACGAATCAAATGATTAGCAATACCGATTTTGATCATCTCATTCTTAAAGCCAAAAATGCGAATTTGGAACAAGCCATTTCGCAGCTAAAAAATGGCGACATCATCAACCAAACTGAAAATCGTAAAGTGCTACATACAGCTCTACGTGCTCAATCCGATGAAACGCTCTCCCTTGAAATGCAACAGCATATCGAAGAGGCTAAGCAAGTACGGGCTAAGATTCGCCAATTTGTCGATGAACTTCATTCAGGTAAAATTAAAGGCGCTACCGGTAAAACCATCAAATATGTAGTTAACATCGGGGTCGGAGGGTCGAATCTAGGCTCACGGTTAGTCACTCAAGCATTGGCTCGCTTTAGACATCCCTCAATCGCCGTATCTTATGCTGCCAATATTGATGCTGATGATCTATATCAAGTTTTGCAGCGTGTTAATCCAGAAGAAACATTGTTTCTAGTCACCAGCAAAACCTTTACCACATTCGAAACAATGCAGAATGCCATTGCAGCATGTCAATGGCTCGAAGAACAGCTCAGTCTCGATAGTACCACCGTCTTGAAACATCATTTTGTGGGTATTACGACAGAAGTTGGTCGTGCAATAGAGTTTGGCATTGCACCAGAGCGTGTTTTTGAGTTTTGGGACTGGGTCGGCGGACGTTTCTCGTTATGGTCTGCTGTTGGCTTGCCTATTGCTATCGCTGTCGGGATGGATCGATTTGAAGAATTGCTGGCTGGTGCAAGAGCCATGGACGAACACTTTTTCTCTGCGCCCCTAGAATCAAACATCCCCGTGATTATGGGATTGATTGGCGCTTGGAATATCGAAGAAAACCATGCTGCCGGATTGTCAATTGCACCATATTGCCACGGATTACGCTCGTTTCCTGCTTATCTCCAGCAATTGGAAATGGAATCTAATGGTAAAGGCGTCGATATACATGGAAAGCCTATTAAAACACGTACAGCACAAGTCGTTTTTGGCAGTGTCGGTAGTAATGGTCAACACGCTTATTTTCAAATGCTTCATCAAGGAACACGCCAGATCCCAACCGACTTTATTGCGGTTGCAGAAGATCTGAATATCTTTGATGGCCATCAGGACCAGTTACTGGCCAATTGTTTCGCACAAAGTGCAGCACTGGCTACGGGTCGCAATTACCCTAATGAACCGCATAAAACATGCTTAGGCGGTCAACGGTCCACGGTGATCGTCCTTCCGCAGCTCACACCTTTTTCGATCGGGCTGTTACTCGCAACCTATGAACATAAGATCTTTGTGCAAGCACATATGTGGAACATCAATGCATTCGATCAGTGGGGTGTTGAACTAGGAAAGTCGATTGCACATGATATTTTACCCGTGCTCAAGGGCGAGGAACAAAATATTTCGCTAGAAAATTCTACTCAAAACTTAATAAATTTTGTCAAAAATATACGAAGAAAGATGAACCCCAAAAATTAACTTTATCTTTTATAACGCGATAACCGTAGGTTTCGTTGAATGAAGTGGGGTGACTTTTCTTGTACAAAATTTTCCGAGGTATTAAATAAATGAACCCCCATGCCGCACAGCGAATATCGTTTCAGGCGCTGCTTTCTAGTCTTTGGCACAATCGTCAATTAATATTCCAGATGGCTCGACGAGATGTCATAGGGCGATATAAAGGATCTGTCTTTGGTTTGGCATGGTCGTTCTTCAATCCTATATTTCTATTGGTTATTTATACTTTTGTTTTTTCGGTTGTCTTTCAATCGCGTTGGGGAACTGATCCCAACGAGAGTAAAACTCAGTTTGCGATCGTCTTGTTCTCAGGCATGATTGTTCATGGGCTGTTCTCTGAAGTCTTAAATCGCTCCTCAGGACTCATCCTATCCAATAAGAACTATGTTAAGCGGGTGGTTTTTCCTCTTGAAATATTGCCTGTTATCGAAATCTGTGCCGCTTTATTTCATAGCATGATCAGTTTAGGAGTCCTACTCTGCGCCTATGCAATATTCAATGGCAATATTCAATGGACCGTTATTTTTGTACCGCTCGTATTCTTACCTTTAATTATTTTGACCTTGGGAATCTCTTGGTTCTTAGCATCACTCGGTCTATATGTGAGGGACATGGGTCAGACGGTATCAATCTTAACCATGGTCTTAATGTTCATGTCTCCCGTTTTCTATCCTGTTTCTCGATTACCACCAGAGTTTCAGCCTTGGCTTCTTGCTAATCCGCTCACATTCATCATTGAGCAAGCTCGCGAAGTCATTATTTGGGGACATTTACCTGACTTTACTGGATTGTTGATCTACACAGGCGTGGCAATCTTGATTGCTTGGTTAGGTTTTGCTTGGTTTCAAAAAACAAGAAAGGGATTTGCTGATGTCATTTGACCCCATCGCGCTTCATACAGGAACAAATGTACCTGCGCAGCAGACAGATATTGCAATAAAGGTATCTGGATTAGGTAAGTGCTATCAAATTTACACCAATCCAAGAGATCGCCTTAAACAATTTGTAATGCCGCGAATTAGAAATATTGCTGGCCTACCTCAGAAACCCTATTTTAATGAGTTCTGGGCGCTCAAAGATATTGATTTCGAAATCAAAAAAGGCGATACCGTTGGTATCGTTGGGCGTAATGGCTCAGGAAAATCAACCCTTTTGCAAATCCTCTGCGGAACCCTCCATCCTTCAGTCGGTCATGTCGAAGTTAAAGGTCGAGTCGCAGCTTTACTTGAATTGGGAGCAGGATTCAATCCAGAGTTCACGGGGCGTGAGAACGTTTACATGAATGCTGCTGTGTTGGGTCTCAATCGTGCAGAGATAGACTCACGCTTACAATCAATTATAGATTTTGCAGATATTGGTGATTTTATAGATCAACCGGTCAAGATTTACTCCAGTGGGATGTATATACGGTTAGCATTTGCCGTGATTGCTCATGTTGATGCGGATATCCTGATTGTAGATGAAGCCCTTTCTGTTGGTGATGCCGTATTCACCCAAAAGTGTATGAATTTCATCCGTGAGTTCCAAAAAAATGGAACCCTTCTCTTTGTCAGTCATGATATGGCCTCAGTTCAGGCGCTATGTCAATCTGCAATATGGTTGGGTCACGGTAAAATTCAAAAAAAAGGGAAAGCAAAATCTATTACTGAAAGCTATCTCAAATATACTTTGCAAGAAATTTATGGCAATGATGTACAACTCGAGCAGACGACTGAAAACACTGCAAGTGCGGCAAATCGTGCAATAGGTTTAGAAGATGATATGACTTCCTCGGGGGATATAGAGGTCCCGGTGATTGACTATCAAGCAGAAATTTCTGTCCAAGATAATTTAGCATCAGCAGATGGTTGGCAGACTGGTGCGGCAGATATTTTATCTATTACACTCACAAAGCTTGAAGAAAATACAAATCCTGCCTTTGAGGGTGGTGAGATGGTTAAAATTACCGTCACGGCTCAAGCTCATCAAGATATTCCTAACCCAATAGTTGGTTTCTTACTGCGCGACAAGCTGGGGCAAGACCTATTTGGTGAGAATACGTTGCCATTTACAGCACACTCCTTACGTGCAGTAAAACAAGGTCAACGATTTAAAGCAGAATTTATTTTTAAATTACCAATGCTGCCCAATGGCGAATACGCCGTTATGACATCTGTTGCAAATGGCACACGTCATAGCAATGTGCAACACCACTACCTACACAACGCATTAATTCTTAATGTAATATCCAGCAAAGTCCGCTATGGACTTGTTGGGATTTCTTTTGCAAAAATCTCTTTGGACATTTGTGATGATTGATAATGCTTTATACCAATTTTATGCTGAGCACCGCGGTAAAGTGTCAGATAAATGGTCCATTTACTTGAGAGAATATGACCGTCTATTTGCGGACTATCGTAATAAATCCATCGATCTTCTTGAAATTGGGATACAAAATGGAGGATCTTTAGATATCTGGGGACATTATTTTCCCCATGCTCAAAAAATTATTGGCTGTGATATTAACCCTGATTGCGCTAAGTTAGTTTATGGAGATCAGCGCATCAGTGTCATCATAGGTGATGCAAACTCGAGTTCCACTTTCTCCGCAATTAAACAAATTAGTTCAGATTTCGATCTTATCATTGATGATGGATCTCATCAGTCGGGCGATATTGTAAAATCTTTTGCTCTTTATTTTCCTCAGTTACGTGATGGAGGATTGTTCGTCGCTGAGGACCTGCATTGCAGCTACTGGAAAGAGTTCGAAGGGGGATTATTTTCACCATTCTCATCGATTGCCTTCTTTAAACGACTAGCGGATATTATTAATCATGAGCATTGGGGGCTTGATATTGCTCGAGCAGAGCTGCTCACAGGATTCTTTTCACAATATGGCCTCGTAATCGATGAGGTCACTTTAGCGTCCATTCATTCAATTGAATTTATCAATTCTATTTGCGTCATTCGTAAAAGCCCTGCAGATCAAAATATCCTTGGTACCCGTTTTATTGCTGGCACATTAGCTTTAGCCGAGGCAGAGCCTGCATCATTACATGGCACAGTCGCGGCAACGCCGACCCAGCTCTACAGCTCAAGATCAGGACCCATCATTCCACCTGATGAAGAGCATGGCTATCTGATTAAAGAGTTGGATGCTACTCAACAAAAACTGTCTAAGCAAGAGATACTATATTCCTCTGATATTCAAAGACTTAATCAAGAAATTATAGAAAAAGATCAGGCATTTACTCATGAAATAGCTACATTGAACCAGTTAATCATAGAAAAAGATCAAGCTTTTACTCATGAAATAGCTACATTGAACCAGTTAATCATAGAAAAAGATCAAGCTTTTACTCATGAAATAACGTTTTTAAAACAGTTAATTATAGAAAAAAATTCTGAAGTTTCCGATTTAAAAGATACTATTATTGAAAAAGACATTTCTCATCACTCTGAAATAGAGCAATTGAAATTCGCTATCCAAGCCAAAGAAAATTTAATAGCGATGCTTTATCACTCAACAAGTTGGAGAATCACTCTCCCTTTACGAATGATTAAAATTTTCTTGGAGCGTTTTTTTAAATCGTCTCATTAATTTATTTTGTTTATTAAAAAGTTATTTTTGAATATTGAATTTTTTAGAGGTTATGATGTATAAATATATTGATTTACTTAGAAAGGTAATAAGTTATAGACGTCTTCATGGCAATAAGGCTTTGTATAGAATCATTTTGCTCAAAATTAAATCACATCTTCAAGCACAGCAAAATCAACTAATAGCGAAAGCTGAGCAACTTGTCAATAATGAATCAAGCAATAGTCTGAGTACAATTAAGCCTCGATTGGACGCGTTAACGCCTTTACGCACATTTGTAATCACATCGGTACCCACACTACGAATAAGCATAATCACCGACAGTATCAGCAATAATCATTTATTTGGTGGAGTGGGGACTGCACTCATTTATGCAGCCCAGTTGGCTAATCGTTTAAACGGTCAATTACGTGTCATCACCCGAACAGAGCGAGCGCAGCCTCAAAATGTAGAAAAATTCCTTTCTTTATATGACGTCAAATTAAAACATGAAACCCTCTTTCAATTTGCAGCTTTTTATGATCAAAAATATGAAGTAGACGTCTTTAAAGACGATTTATTCATTACAACATCATGGTGGACCACAGCCGCCACCATTCCGAGTATTCATCCCAAATCGATTATTTACTTATTGCAAGAAGATGAAAGAATGTTTTATCCATTTGGCGATGAACGGTATAAATGCGAAGCGATCCTGCAAAACAAAGATATTCGCTTCTTAATTAATACTGAACTCCTGTTTAATCATTTGACCCAAAATGGATTGAAAAATATTCAAGAAAAAGGTCACTGGTTTGAACCAGCGTTCCCAAAAAATGTTTTTTCCCCAAAAAATCCGACACTGGCTCAACCCCAAAAGCTCAAGCTCTTCTTTTATGCCCGCCCAAACAATCCTAGAAATTTGTTTAATCTGGGAATTGATGTTTTTGAAAAAGCTATATCGCAGGGGGTTATAGACACAAATAAATGGGAGATATACTTTGTAGGCAAAGATATCCCTGACATTATCTTTAGCTCAGGATACGCCCCTATTAAATATGAAAACTTAACTTGGTCAGAATACGCACAGTTCATCGCAACTGTTGACCTTGGATTAAGCCTGATGTACACGCCTCACCCGAGCTATCCACCATTAGATTTAGCGGCCAGCGGTGCTGTCGTCGTAACCAATCGCTATGGTAATAAACAGAATCTCTCTAATTACTCTGAAAATATCATCTGTGCTGATTTAGAACGCGACGCTCTGGTTATCGCACTCAAACAGGCTATCAGCCTAGCAACCGATTCAGTACAACGTCATAAAAACTATAGTGCAAATAAATTGCTTACCGATTGGGAAGTTGCATTTCGAGATACCATTGAAGATTTAGTAGGGGCAACCTCATAATGTTTATCATTGAACAAGCCCCCGCTGAATATACTGACCCATGGAATCTCCCATTCATTGAACGAATGCAAACACTTAACATTGGGAATCGTAAAGTCGCCTACTTTTATGAGAGTGCCAATAACAGTACTTTTCGTTATCGCGCATATAATATGGCTCAGGTTCTGAATGCCGGGGATATCCAAGATGTATCAGCCAGCTACTTTTTCCTTGAGGATTGGCAATATTTCGATTTAATTGCAGATACTGCTGACTTATTGGTAATTTGTAGATCTCGATATAATCATAAAATCAACCAGCTTATCACTAAATTTAAAGTTCGTAATAAGCGTGTGCTATTTGATATTGATGATTTTGTTTTTAACACTCGCTTCGCACACCTTGTGATTAATACACTTGATCAAGATGCCGAAAAACCCGAAGTATGGGATGATTGGTTCGCATCTATTGGCAGGCTGGGGGAAACGCTTCGGTTTTGTGATGGCGCCATTACAACCAATAGCTCTCTTGCAGCCAGAATTCATGAGTTCACAGGACAACCCGTCTCAATCGTCCCAAACTTTATTAATAATGAGCAACTCACGTTATCCGACAAAATTTTTGCGAGTAAAAAATCGCTTAATTTTGCTCGCAATGATCGAATTACCTTAGGTTATTTTAGTGGATCACCATCTCATAATTTAGACTACGCTTTAGTGACATCCGCTTTGGCTGAGGTCATGGAAAGTGACCCAAGAATAGATCTACTCTTGGTAGGTTATATTGATGCAGGCGAAGCATTGAAAGGCTTTGGCAGTAGAATTATGCGTTACCCTTTCCATGATTATGTTAATTTGCAACGACTCATTGCTAGTGTAGAGTTTAATCTAATGCCTCTACAAACCAATGTCTTCACCAACTGCAAATCCGAATTGAAATATTTTGAGTCCGCGATTGTAGGCACTCTCAGTATTGCATCGCCCACGTTCACCTATGGGAATGCGATTCAGGATAAGGTTAACGGCTATATTGCACAATCACATCAATGGGTCTCTAGCATTCGTTATGCAATCTCGAATATAGATGCCTATGATGAAATGGCAACCGTTGCCTACAACGATGCACGTAACAAATATGCTTGGCTTTATCAACGGCAAACTATTCTCGCGGCATTAGGTATCGATTGATCAATGTCAGATTTCAAACCAATGGTTAAAATTGTTATACATGCCATTCAATAAATTGTTTAGATTTTTTTCTATCACACTCCATCTCGGTGGTGGTTTTGCGGGTGTGATAAAAAAAGTGATTCGACTATACCGCCGAAATGGATTTTCTGGGGTATGGTACGGACTCAAATTGATTTATGCACAATGTCTTCCTGACCCGACTATTGGCTCAGACCATTTTGATCGCAATGACTACACCGAATGGGTGAAGCGTTACGACACAGTCACACCTGAAATCAAACAATTATTGGCATCTAAAATTAATAATTTCATTAGATTACCATTAATTTCTATCGTCATGCCTACCTATAACTCGAAACCAGAGTGGTTAAAAGAAGCAATAGATTCAGTAATACAACAAATTTATCCTAACTGGGAACTCTGTATTGCAGATGATGCCTCGAGTAATCAAGAGTTTATTTATCCCACTCTCAAATCATATGCTGAGCAAGACAAACGCATTAAAGTGATTTTTTGCGAGCAAAATGGGCACATTTCAACAGCATCGAATAAAGCCCTGTCATTAGCAAGCGGCGAATGGGTCGTTCTGCTCGACCATGATGATGTACTCTCAGCGCATGCCTTATTTTGGATTGTCGATACGATTCTGAATTACCCTGAAGTACAACTTATTTACTCAGATGAAGATAAACTTGATGAGTATGGCAATAGATCAGTCCCTTATTTCAAATGTGATTGGAATCAAGATCTGTTCTATTCACATAACATGTTTTGTCACTTAGGTGCATATCGAACAAGCCTAATTCACAAAATTGGCGGATTCAGGACAGGCTTTGAAGGTGCTCAAGATTACGATTTGACGTTACGTTGTATTGAGCACATTCGGCCCAATCAGATTCAACATATCCCACGCTTGCTTTATCACTGGCGCGTCCATTCGGATAGCACATCAAAATCGTTAGAAAGCAAACCTTATGCAATTAGCGCAGGCGAACGTGCTTTAAATGAGCATTTTTCTCGGCAAAAAGTTAATGCCAAGGCCACTTTTGAACAAAATGGATATCGCATTCAATATGGTTTGCCTGAGAGACTACCGCTCGTTAGTATTATTGTTAACATTAACAGTGAATTAGCGCTAGTTCGTCAATGTGTTCAAAGCATCTTAAATAAAACAACTTATCACAACTATGAAATACTAATCATAGACAATGAGATTAAAGATACTTCCGTCAGAAAATATCTTGAACATGTGCAAAAAAATGGTCATGTGCGTATTATTTCTTATACAAAAAATACTAACCATGCAAAGCTCAATAATGAAACGGCTCTACAAGCCCAAGGCGATGTCATCACATTTATCAATACTAATATCAGTGTGATTTCGCCCCTATGGCTAACCGAAATGGTCTCTGTCGCAATTCAATCCGAAGTGGGTATAGTCGGTACGCAACTTTGGTACCCGAATCATCACTCACAGCATAGTGGCATTATTCTAGGCATTGATGGATGGATCGGTCATGCACACAAAGGGTTCTCTCGCAGCAGCAATGGATATATAGGACGCATGGCCGTTATTTCTGGATTTTCTGCTGTCTCTGGTGACTGCTTCTCAATACAGAAAAGCGTTTTTACAGCTTTAGGTGGCTTAGATGACGTCAATTTGCAAAGCTCTTGCACCGATATAGACCTATGCTTAAGAGCTCGATCTATGGGTTATCGCAATGTTTGGACACCTTACGCAGAAATGTATTACCATGAATCCGAGTTGCAAACGAGCTACAACTCTTACGAATATCCATACACTTTCATTAAAGAAAGCGAATATGTGAAGAAAAAATGGGCCACTTTTTTCCTCAATGATCCTGCTTACAACCCTAATCTAACGTTAGAGCACGAGGATTTTAGCCTCGCGTGGCCACCCAGACTTGATCCTATCAATTAAAGATATCTTATAAATTCTGGAAATTTAATATGTATATTTCTATAGATGGCTTTTATTTTTTTATTTATGTTTACAGGCAATACGCTGACAAATTTAGTTCTGCAAAGGTCTTTTGATCTGGATGTTATTAAATTTTAGATGTATGTTTTTGATTTTATTATTTTAGTATAGGCAACCTAAGACTCGTTATGTTGGTTAATAATGGCTAAGGTACTAACTGATTCCAACTTGGCCAGTATAGAGAGTATCAGCACAAAACATGAGCGCTCCCCCTCGTGCCCGTCTTCGACAGAGTATTGGATTCGGTCTGTTCCAACAGGCTTCCAATTATTTAGTCCCCGTTCTGGTTTTCCCGTTGATCACGCCTATTCTTGGTGTTCATGGCATGGGGTTGTATGCCATGATGATCGCAGGAGGACAGATCATTGCTGTTTTCTGTGAATATGGTTTCTCACAAGCTGCGCTTGCATTAGCAGGTCACCATCCATACGACATCAAATTACGCTCGCAACTCGCCCAATCCATCCTTAAACTCAAAATATTCATTTTCTTACCCGTTGCGATTTTAGTCAGTTTGGGGTTGATCCTTTTGACTCCTGTAGGATGGCTCGGAGCATTAAGTGCAGTCATATTAGGACTCTGCACACTATTTCAACATGAATGGGTTTTTTATGCGGCTGAATCATTACGCAGTTATGCATGGTGGACGGTTTTAACGAGATGGCTTATTCTGCCTGTGACGTGGATCAGCCTATACTTCTTCCCAACAGCCTCAACTGCAGCATTATCTTATGCATGTTGCTATGCCTTATGGAGTATCGGGGCTTGGGCTATGGCGAGATATATTGGATTAATTAACAGAACAAACGAGAAAAACGAAGCTCAAGAAAAACTCTTAATTCAACATGGTTGGTCCATATTTATCCAAAGTATTTCTTATAATCTAACCTTAGTTTCGGCACCACTCATTATGGGTGCGATACTAGGACCTGCAGCTTCGGGCTTATACATCGCGGCTGAACGGATAAAAAATGCAGCGCTAGCCATTTCATCGCCGCTAACCACATTGTTTCTTTCCAGACTATCCTCAAAACGTTCAGATTTAAATGCTTTCCGCATAGAGTTGAAACGCGGTCTTTACCTTCAGTTGGGTTTAGGGGTTATCGCAGCGATAGGAATGACATTATTTGCTAAAGTTATCATCTTATTACTTTTTGGAGAGGCTTTCGCACCAGCCATACATTATTTACAAGCTTTTGCGGTATTGCCCATTATGGCTGCTCTGGTTAATGTATTCGGCACACAATTTTTAGTTTCAACACACCATGGTAAATACTGTGCAATCATCATGTTTTGTTCATTAGTTATACATTTAATTTTATTTCCTCTCGCTGTTATACTTTGGGGAATTTGGGGGGGGATTTGTTCAGTCATTCTTGTTGAATTTTTCATTTTCTGCACATCCATGCTCGTTTTTAATCACGTTAGCCATCAATTTTTTAATGCTAGGACGGGGTCCGTAAGCAATGCAGAATCCTAATAGTAAAACTGCGCTAATTGTCGACTTAGATGGCACACTTATTCGTTCTGATTTGCTGGTTGAAAGTATTTTTTTATTTCTACGCCTTTATCCACTCAGGTTCTTTTCGCTCATCGTCTGGCTCTTCAAAGGTAAAGTTGTTCTAAAAAAACAGCTTGCTGATGTCGTCAGCCCATTGACAAGCTCCCTACCCTATAACAAGATTTTGTTAAACTGGCTTAAAGAGCGCCGAAGTCAAGGCGCTTTCCTTGTCCTCGCAACTGCATCAGATATTCGTCTTGCCAGATCCATAGCGGCACATTTAGATATTTTCGATGACGTTTTAGGTACGGAAAATATCAACCTATCCTCGTCCAATAAACGTCATGCGCTCGTAGAAAAGTATGGTCAGCATGGCTTTGAATACGTTGGTAATGCAAAAGCTGATTTAGCCGTTTGGGAATCATCATCAACAATTCATGTGGCTAATCCAGAGTTTGGTGTACTTAAAGCCGCAAATAGGATTCATGAAATCCATGGCAATACCATGGGTCAAATCTTCGATGATCGACCAAACTATTTGAGAAGTGCCCGCAAAGCGATACGTATGCATCAGTGGGCTAAAAACGTACTTATTTTCTTGCCATTGCTCGCTTCGCACCGCTTTCTTGAAATCCCTCTGATCGAAATCGGCCTCACCGCTTTTCTATGTTTTGGACTCTGTGCCTCAAGCGTCTATCTACTTAATGACTTATTGGATATCCAAGATGATCGCCTGCATGTTAGTAAAAATGCTCGCCCTTTGGCGTCAGGCGCATTTCCAATGCTACATGCGATTGTTCTAATTCCAATATTGCTGGCAATTTCATTTGCTTTGGCGCTTTGGCTACTCCCCATTAAGTTTACGCTATATTTGCTAGGCTATTATTTACTGACAATGGCCTATTCGTTTTGGCTCAAGCGCATCGTCATGATAGATGTAGTCTCTTTAGCACTGCTTTACAGTGTCCGAGTGGTTGCTGGCGGCGCTGCGATGGCATTGGGCACGACATTCTGGGTACTCACATTCTGCTTATTTATTTTTCTAAGCCTAGCTTTTGTTAAACGCTACACGGAACTATTCCATGCACGTAGTAAGGGTTTACTGGATAAAACCTCAGGCCGTGGCTACTACCCGACCGACTTTGAGATGCTTGCTTCGCTAGGTAGTGCATCCGGCTACATCTCAGTACTTGTTTTAGCTTTATATATCAATGAACCGACGACTGGATTGCTCTACCATTCACAGAAATGGCTGTGGGTGACTTGCCCCTTATTATTGTTCTGGATTAGTCGGGTCTGGTTACTTGCTCATCGGGGGCAAATGAATGACGATCCAATCGTCTTCGCCCTACGTGATAAAGTTAGTCGCATTATGGTGGTTGCCTTTATACTGGTATTCTATCTGGCAGCAATCTATGGCTGATCTGCTTTCGTGGGGACGTTATCCACACCATCCTCAGCATCCTCAGGCTGTTTACTGGGCAGATGACGTCGCACCTGCGTTGAGCGGTATTGTTGATAGTCACGCAACAAGTTTACCCTATGGTATGGGACGTAGCTATGGTGACTCCTGCTTGGCCGCAAGCAATCACGTCATCATGACTCAAGGTATGAATCGGATCCTAGCTGCAGACTGGAAAACAGGCGTCATTCTTGCGCAAGCAGGCCTATCCTTTGCGGATATCATTCAAATTGCTCTCCCTCGCGGCTGGTTTCTGCCAGTTACGCCAGGCACAAAATATGTAAGCTTAGGCGGCGCAGTCGCGAATGATGTTCATGGCAAAAACCACCACGTCATGGGTACCTTTGGTCGACATGTTTTGCGATTATTTCTATATCGCAGCGATGAAGGCATGCTCGAATGTTCACGTCAGATCAGACCGAACTTGTTTGCTGCAACCATTGGCGGCTTGGGCCTGACTGGGGTCATTGTCGCCGTTGAATTTCAACTTCGTCCTGTAGTAACAAGCAATATCAATCAAACCAGTATTCGCTTTGGCAGATTACAAGATTTTTTTCAGCTTTCCGCATCACATGACCAGAGTCATGAATACACGGTTGCTTGGGTAGACTGTTTGGCAACAGGCCAACACGCAGGACGCGGTCACTTTATTGCAGGAAATCATGCACTAAAAGATGAAGCTCCATATAGCCATACCGATTTGAAACTGGCGCCATCCAAAGGATTCAAAATGCCTTTTGATCCCCCTTTTTCGCTTGTTAATTCGCTCAGTTTACGCGCCTTTAATACGTTGTATTATCATAGACAGCTACAAGAAAGAATTGATAGCCGCGTCAATTATGATCCATTTTTTTATCCACTGGATGGAATCAAGCAATGGAATCGGATGTATGGCCGTGCCGGATTCCAACAGTATCAATGCGTCATACCTGAACAAGATGGACAAGCGGTCATTGCCGGCATCATGCAAGAGATTGCAAAAAGTGGTACAGGTTCTTTCCTCGCAGTCTTGAAACAATGCGGAGACATCGTCTCTCCAGGTCTTTTGTCATTTCCGTTGCATGGCGTATCTTTGGCATTAGACTTTCCACAGCATGATCAAAAAAATACGCTATTATTTAATCGTCTTGATGCACTAGTGCATGAGGCTGGTGGGCGCTTATATCCTGCAAAAGATGCGCATATGAGTGCTGCACACTTCCAAAAAGCATATCCGCAGTGGAGCACCATCGAAGCCATACGTGACCCTAAACTTCTTTCTCAATTCTGGCAACGAGTTACTCAATGAATCCCATTACTTCACGTCAAAATATTTTAATTATTGGCGCAACATCAGGCATTGCAGAAGCGGTTGCACGGCGCTATGCGTCAACAGGCGCAAACTTGTTTCTCGTTGCACGCAACTCAGAAAAACTCACCATTATCTCCTCAGATTTAATCGCACGCGGGGCTCGCGATGTACAGCACTTTGTGTTGGATGCCAATGAATATAGCCTTATCCCTGAGATGGTCGAGCAAGCTTGGTCAGTATTTGGATCTATCGACGTGGCTCTAATTGCACACGGCACCTTGCCGGATCAAGCACGGGCTGAGACCGACCTCAATTACGCAATCCGCGAATTTCGTACTAATGCAGAAAGTGTAATTGCGTGCCTCACTATCCTCGCAAACAAATTTGAAAAACAAGGTCATGGCGTAATCGCTGTAATTGGCTCGGTTGCGGGTGACCGAGGTCGAGGCAGTAACTATCTGTATGGTTCTGCAAAAGCAGCTCTGGAATCCTTCACATCCGGATTACGCGCACGTTTATTTAAAAAAGGCGTGCACATCCTGCTGATCAAACCTGGTTTTGTTGCAACACCAATGACGGCAGAACTTAATCTCCCTGAAAAACTGACGGCAACACCTGAATCTGTCGCATGGAATATCCAAAATGCGATTACTCATCGTAAAAATGTCATCTACACCCCAGGATTTTGGGCTATTATTATGTTTATTATTAAGCACATACCAACAATGATATTTAAACGGATGAGCTTATAAAAATATAAACCCTCTATTGCCCTCTTCAGCATTCAAGTCAATTTTCTCAAATGTGGACATCATGATATTTCATAAAGTTGAGCCCATTCGCACATACACATTTGAACGACTTTCACGACTATTCGCAGTTGTTGCTTTTATCTTGCTGTTGTTCGGAGCGAAACTTTGGCTGATTGATCATTACGGGAATCCCACACCTTTTTGGGATCAATGGGATGGAGAAGCAGCGAATCTTTATGCTCCTTTTTTAGAAGGAACACTCCGTTTTCAGGATTTATTCGCAGCACATAATGAACATCGCATTTTTACCACTCGATTGTTGTCGCTAGCAGAACTAAAAACTAATGGCGTTTGGAATCCATTATTACAAATGGTGATTAATGCCGTACTCCATATCACGGTACTCCTTTTTATCATCATCCAAATGCTCAAAGTTATTGGACAAAAATACTTACTCCCTGTTTTAGCATTTAGCCTCATTTTATTCTCGACTCCCTATGCCTATGAAAACACGTTGGCTGGATTTCAGGCTCAATTTTACTTTGTCTTATTTTTCAGCATATCGACCTTATGGCTAACAATCACCAAACCTCCTTTTTCAAAGAATTGGTGGATTGGCTTGATATCGGGTGGATTCGCCTATTTCTCATTGGCATCGGGGGTTTTTGCAATTGCTGCGGCTGCAGGCGTCGGTATCATCGTATTTTTATTAAAGTTAAGACGTGATTCATCACAGCTTTTTGCTATCTTAATGTTTATGATCATCTTTACTGTAGGCGTCTGTTACACACCTCTTGTTCCAAATCATGTTTTGCTGAAAGCTCACTCCCCAGAACAATTTTTTAGGGCCCTCTTCACGATTTTATCTTGGCCTCTTGATCAGTTCGGCACTTATGCCCTATTCATCAATGCGCCAGCTATCATATTTATCAGCTATATGCTTTGGCGACGCCCTCCATCAGAAGACACGAAGTGGTTTTTGTTTGGTACAGTAATGTGGGCTGCAATCCAATCCGCCAGTATTGCTTATGGACGACATGAAGGACCTTTGGCACCCCGCTATCTTGATTTATACGCCATTTTAATCTTGATCAATTTTATATGTTTACTATCCTTTTTAAAAATTATAAAGCCAGCTCACCGCCGTTTAGGCATAATCAGTGTTGCGATTTGGGCCATTATCATATTACTTGCTTTGATCAACACTCGGGCACCCTCTCTTCACGGTGCAGCCTTTTTATACCAAAAAGGCTTGGAACAGCAGATCAATACAAGCCGTTATATTGCGACGGGTGATATGGATAATCTTAGAAATAAGCCGCTATTTAGTATTCCCTATCCCGATGCAGATCGTTTGGCAATGATTCTGAACAAAGCGAGCATTCGCTCCATCCTGCCTTCTGATATAGCTTCATTAAAAACCAAAAAATTAGGAAGACTAGACGATTTCGTTTCCGCATTACTCAGCCATTATTGGGTATTCTTATGGGCTGGATTCATGTCCCTACTATTGACCCTCTTTTTTATTTTATTACGTCGCGATAAACGATCGTCTCTTTAACAACTGAGTAAGATTTAATGCAAGAAAAAGTAATCCTTCCTGGCGGCGCAGGACTTGTCGGCCAGAATTTAGTTGCACGATTAAAAGCCAAAGGCTATCGCAATATCGTGGTACTGGATAAACACGAAGCCAATCTTGCAGTACTCAAACAAGTACATCCGGATATCACCGTCGAATATGTGGATCTTGCAGAACTGGGATCATGGCGTCAGCATTTTGTCGGTGCGGATGTTGTGGTCATGTTGCAGGCTCAGATTGGCGGGAATGACAACGAAGACTTTATTCGTAACAATGTCAGTGCGACAGAACATATTTTAAATGAGATTAAATCTAATCAAATTCCGACTCTGATTCATATCAGCTCATCGGTCGTAGAATCTGTTGCTGAGGACTATTATACCGAAAGTAAAAAAGCACAAGAAAAAATGGTGATCGAGAGCGGTATTCCGTGTCCTATTCTGCGCCCGACATTGATGTTTGGTTGGTTTGATCGTAAGCACTTAGGATGGTTATCCCGCTTCATGAGCAAAGTCCCCGTTTTCCCGATTCCCGGGCATGGTCGCTATATGCGTCAACCCCTGTACGTCGGTGATTTTTGTAATGTCATTATCAGTTGTATAGAAAAACGTATTACTGCAGGGACATACAACATTTCTGGCCATGAATATATTGATTATATTGATATTATTCGACAAATCAAAAAAGCAACACATGCCAAAGCAAAAATTATCAAGATTCCTTATAGCTTGTTTTATAGCTTACTGGCGATTTGGGCAATATTCGATAAAAACCCACCCTTTACCACACAGCAGCTTGCCGCATTAACCGCGAAAGACGAGTTTGAGGTCATTGATTGGCCGGGTATCTTTGGAGTTCAATACACACCCTTTGCCGCTGCCATTGAAGAAACCTTCAATGACCCGGTGTATAGCAAAGTCATTTTGGAGTTTTAAGATGAGCCAACGTATCGCAGTACTCGGTGCGGGTCCCATGGGCCTCGCTGTGGCTTATCAACTCGCGCATGAAGGACATCAACCCGTTGTCTTCGAAGCCGATGATCGTGTGGGTGGCATGACCGCGGCATTTGACTTTAATGGCCTATCGATTGAACGCTATTACCATTTTCACTGTATTTCTGATTATGCCTTCTTGCAGATGCTGGAAGAACTGGGCTTATCCAGTAAAATGCATTGGGTGGAAACCAAAATGGGCTACTGGTATCAAAACCAGTTACAGGCGTGGGGAAATCCACTCGCACTGTTGCAATTCAAAGGTCTTAGCCTGACTGCAAAACTACGCTATGGACTCCATGCCTTTCTATCAACCAAACGCGATGACTGGCAACCTCTAGACAATGTTGAGGCTTCGGCTTGGATCAAAGGCTGGGTTGGTGCGGAAGCCTATGAAGTACTTTGGCGCCGCCTCTTTGATTATAAGTTCTATGATTATGTCGGTAATCTCTCTGCGGCATGGATATGGAGTCGTATCCACCGGATTGGACGTTCACGCTATAGCTTATTTCGTGAAAAGCTGGGTTATCTGGACGGTGGATCTGAAACATTGCTACAAGGCATGAAATCTGCGATAGAGGCGAAAGGTGGCATCATTCATTTAAAAACACCAGTATCAAAAGTTGTCATTGAAGATGGCGTGATTAAAGGTGTTGAATACTTAGAGCAATTTGAAGCATTTGACAAGGTCGTCAGTACCATTCCCTTACCTTATGTTGCTCGCATCATGCCGGATTTACCGGAACATCTTTTAACAGCATTCAATGCCAAGAAAAATATCGCCGTTGTTTGTGTCATTGCGAAACTCAAAAAAGCCGTCACCGAAAACTTCTGGCTCAATACCAATGACCCGGAGATGGATATCCCGGGCTTAGTTGAATACAGTAACTTACGACCTCTCGAACAGCATGTAGTCTATGTGCCTTTTTATATGCCGGGAGAGCATGAAAAATTCAGCGAACCTGACTCTGCATTCCTAGATAAAGTTCGTACTTATTTGAAAAAAATTAACCCTGAGCTTACGGATAACGACTTTATCGATATACGTGCCAGTCGCTATCGCTACGCACAACCTATTTGTGAGCCAGAGTACTTGAAAAAACTTCCTCCTGTTGCACTTCCTATTCAAGGTCTTTGGGTCGCAGATACCTCTTACTATTATCCAGAAGATCGGGGTATTTCTGAAAGTATCGGTTTTGGCCGTAATATGGCGAAAATGGCGACAACTGATGATTCAACATCATGAAAAAGACTTTAGCCTTCTTTTTTCAGCCCCGTTTCCTCAAGTTCCTGCTTGCAGGAGGGGTTGCAGCCGCAGCCAATTATGGTTCACGGTTTATCTTTAATATATGGGTCAGTTACGAACAGGCCATTGTCCTAGCCTATTTGGTCGGCATGGTCGTCGCATTTATTTTGATGCGCCGCCACGTTTTTTATCGCCAGTCACATCACTTGGGTCCGCAGATTTTCAAATTCATTATTGTGAATATCCTTGCGGTATCCCAAACCTTGCTGATCAGCATCGCACTGGTGCGCTGGGTCTTTCCTGCTATCAGTATGACCTATGCACCAGAGGCTGCGGCCCATTTGATTGGTGTTCTTGTGCCAGCGATGACCAGTTATTTTGGTCATCGATTCTTTACGTTTAGATAAATCATACTGATTAGTACAATGACTAGCGTATCTTTACCTTGCATAGACAATTATAATTAAGCTGCCTATGAGCACCTTAAGTGAGATTCCATGTACTACCAAGCTATAAAACGCGTATTCGATGTAACGGTTGCCTTTGTGCTGACCATTGCATTGTTGCCTGTTGCATTGGTAGTCGCTTTGTTGATCAAATTTGAAAGTCCTGGGCCAGTCTTTTTCCGTCAAGCACGCACAGGACGTTTCGAAAAACCGTTTTATATCATTAAGTTCAGAACCATGCGTCATGATACTCAGGGCCTGAATATCACGGCCAGCAGTGATCACCGTATCACGGGTGTTGGGCGAGTGCTGCGTAAAACTAAACTGGATGAGATTCCTCAACTGCTCAATGTCCTTAAAGGCGATATGAGTATCGTCGGCCCTCGCCCAGAAGTTGTAAGTCACTTGCCTCATTATGATGATGAAGCCAAAGTCATTATTTTTGCCCATCGACCTGGCATGACAGATCTTGCTTCGTTGCTTTATATGCAGGAAGAACGTTTACTGGCAGAATCCAGTGACCCGTTAAAAACTTATTTTGAAATCATTCTGCCCGAGAAGAATCGTTTACGCGTGAGACACTTGGTTCAGCAGTCTTTTATCTTTGATATGAAAGTTTTTGTCTGGACAGGTCTCAAAATTCTCTTACGTCATCACATGCCATTGATTAGTTGTCCATCGGACATGTCCAAGATGAACTCGATTCGCGTCATCATGCACGAACATTCGTCGATAAAAAATGATGTCGTCTAACGACATTTAATCCCTAAAGTTTAGTCATTTGATCGGTAAACGCTGCGATTTATCTCAATTTCTGACTGGCATATTATCACAAATCACTTCCCCACCCCTGGCATCAAATGCTATTGACGAGTGCTTTTTTGGCATTTAGTATGACGCCATCACGCCAAAAGCCTACACATTAGTAAGCTATTGCTTACAGGCAATCGAACTAATACCTTACAATCGATCACCCAATACGATTTAGACATTAAATTCGTGGATTTATTCGTATGAACATTGCTATTCAACACCCGCTCAAAGCACGCAAAGTACAATTTAACTTTGAACAATCACCCGCACATTGGATCTATGACGACGTTTATTCATCGCACATGATCAATGGGATTAACATGCTGCTGCCCTTAGGCGAGCTCTGGTTTTGCCGCGTCTACAACAAAGCGCTGCCCTTGGTCACTGATGTGAAGCTTCGCGAAGAAGTTCAAGGTTTTATCCGCCAAGAAGCGGTGCACTCCCGTGCGCATAGCGGCGCTCTCGATTTCTTACGCGATCATGGCTATCAATTAGAAGACTATCTTGAGCGCGTCAATGTTTTATTTGGTCAAGTACTGGGTGAGCAGCCCTTTGGCTTAAAATTCTTGCAAAATGAATGCACCGAGAAATTCTGGCTTATGGCACGAGTCGGTGTGATTGCCGCGATTGAACATTTCACGGGCATTCTGGGTCAATGGTCTCTGGACAGCAAAGGCTGGGATGATGCTGACCCTGTGATTGCCGATTTATTCCGCTGGCATTTGGCTGAAGAAGTGGAACATCGTACGGTCGCTTTTGATTTGTTTGAGCACCTGTGCAAGACTGAATTAGGCTTCTATGTCAGCCGACAAGCATTGATGGCGATTGTTTTCCCACTCTTTGTCTATTTCTTGGTTGATGGCTGCCGTTATCTGGCCGGGCAAGATCCTGATCCCAGAGCACAAGCGATCGCACGCAAATCGATGCTTAAAATGCTCTGGCAACTCGAAAAAGTGGGCAAGAAAACCGATCATCTACCCACGTTCAGTCTGCTGGTAAAAGCCACTCTGCGCTGGGTTCCCAAAAATTTCCATCCGATTACGGAAGGTGATACTCAACAAGCTTTAGACTATATCGCACGTTCACAAGGTATTCTTGCTGCGCGAAAAGTTTAAATCGTTAAGTCATTACCATAAAAGAAAAGCATCGTTTGACGATGCTTTTTTATGATTGCCAATCTTAATTTTTATTGATATCTAGCGTGCGGGATTGTAACGACCACGCACCACTTTCCATGCGCTTCAGACTAAATCGCCACGACTTAGCCTGTTGTGTATGTTCAAGTCTAAACAACGCAGCAAACTCAAGAACATCTGGCTGCGGCATTTTCCATTGATCAATACGAACGACATTGGCACATACATTTTTCTGCGTATTAATCGGGAAATTCGATGTTTTAGTGCCCTCATCACTGGTGATAAATTGATTGGCAGCAATCACAGACTCCGTATTTTCGCGTGAACAGGATGCTGACTCTAAAATGCTTTGCAAAGAGGACTGGGTATCGATAATGGTCTGCTTGATGGTATTGCTAGCATTACCTGCACCCTTAGCGATTTCATTGATAATCATGACGCGCTGTTCTTCGCTCGGGCTGATACCTACATCTCCGGGTTTCTGACCTGCGGTGGCTACTTTCACAATCGCACTCAGTACATCGATGGTATTGCCTAAGGTTTCCGTATCTACCGCAGCATGTCCCGCAGGGATGTACAGCATCATCATGAATGCATATACAAAATAAGATCTACTGCGGGTTATCATCATCAGTCATGGTCAGCCTAAAAAGTCGCTTGAGTATAGTAAAACGGGCGCGGACATACTATTGAATTAACAAAATGCTGATCATTCTTTGCCGAAATAAATTAGTATCGCTAACTGAGTCTCGATACACTCAAGCCATCTATTCTCTTCACTGCTGAGGTAACCTCATGTTGACGTCAACTCGTCTGTTATTCATCAGCCTATGTGCAATTTGCGGCAGTTCCGCAGCCTATGCCGATAGCATCAATTGTAGCAAAGCCCGTTTGCCCGATGAGCGAGCCATCTGCCGCAGTGTCGAACTGCAGAAGCAAGATGTCAAAATGACAACGCTTTTTGAAGTATCAGGGCATCTCATGGCGATGGGTAGCCGCGGTGCCATGCAGGACCGACAAGTCGAATGGCTCAAAGATCGCCATCAATGCAAAGCCAATCTGCGTTGTTTGCGCAGTGCCTATGCACAGCGTATCGATGAACTGAATCAAGAGCTTGGGGGAATTTATAGTCGGGGGCCATTTTAAGTTTAAGCGGATGGTAAAAATCGGTATGATCGAGAGAAATCAATATCTCATGAGCGAATCGACTTCATGTTCCACCCGGCTATACCACAAGACATCTATTTCGAAATCCTTGAACGGCTTAAAAACGTTGAATCAGAGCACAATGTCCGCATTCTATGGGCAATCGAATCAGGCAGCCGAGCTTGGGGCTTTCACTCGCCGGATAGTGACTACGACATTCGTTTTATCTATGTCAGGCCGCGTGAGTGGTATCTCTCGATTGATGTGGAAGATCAACGCGATGTGATTGAGTATCCGATCGTTGATGACATTGATTTGAATGGCTGGGATTTGCGTAAAGCACTGCGACTCTTAGCAAAATCAAATCCAGGGATTGTCGAATGGCTACATTCTCCGATTATTTATAGCCAGCAAGGCAGCTTCCAAACACAAGCACTGCACATGCTTGATCAGTATTATTCGATTGCCAAAGGCATCTACCACTATCGCAGCTCGGCAAAGTCGAACTATCAACAATTCTTACGTGGTGAAACGGTCAAACTGAAGAAGTATCTCTACGTCTTACGCCCTTTACTTGCAGTGCGTTGGCTGGAACAGTATGGCACGGTCGCACCGATTGAATTTGATCGCCTGCGCACCGTTCTTGATGACGTAGAAGTGCAAACGGCAATTGATGTATTGCTGGAATATAAGCGCCAAGCCAGTGAAAAAGCGGAGCAAAAACCTTTTCCAGTTTTGCAGCATTTTATTGAGCAAGAGCTTGTTCGGTTGGAAGGCTTTTCAGATTCCGCGATGAATCTGATGGCGATGCCGGCACTAAATAAGGTGTTTCGGGCAATTTCGGATGAGGCATAAATGATGGAAATTATAGAGCGCTTACCTGATTTTAGAGTAACTTATCGTTTCTTCACTACTGAGGAAGGTGGACGTAATCTTCTGCCCTTACAAGGTTATCGCTCTGACTGGATATATGCGGAAGATTATTATGAGGAAGGCGCTAAATCCCCTTCTTCGATATCGACATTTGGGATTCACCCTCGATTCGTCGATGAAAATGGGCTCATCTACTCCGCTCAAGAAATTGCTCCTCGGCAAGGGTTCGCAGACATGTTTATCTTGTTCAATGGGATGAGATCAGAACATCGTAGACGCATTAAAATTGGAACGAAGGGCTATTTTGTAGAAGGGCCATGGCTTGTTGCTGAGGCAACAGTGATTGATATCTTGTATCTAAATCACACAGAACATGAACGTAAAATTCAATACTAAACATAAAAAATCCCCGCAATTTAGCGGGGATTTTTTCATTCATAACGCGTTTAATTAAACACGTTCGATGATGGTTGCAATACCTTGACCCAAGCCAATACACATGGTCGCAAGACCGATTTGGGTATCTTGTTGTTCCATGACGTTCAGCAATGTCGTAGTGATACGTGCGCCTGAACAGCCCAGAGGGTGACCCAATGCAATTGCACCGCCGTTCAAGTTAACTTTGTCTTGTTTGTCGAGCAAATCAAGAGCTTTCAATACTGACAGACCTTGTGCAGCAAACGCTTCGTTCAGCTCAACGGTTTGGATGTCGCTGATGGACAAGCCTGCACGTTTCAGGGCTTTTTGAGTCGCTGGTACTGGACCGTAACCCATGATCGCCGCATCACAACCTGCAACCGCCATAGAGCGGATCACAGCACGTGGCTTGAGTCCCAATGATTGCGCTTTCGCAGCACTCATGAGCAGCATTGCAGAAGCGCCGTCAGACAATGCTGAAGAGGTCGCTGCAGTGACCGAACCACGTGGATCGAACGCAGGGCGCAAGCCTTTGAATGCTTCAAGATTAGCATCTGGACGAATCACTTCGTCGATTTCACACAAGACACGGAAACCATTTTCGTCATGACCTTCCACACCCACGATTTCGTTTTTGAAACGACCCGCTTGTGTTGCAGCCCATGCACGGCGGTGTGACTCAACGCCGAATTCGTCTTGCATTTCACGGGTAATCCCGTTCATACGACCGAGCATTTCAGCAGTTAAGCCCATCATATTTGATGCTTTCGCATAGTGTTTAGACGCTTCTGGATTCAGATCGATACCATGCATCATGCCAACGTGACCCATGTGCTCTACACCACCGACGATGAAAATATCGCCTTGGTTAGTTGCAATTTGAGCCGCAGCAGTATGGATAGATTGCATCGATGAACCGCACAAACGATTAACCGTCTGACCCGCAACAACCTTAGGCAGATCAGCCAGCAAAACGATGTTACGGGCAATGTTCATGCCTTGTTCTAGGGTTTGATTGACGCAACCCCAGATCAGGTCTTCAACTTCACTTGGATCAAAACCTGGATTACGGATCAATAATGCACGTACCAATTCAGCAGACAAACTGTCCGCACGAACGTTACGGAACATCCCGTTACGGCTACGACCCATTGCAGAGCGCACACCATCAACAATTACCACATCACGTGGATTTAAAGTTGCCATTGTCTTCGCTCCTTAACCGTAGAATGATTTATTAGCTGCTGCCATGTCGCGCAGCAATTGTGGGGCTTCATAGGCTTTGCCTAAGTGAGCATATTTGTCACAGAGTGCAACGTAGGCTGCAACACCGGTTTGATCGATATAACGTGCTGCACCGCCGCGGAATGGCGGGAAACCGATACCCATGATCAGCGCCATATCGGCTTCTGCTGGGGTTTCAACGATTTTGTCTTCCAAGCAACGAACGATTTCGTTACACAGCGCAACCATCATGCGATCGATGATCTCTTGTGCATCAAATTCACGCTTCTCACCAGTCACAACGGGTGCCAGCAACTCGTAAGTCGTTGGATCCACTTTCTTGGCTTTTTTGCCTTTCTTGTCAGCGACGTAAACATAGAAGCCTTTGTCATTTTTCTGACCCAGACGTTTGTTTTCGTACATGACTTGGATTGAGCCTTTATAGTCAGGCTTCATGCGATCTGGGAAGCCCGCAGCCATCACGTCGGCACCATGAACACCAGTGTCGATACCGACCACGTCGATCAAGTACGCAGGACCCATTGGCCAGCCGAATTTTTCCATGACTTTGTCGATTTGTTGGAAATCAGCACCGTCTTTAACGAGCAGATCAAACGCACCGAAGTATGGGAACAAAACACGGTTAACCAGGAAGCCTGGACAGTCGTTCACAACAACAGGCACTTTGCCCATTTTTTGTGCCAAGGCAACAGTGGTTGCAATCGCTTGATCAGATGACTTCTCACCACGGATCACTTCAACCAGTGGCATCATATGTACTGGGTTGAAAAAGTGCATACCGACAAAGTTTTCAGGACGTTTAAGGTTTTTAGCCAAAGACGTGATTGAAATTGTTGACGTGTTTGAGGCCAAGATGGTGTTGTCATGAACCAGTGTTTCTACTTCAGACAGAACTGCGGCTTTCACTTTTTCAAGTTCAACAACCGCTTCGATGACGATATCAACTTCTTTAAAGTCACCGTAGTTCAGCGTTGGACGGATACGTGACAGGGTTTCACCCATTTTCACAGGCGTCAAACGACCTTTTTCCACTTGATTTGCAAGCAGTTTAGTCGCTTCGCCCATACCCAGTGCCAGCGCTTCATCACGAATATCTTTCATGACGATCGGTGTGCCTTTGCTTGCAGCTTGGTAAGCGATACCGCCACCCATGATGCCCGCACCCAGTACAGCCGCTTGTTTGATTGGGTGAGAGAGTTTTTCCCACTTCTTCGCCATCTTCTTAACCACTTGATCCGCCGAGAACACGCCGATCAAAGCAGTTGCTTGTGGAGTAACCGCTGCTTTTGCAAAGCCTTTAGACTCAATCTTCACCGCTTCATCACGATTCAGATTGACGTTTTGTTCAAGGTTTTCAATCGCAAGTTTTGGTGCTGGATAGTTTGTACCCGCTTTTGCCAAGATCAAGCCTTTTGCACTGCTGAACGCCATCATTTGTTCGATTGGGCTCAGTTTCACAGGGACTAATTTTTCTTGACGGCGTGCTTTCCAGTTCAATTTACCAGCCAATGCTTGCTTGACCAGATCAATCGCTGCTTCGTTTAATTTTTCAGGAACAACAACGGCATCAATAGCGCCATCTTTCAATGCCACGTCTGGACGTTTCTCTGCACCAGTCGCAATCCACTCCAGTGCATTGTCGATACCGATCACGCGTGGCAAACGCACAGTGCCGCCAAAGCCTGGGAACAGACCCAGTTTTACTTCTGGCAAACCGACTTTAGCGGCAGTTGAAGCAACGCGATATTCACAGCCCAAACATACTTCAAAACCACCACCAAAAGCGATGCCATTGATTGCTGCAACTTTAGGAATATCCAGATCTTCAAAGCCATTGAATACGCTATTCAATACACCCAGCCACTCTTCGATACCGGCTTCGCCTTGAGCAAAGTTGTCACCAAATTCAGTGATATCAGCACCAACAATAAACGTTGATTTGCCAGAGGTCACGATCAGGCCTTTTACACTTGCATCGGCCTTGACCGCTGCTGTGGCTTCTTTAAGTTCTTGCACGGTGGCACGGTTCAATTTATTGACCGACTCACCTTGTAAGTCGAATTTGAATTCTGCGATTCCGTCGCTTAAAGTCTGGACGGAAATGGCATTACCAGAGTAAATCATGCCTAAAGCTCCTGATGTAGGAAGTGGAACAGCAAAAAATTGACTACAAAAAAGGGGTTAACTCTGCGCTGACAAATCGCTCCCATGCTGTTTTCATGGATAGGATCAGGGCAAGCAGAAAAAAACTGTGTAGAGTGTACGCCAAGACGGTGGCTGAGTGATGCTTTTGCGTGTATATATGCTGTGACGCAAAGGTCACAAATTATTTTGCTAATGAAAACTGATAAACAACCACTCAATACGGATGACTTTTGTATCCTTAAAATGGATCGTTAAACAAAAAAATGAAAATTCACGGCTATAGCAATGAAAACCTTCACATTGATCACCTAAACTTTTTAGAGCTTGCTGAGATCACCTTAGTGGCAAGCCCTTTCGAGCTGCGTCGCATTGCAACATTTTTAAATCATTGCGCGGATAATATGGACAACATGGGTAGAGCCTATAGCCTTGAGCACTGATCAGATCAGCATTCTGGCCTTCAAGACTCACCGCAGCTCGTCGTCTTTAGTGCGCTCAATGAACAATAATATTTAACAACGCTATATATAAAGGATGATTTTAAACATGGTTACGACGACTCAACACACCGCACTCATTACCGGTGCATCCAGCGGTCTAGGTGCAGAATACGCACGTTTACTGGCCGCAGAAGGTCATCAACTGGTGTTGGTCGCGCGCCGTTTGGATCGTCTTGAAGCGTTAATCAGTGAATTGCAGCAGAAATATCCACAGCGCATGGAAGCCATCAGTTGTGATTTGGCTGAAGCGGGTGCAACAGCCCACCTGATGGATGAAATTGCGACCCGTGAACTGTCGATTGATATCCTGATCAATAATGCCGGCTACTCTCCAAAAGAAAGCTTTAGTCAGCAAACACCGCAGGTGGTCCAAGCCCAATTGCACGTGATGATCAATGCCGTGACTGAACTCTGCCATGCCGTGCTGCCCAACATGACCGAAAAACAGTGGGGACGGATCATCAATGTCTCCTCCCTTGCCGCCTTTGCCCCGCCCGGTCGCGGCACTATGTATTCGGCCATCAAGCAATATGTGCTCGCCTTTTCACAGTCGCTGGATATGGATGTGCGTCGTGACGGAATTCGCGTCACCGCCCTTTGCCCTGGCTTTACCCACACTGAATTTCATGATGTGATGGATGTTGCGGATAAGGCCAGTAAAATCCCTGCGGCATTCTGGAGTGATGCACCATTTGTCGTCAGTGCCGGCTGGCGCGCGGTCAATGCCGGACAAGCCGTCTGCACTCCGGGCATGCTCAATAATGTCATCGCTGTTGTCAGTAAACGACTCCCTGAGCGGGTTCGCTATCACATGGGACGCGTCAACCCTCTTGAATAAGATGTTTTTTTAGCCGGATCACAAATTAATATTCAATCTAAGCAATTGTTTTAACTGTCTATTCATAGAATACACTTGGTTAAATGTTGCTCGTGGTCGATTAGTTGTCGCACGAGCCTGCAAGCCTTGATAAAATAACGACTAATTTTTCCAAAAAAAGTATTTTTATGAAGTGGATCATTCTGGCGATATTCCTCTTCTCGGCAATCTATATCCAGCGCCGAGGTAAAGTGAAACATGCCTTTTTCCGTCAGTTTTTTGACCATTCCACCCTCATGGCACCCGTCAACGTGATCATGTATTGGTTTTCTAAAGTCCCTACCACGCCGTACCTATCCAGTGAGTACTTCAAAGACTTGAAGGTACTGGAAGATAATTGGGAAGTCATCCGCGGTGAAGCCCAGCAGTTGGCCGAGAAAGGCGGCATCAAAGCCTCGAGTTCATACAACGATGTCGGCTTTAACTCCTTTTTTAAAACAGGCTGGAAGCGTTTTTATCTGAAATGGTATGAGAATGGTCATCCTTCAGCGATGGATCTGTGCCCAAAGACTACTGAGCTGGTGCGTGGACTAGATTCCGTTAAGGCGGCGATGTTCACCGAGCTACCACCCGGTAGCCGTCTGGTACGTCACCGTGACCCCTATGCAGGCTCACTGCGCTACCACTTAGGGCTCGTCACCCCCAATGATGACCGCTGCTTTATCGATGTGGACGGAGAGCGTTATAGCTGGCGCGATGGTCAGGGTGTGATGTTCGATGAGACCTACATTCACTACGCGGAAAATGGTACTGATGAAAATCGCATCATTCTGCTGTGTGATATTGAACGTCCAATGACCGCACGCTGGGCGCAGGCCTTTAACCATTGGTTCGCACGCAATGTCATGACCGCAGCCAGCTCACCCAATGATGAAGCTGATCGTACTGGCGGCATCAACAAGGCCTTTCACTATATCTATCAAGTACGCATGGTCGCGAAGAACCTGAAGAAGAAGAATCGCCAAATCTATTACATCTTAAAGTGGCTCATACTGGGTGGCTTGTTGTATTGGATTTTCCTTGCGGGTTTCTTCTCACACTGATTCTTGTCGATATAAAAAAGGCCCCGATTAGTTCGGGGCTTTTTTATAAGGCGCATGATGAATTAAACAATTTTCTCGTTCACCCACCGCTTCATCAATGGCACAAGAATGGAAAGTAGCACCGCAACGATCAGCAGAGCTATCGCTGTGTGACCAAATAAATTAGGCATCTGTGCGACATTCTTAGGGTCAACATGACCACCCACCAATCCTGCGATCAGGTTGCCCAACGCCGCTGCGGTAAACCACAGCCCCATCATTTGCCCTTGCAAATGCTTTGGTGCAATCAAGGTCATTGCAGCAAGACCAACGGGGCTGACAAAGAGCTCTGCAATAGAAAATAGTAAATACGCGCCAAGTAGCCACAGCGGTGAAACTTGATGCTGACCGCCGAGTACCAAATTTGCAGCCAGATACATCACACCAAATGCGGTAGCACACATCAGAAAACCGATGATAAATTTGCCAATGCTGGATGACAGCCCATGCACTGGCCAACGCTGCCAGAGCAATCCCACAATCGGTGCAAAGATCACTATCGTCACCGGATTGATCGATTGGAACCATACCGTCGGAATCAGAAATCCGCCGACATGACGATCGGTAAAGTCCTGCGCAAATAAGTTCAATGCAGTCGGTTGCTGCTCGTTGGCCGACCAGAATACTGCGGCAGCAACAAACAGGATTAAGCAGAGCACAATGCGTTTCTTTTCATTTCCACTTAAACCGCCAAAGATAAACAACCAACTGATATACAGCACCACGATTGTTGCGAGGACATAGGTCATTGAACTGGCAATCACCAACGGTGGGAAGGTTGCAAGCAGGATAATAATGGCAAGAATTGACGCAACCAAACCCAACATAATCGCCGTCATTTTTTGGCGTGAGATCGGAGGCAGGTCATTGGTCAGACGATCAAAAGTCGCTTTGGCATAAACTCGGTAGATGATCAATGAGATCAACATTCCAAGCCCTCCCGCACCAAATCCCCAAGACCATCCGTACTCTTGTGCCAAGAGTCCCGTGATGAGCGGTGCAACCATGCTGCCTAAATTAATGCCCATATAGAAGATCGAATAGCCGGCATCACGGCGTTGATCGGTATCTTCATAAAGTCGACCAACCATGACCGAGGCACAGGTTTTGAATAAGCCTGAACCCATGACAATCAGGCCTAGACCTACAAAAAAAGCCGTACTACCAAACAGATGTGCGAGCGCAATACTTAAGTGCCCACAGGCAATCAGGATACTGCCCCACCACATCGATCGCGCTTGACCAAAGACATTATCAGCCAGCCACCCTCCGGGTAAAGTTGCCAGATAAACACTGCCCGTGAATATGCCAACTATCGCTGCGGCGGTCGGACGATCAAAGCCATAGCCACCTTGCATCACTGTTGCGGTGAGGAACAAAACCAGTAGCGGTCGTATGCCATAGTATGAAAAACGCTCCCACAGTTCTGCCATGAACAGCGGCGCTAGTGCCCGCGGGTGTCCAAAAAAAGTACGCTCTGTCGACATAAGTTTGAATTCAATAATTAAAATTTGTGGGACTATACAATGCAATAAACATGCACAATATAAGAAATCCAGACAAACTAAGTGGTCAAAACTCTTTAGTCTATCCGCTAAACATTGCTAAAAATAACGCAGCCAAGACAGGCTGAACTCATGGCTCTGCCGACTCGACTGACGAGTTTGTTGCCAACTGACACGCAAGGCCTGCCGTTGATCGTTCGACCCGAGATGCAAGGGAATTTGCGCACCGACTTTCGACTGGTTCTCCCAAACATGCTGGTCTTGCCAAAACAACTGTGTACTCTGTAGTTGTAGGCTAAAAGCGGACATATTCCACAGGCAACCCAAACTGGGGCCCATACCAACACGCCAGCCATGATCTAAAAATTTACCACCCTCCAGTGCCGCACTGGCTAATCCATAACACAGTGCAGAACCGAGTTGCCATGCCTGTCCCTCACCGCCCTGCACATAACTCACGGCATGGGTTTTATCCCGACTAAATGCTTTTTGATCTTGCGAGACTTGGCGAATACCCAAGGCTAAATTCCATGACAGCGGATCAAAGAAGTCCGTTTTTGGACTCAGTGAATCAATCGAAAGGAGCGTTAATTGCTGTAAAGAGAGCTCATCCTGCTGTATGCGCAGACGTGTCTGTAAAAAGTTGATGCCTGCACCATTACGATAGCCACCAGCGGGATCCAATAGATCATGATAGGCCGGTCGCCACTCCAGATCGGCAAAACCATGACCCTGAGCTTCCCCGCCACCCAACAGGATCCGGCTCGTCAAATGACCTTGGGCGGGATCAATACTTGGTGCAGGAACGGTAACGCGAGTATCCGGGACATCGTATTGACTGCGACGGATCAGGAGCGCACGTAGCTTGAGCTGAGCAACATCTTTATCGATATGATGACCCACAAACTGGTGATAAACATAATCACTGGCCATCTCACTGGCCTGTGCTTGTTGTTTTGCTGAGAGTCCCTCTAACTGGGCGTCGGGCTTTTCAACCAAAGTCTTTGCAGCATTGATCACAGGCGGTATCGCATGATCCGCTTGGGCGTTTAAGCGACTGGCGAAGGCAGGACGATAGTCCACTTTTTCAAGTAAACCCGCTTTGATCAGACTGGCACGCAGTGTATCGGTAGGGATTGCATAGATCGGAAACTGATCCTGTAAGGATAGCGACGGTCTGGCCACATCCATCAGACCTAAGAGTTGATAAGAACAATTGGAATGCAAAAAATAATAAGGAAAAGAGACAAAACGCAATTCCCATACTCGTTTGGTGATCCGCTGGGTTTCCATCGGCGTCAGATTAAGGCTGTACTCCCATAAGTCGCGACTTTCAAAATCATTGTATTCTTTGACTTTTTCATAATATGGCATGATGTCATAAGAGCCGGGATATTGCCCCGTTAGCCCTTTAATCGCAAAACTGGCACTACTGGCATTATCAGTTTGTGCCGAATAGTTAATCGCATACGCCAGCAATCGGGTCTGCACATTGGCATCGGGATCAAGGCGTAATAGCGTATGACCAAACATCGAGGATGGATTATTCATATAGTCAGAGCTAAAGACCAACGTCGCATGTTGAGGCTGAATCCCTTGCAACCATTGGGTCAATGCTGGGCATGGCGTGGCGGGTAAATCGCTGTCTTTAAGCCCAAGTTGCTCAACCAGCCAATCGCGGCGTACAGGGAATAAGCATGCGGTTGCATCATCTGGCTTACTGATGCCTGAATTGAAAAGACCCTTTAACGTCGCATCCAGTTCTGCTTTAGGATTGTGGCCCCCGTTTGGTGCCAGAAAGAAACTCGACTTGGTCACCGCACTTTCGAATCCTGCCCTTTTTTTCTGATAAACCATCAGACGATGCCAATAGGGTGAATCGGCTAAATGCATCCGGTCAGCTCGGGCAAGCGCATCTGCCAAAATTTCTGTGTTTGAAGCTTGGATATTTAAGGGGGTAATTTGATTCGATGGTGATGTGTGAGCCGGAACAATCTCGGCAAAGGCTGGCAGCATGATCGACAGGGTTAATAATCCCATCCATCGATTAAATGACTTTCTCAAGCCAAAGGGCAAAGTCTTTATCCGCATCATACGTGATTTAAGCTCGTACATCCATGTACACCAATAACCCAATAAGCAATTAAAAAATAAATATTAATTTTTTAATTATATAAAACTAATGACAAAAGAGCCCCGTATTTCACGGAGCCCTTTTTGCTTATAGCGGGATGTTCAATTAGGCAATTTTATACGCGGACAATGTCGCGTCTTGTGCCATTACGCTTTGTAATGCAGCAAGCACTTGACCAGTCGTTTGATTATTTGCCGCGTATATAGTTGCAAAGTTGGTTTTGGTGGCGTTGAAGAATACGGTTTTGTCTTGTTCTTTGATGCCAATCAGATTGGCCAGCACATTCAGGCTTTCACCCTGACCCACAGACATATCACGCGCTAGGCTTTCTTGGTTATTCCCCATAAACTCACCCAAACGTGCTGAAGCAGTAACAACACCGTTTTGACGGCAGCCTAGCGTACCGAAAGTAATACCGAAGGTTTGGTTACCGAACGTGCCGTTGGTGGTAGCACCAAGCACTTTAGGACCTAAGCCCTTTTGACCAGCCCAGACTTGAGTCCCTAGTCCGCAACCGATATCATTGTCTGCCATCGCTGCGGATGAACATGCGACCAATACCGCCGCTACTATTAGTTTTTTCATAATCTTCAACCTTGAGATTTATATTATATTGGTATAAAACAGGTGCCGCAGATATAGACTAAACTGAATAACGTTTTATTGCTAATGATTTTATAACAGAAATTTGCGATAGAATTCATGCAACTTAAACCCACTGTTTTCGAGGCATAGCCCTACCATGGTATTAAATCCTACTCCATATACAGACGCCCCATCAGGCACCAGTCAACTGGTGATTAGCGTCAATGATGTCAGGCTACATGTTGCAACTTGGGGTGACCCGAAGAATACACCGATTGTACTGGTTCATGGCTATCCTGATTCTCATGTGGTTTGGTTACCCTTGATTGAGCAACTGGCGCCTAAGTTCTATGTCATTGCTTATGATGTCCGCGGTGCTGGCAAGTCGGATGTACCGAAGAAAATTTCTGATTATCGTTTAGAACTATTGAGTCAAGATCTCGCAGCAGTCGTAGATAGCATTATTCCAGACCGTCGCTTCCATCTGGTGGGTCATGATTGGGGATCGATCCAAAGCTGGCAATCCGTCACCACGGATTTACTCAAAGGTCGTATTGCTTCCTACACCACGCTGTCTGGCCCTTCTTTAGATCATGCAGCACACTGGATGCGTCGCCGTTTGCTCAAACCATCCATTGATCCCAAGCACAATGCCTTCAGACAGCTTGCCAGCTCATGGTATATCGGCATGTTCCAACTGCCTATCCTGCCAGAGTTAGTCTGGAAAAATGGTCTGGGTAAACTCTGGACCAAGTATCTGGAGAAACGTGAAGGCGTGGTTGAGGCTCATCCTAACCCCACTCAAACTGATGATGGGGTTTATGGTGTACGACTCTATCGCGCTAACTTCATCAACAAATTGACGTCACCTCAAGAAATGTTTGCCCATTGCCCTGTTCAGCTCATCGTGCTGAAAAGAGATAATTACGTCAATTCATTCTTATTTGAAGACCTGACGCATTGGGTAAAAGACCTTTATCGCCGTGATTTAGATGCTGGGCATTGGAGTGCGCTATTGAATGAACCGCAAACCGTTGCCACATGGATTACGGAGTGGGTTGAAGCAGTGGACACCAAGAAACTGACCAAACTCAAGGCACTTAAAGTCGCTGCTTAATGGATGTGTATCCGGTCACTTTTAAGGTTTTAAAAGTGACTCATAAAAAACCGTATGAGAAGTCTTCCCATACGGTTTTTTAATCGCAGAAAACGTTACGCGTCGATTAAATCATCCAGCATATTTTGTGATGGTACAAAGAAATAGGCACCGCTGACGGGTGTCACGAAATTCAGCATTCGATCACCAATGCCATCTTCAATGCCATACATCCGCGACAGCATCCGATCAATCACGGTTAGATCTTTGGTATAGGCCTGAAAGAACAAGCCTTGATCACCACTCGCATCACCGTATGGCATGCTATGTCGCACGATCTCTAGCTCTTCCCCTTGTGCATCTTCGATGACCACTCGACCAATATGCGAATTGGTGCGTTTGATGCCTTCGGGTTGCTCAATGCTTTCAAGCTTAGAACGACCAAATACATGTTCCTGCGCATCGACTTTCAGTCGGTTCCACGTGGCAAGGTCATGCACAAAGCGCTGACTAAAGGCAAAGCTCCCGCCAGCAAATTTACCGTGACCCTCTCCCAGCAAAGTGGCTTCTGCTCGGTCATCACTGCCTTGCGGATTCTCAGTGCCATCTATAAATCCAGTCAGATCACGATGATCCAGATAACTAAAAGCATTGCGTTCATCCAAGACCTGAACCTGATTACTAATCCCCTGCATAAACACTTGTGCCAAGATAAAGCACAGATCCGCGCGATCACTATGGATATGGAACAAAAGATCACCACCAGTTGCAGGCATGGCAAATTTATCGGAAGTGCCTTTGCCTATCAGCGGTTGTAAGGCATGGAATCCGCGCGGCATGCCTAAGCCCAACCGCTGCCACAGCTCCGCCCCAAAACCAATTGACGTGGATAACCGTGAATTGGGATATTGAGTCAAAAGCCGATTGCGCGTCTCTTCAAATTTGGTGAGCTGTGCTTTTAACTGATCAAGCCCAAGCTGCTCGATATTCAAAATTAAGAAACGGGCATAGCCAGGAATCGGAGGCAAAATACCCGACTGCGGAGACAACTTTCCAGACATAGGTATTCTCAACTATTTATTTCTAAATGATTATAGGTATCCATGGATACAACTCAATGACAACGGGCTTAATTCAAATCACAACATGATGCGGCTAAACCAAGGAAATGAGAAGTGAACGGCTCAAATCATATAACTCCTTTGCGCTTGAGTTTAGCGCAAATAAACCCATGGATAACATCATCCACGTGAAACTATGCTTGTGACGTTCGACTCAAGTATGATGAGATGATTGTCTTTACCCAAAATAAAATTGCACGATTCGATATCAGATCTATGAATGAACTCTACGCCGACCATATCCGAGCCATCTTAGCCACCCTGCCCAACTTGCCCGGTGTTTATAAAATGCTGGGAGCAGAGGGTGAGCTGCTCTATGTCGGTAAAGCAAAAAACCTTAAAAACAGAGTCACGACTTATTTTGCCAAAACCGTTGAGCACCCGAAAACACGGGCTCTGGTCGCACGCATCCGTAATATTGAAACCCTGATCACGCGCAGTGAAACCGAAGCGCTGCTGCTCGAACAAAACCTGATTAAAGAAAATAAACCGCCGTATAACATCATGTTGCGCGATGATAAGTCGTATCTGTATATTTTCATTTCCGCAGATCAGCCTTACCCACGACTGGCCGCCGGACGTGGCAAACGCAATCATCAGGAAGGCAAATTCTTTGGCCCCTATCCCAGTGCAGCCGCAGCGCGAGAAGTTTTGGTCGTTATGCAAAAAATGTTTATGGTGCGTTCCTGTGAAAATGCGTTCTTTGCACAGCGTAAACGACCCTGTCTGGAATATCAGATTAAACGCTGCCGCGCACCGTGTGTCGGACTCGTCTCTCCTGAAGACTATGCCGTGGATGTTGCCAATACCATCGACTTTATGAAAGGCAATATGAGTGACCTGAATCAAAAGCTCATCAGCCAAATGGAGCATGCGGCAGAAGAGCTCGACTTCGAACAAGCAGCGCTTTACCGTGATCAACTCGGCGTCCTGCGCGAAGTGCAAGCCCATCAATCGGTCTATACGGTAAAAGGAGAAGCCGATATCCTAGCGATTGCCCAACAAGCGGGTGTGGTCTGTGTACAGGTGATGAATGTGCGCGGTGGGCGAGTTTTAGGCGGGAAAAGCTTCTTCCCTGACCTCGATATGAACGACAACATCGGGGAGCTGTTATCCGAGTTTCTCGCGTCGTTCTATTTCCAGTTTGCCGATGAACTCCCGAGTGAGCTGATCGTCAACGTGGAACTGCCAGACAAAGCCGCGCTTGAGGAAGCCCTCCAGCTCGAATTCAAACAAAAGGTCACCATCAAATCCCGTGTACGAGAGAATCGCGCAGAGTGGCTTGAGATCGCAAACATGAATGCTGATGGTGCCCTAAAAGCCAAATTGGCCAACCATATTCAGCTCAAAGAACGCTTTCGCGTGCTCCAGGATGTACTCGGACAACCTATTGATCGTATTGAATGTTTTGACATCAGCCATACCATGGGAGAATCCCCGATTGCCTCTTGTGTGGTGTTTGATCAGGGCGGTGCCCGTAAGCGTGATTACCGCCAGTATGCAATCACCGACATCACTGGCGGTGATGATTATGCCGCCATGGCGCAAGTACTCGAACGCCGCTATAAGAAGCAACCGGTCCCCGACCTGATGTTGATTGATGGCGGTAAAGGTCAGCTCAATGTCGCTAAAGCCGTGATGGAAAAATTGGATCTACATCCGCTCATGATTGGCGTGTCTAAAGGCGAAGGACGTAAGCCTGGTCTTGAAACCCTGCACCGTATTGACGGTACTTTCTTTCAGCTGGAGCCCGACGATAAAGCGCTACATCTTATTCAACAGATTCGTGATGAAGCGCATCGCTTTGCCATCACCAAGCACCGCGCCAAACGCGATAAGAAGCGGGGTGGTTCGGTCCTAGAGGTCATTCCCGGTCTGGGGCCCAAACGTCGTCGTGATCTCTTGACCCACTTTGGCGGTATCCAAGGGGTACTGCGAGCATCAGAAAATGAACTGGCGGGTGTAGCGGGGTTTGGCAGTAGTCTTGCACGGATCGTTTATAAAGTTCTGCACGAGTAGATCTTTCTAGAGAAAGCGGCCAAGCATCTCATCGAGCACCCACAAAATATATGACCAGTCGGTCTCATAAATGCACCGACGCATACTCTAATTTCATGTACGCTCAAAGCATCGCTTTTCATGAATAAAAGAGAATGCTCATGTCGATCCATCAACTGTTAACCCAAGCCCAAACTCAGAACCAAATGACCATTCCACCGGGCTGGGGCCAAGGTCGAGCCACTTATGGTGGTTTGGTCGCAGGTTTACTATGTAGTCGTCTCATCGCGACGCTCGGTGCAGATGGACAAAACCGCGTGCTGCGCTCGGCCACAGTTTCTTTCATCGGTGCTGTTGCCGTCGGTGGAATTGAGTTTAAAACTGAAATCTTTCGCAGCGGTAAATCGGTGACTCAGGCAGAAGCTCGCCTGATTCAAAATGGTGAAGTGCTGGCTGTGCTGTTGGCCAGTTTTGGCAGTGCACGTGATTCTGGAATCCATGTCCTCCCCACGCATGCCGCACCAAAGTGCAAACAACCGGACGAGATTCGGGCCTTACCTTATATCGCGGGCATGATGCCCGAGTTCTTTCAACAGACAGACATCCGCTGGACCAATGGTGCTCAGCCTTTCTCAGGTGCAGCACATCCTGACTTTGGTGGCTGGATGCGCTGGAAAGATCAGTTTTCAGAGATGACGGTATCGCACCTTTTTGCACTGATTGATGCATGGCCGCCATCTGTATTGCCTATGTTTAAAACCGTGGCACCAGCCAGTAGCTTATGCTGGACTTTGGAATTTTTGGATATTCCCTCAGACAAAACGTCTGAAAGCTGGTGGCTATATCAAGTCAAAACTGACTCGGCTAAAGCAGGCTATGCGCATAGTGAAGCGCATATCTGGGATGAGCGGGGAAGTTTGGTAGCAATCAGTCGACAAACCGCGACCATCTTTGCATAGCGTGTGAAGCAAAAGTGATGCTATTTAAGCGACGTTCCACGTGGAACGTCGCTGTTTTACAGCAGTCCATCAGCGATCAGTAAGCTTTCCAAACACTGCTCACGAATGCCATAAAAGGCTTTGATGGATTCAATCTGACTTAAAATTTCAGCTTTTTTAGCCGTATTCTTGGCTAGACTCTCTCGCTTAATCGCCAAGATCATTTTGTTCTTGCTGGTGTGCTCGAGCGCCACAAACTCAAAAACTTTGGTTTCATAGCCACAGGCTTCCAGCAACAAGGCACGGAGACCATCCGTCAACATCTCCGCTTCCTGCCCCAGATGTACCCCATGCTGCAGCATCGGACGCAAGACTTGCGGACTCTGTATTTGCGGTCTTACTTGCTTATGGCAGCACGGCGCGCACATGATGATGGATGCACCCAAACGCACTCCCGTATGCAAGGCATAATCGGTCGCAACATCGCAGGCATGCAGCGCGATCATGACATCCACGGCTTCTGGATGATAACTGCGCACATCGCCTTGATAAAAACCTAAGCCTTGAATACTCAATTGATTAACGACATTGCCGCACAGCTTAACCAGCTCATCACGGAGTTCAACACCCGTGACCTGAGCTGTATAGCCCAAGGTTTCACGGAGAAAATCATGTATCGCAAACGTGAGATAGCCCTTCCCTGCCCCAAAATCGACGACATGCACTGGACGACTCGTCGGCAGCTTTAAGGACTCAAACGCATGCTGGAAGACTTCTATGAATTTGTTGATCTGCTTCCACTTGCGCGACATGGCGGGAATCAATTTCTGCTGAGCATCCGTCACACCAAGCCCCGTTAGAAACGGGCGCTTGATATCAATAAAACGATTCTTCTCCCGATCATGGGCTTGTGAAACTACAGTAGTGTTCGCAACCGCTGTCGTTTGTATCGTCGCCTCATTTTTCTTATTAAAGAGTAACTGCGTCTCGAGCCCTTGCAACCTTAAATGAGCACTCTTAAAACTATCGGTTTGGCTCTGATCGAGATAGGTACGGATCTGCGCCAACCCGTCTTCAATGCGAAAATTTTTGGTCACATCACGTGTCTGATAGTGATAGGTAAAGGAGAGATGCGGCTGACCTTTTACCTCAAGCAGGCGGACAGAAATTTTGTTCAGCCCAGCCTCATTGCCACTATATTTAGCCAAGCTCAATTTGATAAATGAAAAGCCATCAGCGCTTGGGATAAGACTATCAGTGAGGCAATGAGAGAATTGCTCTACAGCATTTTCGGGGAGTGACATACGGTTCTTTAGACAACGATAGAAGAGAAAGCTGGGGCGAATTATAGCAATTTATTGATCAGCACAGGTCAGATAAAGAGCAGGGATATTGAGAGGCATGGCAGCAGACTTACCAATTAAAACGAGAGCGATACGTTCATTAATCACCCAGCGCGGTATAAAGGACTATCGCAAGGATTTGTAGAAAAATGCGTTGTAAATAGATGAATCCATCGCTTCATTGAAGGTTGTATTACAAGGGATTTAAATCATGAAAACTTTGTCACTGGGTCTTGCAACGATTTGTCTGGGTCTCTCCACACTCGCCAGTGCGGATACGACCGTGCCATTATTTTTTACCGCCGATCAAGGTGTTGGCACTGCTGTTGGCACGGTGGTCTTAAGTGAAAGCAAATATGGTGTTGTACTCACCCCCGATCTCAAGGGTTTACCGCCGGGCATTCATGGCTTCCACCTGCACCAGAACCCATCCTGTGACAACAAAGGCATGGCAGCAGGTGGACACTTTGATCCGCAGAAAACTGAAAAACATCTGGGTGCCTATAGCGACTCCGGTCATCTCGGGGATTTACCTGCTCTGACCGTGAATGCCGATGGCACGGCAAAGCTGCCTGTGCTTGCACCCAGAATTAAACATATTTCTGAGCTGACGGGACATGCGCTGATGATTCATTTAGGCGGGGATAATTACGCGGATCAGCCAGAGAAACTTGGCGGCGGTGGCCCCCGTTTGGTCTGCGGCGTGATTGGTCAATAATATACATAGCCTCAAGGTGATCAGGGTCACCTTGAGGGCCACACAGCTTAGCAGCTTAGCTCACGATAACGCGGGCGATGGCTTTCTTTCCAGCTTGAATGACCACATTTGCACCAGCAACCAAGCTAAAGGATGCATCAACCACAACGCCATCCACTTTCACTGAACCCCGAGCGAGCGCATCTTTGGCCTGTGCGGCATTCTTGGTGAGCTGAGCACGACTCAAGACGCTGGTAATAAACAAAGCGTCTTGCCCTTCCAGCGCAAGCGTGACTTCTGGCAAGTCTTCGGGAATTTCTCCATCGACAATGCGATTGCCCGCGCTCTTATGTGCATTTGCTGCGGCATCGGCATCATGGAAGCGTTCAACCAACTCCAGCGCGATACGCTTTTTGAGTTCCTGAGGATTCAGGCCATTTTCCATTTCAAGTAACCAGCCATTGATCTCGTCCATCGGGCGAAAGCTGAGTAGCTCAAAATAACGCGGAATCAGACTATCGGGCATAGACAGAATCTTCTGATACATGCTGCCCGCCGAATCATGGACACCGATATAGTTATTCAGCGATTTCGACATCTTCTGCACACCATCCAGCCCTTCCAGAATCGGCAAGGTGATACAGATCTGTGCTTCCTGACCATATCGCGCTTGCAGGGTACGACCCATCAATAGATTAAAGGTCTGATCAGTACCACCCAACTCCACATCGGCAGTCAGTGCAATGGAGTCATAACCTTGAACCAGCGGATAGAGGAACTCGTGGATGGCAATCGACTGTTGCGCTTTGAAGCGTTTGCTAAAGTCATCACGCTCCATCATGCGGGTTACGGTATATTGTGATGCCAGGGCAATCAGGTCCGCTGCACTTTTTTGCTCGAACCAAGTCGAGTTGAACACAATTTTAGTCTTCTCAGGATCGAGAATCTTAAACACTTGTTCTTGATAGCTCTTGGCATTCTCAAGCACTTGCTCACGCGTTAGCGGAGGGCGTGTCGCACTCTTACCGGTTGGATCTCCAATCATGGCGGTAAAATCGCCAATCAAAAATAAAACTTCATGGCCCAACTCTTGGAAGGTACGTAATTTATTGATCAACACGGTATGACCCAGATGCAAATCGGGTGCCGTAGGATCAAAGCCCGCTTTGACACGCAGTGGGCGATTCTCTTTTAATTTTTTAAGTAATTCATCACGTTGGATAATGTCACTCGTACCGCGCTCAATCAGCGCCAGTTGTTGTTCCGCAGGAAGAAAATTCGTCATAACCTTACAAATATAGCTGCCGTAATATTGCGTAATATATTAGCCGTTTTTAATATCGAGGAGTTAGCGATAATTACGTGTAATAGGTTAACCTTAGCAACATCAATCATCCGCACAATGAGCAAGATTAGGTCAAAATTATGGCGCAGGAAATGTATATCGGTGTGATGTCTGGTACGAGTCTCGATGGAATCGACTTTGTAGCCGTATCATTTGAACCCCTAGCGCTGCATGCCTCTCTGACAGTTCCCTTCCCTGAAGAGTTACGTGAAGACTTACTCGCACTAACCTTCCCCGATGACAATGAAATCGAGCGTATGGGTGTTGCAGATGTCGCACTGGGTCGGCTGGTGGGTGAATCGATCAACCAACTGATTCACGACCATCAATTGAATAAGGCGGATATCCGCGCGATTGGCAGCCACGGTCAAACCATTCGTCACCGCCCAGAATCAGGATTCAGTCTACAAATCGGCGATCCTAACTTGATTGCCGAGATCACTGGTCTTCCGGTCATTGCTGATTTCCGTCGCCGTGACATGGCTGCCGGAGGGCAAGGTGCGCCGCTGGTTCCCGCTTTCCATCAAGCGGTGTTTCAGCATCCAACGATCAACCGCATCATCTTAAATCTGGGGGGCATTGCCAATATCAGCGTACTCCCCGCAGGACAACCCGATGCGGTCTATGGCTTCGATACAGGACCTGCCAATGTCCTGATGGATGCATGGTGCTTTCAACATACTGGACAAACCTATGATCAAGATGGCATATGGGCTGCTGCAGGAACCGTGCATAAACCCCTCTTAACCCAACTTCTCAGTCATGAATACTTCACCCGACCTCACCCAAAAAGCACTGGACGTGAAGATTTCAATCTGGAGTGGTTACAACAACAAATTACAGATGTGGTGGAGATTGATTTCCATGAGGACAGCTATGGCAGCTTTGAACATTACGATCTGAATAATGCTCCTCCTCAGGATATCCAAGCAACGCTCCTCAAACTGACCGCGCGCTCCGTGGCTGACGCCATAGAACAAACCAATTTAGATGGAGGTGAAGTCTGGTTATGCGGAGGCGGTGCTTATAACCATACGCTCTGGCAAACATTGGCGGAATGGTTACCAGAGTGGACGTTAAAGAGCACCAAAGAACTCGGACTTGCACCGACTTGGGTAGAAGCAACCGCTTTTGCATGGCTTGCACGTCAGCGTATAGAGGGATTACCTGGAAATTTGCCTGCAGTCACTGGGGCTACAGGCTATCGTGTCTTAGGCGGCCGCTGGTAAGCACGAGCAACCGTAAAAAGCAGGATTAACCCGCTAATAGCTTCTGCTCGCTGTCCACCAAGCGCTGGATACAATGGCGCATGCCATGCAAAGCCTGCCCGAGTAGTACCTGTTCTGTCGTCAATACGACAAGTACCAACGGGACCTGTTTGCACGGCACACTGGCAATGATAGCCTTACCGTTTTGCGCATCCAAAATCAAGGATTGGCAATTCACCAATTTGATCTCGGCGGTGAAGGATTGGATCATCGATAATATCGAACTACTCACCGCAGAAATTTTGCCACCATCCAGATTCGCCTGATTGGTGACCAGTGCCATTTCAAAACCATCGCTGGTGGCCAGTAAAACACTATTGATACCCGCAACCGATGAAGACAATTCGGCGATACAGCGTTCCGCAATTTTAACAAATAAGGTTGAGGGTTGACGGTGTTGCCCCTCTTTCACCATGATCATTTAAGATTCCTTGCTTGACAATGATTTAACAATTTACGATTGCGTTTTACGCTTCAACCTGTACTTCGAGGGAGGCAATGATGGTCTCCACGAGAAGCAGCACATCATCTTTTTGCCGAGCATCGACGCTAAAAATGGGATAACGTTTTTTATGATCGATGAGCCAACGACGATAGATATCAAAAGAATGATTTGAGCTGACATCGACATGCGTCACCCCAATCACAATAATACGATCAGACTTCCCGACAAAAGACTCTAAGTAAATATCCAGATCTGCCAAAGGATTTGCCGCGCTGTGATCAATGAGAATCACTATACCTAAGGCACCTTGAGCAATGGTTGGCCACATAAACTGAAAGCGATTTTGTCCTGGCGTACCGTAAAGACCAATTTTTAAAGTGTCATCAATCGTGATTTCACCATAATCAATCCCGACCGTGGTGTGCAGCTTACTATGCGCCTCTTCGTCCGTATTCAGTGCTTCGGTGGCGAAGACAGGAATTTCAGACAAGCTGCTGATTGCCTGAGACTTTCCTGACCCCATTCCCCCGCAAAACACGATCTTATAGCGTTGCATAGATTCACCTCTACAATTTTCAACGATAGGCCCTTAGAGTCCCAAACGGTTTCTCAAACCTGATAACAAACGACGGATCACGGTCTGCTCTACCGCAACGACGGCTCTTTCGACTTGATGGACTTGAGGAGCAACCTCGGGCATACGATCAACACACTCAGCAAACCCTGAAGTTACAAGCGCAGAGACAAAATGCTGCACCCGAGATAGGGGAATCTTGGTATCCAGAGCCAACTTATGCGCGCTCGATATCCCTTGCGCTAAAGAAGCGGATAAGATCAACATATCTTTGCGGTCACTTTTAAGGAAGGGTTGCGGCCACATTTTAATTTCAATGAGCTGTTCTAGCGGTACCAAGGTGGCACAAGAGGATGCAGACCAGATCACTTCCCATAACCACTGCATCAGATCGACTGAGCGATGCTGTCTGGGAATTTGCGAGACCACTTCATACTTTAAAGAGCCTGCCATATCAATAGATGTACTCCGCTCAGGAACTAGCCACATCAAGCCACTGATCGTATCCACAACGCCTATCACTCCTCGGGTATCAGACAGGTGATATAAGCCCTGAGCCTTGGATGCGAATCCTTTGAGCAAAGTTGTACTCTCTATCACAGCGGGGTTCTGGTCCACACTTTGTGGCGCGGCTGTTGAAATCGCCGCTCTTTTTTTATCGATGACAAATTCTTGCACCCAGTTTTTAAGACGTGCGTTTTCAAATAGAGGTAAAGAAATGATGTTCTGTTCAATCTCTTCGTTCTTGGGAGAGTGATTGACCAACAAAACGGGAAGTGCATTTTTGCGAATCAAGCTTTGAATGCTTGATGAGCTGATAAAGCAAGAATTTATGACGAGGAAGTCTAAATTTTCTTGATTGGCGGAAACCCAGCTTACATCCCCGCCGTCTGCCAAAACATCGTGAATATGTTGGCGTATAGAGACTACATCGGAGCAACCCAATCCTACAATTGACGCCCTGAATGACCGTTCCATGTCGATACTCTTTTCAATTGAGTTTTTATCATCATTAATAAAGAAAAACGTCAAGCAAAGACAACATCCTATTCTCTTTGCTTGACTTCAAATGCTAATACGTTAAAACACCGACTACATTAAACTTAAGAGAAATCGAGTTCTTTTTCGAATGACTTTAAAGTATGGCGTGCCATCGCAAGATTAGATTTCGCGCGGTCCAAAACCAAATAGATGAAAATATCCGCATTACGTTCCAACGGACGGATCAAGTGATATTGCTTACCGAGAGTAATCAAAATATCTTCGATGCGATCATTGAGTTTCAATGCTTCAGCTACTTTACGCTTTGCGCGAACGACTTCAGTATTCCCCGCTGCCGCCAAATCCAGATCCAGGCCACCGCCGATAGTCGACAAACTTAACCCGCTGGTCGAATCCACTAATACTGCTGCAACAAACCCGTCAATTGATGACAATCCATCTAATAAAACTTTTGCCATTATCCTAGCTCCTTGGAGTAAATATCCATTTTTTTGATAAACGAAGGCGTTCTGCATGAGAGGAAGCAGAAAATACAGGCAAGGCTTGGCGAGTTTAAATACTAAATATATTCAAAAAATGAATAAAATTTTATTAATAATGCATGCCAAACTAGGCGATATATTTAGCAAAACTTCCTGTTTTGCTTTAGTTCCTTCGAGATCAAGCTTATGTCAGTTTATTCAATGCTGTCAACTACATCTCAAAATTTATTATTCTAAATTGTCTAACAAAAACACAGATATTTGAGATCTAGCTGATCATGTTTTAAATAATAAAAAACCGCTCGTTCTTATAATGAGAAAGATGAGCCACAACCACAGGTTGTTGTCGCATTTGGATTCTTAACGATAAAACGAGAACCTTCTAGACCTTCCAAATAATCAACTTCAGAACCGACTAAATATTGATAACTGAGTGAGTCGATCACCATGGCTACATCACCATTTTCGACGCGCGCATCATCATCATTTGCTGCTTCTGCAAACGTGAATCCATAAGAGAATCCCGAACAGCCACCACCCGTGACATAAACCCGCAGCAGCAGATCATCACTTCCCTCACCTTCACGTAACTGGCGAACCTTTGTCGCTGCACGGTCGGTTAAAATCATGGCAGGTGCATTCATCGTTATCTCCTTCATTACAGATATAAGCCGCGCTATTGTCTAGATAGTCGAATAAACGCTTTTTACAGACGCATATCATAGCACGTACGGGGCACTGGATTAATATGCTGATGTAACCTCGTTTTTCAAGGGAGTGTTTCCTATCAACATGAAATAACGTCCACATCACAAAGCCAATAAAAAACCCATGAACGTATCCATTCATGGGTTTAATCCGTTCTGTACAATAAGGACTTAAGGTTGCATAAAGCCCCTACTGTTCAGAAACAAAGACTTACTCGTCGTTTAATGCACACTCAAAGTTAGTCGGTGCTGTTTTACAACGTACTTTTTTCAACAGTTTCATCATCTCTGGATTATAGGTACCGTCTTTGGTTAGGTCCAAACGTGATTCGCGCATCAACTTGCTATAGCCAATTTTATCGGCATCTGGAACATCCATCCAATATTTGGCATCGATCTCTTTTTCAGCATTATCGATGTACTTGTAAGCCGTACCAATCTGCGAAAACACATATTCACGGATTTTTTGATTAGCTTCTTCATTGGTAAATTTGCTCTTACGCACCACCATGGTCGCTGTCACTTGAATCAGTGGGAAACGAATCACAGCCCCTTTGACCGCGCCTGAAGAATCAGTCATCCCTTTCCACAGTTCAAGGGGTTTAAAAATCACGGATGGCCCTGCAATGATATCCACCTGATGGTTATTGAACTTGCCAGAAATCGTTGTCAAATCGACGCTAACAGGCTGTGCGCCTACGCGTTGTACCAATTTGGCTTGTGATTTATCGTAATCCAGTACCGCGATTTTTTTACCTGCGGCTTTAGCCAAGGTATTAATCTTACGGTCATTCACCATGATATAAGCAGCGCCTAGAGGAATCATGCCAACAACTTCATAATCCCCTTGTGACATCTTGGGTGCGAGCTGTTTGCTGGAGAGGACTTGTAGTGCGATGTTTAAGTCCTGCTTGCTTGGAACTGCACCAATCGCATCTAAACTGCCAGTAAATTTATTGAATTCACGTGCACGTAAGTTACTCATGATTGCGCCATCACATTGACCGGCTTTAAAGTCTTCGGCAATGATGGCTTCGTTGGTATAGGCTTTTAGATCAATCGGGTTGGTTAAACCAAAACGCGGCATCTGTAGAACATAGTCTTTGGCATATCCAAAGGCATCGCCACGCGCACCAAGTGGATCATAAACACACAATGTTAATTTATCACCTGCAGCATGCACAGCTTGTAAGCTCATTGCAGTAAACAGGGCAGCGATTGCTATTTTTTTCACGTTTTTATTTCTCCATAAACGATTAACAACGAGGGGTCTAGTCCGTCCCCAGCCCATCTTGAGCTGCATACAGTCCTTTACCTATTATTCCATATCATGGCGCCGTCGATATTGACGCCATTTTAATGTTATTTCGGTCACATAAGTCAATTTATTACATATCCTGCATAAAAAAAGCCAGCAATGACGCTGGCTTTTTAGATCTTAATCAACGACTCGTGAATTATTCGTCAGTCAACGCACATTCAAAGCTGGTTGGATCTTGTTGGCAACGTACTTTCTTCAGGATCGACATCATTTTTTTGTTGTAGATTCCTTGTTTAGTCAAATCAATACGTGCTTCACGCATCAATTTTACATAGCCCACTTTGTCATTGGCAGCAATATCCATCCAGAATTTAGCATCAATGGATTTTTCGGTTTTGTTGATCAAAGCCATTTCTTTATCGATCTGACTTGCAACCCAAGTACGGCTCTTCTGACCATAGCCTGCTGGGAATTTATCAGGACGGATCACGATGTCACCAGTCACCTGAACAACAGGGAAACGGATTACTGCACCTTTGTTGCCTAAACCTTTGTAAAGCTCAAGCGGTTTGAATGCCAATGCAGGCAAACCGATGATATCGATCTGACCATTGTTGAATTTACCGCCAATAGTCAATAAGTCTACAGAAACAGGTTGTGCACCGACTTTTTGAACCACGATTGCTTGTGCTTTATCATAGTCTAAAACGCCGAAACGCTTACCAGCGGCTTTAGACAGGGTATTAATGCTACGATCGTTTACCATAATGTATGCAGAACCCAGAGTCGTCACACCAGCAATTTCATAGCCTTGGCTAACCATGTCTGGTGCAAGTTTAGGGTTTGCCATCAAGCTGATGATGAGCTTTGCAGCTGCGTTGCTTGGCAAGCCGCCAATGGCGTCAATAGAACCTGTGAAGCTGTTGAATTGACGTGCACGAATACCGGTTAATGCAACTGCATCACATTGACCCGCTTTGAAATCTTCAGAAGCTACACGCTCATCGGTGTAAGCTTTCAGTGTAATATCCGCACCCCATCCTTTCGCAGCCAGTGCATAGTCCTTCATCATGGAGTAGCTGTCCCCTTGCGCCCCCAGAAGGTCGAAAACACACATAGTTTGAGCGGCCTGCGCAGAAGTTGCGAGTGCTACCGCTGATGCGGCTAATGCCATTTTCATTTTGATGTTCATATAATTTTCCCTTTAGTCTGCGGAGTTATTCCGCTATTTATGCGTCGCGCTGCCTATTCTGCCCAACTATTATTTTTTTTCAAGCGCTATTGCCATCAATTTACATTGACCTGTTTGACATTTTTGTTAATAAATACAGCTAATTTTGATTTTATAATGATAATTCAACACCCTAACGGATCAGAACTGTACTGACCCATCAACACTTCTTTTCAGACCACTTACCAATCTCTAACCGTTACTAAACTCAAGCCTGATTACTGGTTATTCTATCCACAAAAAACTACAATAGCGCATCCTATTCCCCTCCTTAATTTTGCCCGTTTACTTTAGGCTTTCTCAATGATTCAGCTCCAAGATTTTGCACTCCGCCGCGGTGGTCGACTATTGTTTGAAAAGGCGACCTTTCAAATTCATCCTGGCTGGAAAGTCGGTTTAACTGGCGTCAATGGCGCAGGGAAGTCGACGTTGTTTGCAGCCTTTATGGGTGACATGGCGGCAGATGTCGGCAGTCTCACTCGCCCCGCAACATGGACAGTTGCCCATATGGCTCAGGAAGTCGAAAGTCAGGAAACCTCTGCGATTGACTTTGTCCTTTCAGGTGATGAAGAGTGGTGGACGATCAACCAGCAGCTTGAGCATGAGTCGGACACCATGCCTCTTGAAAAGCTCACTTCACTGCATGAGCGCTTCGGTGAAATCGATGGCTATACCGCAACCGCGCGCGCCGCTCAAATGATGGCGGGTCTCGGCTTTACCACGGTGAAACAGTCTGCCCCAGTCTCCAGCTTCTCAGGCGGCTGGCGCATGCGCTTGAACCTCGCGCGTACCCTCATGAGCCGTTCAGACTTACTACTGCTGGATGAGCCGACCAACCATTTGGACTTGGACGCAATCTTGTGGCTTGAAGAGTGGCTCAAGAACTATCCAGGCACGCTCGTACTGATTTCGCATGATCGTGATTTTCTGGATGCCATTACTGATCACATCATTCATATTGAGGCCGGCCTAGTCACGCTATACACCGGCAACTACTCCACCTTTGAACAGACTCGCGCTGAGCGTTTAGCGCAGCAACAACAGTCGTTTGAGAAACAAGAAGCTACCCGGGCCCATTTGCAAAAATACATTGATCGTTTTAGCGCGCAGGCGACTCGCGCTAAACAGGCACAAAGCCGTGTGAAACAGCTTGAGCGGATGCAAAAGCTTGCGCCAGCCCATGTCGATACGCCGTTTACCTTTAGCTTCCGTGAACCAAGCAAGATGAGCTCCCCGCTCCTGCAATTGGATGAAGTGGGTGCAGGCTACGGCACAACCATCATCGTCAATAATATACGCCTACAACTCACCCCCGATAGCCGTATCGGTTTGCTGGGAATGAACGGCGCAGGTAAGTCCACCCTGATTAAAACTCTAGCTGGCGTGATTGAACCGTTATCAGGAGAGCGTACGTCCAGTGAGCATTTAAATCTGGGCTACTTTGCCCAGCACCAGATGGATGCTCTCGATGCCGATGCCAGTCCCATGCTGCAACTGGGACGCTTAGCAGGTAAGAAAATATCCGATGCCGAGCTGCGTGCCTATCTTGGTAGTTTTGGCTTTAGCGGCGAACGCATGGATACCACTTGTGGTAGTTTCTCTGGTGGTGAACGTGCACGCCTCGCACTGGCACTGATCGTCTGGCAACGGCCTAACGTACTGGTATTGGATGAGCCGACCAATCACTTGGATCTCGATATGCGCCATGCATTGACACTGGCTTTGCAAGACTTCAAAGGGGCGGTTGTTTTGGTCTCACACGAACGTCAACTGATTGCCAGTGTTTGTGATGACTTACTGCTGGTTCATGGCGGGATGTGTCGTACCTTTGATGGCGATCTTGCTGACTATGCCCAATGGCTCAAGCAAACCCGTCAGCAAGAGATGGCGGCTAAACCCACCAAAACAGCTGCGGATAAAGCCGCCGCAAAGAAAATTGCGGAAGTTGCCCCTAAAGTCGTTGAGGCGCAGCCTAAAGTAGAAAATGCCAAACCCATCGATAAAGAGCAAGCGCGTAAAGAAGCTGCCGCAAAACGCGAACAAACCCGCCCCTTGCGCAGCAAAATAGAAAAAACTGAAAAACAGATTCAAGAGCTGCACAGTAAACTCAAACAGCTGGAAGTGACGATGGCTGATACGGGTCTCTATGAAGCGTCACGCAAAGCCGAACTTCTGAAACTGATGGAGCAACAGCAGCAGCATACAGCCTCAATTGCAAGCTTGGATGAAAGCCTGCTTGAGATGATGATGGAGCTGGATGAATTAAAGGCTTAGTCATCCTTTCAAATAAAAACGACACGCTAGCGTGTCGTTTTTTATGCGTGTTCCACGTGGAACATGAAAAGACGTTTAGAACTTATAGCGCATGTTGGCATAGTAATAACGTCCAACATGGTCATTCAGCGGTGTAATAAAATCATCTAAATAGGTCGTACTGCCATAGACAGGAGATTTATCAAATAAATTATTCACGCCAAAGTTCAACGTCAAATGATCAGTGGCTTTAAAGTTATAATTCATATCCCAAACCGTATATGAAGGGATACGGGCATCGGTAATCTCTGGATCTTGGCTATATGTAGGATCGGTAATATTCTTGGTCCCTGCGGAAGTTCGCGCAGTAAAGGCAAGCTCACTGCTCGCATACTCATAGCCTATGCGGAAAGTGTTCTTCCACTTTGGATGATAGATACTATCCAATCGACTCACGGGTTGCTCACCTGGCGTGGTACTTTGTTTGAAGGTTAAGGTATAGCTGTTCACCTCACGAAGGTTCAACTTCCCGTATTGACCCAGAGATAAAACATATTTGAGATCAAGATCTAGACCTTGTGTATCAGTCTTTCCGACATTGACATAGGGTGTAGTAATACTTTTGATTCGGCCTTTATTTAAGCCTGGGTATCTTGCTTCTAGTCCAGGGTTACGTGGATCACGACCAATTAAAGCTGCAAACTCTGGGCTACTATCTTCATGATCCAAAATAAACTGTGGATCTTCTGCTTGAATAGTGTTGCGCTGATTAATCATATACCAATCTAAAGATGCCGATAAATCTTTGAGCGGCTGAACCACAAATCCAAACGAATAATTGTTGGCTTTTTCTGCCTTAAGATCTGGATTACCTTGGGTGTACTGACGAATGCTATAAGCACAGTTAGGCCCGATATAACCCAATGGACCACAGCGTGCAAAATCTGCAACAACATTGTAGCCGGCCGCTGTTGATGCGATCTCAGGCAATGTCGGTGCTTTAAACGATGTTGTTGCGGATGCGCGGACAAGAACCTCTTTCATTGGGCGCCATGCAAAGGCAAGCTTAGGATTAAAGGCATTACCAAAATCGCTATAATAATCGTCACGCAACGCAAACTGAGCCTCTAGCTGTTTTAATACCGGAATATTTAGCTCACCATAGATTGAGTAGAGTGAACGACCCGCTTTACTTGCTGTCGCCCCAGAACCAGCAATATTACCAGCCTCTTCTTTAGCATCAGGAGAATCATTGATCGTCTCATGACTGGCTTGAACCCCCCAAGCAAAGCCTACGGGAGCCTCATTCAATGTAAAAAGTTCTGGTGTAGACATTTTCCAATCGATTGAGGACAGACGAGATACCGCGATGCGCTGGGTCGTCGTCAACATCGGATCGACCACACTCATGGGATTTGCATAGACAAAGGGATCATATCCCCCATTTCCCAATATGCCATCCTGTAGACTTTGTGCGGATACATCCTTAAGTACCGCATTACTGGTTTCACTGGAGAGCTTATTTTGATTAAAACTTAGCCCTAGCTCACTATCCCATTTCCCAATAGTGCCACGCCAGCCAGTGACTAAACGCAAAGTGTTACTCGTTGTCACATCTGTCAAATGAGATGCTTCATAAATATCGCGAAAGACTCGTAAAGTATCGCCTGGTGTAAAGCCTGCTAATGAACCGTCTTCACTTGGACCGGGCAAAACTGCCAATCCTGGGTTGGTTGAACCATCTGTACTTCCTAAAAAAGTACTATCGAAAGTGGGGAAGCCACGTTGAGTAATCGTTTTATTATGATTGAACCCGAGCTCAGTAAATAACTCATCCGTAGCATTTATCTGAATTGTATAAATCCCAGATAATCCAATCCGCTGATTACTCGGTGATAACTGCACCTTTTGATTGGTTAAACACGCAGGATTACCCGTGGAAGCAATTTCAACACTACCTCTACAACCTGGAATTGGAAATCCTTCACCTGTATCATAGTCTTGCAGACTACCTAAGTAATCACTTGTACTACGGCCATCTGAGCCACCAAATCGTCTAAAATCTCGATCTGCCGTTGCTTTATGCTTTTGACTTAAAAGCGGACTACTATTAAAAGCATCTAAAGTTACCAGCAGATTTTTACCATCTTTATCTAAATCGCCCCAACCTGCTGTCACGCTCGCATCTGCTGTACGACCATCGCCTTTTTCATTGGCACCCAAATTAGTGGTTGCCTCAATTCCTTGATAATTTCTTCTCGTTTTAAAATTGATGACTCCAGCAACCGCATCCGAGCCGTAGATAGCTGAGGCACCATCGCGTAATATTTCGATAGAATCAATTGCAGCTAGCGGGAGATTATTTAGATCGACAAAAGAATTTTCTGCACCATCAGCAAAGCCATAATTTGCAAGCCGACGTCCATTTAAAAGAATTAAGGTGTATTTGGGATCAAGGCCTCTGAGTCCCACTGAAGCAGCGCCAGGGGCAAACGAAGCCTTATCATTACCATCAAGTTGAACTGAAACAGATGGAAGCCTTCCAAGTAACTCTACTACTGTACTTGCTCCCGTTTTTTCAATATCCGAACGTTTAATAATTTCTACTGCAGTAGGACCTTCATTATTGATCCTTGAAATATTCGAGCCTGTCACAACCACACGTTCAACTTTATTACCATCACCATCTGTTGACTCATCTTCAGCATATGCAACAATCGGTAGTGTAATGAGTACTGCTATGGAAGATGCCAAGAGTGTTCTTTTCATACTTTATTCCTTGCTCATGCATATCGGTATATGCTGTTTTGAAGAGACGGGATAGGTCGCTTCTTTAGTGGTTTGGATCAGTCACTTCATTGATGATGGACTTAGGGTTGCCATTAAATGAATTGACCATTTGGTCTACATGAATGAGCAAAATGTATGCCAAAACTTATACAAAATTTTACATGTTAAACACCTGCCTTCATTAATGGCCCATATTTTGTTTGTGGTTTCCCCCACTATCACAACAATCGACAAAGTAACCAAAAAAAAAAACGACCCTATAAAGGTCGCTTGGTTATCACGTGAAACACAGATTAATATTGCTGAAATTCAACCGGATCATGTGCACAGAACAATTGAATCTCATGCCCATGAGATTGCTGCAGTCTCTGTAATTGTTTTAAATTTTCTACCCGAGCACGTCGATCTGTTTGCAATAATTCTTCGAAAAATCTCAAACCCAATGGCATCTCTGAAGGCTTTGTAAGTTCTTTATGTGAGAAATAGGCATCCCCACAATGCAGCAGCCATCCATCATCCCCTTTCACCGCAATACCACAGTGCCCTCGGGTATGCCCAATCAAAGGTACCAGTAAGATCTGATCTTCTAGACCTTGAATAGACTGAACATGATTCAGCCCAAACCATGGCTGGCCGACACCTGCATCATATTTCACCCACCTTGGACTATGGGCCCATTGTGACGGTAGATAGCGTGCTTTGCTGCGAAGATCCGGATGCATGGCTGCATCAAACTCAGGTTGAAAGACATGGACTTTTGCGAGCGGGAAATCTGGTAAACCACCCGCATGATCAAGATCAAGATGGGTGACAATGACATGCCGAACATCTTCCACTTTAAAACCCAGTGCTGTCACTTGAAAAGCTGCGGTTTCACTCAGTGCCAATTGTGGACGAGATACCGCAAGAAAGGGCCGACCAAGGCGCTGCGGTGTTTGGACGTCCAACTGACCAAAACCCGTATCAACCAGTACCAGACCATCACGCGGAGTCTCGATTAGCAGCACATGACAGACCAGCTTGGCAGGGCTTAGCCAGCCACCTTCACCATTGACGAGTTTTGCACAGACTGGGCACATGGTGCCACAATTCAAATGATGTATTTTTAGGCTCATGAGCAGACCGCTTTCTATAATAGTTAGTGAGCCCAATCATAGCCTGAAAGCCAGGATCAGACATGACTTGATAGATCAAAAAAAACGACATCTTTTAGATGTCGTTTTTTTACAGTGCTTAATCTTGTAGCTGTTTAAGCATCTAGATTGGTCACGGAGAGTGCATTCTCTTCAATGAAAATACGACGAGGTTCCACATCATCTCCCATCAGACAGGAGAACATATGATCTGCTTCAATCGCATCAGTGATAGAAACGCGTAACATGCGGCGATTTTCTGGATCCATGGTTGTTTCCCACAGTTGTTCAGGATTCATCTCACCCAATCCTTTATAGCGCTGCACAGTCACACCACGGCGAGAATCATTCATAAGGTGATCCCAAAGTTCACTGAACGAGCTGATCTGGAACTGTTTATCGCCGCGTTTTAAGATCGCCCCTTCTTCCAAAATTCCACGCCACAAGTTGCTGAGGCTCATCAAACGCGCATACTCGCCTGATTGGAAGAATGTGAGATCCAGCAAATAATGCTGCGGAAGCTGGTGAACATAGATCGTGATACGCGGCCAATGGCGCTGGCTATCCCCTTCACCAAAAGTCTCTACACTGAGTTCTGGTTTCAGTGAGGGTTGCTTCACCGCAATCGCTTCAATCAAGCCTTGTGCCCAAGTCTCTACAAACTGACGATCCTTAGCATGTTCCACGTGGAACGTATCTAAATTGATCAAGCATTGCAGCAGCGAAACTGGGTAGCGCTGAGATAGGCGAAGCAGGATTTTTTGCGTAGACTGATAGTCACGAATTAACGTTTCAAGCTGCGCACCAGCAACGGCAGGTGCATCTGCATTGACATGCAGCGCAACATCATCCAAGGCACTCGAAAGTAGATATTCTTCAAGTGCATCATTATCTTTCAAATACTGCTCTTGCTTACCCCTTTTGATTTTATACAACGGCGGCTGAGCAATATAGATATAGCCACGTTCAAACAGCTCAGGCATTTGTCTAAAGAAGAAGGTCAACAGCAGTGTACGGATATGTGAACCGTCCACGTCCGCATCGGTCATGATGATGATTTTATGGTAACGCAGCTTCTCAGGATTATATTCTTCCTGACCAATCCCGCAGCCAAGCGCAGTAATGAGTGTGCCTACTTCCTGACTTGAAATCATGCGGTCGAAGCGTGCACGTTCGACGTTGAGAATCTTACCTTTAAGTGGGAGGATTGCTTGCATCTTGCGGTTACGGCCTTGCTTTGCACTACCGCCCGCAGAGTCTCCTTCCACGATATACAGTTCAGACAATGCTGGATCTTTCTCTTGGCAATCGGCCAACTTACCGGGCAAGCCAGCGATATCAAGAGCACTCTTACGGCGGGTCATTTCACGCGCTTTACGGGCGGCATCACGTGCTCGCGCTGCATCAATAATTTTACCGACAATCGCTTTCGCCGCTTGTGGACGCTCCAGCAAATAGGTCGAGAATTCACGATTCATAGCCGATTCTACAGCAGGACGAACCTCACTTGAGACGAGCTTTTCTTTGGTTTGGCTAGAGAACTTCGGATCAGGCACTTTGACTGAAACAATCGCCGTGAGTCCTTCACGGGCATCATCACCTGTGATATCCACTTTTTCTTTCTTGAGAATGCTCTCGCCTTCCATATAACTATTCATCGCACGTGTGAGCGCAGCGCGGAATCCAGCAAGGTGGGTACCACCGTCTTTTTGTGGAATGTTATTGGTAAAGCAATATACAGTATCTTGCTTATAGCTATCGGTCCACTGCAATGCAACCTCAACACCAATGCCATGATCGCTTTCCACTGTGAAGTGAAAAATATCAATCAACGGGTGCTTACCAATATTGATGAACTGCACAAACTCAGCAAGTCCGCCCTCTGAATTAAAGACTTGTTCTACTGCAGTACGTTCATCACGCAGAATGATTTTGACACCAGAGTTCAGGAACGATAATTCACGCAGACGACGCAGCAGAATATCGTAGTTGAAGATGGTCTGTGTAAAGGTAGCAGGGCTTGGCCAGAAGCGAATTTTAGAACCTTGTTCAGTTGTGGTACCGACTTGTTTAAGACGATAGTCCGGCACACTGTCGGTATATTCTTGCAGGTATTTGATCCCTGCTTTACAGATAGTCAGTTCAAGCTTGCTGGACAATGCATTCACAACCGAGACGCCAACACCGTGCAGACCACCGGATACCTTATAACTGTTGTCATCGAACTTACCGCCGGCATGGAGGATGGTCATGATCACCTCAGCAGCGGACACTCCCTCTTCAGCATGGATATCGACTGGAATTCCGCGGCCATTGTCAGAGACACTGGCGGATTCATCGGCGTGGATCGTTACGATGATTTCATCGCAATAACCTGCTAAAGCTTCATCAATCGCATTGTCGACGACTTCAAAAACCATGTGATGCAGGCCTGTGCCATCATCGGTATCACCAATATACATACCAGGACGTTTACGTACAGCATCCAAGCCGCGCAAAACTTTAATATTAGACGAGTCATAGGTCGGTGCAACAACTTGCTCAGCGACTTCAGCTATACTCGGATCATCACCTTGATTGTTATTTGCTACATCATTTTGTTCTGAATCGTGGCTCATAAACATTATCCTAATCAATCAAAACAGGAAGCCGATCATCTCATCGGCTTTTACATCGCTATTAATCAAATCTCATTGGGTCAATCATAAACTTGATAGCCATCAAATGCCGTCACTAACTGGCAAACTTCATAGGTCATAAATTTTCAATATATTGAATTAACATAAATTTTTATTATGCTTATTCAATAGGAGAAACCAACTGACCATCTATGAGATGGAACAGCGACTTATGAAAAACAACGTTTTGAAGCGCAACTAAAACGGCTGACAAATCCACTGTCGTCATAAAAATTTGACTATTTAAAGCGACAAGCAACGTGATTAAACGCACTTGTGCAGACATATCAAGCTCAGCAGTGATATCGTCTAATAATACCACAGAAGCACACCCCTTGGCATGTAGCATCTTGATCTGGGATAGCTTCAGAGCGAGGATAAGGAGCTTTTTTTGCCCTCGAGATAGGGTCTGCTCTGCTGCGCCAAAATGTGTCCGGAATCGCAAATCTGCGCGATGTATGCCTATCAGACTGTGTCCACGCTCTTTATCCCGCTCGCGAGACTCGATCAGCGATTCTAGCAGTCCTTTTTCGGGATCAAAGGCAGGAATGTACTCAAAATGGATGCCTTGATCAGGTAACAACTCTTCAACAATTTCACCAAAAATTATTGACCATGCATTGGCGATTTCGAGGCGTATACGATGGATCTGCTCTCCCGTAACTGCCATTTCCTGTTCCCACACGAGTAACTCTGCGGGGCGTGCAGATCTTTTGAGTAACGCATTCCGCTGTTTTAAGGCACGCTGATAACGAAGCCACAAATTATGAAAATTATGTTCCACGTGGAACATCAACCAATCTAAAAGCTGCCGCCGTGGTTTACTGCCACTTTCAAGTAAATCCATGCTTTCAGGATTAATCAGTTGCACCGGTAAGATTCGAGCAATATCGCTCTGACTGATGGACTCTCCATTCAAACGCAGCGTAGCCAAATTATCGGATGATTTATTCAAGCCTATGCGGTGGTCCACAGATTCGGCATAGACCAAAGCATCGCGACTTTGATAACGGATATAATGTTTGGGATTGGCAGTACGAAAAGAACGCCCTGTGGCGAGAAGATGGATTGCTTCAATGACTGAAGATTTCCCGCTCCCATTTGCGCCGTGAATAATATTCAACGGCGCAAGTGAGGCGAGTTCCATACGGATTATATTTCTTAAACTTTCGATCCTTACACGATTCAGATGCATAAGGCTTAAACTCTGCAATAACGATAAGCCAAAACGGCTTTGTTCAAACCAAACGATTTAAAGCAAAACGCCTTAAACACGCATCGGCATCACAACATAAACGGCGCCGCCCGCAGCAGGGTCTTGGACCAGAGCAGATGCATTGGCATCACTTAAGGTCATCTGTAGCGTATTGCCATCTATAACATTAAGAATATCAAGAAGATATTGTGCATTGAACGACATCTCAAGCGGGGTGCCTTGATAGTTGATCACCAGATCTTCGACTGCTTCATCTTGCTCTGCGTTATTGGCGCGCATTTGCATATTATGATCATTAAGCTGTAAGAAGACGCCACGCAATTTTTCATTACTGAGAATCGCTACACGTTGCAAAGTATGTTTGAACTCGTCCAAAGCCACTTGCATAACTTTATCGCCATTTTTTGGAATAACACGGCGATAGTCAGGGAATTTACCGTCTATCAATTTTGTGGTGAAACGAATTTCGATATCTTCGCTGGTTGGACTGTCGCTAACTTTACCGGGCTGCGTTAAAGTCACGCTCAAAAATTCACGGCCAATCAAGATGGACAATTGACTCTCATCTGCGCCTAGCAGACGCTGCAATTCAAGCACGCCTTTGCGCGGTACAATCGCTTGAACGGCAGTACTGCCCTCAAGGACAGCTGTAGATTCAAGCATCGCTAAACGATGACCATCTGTCGTAACTGTGCGAAGCTGACCTTCAGACGCTTCAAACAGCATCCCGGTCAAATAAAAGCGTACATCTTGTACAGCCATCGCGAAAGCTGTTTTATCCAGTAAACGCTTGAGTGCACGCTGATCAATCTGTAAACGGGTGCCTGATGTCAAAGAGTCACTAACGCCCCCACTTAACAGTGGGAAATCTTCAGCAGGTAACGTACCCAGCATAAAACGGCTGCTGCCAGACTTCAGCTGACAACGACGATCATCTGCAGTGGTCAAATCAATCAATGCCGCATTGGGCAGTGATTTACAAATATCCATGAGTTTACGGGCAGATAAAGTCGTGGCACCGGCTTCAATACAAGCGCCTGGCGGCAACTCGAGAAGCGCTACCAACTCGACTTCCAGATCAGAAGCAGTCAACGTCAAATGGGTTGGCGTCACTTCAAGCTTGAGATTGGATAAAATAGGTAAAGTATGACGGCGTTCAACAGCGCTAGAAACTTGGGATAAAGCGCGTAAAAACAAATCCTTAGTGATTTTAAGTTTCATAATTTAGTCATGCTCTAATATCTATAATAAAGTGGTCAGTGCTATAACGAGTTATAACATTTTTGTAGGCCAGCAGGTACGTATCTGACAACAAAAGTCATCAAAATATCATCTGTCTGTGTGCAGAAATCGTAAAAGAACTAAAACTTTAGCCCTGTAACATCCGCAATAAATTTTTGTAGTCAGCAGCGAAAGCAGGATCCGTCTTACAGAGTTCAACGACTTTATCGCAGGCATGCATGACCGTCGTGTGGTCACGGCCGCCAAAAGCAGAACCGATTTCAGGGAAGCTATCACCAGTAAGTTCTCGCGATAATCCCATCGCAATTTGACGCGGACGCACATAAACTCGCGTACGTTTAGAACCGATTAACTCACGCATCGGTATACGGAAATATTCAACAACGACTTTCTGAATATTCTCGACACTAATCTGGCGCGCACGGATAGAAATCTGATCTTTTAAGGCTTCTTTAATAATCTCAATACTAATATCAACGCCTTTAAATCGTGCGGTTGCAATCACTTTATTTAATGCACCCTCAAGTTCCCGCACATTCGCCTGAACCTGCTGTGCAATAAACAATGCGCAGTTACGCGGTAACTCATAATCACTGGATTTTGCTTTACGCAGTAGAATATCAACGCGGTTTTCAAGTTCAGGCGGTTCTACCGCAATCGATAATCCCCAAGAGAAACGAGATACTAAACGTGCATCCATTTCAGTGATTTCTTTAGGATAACGATCCGAGGTTAAGATAATCTGCTTAGATTCCGTTAATAACTCATTAAAGGTATTAAAAAACTCTTCCAAACTCGCCGCTTTACCTGCAAGAAACTGAATATCATCCACTAAGAGCAAATCTAAAGTACGGCAATCTTTTTTAAATTTATCAATGCGTTGTTGTTGCAAAGCAGTCACAAAACCAGAGACAAACTGCTCTGAAGTCATATACATCACGCGTGCATTGGGTGATTTATCCAAAACAGCATGACCGACTGCTTGCATTAAGTGGGTTTTACCCAAACCTGTTGCACCATATAAGAACAGGGGATTATGTTTAGAATCACCCAATTGATTAACAACGGTTTTACAGGTCTCAAAAGCCATTTTATTGGTCGGACCTTCAACAAACTCTTGGAAAACATATCCTTTATTTAACGTACGACGAACTTGTTCAGGCTGAATATTAAATGAGGATTGATTATTAATATCTGCAATATTTAAATTGGCGACGCTATGCGCAGAAACTTCCTGATCTTTAATCTCATCATCTAACGATATTTTTTTATGTGTCGTGGGGCTAAATTTAACTTGGACATCGGTAATAATGCCTTTGCTATATTCAAAAGCAAGTGCACGAATACGCTCGATATAGTTATCGGTAATATGTTTTGAAAAATATGCATTGGGTGCATAAAGCGATAAGACATGACCATGCTCTTCTGCAATTAATGGACGAATCCATAATGTAAACAAATTGTCTGCCATCTCGTGGCGCAGTGCCTCAAGACAATCCGTCCAAGCCATGTATTTCCCCAAAACTAATCAATAAGAATGCGTAATGCCTAAAGAAACATCAATCCAGAGACTAATATTTCCAATCATGTGTAAATTTCAGCGGTATCAACAAAAAAGCTCAATTAGAGCATCACTCATCACCGTTACGATGGATGAGCCCATCAAAGATTAAAGATTCACTGAACTGGAATCTGTATTTTCAATACCGAACCAAAGTTTGCTGCAAATCGCCAGCGTTCGATCAAAAAAACATTCTAGCCAATCACAAACCACCTGTCATTGCTTTTCCAACACCATTTTTCCTATTTAAAAAAATTTATCGTGAGAAATTTTAATTTTCTGCACATAATCACGATAATTATTGTGGATAAGTTCTGTGGAAAACTTTGTGGAAAAAGCTGTGGGTAGTTTTAATGGTCGAGTTATCCACAAACAATGCACCTTTCATACACAGGTTAATTAACATGGTATTTTTTTGATTTATCGTGATTTTTTTCGGTTACGCACAGAAAAATGAGGGTCTAATAATAATACTTCCAAATCCTAAAAACAAAAAATCAACTGCTAAATTTGAAAGAAACTTGTGGATAACTTTTAACGATGTTTGTGATTAAATCTAAAAAGACCTACCTGATCAATGCTTTATACTGTGAATAAAGGTTTTGTACACAGAAGTGAAAAGGATTGACAGTATAAGGATTGATCTATAGAATTCCTTTCCTGTTTTTTACTTTATTTGGGTTTTTTGCCATGAAACGTACTTTCCAACCCAGCTCACTGAAGCGTAAGCGTGTTCACGGTTTCCGTGCTCGTATGGCCACAAAAAATGGTCGTTTAGTACTTGCTCGCCGTCGCGCAAAAGGTCGTGCACGTTTAACCGTGTGATGATGACTGTGTTTGATGTTTGATAAACGTTGTGATTGATTCAAATATTGATTTGGATCATCGTAAGTTAAGTAATCAAAGATTGGTAATTAGCAATAATAAGTTATTCATGGTTCATGTGATCTAAAGCATGGACGTTTGAATACATGTAGCCTTGTTAGTGTCCATTATAAAACATGCAAGGTCAAAACCATATGGGAATTGATCGCATGTTGACATTTGGTTTTTCTGCAAAACTTCGTTTATTGCAAGCAGCTGATTTCAAAACTGTTTTTGATAGTGCACTGTATAAAGTGCACCAGCCTGCTTTCATGCTCCTCGCTGTTGATCATCAAGAACACCCCCGTCTCGGTTTAGTCATCGCGAAACGAAAAATTCGTCGTGCGCATGAGCGTAACCGTGTCAAACGTTTAGCACGAGAAAGTTTTCGACTGCATCAAGCTGAATTGCCAGCCCTTGATATCGTATTGATGGCAAAATCTGACGCACAAATGCTGCCTAATGATGTTATTCAGCAACAATTAAGTCTTGCTTGGCGTCAATTGACCAAACGTTATCAAAAACATCAGATGACTCAAAAGTCTGGCGACTCCGGTCGAACCGAACATGAGTCTAAACAGCCAAAATCCGCAGCACCGATCGAAAAAAATGAAGCGACTACGCTTGATTTAGCCAAAGCTGACCTCAGCAATACGGTATCGATTGCTCGGAATTCCGAATGAAGACTGTTTTTCGGTGGCTTATCCAACTGTATCGCTTGTTTTTAAGCCCATTACTCGGGCCGCGTTGTCGTTTTTTCCCATCCTGTTCGGAGTACGCCTTAGAGGCGCTAGAACAGCATCCGCTGCCTCATGCCTCATGGCTGATTGCCAAGCGTTTGGGACGTTGCCATCCTTGGGGAGGTTCTGGATATGATCCGGTCCCACCCGCAAAGTCAGCGTCTGATGATAACGATCGCTCTCATTCAAAGCAGATGCTGCACGCGCTCTTCCATCATTCAAAGCACTGTCCATGTCAGCAAAACAGTGAAATTTTAAGGCATAATCTTGATGCGTTGACGCAAATAGAGCCTAAGAATGATGCGTCGCTGCCGCCGAATGATGAAAATCGTCACAGAATTCACAAATTTACACCGTATACTAGCCAGCCGCGTGGAACCTTCGCCTCAGTTTTACTGATGAAGCGTTTTGCTGACTCGGCTTTTTAAATTCAACGTTTTAAATCAATGTTTTGGGGAATGTCATGCAGAAGTGGGCAAAATACCTAATCCTACTCGGGATGTTTATCACGGCGTACATGCTAATTTTGGCATGGCAAAAGGATTATGGGCATATTGCGGCAGATCAGAATGTAGCGACGCCTGTTGCGCAGACCGCGCAACCTGCTTCGGCAGATATTCCTAATGCAAACGCAAGTAGTGCTGCTGCGACACCGGTTAATAATGCCGATGTGCCGCCAGTCGCCACACCGAAAAAAGAAGCGGCGGCTCCTGTTATTGCGCCTGCTCCTCAGGGTCTCATCACCCTGCAAACCGATATGTATCGCATCACAGTCGATCCTAAAGGCGGTGATGTCGTCCGTTCTGAACTGCTTAATCACCTGAATGCCGTGGATAGTCAGAAGGCTTTTGTCTTGCTTGAAGATGGTCCAGGCCGTGTGTATACCGCGCAATCCGGTTTGATTGGTGTTGATGGTCCTGATGCTGCGGCGGCTGGACGTCCTCTATATACGTCTGCACAAACCAGCTATGTATTGGCGAACGGCCAGACTTCACTTGATGTGCCACTGACTTTTGCGGCGCCGAATGGTGTACAGATCATCAAGAGTTTTCATCTGACTGCGGGCCAATATCCAATCAAGGTCAGCTATCAGATTATCAACCGGGGTAAAAAGCCTTGGCAGGGACAGATGTTCGGCCAAGTGAAACGCGATAACTCTGCGGATCCAAGTAAAGCCAATCAAGGCATGATGGGTATGTCTACCTATATGGGCGGCGCGTGGGGAACTCCGGATTCACATTACAACAAACTCAAGTTCACCAAATATCAGGAAGATCCACTGAATCAAACCGTCAAAGGTGGTTGGGTTGCGGTACTGCAGCATTACTTTGTGACCGCTTGGATTCCTGATGCTAATACAACGGCTGTGTTAAGTACGCGCGTCAGTGGCAACAACAACTTCATTGGCTTTACCGATCCTGTGATTACGGTTGCGCCTGGCATGCAGCAGACTGTTTCAGCGACGCTGTATACTGGTCCTAAAGTGCAAGATAACTTGAAACCGCTGGCGGTTGGACTTGATCAAACTGTTGATTACGGTTGGTTATGGCCGATTGCACAAGTGCTGTTTTTGGGTCTGAAATACATCCATGGTTTCATAGGTAACTGGGGCTGGTCGATCATTCTCCTGACCTTGTTAGTGAAGATCGTGCTCTTCCCGCTTTCAGCGAAAAGCTATCGTTCAATGGCAAAAATGAAAGTCATTGCTCCTGAAATGCAGCGTTTGAAAGAAGTGCATGGCGAAGATCGCATGAAGTTCTCGCAGGAAATGATGGCGCTGTACAAAAAAGAAGGCGTAAATCCGTTGTCTGGATGTCTGCCGATTCTCTTGCAAATGCCAATTTTCATGTCGCTGTACTTTGTGTTCATGGAAAGCGTGGAACTGCGTAATGCGCCGTGGATTGGCTGGATTACCGACTTGTCTTCTATGGATCACTGGTTTGTATTGCCGCTGATCATGGGTGTGACGATGTTTGTTCAACAAGCCTTGAACCCACAACCTGCAGATCCGATGCAAGCTAAAATGCTGCGCTTGATGCCGATTGTATTCACAGTCTTCATGCTGTGGTTCCCATCGGGTCTGGTTCTGTACTGGATCGTGAACAACTTGTTGACCATCGTGCAGCAAAAATATGTCAATCATCAGATTGAAAAATCATACCACCCGAAAGTTGGTTAATTGCTTTAAGCATTCACGCTGTCTTGCAACGTGAATGCTCATGCTAGAATGGACCGCTCTTATTGCGTTAGCCTGTGCTAACCCATTGAGCGGTTTTTTATTGCCTTAGCTTCTTAAAATTTTTAAGTAGGACCTGATGATGTCGAATCTGTTTCATACCCCAACCATAGCAGCAATTGCGACACCTCTAGGTCGGGGTGGGATTGGGGTGATTCGCTTATCGGGTGGCAAAGCGGTTCAGATCACTGAGGCGCTTACCGGCAAGCCAATCGCTAAAGCGCGGCAAGCGGCGTTTTCACGTTTTTTGGATGAAGACCAAAGTACGATTGATGAAGGCTTAGTACTCTATTTCCCTGCCCCCAACTCCTTTACTGGGGAAGAAGTGGTCGAGCTACAAGGTCACGGGGGAATCGTGGTGCAAAATGCCCTGCTTGCCCGTTTACTCGCACTTGGAGCCACTGCTGCAGGTCCAGGAGAGTTTTCAGCTCGCGCCTTCGCCAATGGAAAAATGGACTTGGTGCAAGCCGAAGCGATTGCTGATTTGATTGATGCAGTGAGTACTCAAGCGGCACGTTCCGCCGTGCGCTCGCTGCAAGGCGATTTTTCAGCGCGGATCCAGACGGTACTCGAAGAATTGATTCATTTGCGCCTCCATGTTGAAGCTGCAATCGATTTTCCTGAAGAGGAGATAGATTTTTTAGCCGATGGGCGTATTTTGACACTGCTTGATCAGGTCATCACCGCGATTAAGCAGGTCTTCTCATCAGCGCGTCAGGGGCAATTACTTCGTGAAGGTCTACAAGTGGTGATCGCAGGGAAGCCGAATGCGGGTAAATCAAGCCTCTTGAATGCACTTGCGGGTGTAGACCGCGCGATTGTCACTCATATCGCAGGGACGACGCGTGATGTCTTACATGAAAAAATCACGTTAAATGGTCTACCGATTACCCTGACCGATACGGCGGGATTGCGTGAGACGGACGATGTGGTCGAGATTGAAGGGATACGCCGTGCCTATACCCAGATTGAACAAGCGGATCTGTTGTTGCTGGTCTATGACTTGAGCGTGGATGAAGATCCTTTGGCGCTTGCAAAGCAGTTCTTTCAGGATGGTCTGGATCAGCATCTAGATACAAAACGGCTGATCTTTATTGGCAATAAAGCCGATCTTGCGCAGCAAACCGTCGGTATTTCTCAGCAATCGGGTTTTAGACAGGTCACATTATCTGCCAAGCAGAAGCTCGGTATCGATGATCTGGTGCAATTGATCAGCGATCAAGCGGGCTATCATCCTGAAGAGAATACCTTTATCGCGCGGACGCGGCATTTGGATGCGTTAACGCGGTGTTTGTTGAGTCTGGATGACGCGCGGATTCAGCTGGTGGATTACCGTGCAGGTGAGTTGATGGCGGAGTCGTTGCGACTGGCGCAGAATGCCTTGAGTGAGATTACCGGGGAGTTTACAGCGGATGATCTGCTGGGCAAGATATTTGGGAGCTTTTGTATTGGAAAATAATTTAATAATTTTAGTTACTTATAAATAATTTTAGTCATTATATTTATAGAATAAAGTTTAAAAAGCAAAATTTATAATATTTCTTTTAAGTATCCCAGCAGTGCTAGTTGTCTCAGTCTCCAATGGTCAAACTTGAGGTGGAAATGAAGAGGGGGGTTGATTTTGCATCTTGGTTGATTCCAATTCTAAGCGTTGTTCTTGGTGAGGGCACATCTTAACGTTAATGAGACTAAATCAGATTGATTGTCCAACTGGTGTTAGCCATGCAAGCCGGAAAACTTGGATATGGACAAGATACTGATATCGATCATCGTACGAGTTTTAAGCAATTTACAGCATATAAACCAATATGATAACTCTTGGTAAGCAAGCATTGATTCATACCTCTTTAGTTGAATTTTACCACGCTCCCCAGTCTAGAATAATCTAGCTATCGCAAAATATGTTTATTCCATTGACTACATGATTTATCAGTTGAAATGATCATGCTTAAATTCTGTTTGAGTCAGATCCAGAGACTGAGCTTTGACTAAGATTAAGTCTGGTTGAGGACAACGCATATTCCTGCAAGGCTGCTCATTTTAATAAATCTTTCGCTAAAAAAATCAAGTTACAAAATTATGTGTATATTGTGTGTAGAAATCATGTATTTATTGTTGATTTTTATTTTACCATTGTGTTTAATTTGTAGAAGTCTTTTAAAAAGCGTACTTTTCAATTGATACTTTTTATATTAATGACTCAGTTTTCTTTATTAGTTTGTAATTTTAATTTGTATAAAAAGATAGATTCATAATCAGGGGCTTTGCATGTCTTTAGTGCCACGTTTTGGTGTAATTGGTTTATTAAGTGTTTGTGCAATGGGATTATCTACCCCCACCTATGCGGATGAACCTTCAAATAGCCCAGAAGTCACATCGTCGACTGGTTCTGAAGCAAATACCCCTGCGATAGTTGAACCTGGCTGGAAGCGAGTTATTTTAAAGCCTGCTATTGGAGAAGAGGCGAATCAACTGGTTTTAAACCGGCCAATGCCCGCAAATATTTATCAAGCAGATGCTAGTAATACACCTCAAGTTGCTGGCGATGCGGGTTTACGTGTCGGTGGTGGTGATACTAGTCCTTTGGGTCCTGCGTCTATAGCTGAACTGGCACGTTCTTTAAGAGGTGATACCGATCTAATTTATCAATATGTTCATGACAATGTTGCATTTGATCCTGCATGGGGTATTCAGAAGGGCGGCTTAGGGGCATTGTTGTCGAATCAAGGAACTTCATTTGATCAAGCAACATTGATGATGGAGTTATTAAGAGCATCAAATAATACTACAGCAAAATATATCGTTGGCGACATTCGATTAACAAAGCAAGAATTTCGGGATTGGTATGATTTTGATGCAACAAGCGCTTGTGATATAAGAAATTTTTTATCTCAAACTCAAACTACAATTACGCAATATAATGGTGAAAATGTCAGTGCTCTTTTACAATGCGAAAGTCAACCTGCATTTGAAAGTGTCTCTTTTAAACATGTGTGGGTCTCAGCCAATGGTTATATGTATGATCCTAGCTTTAAGCAGCATAATCGAAAAACCGGAATAGATTTAAAAACCGCATTAGGTTATAACGCCACCACCTTTCTTACTGATGCGATAAGTGGGGCAACAATAAATACTGACTATGTCCAAAAAATTAATCGTACTAACATTCGCAATAATCTAACTAAATATTCTAATAACTTAGTGAGTTACTTGCGTACTAATATGCCGACAGCAACTTTGGATGATGTCTTGGGTGGTTCGACTGTTATTCCCATCACGACATTGAGCCATTTAGATCTTTTACCATATATGCGAAAAGATATTAATACGGTAGTTGTTTTAGATAATATCCCAGTGAACTATAAGCCAACCTTACAAATACAATATCAGGGTATAGATGCGATATTTACCTCTGATCAAATTTATGGCAGACGTCTCACAATTACTTTTGATTCTACTAATCATCCGGTTTTGAAACTTGATGGTGCTGTAGTCACTACAGGAAATGCTGTTACTCTAGGAACTTCATCAGATATTACTCTCATTGCAAAACATAATGCTTATGTAGATCCCATTGCAGATCAGACGACTCATCAGCAAATAAAAGCGGGAGGCACGTATGCTATTAGTAGTACTTGGGGGCCTACTGGTCGTGGTTTAGCTGCGGTATATCGCGATCGTTTAGCGAATGAACGAGCTGCGGGTAAGCTTGCTAATTCTGAAGAAGTTATGGGTCTAACTCTGTCGGTATTAGGTGCACAATGGGCAACACAAACTGATTTTGCAACGTATCTTGCTGGGCGAGTTTTGTCGACAGCCAATTGGACTCATCACCAGTTGGGAGTTGTAGGGTATTTGCCGAGTAATTCCGCAACATACGTAGACTTCCCAGCCAATATCTTTAGTACGGTTGCTACTGGTATAGCATATAAAGATCGTGAGGATGCTGTATTTGTCGGCGGGGCCGCATTACAAGCTAGTGTTTTGGAATCAACGACTGTGCAGCAAGCCGTTGGTTCGTCAGCGATGTCAACAGTATCGGTTTTAGATAGTATGGTGGCTAGTGGTAGTAAGATTTTTAGTGCGACTTCTGCAAATTATGCGACTGCGGTACGTCCAAATTTAAGCAATTGTAGTGTGGCTAAGCTAGATAATTATCAGAATATTATTAACTCCAATAATACTTCACGTTTAATTCTTCCTGGAAGTTGTAATCTGACGACGGGATTATGGACGGGTGAGGGTTATTTTTTATTTAGTAAAGCGACGGTATCTGGCATTGAGCAAACTTCAGCGGGTGCCTTTATTAATGGGTATGCTGGTGGCTATAGTACGATTAATATTCTTCAGACACCTTTTGCTGAACATGTAACAGTAACCTTTCAGACCCCTGCTGATCTAGAAAAGTCCTCGGGTCAGGTATATGGTGATCCAGTCGACATGGTCAATGGCAGTTTCTTGTATGAACATGATGATATTAATGTAGGTGTTGGGGAGTTTCCATCTAGCCTTGGTTTTAAACGATTGTATAGTTCGGCTTCACGTACCCAAGATGGGATATTGGGTTGGGGTTGGACACATGCGCTAGAGGGTAGCGTCAGTGTGGCATCAGATGGTTTCCAGGGGATGGGAGAAGATTCTGCAATTGATGCTGCGAGTGCGATAGCTGAAACGGTTGTGTTGTCAGATTTGTTATTGGATACCACTCGCCCCTTAGACAAAATGGTTATTGCGACGGTCAGCAGTAACTGGTTTGGTGAGCAATTAGCAAATAATACAGTTGTTGTTCAGCAAGGGATTAACGGCGGTGTGTTCGTTAGACTAGCGGATGGAAGTTATAACCCACCCCCAGGGAATTCAGGACTCCTGAAAAAAAATAGTAATGGGACTTATCTACTAGATACGGTCAATCATACCAAATTGTTATTTAATAGCTTAAGCAGTGCGACAGCTCCTGGAAAGATCAGTACATATACTGACGCAAGTGGACTACAAGCCCAATATACCTACTCAGGAAATAATCTAACCAAAATTGAAAACAGCCTAGGCCGCAGTTTGAATTTGACATACACGGACTCTCATTTGACCAAGGTTGATGATGGGGTGCGCAGTATTGGTTATGACTACGATATTAAAGGTAATTTAGCGACTTATACCGACACATTAGGTGCGAAGACTACTTTTGAATATGACTTACCAGGTCAGATTGTTAAGTTTTTTAATCCAAGTTTCCCTACTAAAGCCGTCGCAACCAATGTTTACGACACCCTTGGGCGTATCCAGAAGCAAACCAATTCACGGGATCAAGTCTATAATTATTATTTCTCAGGCACTCGTTCTGAAGAGAATGGTCCACTCAACTTACAGCGGATTAGTTGGCTTGATGCTTTAGGTAAAGTCGTCAAGACATTAAACCCAGTAGGTAAATATACCTACAATACCTATGACGGTCAGTCGCGTCTGATTAAGACGGTTGCTCCAGAACTCAATAGTACTGAATATACTTACGATGATGCCACTTGTTCCGGTGATGAGAAGCGTTGTACGCATAATGTTAAAACCATTAAGCAAAATCCCAAACCAAATTCAAACCCAGCACTGATCCCTCCCCCTCTTATTCAAACCATGACATATGAAGGTAAGTTTAATAAAGTAGCAACGTCAACTGATGCGCGCGGTAAAGTAACCAGCTATACCTATGCCGTTAACTCAGGATTCCCGCTGACGATTACTTCTCCAGTGGATAATCTCGGCACATCACCTGTAACTACTTATGGCTACTCTTCTTATAGTACAGCTGGCTTTACACCTGCATTTTGGTTACCGACTTCACAAACTCAAAAAATCACCGCTTCAACGAGTACGGTTACAGCCACTACCTATGATAGCGGCAATAAATTTGTCCCTAAAACCAGCGTAGTGGATTCGGGAACGGGAGGTTTGAATCTAACAACAACCTTTACTTATGACGGGGTCGGTAATCTGACAACTGTTGATGGGCCGCGCACAGATGTTACTGATGTTTTAACCACAAGTTACAATAGTGAACGCCTTCCGACTGAAACGACCAATGCTTTAGGTAAGGTAACTCGAACCTTTTATGATGCAGATGGTCGTGTGATCCGTAGTGCTTCACAGATTGGCACTAACTGGGTCGTCGATTGCAACACTTATAGTTCCACAGGCAAGGTTACCCGACATTGGGGACCTAGTTTAATGACTGCTGATACCAGTTGCCCCAACGCAGCTTACCCTAATGTTGTTACTGATATCGCTTATGACGAATTAGACCGTGCAAGTCGTACTACACAATATCTAACAGTCGCACAAGGCGGGAATAGAATTACTGATACGACATATAACTTAGACGACACGGTTAGTAGCATCAAAAAAGCCATGGGCACAGGTCTAGAGCAAACCTATGTGACCTATACCTACACAGCCAATGGCAAGATGACTTTTACCACCGATACTTTTAATGACAATACTGTTTATTTTTATGATGGGTTTGATCGTTTAATTAATATTGCGTATCCAAAACCTGAACGTGGATCAGGCATTAATTCGAACAGCGATTACGAAAGTTACGTCTATGATGAGAATGGGAACATCACTCAAAAAACGACTCGTGGACAAAATGTCATTGACCAAACGTATGACAACCTCAATCGACTTGTCACCCGCAAATATCCTGCTAGCTCATCAGATGATGTCACCTATGGCTATGACCTCTTAGGTCGCCGTACTTCCGCAAAATATGAAAACGGTAGCAATATCATCAGCTATAACTATGATAAAGCAGGACGTTTATTAGACACCACCTCAGGTACTGCCACAAGTGGCAAGGTACTGAGCTATAAATATGATTCAGCGGGTAACCGGATTCGGATCACTTGGCCTGAAACAACATTTTTTGTCACGACTGCTTACGATGAATTGAATCGCCCAACGACGATCAAGGAAAATGGCAGTGATGTGCTTACGCCCCTAGCAACTTACAACTATGACGATTTATCACGTCGTACTACCGTACAACTGGGTAATGGCACAAGCACTCAATATAGTTATGGCAATCAAGGAGGGCTTGCGACCTTATCGCATTTCCTATCGAGTACTGCACAGGATGTAAAATACACTTATACCCGCAATCAGATCCAAGAAATTACAACTGAAGCATGGAGTAATGATCGTTACCAATGGGGAGGACCGATTGCAGGATCGAAGAGTTACAGCAGTAATGGCATCAACCAGTACACCGCCATCGCAGGCAAAACACCGTCTTATGACAGCAATGCCAATCTAACCGGTGATGGTAACGGCTGGATCTACACCTATGACTTTGACAACCGTTTAAAAACAGCAGCAAAAGATGGGATCAGCGCCAACCTAAGCTACGATGCTGAAGGCCGCTTACGCCAAACAGCGATTTCTACCCCGACGACAACGACCAATAATTTCCTCTATGACGGCACAGATTTAGTAGCGGAATATGATGGTGCAAATAGCTTGTTGCGGCGTTACGTTCATGGACCCGGCACGGATGAACCCTTGGTTTGGTATGAGGGTTCTGGTACTAGCAGCAAAAACTGGATTTATGCCAACCAGCAAGGGAGTGTTGTTTCTACCGCTAACAATGCGGGTGCCAACACCGCCATCTACAATTATGGCCCTTCCGGGGAGCCTAGTACCTTAGCTGGCAACATGCGCTTTAGATTTACAGGTCAGCAGTTGATTGGACCACTGGAGTTGTATTACTACAAGGCACGGTTTTATTCACCAACCTTGGGTCGGTTCCTACAGACAGATCCTATAGGGTACAAGGATGACCTAAACTTGTATGCTTATGTAGGGAATAACTCAGTTAATCGAGTTGACCCTACAGGGCTCGCATACATGCTGACAGGTCCCGGTGCTGGTCTGGGCGCCAATGGCATGGGTTTACCCGTGGTCAATAACCAGGATATGGGTAATACAATTGGAAGGGATTCTGGTATTAGTTCAGTTGCGGGTCTTTTTGGTCAGCAGGGGGCTAATAATATCGCACGAATGCAAGACCCACCTGATCTTTCATATGATCGACGTAAAATGGCGAATGAATTTGGTGGTTACGTCAATGATGCCGGTGATTTTATTGGATTAGTTTTACCTCCGATGGGACTTGGCTTTAAACTTGTTGGTTTAGGTATACAAGCAGTAACTACAGATGATCTTAAAGGTCTCGCTTTTCAAGAGGCTGCAGGATATCTTGGAGGTAAAGCAGGAGGTAGATTGGCTGGGTCCGCAATGAAAAATTCAGCAGGATATAGTGCAGAATTTAAAGAGTATGCAAATCGTGCATTTGAGTTATATGGCGATAAAACTGCAAAATCGGCATATGAACAAACGAAATAGAAATGGTAATTGACTATGGATATTACTGCATTGATTGTTTCATGGGTAAATAAAGCGGCGATTAAAGTACAGTTTTATCACGATAAGTTATGGTTAAGATTATTGGTGGTCGGAAGTGGGTGGTTAATTATATTGTTGCTATTTTCTCGTACTTCTGATCGAGTTGTTTTGATTGGTTTGATATGGATTGTTGAAGGTTTTTTTATGGATGCATTATATGAAAGAATGATGCCTTCATTATATATTAAACCCTGGAGTAGAAAATATGATATTAATTCAAATAAAAGAATAGTGTATTCTGTTTTATATAATTTTGGCGTAATTTTTATATGCATATTTATTGCTTTTTTTTGGATATTAAAATATGAGTGAAGTAATAATAAATATTTTGTTGAGCAATAAGAGGCCATAGCCCTTAAAAATGGGAAAGCGAAGGTTGATTATTAATGTCTATAGCTAGATCAAAATTGATTAGAAAGAAGCTTTATATGATCGCTTATTTAGAGGCACTGAAAGGATATTTGAATAAGAGTATCTCTATTGAACAACTGGCTAGTCTTGAAGAAACAGAGGTGATAAGAGCAGAATCATCCAAAACTTCTTCATTATCGATATCGTCATATGAGATATCTCTCACCAAAAGTACAGCTATGCAATTTTACAATTTTTTTAAAAAACTGTATGCCTCAAACTCTTCCCCAGTTTATGTTTGGATTGAATATGTTTCGGATTGTGGAGTTTTATTGATCGATTCAATTCTTGCAATTAGGGAGGACTTTGATTTTTCACCCGATGATAATGGTGTAATCGTATTTACTACAAGTGATAACCAAGATCGCTTGTCTCTTAATTTTTGGTCAAATATCAATGGTGAGCAACGGTTAACAATTGAGGCACAGGGTAATAATTGGCAAAAGGTGGAGTTTTCTAATTATTGAGCTTTATTTCGAAAGTCTAATCAAAAGGTATTCAAAATGAAAAAATTAATGTTACTCGGCTTTGCACTGTGCTTAAGTTCCTTAGCGAACGCAGCCATTGTCACCATTACAGCCGTTCCAACGGGCTGGCGTATGGCCAACTATATGGGTGATGGTGCTCTACTGGTCCGTAATACAGGATCGACCTGTGCTACGGGCAAAATTACCATGCCCACGAATAATGAAGCGCAACGAAATCGTTTCTGGGCTTTGATTCTTGCCGCTAAAGCAACGAGTAGTACCGTGGTGATTGAATATGATGATTCAACAACTCTTTGTACGATCGTAAGTTTTTCAATGAAAGAGAGCTAATTTATCTTTTAGTGTTAAGTACAAACCCAAAATTTTATTCTATTAAGTGAGTTTTAGATCATGTTGAAAAAGATATTCATTGTTGGCCTTGCTTATGCGATGAGTCCCTTTGCAAATGCAGCGATTGTGAGCATGGAAGCTGTGCCTACGGCTTGGCGCTTACAGCAATATACTGGTGGTGATCTAGTGGCGTGGTTTACGCCTGCTACCTGTGCAAGTGGGCAAATAAAAATGCCGGCAGGTGAGGCACAACGGAATCGATTTTGGGCACTGATTTTAACTGCGAAAGCAACCAGCAATAAGGTCGTGATTGAATATGACAATGCGGCGTCATGTACGATTACTAGCTTTTCAATGAAAGAAAGTTGATTAAATGTTCAAACGATTTTTCAGTTTCCAACATGGGAGAGTTTTATGCGTCGCTTAAAATATATTATTGCTCTGGTTATGTTTGTATCAAGTGCTTCGGTACTTGCTGCCGGTTCGGTAACATACGACTATGATTCGTTAGGTCGTTTAGCTAAGGTTACTTACGCTAATGGTAATAGCGTGACTTACTCTTATGATGCAGCGGGTAATCGTACTCTGGTTGTCTCTGTCTCCAATGGTCAAACTGGAGGTGGGAATGGAGGTGCTGATTTCGCATCTTGGCTGATTCCAGTTTTAAGCGCTGTTCTTGATGAGGGTACGTCTTAATGGTTAATGAGACTAAATTAGATTGATTAATCATAAAAAAATTATAGAGCATCAACTTAAGATGAAAAAACAACTCCCTGTGAATCGCAATAATGAGCAGGGATTCACGTTGCTTGAACTCCTTGTCGTGCTCGTTATTATTGGACTATTGGCAGGGATTGTTGGTCCACGACTGTTTAAAAATGTCAGTAAGTCAGAAGTCACAACCGCGAAAGCCCAAATCGATTCTTTGGGAAAAGCAATCGATCAATATCGTCTGGATGTCGGTCGTTATCCATCCACACAGGAAGGATTGGGAGTATTAGTCACCACCAATAGCGATCCGAATTGGCATGGACCATATCTTAAGAAAGCAGTGCCCCAGGATCCCTGGAATATGCCTTACCAGTATAAAAATCCTGGAGAGCATAATCGTGAGGACTATGATCTTTACTCATTTGGTGCAGATAAGACATTAGGTGGAGATAAGGAAAACGCAGACCTTGGGAATTGGTAAACGACGATGGCCAATTTTAAGGTACGCGGGCTGACTCATCAGGGGGCATTGCAAGAACAAGTTCTCGTTGCGGCGACAATAGAAGAAGCACGCCAGTTTGCAACACGATCAGGTATCGAAGTACTGGATATTAAATCAGTAGGCATTCCCAGAACTTTTTTAGTGTCTAAACCGCATTTTAATCTGGCATTGTTTGCGTATGAGTTGGTGGCACTTTTGCGTGCAGGGCTTTCTTTAATTGAAACGCTTGAAACACTGACCGAGCGACAACAAAATGTTCAGCAGAATCATTTCATTTTATCAGAGTTAGTCCGACACATGCGGGAGGGAAAATCATTCTCTTCTGCATTGAAGTCATTTCCTGCTGTTTTTCCAATCCTATTTATCGCATCAATCGCGGCAAGCGAATCAACTGGGGATATGGTTGATGCATTACAGCGTTATTTACGTTATCACGAACAGATGAATGTCATTCGTCAAAAGATAATTAGCGCATCTATTTACCCCGCTTTATTACTTTGTGTTGGCTTCGCCGTCGGTCTTTTCTTATTGTGTTTTTTAGTCCCACGCTTTAGTCATGTTTACCAAGGACTAGATACCAAACTCCCACTTGCATCTCGACTTTTAATGGAGTGGGGATTGTTTGCAAGTGAACATGTTGCTTTGATTACCACTGTCGTTGTTGCATCGATGTTCGGTCTTTTTATGGCATTAAGGCAACCTGTGACCAAGCGATTCTTTATACTTGTTTTACAAGAGAATCGTTGGGTGGGGTCACAGTTCCGCTTATTACAACTTTCCCGTTTTTATCGATCATTAGGACTGCTGCTCAGTGGAGGGATTCCTATTGTCAAAGCGTTACAAATGACGCAAGGCTTATTGTCAATTAATTTGCAATTCGGCATTGCTCAGGCGATTCAAGAGGTGCAACAGGGTAAAGGCTTGGCGGATAGTTTACATCGCGTGAATATGACAACGCCTGTTGCATTACGTCTATTGGGCGCTGGGGAGCGCAATGGTCAAATGGCAGATATGCTTGAACAAATCGCAGCTTTCCATGATAAGGAGGTGACAGCGTGGGTGGATCGCTTTACACGCTTATTTGAGCCATTGCTCATGCTGTTTATTGGCCTCGTGATCGGTGGAATCGTCATCATGCTGTATCTACCGATCTTTGAGCTTGCTGGGAGTGTGGGATGAGTCAAATGGTATCCTTAAATCCTGCACTCATTGATGAGGTCAAGCGTTCTGCTGCTGAACAGGGCGAATCGGTGCTTGTGAGTTTGCAGCGTATAACAAAAACGCCTTTGGATGAGTTGTTACAACGCGTCGCAGAATATACCGAAACGCAGATGTTTAGTCTTGTCGAACTGGAAACGATGACGCCAGATTTTTCAGTGCTCACGTATACTGATTGTTTACAACGAGAATGCATTGTTTTTGAGGATGCTCTACAGCATAAATTCTTTATCAGTGGAAATCCGTTTGATCGATCCCTGTATACATGGGCCAGTTATCGAATATCTGGATATTTTCAGTTCGCATTTACCCACCCCATTGAATTGAAGACGATTCTTTCTCGTCTAGAAAGTCATCAGCAAGTGATTCCCCAACTGATTCGTCTTGAGCAGATGAATCAGTCCAGTACAGGAGTCGAAGAAATCTCGCTGGCATCAATCGCCAATGATGCCAGCCAAATTGTGCGCTTGGTGAACTCTACGCTCTACGATGCTCAGAAAGGCGGGGCCAGCGATATTCACTTTGAAAATACGATTCATGGATTGATCATTAAATATCGCATTGATGGCGTATTGTCGGTTGCTCGTCAATTGTTGGATCTAGCACTCACGGAACAAGTGATTTCGCGTATCAAAGTCATGGCGGAATTAGATATCGGAGAAAAAAGAATTCCGCAAGATGGAAGGTTTTCGGTGGCGATGAATGCCCGTGAGATCGACTTTCGCGTATCCATTATGCCAGGGTTATTTGGTGAAGATGCAGTCTTGCGTATTTTGGACAAACAGTCACTGACCAGTGAACTGAGTCAGCTTAGTCTTGACTTACTCGGAATTGATAAAGAAACGCGTGACACCATTCGTATGCTTGCCAACCAACCCTATGGCATGTTGTTGGTCACAGGACCGACAGGATCTGGCAAAACCACATCTTTGTATGCCACGCTCAGTGAAATCAATTATGGCAATGACAAGATTATTACCATTGAGGATCCAGTCGAATATCAGTTGCCTGGCATCCTACAAATTCCCGTGAATGAGAAGAAAGGGCTGACATTTGCTCGCGGATTACGCTCAATTTTACGTCATGACCCTGATCGAATTTTGGTTGGGGAAATTCGTGATAAAGAGACCGCAGAAATTGCAGTGCAAGCCGCACTAACGGGGCATTTGGTCTATACCACAGTGCATGCAAACAATGTATTTGATGTGCTCAGTCGCTTCCACCATATGGGGGTGGATACGTATAGTTTTGTGACGGCATTGAATGGCGTGGTTGCCCAGCGATTGGTACGTCTGATTTGCACGCACTGTGCTGAGCCTTTTGAGCCGGATGATGAATTATTAAAAATTTCGGGGATTCATCGTGCTTCAGTGATGGGTTATGAATTGAAGTTTGGCCGAGGGTGTGTCCATTGCCGGGGAACAGGTTACAAGGGAAGACGAGCATTAGCTGAGGTGCTTATTTTAAGTGATCATCTGCGTGAGCTCATCATGCAGCAGACCCCTATCTCCAAGTTAAAAGAAACTGCACGGCAATCAGGCATGCGATTTATGCGTGAACAAGCTTTGGATGCCGTGAAAAATGGTCAAACCACATTACAGGAAATCAATCGTGTTACCTTTGTGGAATAGTGCGCGAGCCCGGATTTATTTAGCAGAAGATCATGTCCTGATTTGTTTGCTCAATGGCCATCGAAAGCCGCAAGTGCAGGAGAAAATTTATGTTGCCTATGAAAAAGGTCAGTTACTGGGAGCCTTTCCAATTGTCGATCAATGGCTATCTGAGCAGAAGAAAAAATTAACCCTAGAGTGGGTCCTTGGTGGTGCGTTGACGCGTCATATTGTTTTGCCGTGGAGTGAACAAGTGATCCATGCTGAGTTTCGTCAGACTTTGGCGGATGCTCTTTTAACTCGGCAGTTTCAGTTAGAGAGCCAGTATTACGAAGTTCGGTTTGCCCATGCATCCTATGGACAGCCACTATTGGCGACTTTTGTTGAGAAGGAGCTTCTTCAGGCGATATTGAATCTTGCACAAAAAAATCAATGTGTTGTGAAAAGTATTGAACCTTTATCAAGTCTGGTTTGGGATAGATTTTTAAAAGTGCTTGAAAAAGAAGAAAGTTATTTATTGATTATTGAACAACAACGAATATCAATTATCCATAATCATTACGGTCACATTTCAGATATTGAATTAAAGCCTTTTGATGGAACTTATAATTTTACTAAAGAGCCAGCCACTATTTTAGGCAAACCTATTCGTATGTTTAACCCTAACCCTTTTGAAGCTATCGGGCTTACATCAGATCAACAATTATGGCTAGAGAGTGGTAAGGGTTTTTCCATAGAGGATGATTGTGCGTATTCATATGCGTTATGTGGTGTGTTCTAAATGACAAAATTAGCAATGAATTTCGCCCCTCGTTCATTTTGGTTTCGCCCTGCGATTGGATTGTTGGTGATGGGAATGTTCGTTAGTTTATATGCACTATGGGATAGAGATGCATTACTTGGACAAAGAGACACCTTATGGTCGCAATGGTCGCAGCTGCAAAATGTACAGGATCATTGGGAGAAACAACATGTCAAACCTCAGAAAATACAAACTGAGGACCCCAAAGTTACTGCACTTGTTCAGCAAATATCTTTAGACCTTAATCGTCCGTGGGGATTGATGCTAGATTCTATTCAGGTAGCCAAGGGAACAGAATTATTCATCGTCAATATTCAATCGGAGTCGAACCCAAATTTCCTTCGAATCAATGGTCAAACCAATGATAGTCAAGCAGTGTTACGGTTTATTCAGCGATTAAAAACTGATCCATTGTGGCGTTCAGTCGAGCTTGTGAACGAGTCGCATCAGCCTGCCACGGCAACGACATCTCTGGATACGAAGGCGATGAGCTTTCAGCTTTTAGTCGAAAGGCGTGCTTTATGATGCAGTCGGTCAATTTCTCTAAACATTTCTCAAAGATGAAATGGCGATTAGCTCAATTATGGGCTCATTGGGGACTCTTAGATATATGCGCCATGGCATTGTTAATTTTTGGCATCGGTTTAATGCTGTGCGTGAATATGCCTTTAAAACGGGATGTCTCTCTCTTATCCCAGCAATTTGATGAGTTGAATGTAAAACAACAAAAAACTATGCCATTACAACCAATGAATCCTGTCCGCCCTAACACTCTTAGCCAAGCGTTTGTGGCGTTCTTTCCAGAAAGCAAAATGGATGAGTCTCATATCGTACTATTGCATAAGTTGGCGCATCAGAATGGATTGCTTTTTAATCAAATTGACTATCGTTATGAGCAGACAAAGCCTCCTTTACTAAAGCAATTGTCCCTACGTATCAACATGAAAGGATCGTATAAAGCTCAGCGAAAGTTTCTATTCGATGTGCTATCGGCACTACCAAATCTTGCGATTAACCGGATTTCTTTTAGCAGTGAATTAGCATCTCCAGAAAATACAACACTGATTACAGAGATGAGTATCTACTATCAGCCCAGTCTTCAAGATACTGCATCATGACCATCAATTTACCAAAACCTTTATGGGCCATGTTGCTTGTGACCGTAGCATTTTCTGCTATTGCATTGCTACAGCCTGAATCTATTGATGAGCACTCCCTAAACCTTCGTAGTCATCCATCAGTAATGGGAGAGCATCGTTTATTGGCATCTGAAGCCACTGAGACCACGCCATTATGGATCCGTCAGCCACAGCCTTCATCAATCATTATTAATCCCCCGATTAAGCACCAAGTTGTCATCGCTAGAAAACCAGTAGTTTTGCCACCTGTCCAACCTCAGAGACCCACAGCACCAACGCCACAATTTACGTACTTAGGGCGGATCATTAAGGATAATCAGCTTTCTATATTTTTAGAAGCAAGTGCTGGGCCTATTGTGGTTAAGCTTGGAGATGTTATCGATGGTGATTGGCGAGTTGACAAAATCACCAGTAACAGCATTGATTTATATTATCTTCCTTTGCATGAAACGCGTCAGTTAGCCATTCAGTGATCAATCTATGAAAAGTAACCTATGAAAATAAATACGCTAAACCGAGCATTGATTTATATGGCTATGACCCTGCCTTTATGGAGTTGCTCTACCTATTGGTCTGGACAAAAAGCACATACATTAATTTCCCAAGGGAAAATCAGTGATGGTTTGAATATCTTGCAGGGATTAGCCAAAAAAGATCCAGAAGACTTTCGATTTGATTACATTAAAGAACGAGATATCGCTACGCAAGATTTGATGCAGAAAGCGCAGATGGCCCGAGCCCAAGGTAAGCCTGATGAGGCTCTCGCTTTTTACGAAGAGATTCTACGTTATGATCCGCAGCATAATGACGCAACACGGGGATTAATGCTCATTGATCGTGATAATCGCGAGGCTTACCAACTTGATCAAGCAAAAGAAGCTTTGAAGAAGGAAGATCAGCATACGGCCTCTAGGTTGCTGAAAGAGATTTTGGCCGAAAATCCAACGCAGATGGAAGCGTTGGCATTACAGCAGCCTATTGAGATTGCGCGTAACCGAGAGCTCGTAACAGAACCTGAGCTCAATTTAGCGTTGAAGAGACCTGTAACTTTGGCTTTTCGAGATGCCAATCTTCAGGCCGTTTTTGAAATATTGTCACAAACGTCAGGTATTAATTTTATCTTTGATAAAGATGTGAAAGCGGATTTAAAAACGACTATTTTTGCTCGGAATACGTCTGTTGAAGGCGCTCTGAATTTAATTTTGCGCACAAATAAATTAAATATGAAGGTATTAAATGACTCTACATTACTGATTTATCAGGATAGTGATGATAAGAAAAAACAATATGAAGACCTTGTCGTTCGTACGTTTTATCTAAAAAGCGCAGACCCAAAAAAAGTTCAAGAAATGGTTCGCTCTTTAGTCGCGCCTAAGTTTATGTACGTCGATGATAAGTTAAAGATGCTGACGATTCGAGACAATCTTAATGTGATTAATGCGGCTAAGAATCTTATTGATTCTTATGATTTAGCGGACCCAGAGGTCGTCTTAGAAGTAGAAGTGTTAGAGATTAATTCGGATGATTTATTGAATGTGGGGGTTCAGTATCCAGACCAAGTTCGTCTTGGATTACTGGGCGCTTCTGGACAAAGTGGTGGGGGAATGACGATTAATCAGGTCAGAAATCTTGATCGTAATAATTTTCAGTTGTTCTTCCCTGATCCCTTGGCAATACTGAATTTAAAGCAAACCAGCAGCCATACAAAGACATTAGCTACGCCACGCATCCGTGTCAGTAATCATGAGAAAGCCAAGATTCTTATCGGTGATAAAGTGCCGGTGATTACGACAACGGTGAATCAAACATCTAGCGCATCAACAGAGTCGATTAGTTATCTTGATGTTGGACTCAAGCTTGAAGTTGAACCGGAGATTCATGTCGATAACGACGTATCTATTGCGATCAACCTTGAGGTGAGTAATATTGCAAAAGAAATTAAATCGACAACGGGCCTTCTTGCCTATCAAATCGGAACACGTAACGCTAGTACGGTACTTCGGTTGCGAAATGGCGAAACGCAAGTATTGGCGGGTTTAATTAAGAGCAGTGAAACCGATAGTGGTGCACATATACCAGGCCTAGGTAAAATTCCAATCTTAGGTCGATTATTTTCCAATGATACCAACTCAAAAAGTCACTCAGAAATTGTATTGTTGATTACCCCTCATATCGTTCGAAATTTGGCAACCCCTGCTGCCCATATTGTCGAGTTTGCATCGGGCACCAGTGATAAAGCCTCAATTGCGCCACTGAGGCTAACGCCGACAGCAAAATATAGCCGAGTGGATAATCACATCGCTTCAGAGAATTCTAATCAACCTACTGAGGTTAGCAGTGGAAGCAACTCATTAAACAGTGCTATACCAATACCATCGTCTGCGGCGTCCTATCAGCCTATGCCGAGCAGCGTTCCTTTGAGACGATTTAGTTCTTCTCTGCCTGCCCCAGATCCACATGCATTGCCCCCAGCAAATCCGAGCCAATGATGAAATCACGTGGATTTACTTTAATTGAAATGCTTGTGACTGTATCGCTGGTTGCGATTTTAGCCTCTGTCATTGTGCCTATAACCCAGATGAGTATTCAGCGTGTTAAAGAGCAAGAGTTAAAGCGAGATTTACGTGAAATCAGATCGGCAATCGATGCCTATAAAGAGGCTGGTGATAATGGCCGAATCTATCGGACAGCGGATTCGACAGCCTATCCTGAATCACTCCAAACTCTCGTTAATGGCGTTGTCGATGTAAAAGATCCCAAAGGTCGTAAAATTTACTTTATGAGAAGAATTCCAATAGATCCAATGGCTGAAAGTAGTACGGTATCTCCAGAGTTAACGTGGGGTCTACGAGCGTATCGTAGTGAGCCAGATAATCCACAGGCTGGGGACGATGTTTATGATGTGCATTCATTAAGCGGAAGGTTGGGGCTCAATGGACGCCCCTATAAGGAGTGGTGATGTATAGAGTTCGCGGATTTACCATGATTGAACTGCTTGTCGTATTAGCGGTCATCGCGATGCTCTTAAGTATTGTTGCTCCTCGCTATATCCATCAAGCTGATCGTGCTAAAGAAGCTGCTTTAAAAGAGAATCTTTCGACGCTCCGAGTCGCTATCGATCAATATTATGGTGATAAAGGTACATATCCAGAAAGATTAGAGCAGTTAGTTCAGGCTCACTACTTAAGAAAAATTCCATTAGATCCAGTGAAGAATAGTGACTCTGCTTGGAGTTTAGTCCTTCAAGATGAAGAAGGGCATAAAGTGATTTATGATGTGAAAAGTACTGCTATAGGGAAAAGTTTAGATGGTAGTGTATATAGCTCATGGTAACGAATGAACAAAATCAAAAGGGAATTGCATATCTTTGGATGCTATTTCTTATTTTTTTGTTCGCATTAGGCTTAGGCAAAACATTAGAGGTTTATTCGACGATTCAGCAGCGAGAAAAAGAACAAGAATTGCTCTATGTCGGTAATCTTTATCGAGAAGCCATCAAGCAATACTATCTGAGCGGTCGTGACAATAAAGTTTATCCAAAGTCCCTTGATGACTTATTAAAAGATCCTAGGCATTTAGTGGTCAGAAGATATCTTAGAGAACTTTATCTGGATCCAATCACAAATCGACCTTTCATTGTTATTCTGGCACCTGAGGGTGGGATATGGGGAGTAAGAAGTAGCTCTTCGGTGCCTGTTATTAAGGTTTCAGGGTTTGGAGATAAATACCAGTCTTTTGAAAAAGCGAAAACGTATCAGGATTGGGATTTTATCTATTCCGGAGAAGAGTATTAGCACATATTTTATCTTCGAGTTTACCGCCCCCAATTCCCTATGCTACGATAGCAGGGTAAAATCACAACCGTATCAAATCATGTATTGCTGAATTGACAGTATCGCTTAAGGCATACCGTAAGACGCTGCAGGAGAGACTGGAGTCACCTGTGCATCATCCAGCGCCGAAGGAGCAACCACCCCGGAAACTCTCAGGCAAAAGGACTGTAGCGTCAATCTAAAATCTGGAGAGAGGTGCGTCAAAGCACCCACCGAAGGGGAAGGCATTAACCCAAGTGTTGATGTCGAAGCTCTCAGGTACCGTGACAGATGGGGTGATCCCGCCGATTTTTTCGGCTCGTACATCATTACCCATAGGTACAAACCTCATGACACATATCATTGTGATCGGCGCTGGCATTACGGGCGTCACCACTGCATATTCATTATCCCAATTGGGTTACCAAGTTACTGTTTTAGATCGTCATCTCTATCCTGCGATGGAAACTTCCTTTGCCAATGGTGGACAGCTGTCGGCCAGTAATGCCGAAGTGTGGAATAGCGAAGCGACGATTCTCAAAGGCTTGAAGTGGATGTTTAAAAGCGATGCCCCACTGCTTTTGAATCCAGCCCCTTCCATCCATAAATACTCATGGATGTTTGAGTTTGTGGCCAATATCCGCAACTATCGTGAAAACACCATCGATACCACTAAACTGGCGATCGAAGCGCGTAAGCATCTCTACGCGATGGCGGAAAAAGAAAACATCGATTTTGATCTTGAGCGCCGTGGCATCCTGCACTTTTACCATGATGCAGCGTCATTTGCGGCTGCGGGAAAGACCAATGATTTGTTGGTTGAAGGCGGGCTTGAGCGTTTTGCGGTCACCCCTGAAGAAATCAAAACCATTGAGCCGACGCTACAAGGCGAATATTACGGTGGTTACTTCACACCGTCTGATGCAACAGGCGACATTCATAAATTTACCCGCGGCTTAGCAGCAGCGTCTGAAAAATACGGCGTACGTTTTATTCAAGGCGTAGACGTACAAAGCATCAAGACCTCAGAATCAGGCGTCAAAATCCAGTACAAAACCATTGATACTGCGGATCTGTCTAAATCGCATGATGCCAGCACCGCTGAAATCAGTGGCGACGCATTGGTGGTCTGTGCAGGTGTGGGAAGCTACCACATCGCTAACTTACTGGGTGATCGCGTCAATATCTATCCAGTTAAAGGCTACTCCATCACCGTGTTTTTGGATGATGCCGAGAGTGTGGCCAATGCACCGTGGGTCAGCTTGCTCGATGAAAGAGCCAAAATCGTCACTAGCCGTTTAGGTGAAGGTCGCTTCCGTATCGCGGGCACAGCAGAGTTTAATGGCTATAACCGTGATATCCGTGCCGATCGTATTGAACCGTTGATTTCATGGACACGTCGTAACTTTAATGTGAATACTTCACGAGTAGTACCTTGGGCAGGTTTGCGTCCGATGATGCCGGATATGATGCCGCGTGTCGGTAAAGGCCGCGCTCCTCGTGTGTTCTATAACACGGGTCATGGTCACTTGGGCTGGACATTGTCTGCAGCAACCGCAGCGATCATCAGTCAGAATATTTTTGACACCTACCCCGTCAAATAATTATCAAAAAGCCGTCTTATGTAGACGGCTTTTTATTGGGTATTTCCGTTTTCAAATGCCTTGGTGATCTGTCTTTTTATGCGGTATTCTACGGACGAGGGGTGCTTCAATGACTCTCATTTTATTGGGCTTCTGATTCGAAACAGATGCTGGATACATCCATCACTTTAAGCACAACGTATTAGGGAATACAGATCAATGCTTTATTTTTCAAATAACGAAAATTTTTATCTGCGTGAGAATGCGTTGAACAGTGTTCCTTGTCATGCAATTGATAAATATAAGAAAAATATTGAAGAAATCAAGCAGCGTAAAGAATGGAAATCTAAAGGGACTGGCGCAATGTTTATGGGGCAAGCGACCATTGATCGCAATCCCGACGCGGCGCACATTTACCCAAGTGATGCGGTGTTTGCCGACCAGAATCAGATGATTTATGCCGCACGATTAGAGGATGGTACGGCGATCTATTCCAAATCGCTGCTTGATTTTCAAGAAGTCGAAGCTTTGGTATTGCGCAAAAAAGACTTTATCGTCCATAACATGGGCTATGAAAAAAACCGCAAACGACTTGTACTCTCTGCGAGTGTGTCTGGTGAATATGAACGGCATCTCAGTATTTTGGAAGTTGAGGGTAATCGCATTCAGTATGTGACAGAAGGCGACTGCCAAGATGCCAATCCGATATTTGATCCGCAGAATCCTGATCAGGTTTATTATGATTCATGTGGCTTTGCTTATGATCATCATCGACGGGTCATGATCGGGCCGAAAAAGATTTGTCTGCTGAATTTAAAAACGGGTGAACTGGATACCGTGATGGAACACCCTGATTTTGATTTTCTAAAGCCGCAAAAGGACGGTTTGGGCAATCTATATTTCTTGAAAAGACCGTATAAAAGCAAGAGTGATCCATTCTCGATACTTAAGGATTTGATCAGAGCACCCTTTAAACTGATTAAAGCGATTATCGGTTGGCTGGACTTTTTTACCCAGAATTATGCGGGCGAGTCGTTAAAAACAACCTCAGGAAGAAATCCTGCCAAAAATAAGCCGATCTCCGAAGAAGAGCTGTTTATCGAGGATAATTTGATCAATGTCGAAAAGACTCGGCGGCAAAATGCCAATATGGGGGAGAAATATCCCGGCATCATTCCCAAGAGCTGGGAGTTGGTTGTGAGAAGCCCCTCCGGAGAGCTCCGTACCATCAAAAAAGGGGTATTAAGCTACACAGTGCACGATGGCCAGATTCTTTACTCCAATGGTGAATTACTGGTTCAGATCGGATCGGATCAAAGCGAAACAAAGTTATTGGAAGGTAAGCTGATCACGAAAATTGCCCGCGCATAATGATTCCCCTTAAACTTATTCGCAAATGCTGCGGGTAAGTCTTATGGATCATTAGATTCGCCCTTTTAAAATGAAGGGAGGCCAAACGCAGAATTTTTTCTTAGCGCCTAAATCATCCCTTGCAAATAAGGCCATGGATAAATTCCGCGGTCATGCCCATCATCAAATACAATCTGTAGGCCATAACCATGCGCATGAATAGCGGTGATATAGCGCAAAGGCTCGATATCAATAGTCTCCCCCTGCAAACGCCGCGCTCGGCAAAAAGCACACAAACATGCGGCACGCAGCTTTCCGTGATTAAAGTCCTGCTGCTGACCATCTTCCCAAGTCAGGGTCAGTGTTCGGCGGTCAGGGTCATTAGCAATGGATGGTGGGATCATGATTGGGTCGATGCCTGAAGATTCAGTTGAGAGAGTGCGATGCGCACGGCTTTGCGCACTTCAGGATCGCTATCGTTGAGGGCTATCTCTAGGCCTGATTTGGCCTGCTCGTTGCCAATTTCACCCAGTGCCAGTGCGGCTTCTTTGCGTAAATTGCTGATACTGTGCTCAAGCGTTGTGAGCAGTGGAATTGTTGCTGCTTGTGCTTTGAGTTTGCCGAGACTACGGGCGGCATGGATGCGGACTTGCCAGTATTCGTCGTTTAAAGCGCTGATGAGCGCGTTTGTTGCACCCTCTAGCCGTAGCTTGCCGAGCGTATGTGCCGCTTCCTCACGCACTTGCCAGATGTCATCGCTTAATGCGTGTAGCAGTGCTGGTAGTACGCTGCTGTCTTGTGCATAGCCCAGCGCACCCGTGGCGATGCGACGGACTTCGGCATGTTCATCCTGATTAGCAATTTCAGCAAGACGGGGCAAGGCTTCATTGTGTTTAAGCCAGCCCAAGACACCGACAGCTTCACGCCGAACCGCAGGGCTAGGATGGGAGAGATTGTTCTGTGCGGTCGCAAAACTTTCAGGCAAACGTAGCTCACGCAAGGCCCGCAGTGCTGCGATACGGACATGCGTCTCCGCATGGCCTGCCCACGGTAAGATGATATGTCCAGAAGCATGCTGTTTAAACTCGCTTAAGCTCTGTGCGGCCAATTCGCGGACGGTTTCACTGTTATCGGTCAATGCATGGCATAGGGCTGAAACGACAGAATCGGTTTCCCATGCCGCAAGCAAACGCGCCGCTTCTTGGCGTACCTCAGAAGCACGGTCGTGGCGAAGTGCATGCAAATACCACGGGATGGTTTGTTCATCATCTAGTTCTGCAAGATCAAGCAGGGCAATACGCCGGATACCTGCATCCTCATCCGATAGACGCTGACGAATCTCTGCCAGTTCTTCATCGATCCAATCATCTTGTGGTTGATCGTGTAGTTGATCCAGTGGCTCGCTCATATCTATTTTTTCCAAAACGCTATACTAAAAAAGGTTCAAAACAATTTAAAAATCTTCAAACCGCGAAACGAATGTTGCGGCTATTTTTTGAGTTGAGTGGTGTGAGTCGTTCTAATTCAACGGGCGCACCATCGCCATGTTGATGACGCAGCAAGTGCAGGCAGTGGCGTTTTAGCTGCATAAACTCAGGCGTTGTGACCAGATCGGTACGCCGTGGACGCTCAAAATCCAGCACTAACTCCTCAATAATGCGTCCGGGCCGTGGGCTCATGACCAAAATACGATCTGCAAGGAAGAGTGCTTCATCGATATCGTGGGTAATAAACAGCACCGTGGTGCGGATTCGTGTCCAGACATCCAGTAATAACTCTTGCATCATCAGCCGTGTTTGGGCATCCAAGGCGCCAAAGGGCTCATCCATCAGCAATACTTTAGGGTGATTGATCAGCACACGTGCGATCTCAACGCGCTGTTGCATGCCGCCTGAGAGCGCAGCGGGATAGCTGTTTTCAAATCCAGCTAGACCGACCAATGACAGCAATTTACGCGCTTCTTCCAGACGTTTTTCACGCGGAATCCCTTTCATTTTCAAACCAAAGGCGACGTTCTCCAGTACTTTTTTCCAAGGGAATAAGGTGTGGTGTTGAAAGACCAGTCCACGATCAGGATGCGGGGTAGTGACCGCTTTGCCATCGACATGCAGACGTCCTTGGCTGGGTTGGAGATGACCTGCCAGTGCGCCAAGCAAGGTCGATTTTCCGCAACCGGACGGGCCGATGATGCAGACAAATTCGCCGGGCTTGATGGTAAAAGACACATCTTGTAAGGCTTCAAAACGTTGATCACCCTGCCCAAGATGGATATGAAGCTGTTCGATATCGATTTGCCCTTGAAGCGCATCACTCATGGTGGACTCCTAGATGGTTCTTATGCGTTTTTTTGAGGAACAACATGCCATGGCATGAGCTTGTGACCAATCTTCTTGATCAAGACACTACTGCCCATACCGAGCACGCCAATGAGCAACATGCCGACCACGATGTCAGGATAGTTTTGCAAGGTGTACGACTCCCACGTGTAGTAGCCAATGCCGAATTGCCCTGAGATCATCTCTGCGGTGACCAGACAAAACCAGCAGGTGCCCATGCCGATCGACAGACCGGTGATAATGCTGGGTGCGGCAGCAGGGAAAATGACCTCACGGAAGATTGCTATACGCTTCCCCCCGAGACTGCGTGCCGATGCAATCAGACGTGGATCTACGCCTTCTACCCCATGAATGGTATTGAGCAGAATTGGAAAAAGCGCGCCAGTAAAGGTAATAAAGATCATCGAGAACTCGCCTGATGGAAACATCAGGATCGCCAGCGGAATCCATGCGACTGCGGGAATTGGGCGAATGATCTCAAGTGGCGGCAATAAAGTATTTGCCGCAAATCGAGATCGTCCGATGAGCAGACCCAGTCCCACACCCAGAATGCTGGCCACCAGAAATCCCGCGAAGACTCGATACAGGCTTGCACTGACATGTGACCACAATTTTGGGGATTGGGTCAGGTTCCATGCCGCACTGATTACATCTGCAGGTGATGGCACATTGGCAAAGGTGATGATGCCTAAGTTCAGGTGATGCTTTACGGCAAAGTACCAGAACAGCAGACAGGCCAAGACGGAAGCGGTTCGGAGCAGCAAACCGCCGATCTGGATTTTCTTAAGGCTAAAGTGCGTAACGCTGTGCGTACTGATCGCAACACTCATGGCGATGATCCTGGATGATTCTGTTTTTGGTCTTGAAGAGAGATAACCCTGCTTTCCCAACGGCTCACTCATCTGACGAGTCGCTGAAAAAATAGGGTGTCTAGATCAAGGGTTACTTTGTTTGAGCAGCATTAAAGTCCACTACACTGCCGCCATTTGCTTTTACCCAGTCTTCCGCTTGTCCTTTTAAGAGGAAGGCATTCAATTGACCTTTTGCATCACGGGCATACCAGGCTTGATCGGCCAATAACTTGATGCCGCTATTGCGATCTTGGGCATAGACCACGCGCACTTTTTTGCCTGTCGCTGTCAGTTTCTTCAAGTCTACAAATGCGGATTCTGGGGCGGCGTAGCTACGGAGTTGCGGTTCACCCTGCACCCAAATCTGGGTGACACGTTTGAAGTCTGTAATGGCTTTGCCCGTGGTTGGATCTTTGGCTTTCAGTGGCAACTTGCTGTAGTTTTTGAGCGCAGCGTCATAATCCAGATTTGATGCTTTGAAGGCATCACGTAGATAGTGGTCATCAATGAAGCTGTTTACATCCAGATCGACATCGGTTTTTTTGAGCAGTTTCAACGTTTCAATTGAGGTTTTCAGTGCCTGACGGTATTCCGGCTTCCACGTGAAATCGCGTGTTTGCAGGCCCAGCGGACCGTGGAACAGATAGACTACTTCTGGTTCAATGCCGGTGGTTTTTGCAATGAGCTCGCTGTACTTTTCAGGTTCTGCACTGATCAGGCGATTGGCTTCAATGGCGGCGCGTAAGTAAGCAACGACAATTTCAGGATACTTCTGGGCGAATTCGCCAGTCACTAGACTGCCGTGAAAGGTAGGTGCGTTGGATTGTGAGCCATCATAAATTTTGCGGGCAAAGCCACGGTAAGGAAACAGATCTGCAAACGGCACAAAGTCGGCGTGCGCATCGATTTTTCCACTTTGCAGCGCTGAGCCTGCGATTTCAGGCGCTTGGGTGATGACTTGTACATCACGCTCAGCATCCCAGCCTTGCGCTTTGATGGCCCGCAGCAATAAGCCATGAGCGGTTGAGGCAAAGGGTACGGAAATGGTTTTGCCTTTTAAGTCCTTGAAGGATTGTACACTTGAATCTTTAGGCACGACGATGCCATTGCCACTGCCGATAGTGCTACCGGATAACACGCTGAGAAAAATACTCTTTTTCCCGGCTTTTTCAAATGCAGCACCATTGAGAGATCCGGGAAAATCTGCCATCGCGCCAAAATCCAGACGACCTGCGACCATCTCATTGGTTAGCGGCGCGCCTGAAGTGAAGTTCTTCCACTCGATGTCGTATTGCACGTTTTTGTATTTGCCATCATGCGGCAGATATTTTTCGAGTAAATGCAGCTCACGAATGAGCAAGCCACCCGTTGCACAGTTGATGGTGGTGTCTTGGGTGCCGATGGCGACACGAATGGTTTCGGCTTGAGCACTTGAGATGCCCGTTGCCAATAAGACGCCTAATGCCAGTTGATACAGTTTCATGATTTCCCCCAGTTTTAATTGGTATCGGTTAAATATATAAAACGCTTTTAAAAACAGTTATTTCAATAAATATGGAATATTGACGCGTACTGCATCCGTCGGACAGTCGGTCTCACAGGGCATGCAGTACCAGCATTCATCGAATTGCATAAAGGCTTTTTGCTTGACTGGATCGATGACCAGCAAATCCATGGGACAGACATCGACACAGACGGTGCAGCCTTTATGGGCGATACATTTATCTTCATCAATCAGTACTGGTGCGCTGGATCGTTGATGGATATCGTGTGGTATAAAGTTCATTTCATTTCTCTTTTAAAATAAGGTCGATTTTTAGCGCAGTACTTAAGCACTCTCCAATTCGTCGGCAGCAACACGCATCTTTTGATAAGCCTGCTTTTCATCGCTATCGATCTTGATCAGATAGGGTTCAACCGGTTTCTTGAAGCTGACCATTTGCCCCTGCTCGTTTTTCTTGAGGTGTGCATGGCAGAACCAGTCGGCATCATTACGCTTAGGGTAATCAGCACGGTAGTGATATAAGCCCCAGCGGCTTTCGGTACGAAACAGAGAGGCCCGCGCTGCCATTTCGGCACAATCCCGAATCACAGACACTTCGGCGGCACGCATTAATTCATGTGGGTTTTCAGCACACAGGTATTGCAGGTCTTCGGCGATTTCTTCAAAGCGCTGTAACCCGATCTCCATTTTTTTGGTGACTTTGGGCGGCTGTAAATAGTCGTTCACCATACGGCGCAGTTTGTATTCGACCTGAGCGGGAGACAGACCTTGCTTGCGATGTAGTGGTGCATAGACCCGTGCACGCTCCTGCTCGATCTGTGCGGTATCAAGCGCGGTGAATTCACGATCTGCGATGTACTGCGCAGCATTGACCCCTGCAAACCAGCCGTAGGTAAATGCTCCCAACATGTAGTTGTGTGGTACGGCTGCCATATCTCCTGCGGAGTACAGGCCTTTGACCGAGGTTTCGGCGCGTTCATTGACCCAGACGCCAGAGGCGCTATGACCACTACAAAAGCCAATCTCAGAAATATGCATCTCGACCATATCCTGCCGATAATTGGTATGGCGCCCTTCATGAAAGCGTCCACGGCTGGGGCGTTCATTGGTGTGCAGGATGGTTTCGATGGTCTGGATGGTTTCTTCTGCCAAATGATCCAGCTTGAGAAAGACTGGGCCATTGCCCCCTTCGAGTTCCTGATAGAACTCCCACATCATCTGACCACTCCAGTAGTCGCACTCGATGAAGCGCTGCCCTTTGTTGTTGGCGGTATAGCCACCGAGGGGCCCTGTGACGTAGGCACAGGCCGGTCCGTTGTAGTCTTTGATCAGGGGGTTGATCTGGAAGCATTCGAGGTTAGAAAGTTCGGCACCAGCGTGATAGGCCATCGCGTAGCCATCTCCGGCATTGGTTGGGTTTTCATAAGTACCCATGAGATAACCGGAGGCGGGTAAGCCCAAACGCCCTGCTGCGCCACAGCTTAAAACCACAGCCTTAGCGCGAATGACATAGAAGTCCGCGGTACGACAATCAAAGCCCATCACGCCATTAACTGCACCCGTACTGTCGGTGAGCAGGCGGGTGGTGACAATGCGATTGCTGATGGCGATGCGTGCCCGTTTAAGCTGGCGATAAAGTACTTTCTTGATGTCATGACCTTCCGGCATCGGCAGCACGTAGGAGCCCATGTGATGGACTTTCTTAACGGCATAATCACCAGTTTCGTCTTTCTCAAACTTCACCCCCCAACGATCAAGCTGTTCGATGGTGGTAAAGCTGTGTTTGGCATAGGCGTAGACCGTGGCTTGATTGACGATGCCATCATTGGCGACGGTGATTTCCTTGGTGTATTGCTCGGGTGTGGCATGACCCGGGATGATGGCGTTGTTTAATCCATCCATACCCATGGAGATAGCGCCGCTTCTTTTCACATTGGCTTTATCGATGAGCAAGATCCGTAAGTTTGGATTGGCTTCTTTGGCTTTGATTGCGGCCATCGGTCCTGCCGTACCACCACCCACGACGACGATGTCATACTCTAATTCATGGGTTTTGATTGCATTATTGGTCATGAGTTGTCTCGGCATGCGCGGTCGGAGTGGCGGGTGGATTAGCTTGGCGGTCAACACGTAAGCGGTACTGGAAGGCATCGCCACGGAAATAGAGATATTCGAAGTCGATGGGTTGCCCCTTGGCATCGTGGGTGAGGCGTTCGATGCGCAGAATCGGTGATCCTTCTTCGATGCCGAGCGCACTATTCAAGTCTTCATCGGCCAGAACGGCGTCGATACTGAGATCCGCATGGCCCAGCGCGATCCCGCAGTCGTTTTCGAGAATAATGAAGATGTCACGGGTGATCAGATCCGCTTTTTGCAGTTGCTTACCGATTTCTTCGGGGACGTAGGTTACTTCTAGCGACACCGGTTCGCGGTTGAGCAAACGCACGCGTTTGATTTCTGTGACGATGCGGCCTTCAGGGATTTGTAGTCTTGCCGCAACGTGTGATGTTGCCGGCACAAACCTAAAACTTTGCAATTTATTGAGAATTTCATAGCCCATGCTGGACATGGCTTCCGCAAAGCCTTGCAGGCGACTGACATTTTGAAAGGCTTTAGGTTTGGCCACAAACGTGCCTTTGCCATGAATCTTAAAGATCAGCCCTTCCTTTTGCAGATCACCGAGCGCCTGACGTACGGTAATGCGACTGACTTGAAAGCGGTTGCAGAGCTCATTTTCAGAAGGCATCTGACTTAAGGGCGGATAACTGCCATCAAGAATCTGCGCGCGCAGCTCCGCACGGAGCTGGGCATAGAGCGATGCGGAATTCTGAGGCTTTAATTTGATCAGGGGGGTGTCCATAGCGATTTTCAATCTTGTTATAACAAGTTAAAAAACAGTCTATGTGGATCGTCTGAAATAATGAAATAACAAGTTTAAATATCGATAACCAATTTAATGATTTAGGAGCAACTGGTTAACAACTGAAAATTTTTTATTGATATGAATGAGCATATTAAAAGAACGAGGCCATAAAAAAGCGGCTAACAATAGCCGCTTTGTTTAAATCATCAGCGCTTAGGATGATTTGGTAAACAGCTTAAGTGCAAAGAAATAAACCGCCAAAACGATCAATGCACCAACGACGGAACCAATGAAGCCTGCGACTTGACCGTCGTGATACCAGCCCAGTGACGCACCAACGAAGCTGGCCACATAGGAACCCACGATACCCAAAACGATGGTCAGAATAATTCCGGCTTTTTGGCTGCCAGGATAGATCGCGCGTGCCAGTAGACCAATGATAAAACCGATAACGATCGTATAAATAATGCCATGCCCTTCCATTTTAGTTCTCCTGATATGAGTTTTGACACATTGTTAGGAAGCATTGTTTTTAAAACGTATAGCATGCAGCGCAGATCATGCGCTGTTGATCATTACATTAGCGTGTTATTGCAGATGGATAAGTATTATTTTTGCAAATGAATAGTCAGAAAACTGCATTGATTCATCAGGCTAAAAAGATTCTACACTTAGGCAAGCGCAGTGAGAATTTTCTGATGCAATCCACCAAAACCACCATTTGACATGATCACAACCACATCACCAGCGGTTGCCTCTGCCGTAATACGCTGAATAATGCTGTCCAGATCATTGGCAACTTGGGCCACATTGGGTGCGGCATCGACCACCGGCTGTAGATCCCAGTCGAGTCCAGCAGGTTGATACCAAATGACCTGATCAGCCATACGTGCGGATTCCGCCAATTGGGATTTGAAATTCCCCATGCGCATGGTGTTTGAACGAGGCTCGATGATTGCCCATAGACGACGGTTGCCGATTTTTTTGCGGATGCCATCTAAGGTTGTTTCTATCGCGGTAGGATGATGCGCAAAGTCATCATACACATCGATACCGCGCACAGTACCGAGCAGTTCCATACGACGCTTCACCCCGCCAAAGTTGGATAAGGCGAGGCTGGCTGTGGCGGGATCAATGTCGATATGATGTGCAGCGGCAATTGCGGCGATGCCGTTAGCGACGCTATGTAAACCGGTCATGGACCATGTGACGTTACCGACTTTTTGACCCTGATAATGCACATCAAACGCACTGCCATCCTCAGACAGAAGGATCGCTTGCCATTCAACCTGCGGATCTGGATTTGCAGCCGAAGTGGATTGAATCGCGGTTTTGGTCACTGGCGTCCAGCAGCCCATGGCAAGGACATCATCCAGTGCCGGGATGCCTTGTGGCAAAATAATCTGTCCGCTTTGCGGAATGGTACGTACGAGGTGATGGAACTGCTTTTGAATCGCAGCCAGATCATCAAAGATGTCGGCATGATCAAATTCCAGATTATTCAAAATCACGGTGCGTGGGTGATAGTGGACAAATTTGGAGCGCTTATCAAAAAATGCGGAGTCGTATTCATCCGCTTCCACCACAAAATAATTTTTTGCCTGATCTTTACCGCCACCCACCCGTGCACTTTGACTAAAACCCAGCGGCACGCCGCCAATCAAGAAGCCGGGGTTAAGTCCTGCTTGCTCCAAGATCCAAGCCAGCATGGTGGTGGTGGTGGTCTTACCGTGGGTTCCAGCGACAGCCAGTACATGACGATTAGGCAGCACATGATCTGCAAGGAAAGCGGGACCTGAGGTATACGCAAGGCCAGCATCTAGCATGTACTCCACCGCAGGGATACCCCGCTTGAGTGCATTGCCGACGATCACTAGATCGGGGTGCGGTTGCAAATGACTCGCTTCATAGCCTTGCATCAGGGCGATGCCTGCATTTTCGAGCTGAGTGGACATTGGCGGATAGACATTTTGGTCCGATCCTGTCACGGTATGGCCTAGCTCGCGCGCGAGCAATGCCAATGATCCCATGAATGTGCCACAGATACCCAAAATATGCAGATGCATAACCGCTCCTCTATATGCCGTTCTTTGCGCCTATTCAGTGACTATTGGTGGAATGCTTCGTGTCATTCTCGGTCCTTAAGTCATTGGATAAAACTGATGAATTTAATTGGACAGCACGATAGCAAGACATGCTGCTAAAAGATACTATTTCACTGTAGATGTTCTCGCCAGTTACGCCAAATCGATGCAATTTTAGATGTTATTCACCCGTTGAGTTTGTGCCATGTTGAGTGTTTTTTTCCAGCAACCATATGCCCCTTTTTTATTGCTTATCCTCTCAAATGTATTTATGACCATGGCGTGGTATGGGCATCTCAAGTTCTTGCATGGCGCGCCGTGGTGGCAGGCGGTACTTATGGGCTGGGGCTTGGCTTTTTTTGAATATCTGTTCATGGTTCCTGCTAATCGCCTGCTTGAGGCGCGTGGTTTTACACTGGGTCAGATGAAAATCAGCCAAGAGGTCATCACGCTATTGGTCTTTGTGCCGTTTATGCTGCTGCTCTTTAAACAGCCCTTTCGTTTAGATTATTTGTGGGCGGCTTTGTGTTTATTTGGAGCTGTATTCTTTGTCTTTCGCAGTGCCTAACGGGTGAAAACGTACTGAATATTGTCTAAATCATAAAAAAACTGTCAAAAAATAGGCTAAATGTCACCTAATGCTTGGTTCATAGCGTTAAATACGTCAAACTACGCGGTCTATTTTTCAAGTCTATTTGCACGATAAAACGCCATGACTCACGCTGATCCTGTTTCAACAAAGCCGTCTTCGACTACTGCGCCTGTGGTCGGAATCATTATGGGTTCACAGTCGGATTGGGCGACCCTTGAGCACACGGCGGTGATGCTGACGCAATTGGGTGTGGTCTTTGAAACAGAGGTGGTCTCTGCGCATCGCACGCCAGATCGCTTATTTGATTACGCCGAAACCGCACGTGAACGCGGTATTCAAGTCATTATCGCTGGTGCAGGCGGTGCGGCGCATTTGCCGGGCATGTGTGCTGCAAAGACCGACTTACCAGTATTGGGTGTACCAGTGCAGTCTTCGATTTTAAACGGGGTTGATTCGTTGCTGTCCATTGTACAAATGCCTGCGGGGATCGCGGTTGGGACGCTGGCGATTGGTAAAGCTGGCGCGACTAATGCGGGGCTACTAGCCGCACAGATCATCGGCCTCAGTGATGCCAAAGTGGCTGCAGCTGTGGCGGCGTTCCGTATTCAGCAGACTGAAAAAGTGCGCGCCAATCCTATACCAGGACAAGTCGGTTAAGCGTTTATCGGTGCGTAACGATCCGTTTTAAATAATTTTTATGATTTTAACAGTGTCATGCTGAAGATGGGTTATTTGAGTTTATGAGTAAAGTTCAAGTCGAAAACATTGGAATTTTTGGGGGCGGTCAGCTGGGACGTATGCTGGCTCAGGCAGCGCTGCCTTTAAATCTCACCTGCACCTTCTATGAAGCGGGAGCTGATTGCCCTTCCAAGGATTTAGGCGCGGTGTTTGATTCGACACAAGCCAATGCACTGCAAGATTTTATCGACAGTGCTGATGTCTTTACGCTTGAGTTTGAAAATACATCACTTACGGATGCGGATACTCTACTCACGCAAAAAGCGCTCTACCCGCCTCGTGTGGCGTTGGCCACTGCGCAAAATCGTTTGTCTGAAAAAGCGCTTTTTGATCAGTTGGCTATCCCTGTCGCGCCTTATCAACGTGTTGAGTCAGAGGCAGATTTGCGTCAGGCGGCAGCCAGCATGGGTTTACCTTTAGTCGTGAAAACGGCGTCTGGTGGTTATGATGGCAAAGGGCAATTCGTGGTTCGCGAGGAAGCCCAAATCAGTCAGGCATGGCAAGAGTTGGGTGCGGCAAAACTCCTGATAGCCGAAGCCTTTGTGCCTTTTGTCCGTGAAGTGTCGATTATTGCGGTACGCGGACAAGATGGCGAAGTACGCACTTGGCCCTTGACTGAAAACCATCACCATCATGGTATTTTGTCGCATTCAATCGTGCCTGCACCGAACAGCACGGATTTACAACCGATTGCACAAGACTATATCACCCGTCTATTGAATCATTTGAACTACGTCGGCGTGCTGACTTTAGAGTTATTTGTGACCCCAGAAGGCTTGTTTGCCAATGAAATGGCACCACGCGTCCATAACTCCGGTCACTGGAGTATTGAGGGCGCGGTCTGTTCACAGTTTGAAAATCATATGCGTGCAGTTGCCGGACTACCACTCGGTTCAACCGAATTGATTAGCCCTTGCATGATGGTCAATATCATCGGTCAGCATCCGGCGCGGGATGCGGTGTTGAAGTTGGCGGGTGCGCATTTGCATTTTTATGGTAAAGAAGAACGTGTGGGTCGTAAGCTCGGTCATGTGACCCTGATCCCAACACAAGGCAATACACTAGAAGCATTGAGTAGCGCACTGGCTAATATTTTGCCTGAGCCTTTAGCGCTTAAAGGTTAATACCATAACGTGCGTATAAAAAAAGCCACTCATCAGAGTGGCTTTTTTATGGCATGAATCAAAGCAGAGGGATTATGCTGCTGGTTTGATGGATGGCAATTTTGCAATCAGTTCGTTTACGAAAGTTTTCAAGCTGCTGTTTGCTTGAAGTGTTTCAAAGTTTTCGATCACTGCAGTACGTAGCAGTGCATAGTCATGCTTCAGCGCCTCATAACCACCAGTTTGCACTTCTTTGATCAACGCAGTTGCTTCAGCGCTGATTTCTGAGAATGATTTTTCAGTGTGGATGGTGGTTTGTAATTGAGCGATGAGGCTTTTTACTTTTTCAACGATGGTGCTTGATTCGGTTTGAACCAAGTCAGTCACTTTGTTGACCAAGTCTGTTGCAGAAGCGGTGACATCATCAGCCAATTTCTCAGCTTTTTCGGTCAGACTCTCAACGAGGCTTTCAGCCTTCGCGACTTCTTTTTCAACAGTTTCAGTAATCACTTCTTTTACGGTTGTTTCGGTTGCAGCTTTTGGTGCAGCAGCTTTTCTCGTAGGCATGATGAACTCCGGCGTGGTGATAAAAAAAACTTATGTATTATTAATTTTTAAAGCATCATTCATAGACAATTCGTTGCTTATATTTTAAGCAGGTCATGAATTTTTGATATATGCAAAGAGTACGCCATATCTAAAAATTCTTAATCTGCTCAATGAGTCTCAGAGTCAGTTTTGCAGTTGGATTGCAGATTATTGATGCATGACACATCAAACCACAGTCCAGAAAAACTTCAACGAAGACTTTTTGCTAACTAAAGCAAAAAATTCGTTGATCACGACGCGTTATGCCACGTACGTCATGAAAAAATCTGAAAAAAAAGCACTCATTCAAAAAATAGTTACAGACAAAGTAGGGTCATATTGAATAACATCGTCATGCGCTGTGACTTGAAATACGGCACTCTGACGATATGCTTTAATTTAGTGCGTTGTGATGTTATCCAATGTATAACCTGTTGATTCACCGCTTTGTCTGACATTAAGTCAGCTTGGCGAAGATTTACGATGAACGGTCATGGGACAATCGCCCTTTATGATCCATATGAAACCCAATTAATTTAGATGAATGGAATACTGATATGAGTCGTTTTATCCCTGTTGCACTTGCCGTGCTGTTGACTGGAGGTGCTTTGTCTCCGGTATTGCTCGCGCACGCTGCTGATCCAGCCGCAAAAAAATCCTCTGTAAAATCAGCAGGTGTCACTGCAACAAGTTCTGATAATCAAAAAGTGGGCTATAGCTTTGGTTATTTGATGGGGAAAGGAAATTCAGAAGCGGTCAATGATTTAGATATTGAAAAATTCTTTGCGGGTTTCCGTGATGGCTATGGCAACAAGCCAAGCGCCCTCACAGAAGATGAAATGCGCAAAACATTGATGGCCTATAAAGAAAAGCGTGATGCTGAGGCGATGAAAGAAATTCAAAAGCTGGGTAGCGAAAATGCAGCAAAAGGTGCAGCATTTCTGGCTGAAAATGGCAAGAAAGCTGGCGTAAAAACCACAGCCAGTGGCTTACAGTATGAAGTGATCAAAGAAGGCACTGGCGCCCAGCCGACTGCGGATGACCAAGTGCAAGTGCATTACGAAGGTAAAATGCTGGATGGAACTGTATTTGACAGTTCAATCGCACGCGGTCAACCGGTGACTTTCCCACTGACTGGTGTCATCCCAGGCTGGACCGAAGGTCTGCAATTGATGAAAGAAGGTGCTAAATACCGCTTCTACATCCCTTCTAAACTGGCTTATGGCGAAACAGGTGCAAGCACCATTCCACCAAACAGTGTATTGACCTTTGATGTTGAGTTAATCAAAGTTATTAAGGCTGGCAGTGATAAAGCGGCAGCCGCTCCTGCGGACAAAAAATAAGTCAAAAGATATCAGTCTTTAAGACCTGATCGTATTAAAAAAGCCGTTGAGTTAAGCAACGGCTTTTTTATCTCTTGCAATCAGTCCTTAGTGTTTTTCACCAAATACTGAATCGAAGAATACACGCATGTCATGCCATGATTTTTTATCGGCTGCTGCGTTATAACCGACATCAATCATATTTTCTTTGCCTAAACGATCTGCTGCAGGGCTTGAAAAGCCATGCTTGGCATTGGGATAGCTAATGAATTGATAAGGGACGTTTCCGGCTTTCATTTCTGCTTTAAAAGCATCAACTTCAGCAGGTTTCACCATCGTATCGGCTTCGCCATGCAAGACCAGAATCTTGGCTTTGACCACGCTGGCTTGTGCTGGCGTTGCGGTTGCAAGAACCCCATGGAAGCTTGCGACTCCCGCAAGTGGTAATCCAGCACGCGCCATATCGAGCACGATCTTACCGCCAAAGCAGTAGCCGATCGCACCAATCTTGCTGGTATCCACTTGAGGCTGCGCTTCAAGCAATTCTAAACCCGCTTTAGCGCGGGTCATGGAGGTCGAGGCATCATTGAACACGCCGTGCATCATCTCCATGGCTTCACTGGCTTTTTCGGTATGTTTGCCGTCGCCATACATATCAATCGCCAGTGCCGCATAGCCGAGCTTGGCCAACTGGGTAGCACGTTTACGGGCATAGTCGTTGAGCCCCCACCACTCATGGACCACCAAAATCCCCGGTCGTTTGGTCTTGATGGCATCATCATAGACATAGTAGCTGACCAGTTTGGTGCCATCGGCAGCGGTATACGGAATTTCTTTGCTTTGAATCGCAGCTAGTGCTGCACTGCCGTATAGCCCTGTTGCAAGTGCGAGTGCGGCCTTGAATAATGATGCCTTAGATAATGAAAGTTTGAATATGGACGTCATGATTTCACCCTGAAAATGACAAGCGATATGGCAACTCATGTGATGTGCACATGAGACATGCGCTTAGAGAGCTTGATTCTAACCAAATGATTAAAGCAACTATAGAGGGCACAAGGATGATTAATAGTGAATGATACAAAAATATACATGTTGCAGGACTCGACACTCAAAGTCTCATCCGAATCCTGCATATTGATCAGGATATCCTTGCACAAGCAAAATCGTTTATGCGAATTGATAATCGCTTAAAGGGAAAGTGTGACTGGCATGCATGGCGTTATAGGTGGTTGTTGGGCGTAATAATGTCGCTTCCCCTTGCGGGTTAAAGTAATAGCTATTCGCAGAGGCACAATTGCCATTGGTAAAAATGGAGCTGTCTAATTTATGCTTCATTTTATCGGTAAACGCACTGTTGGCAGCGGCATGGACTTCAAAAGAGGTGGCATCTAGTCGAATCATCTCACCCAGACAGCGTTCGATATGCGCCATCTGATAATCCACAACCGAGAAGTAAGAGAAGCCTGAATACGCATAAGGGCTATGGAGGTTAAACAAATTGGGGAAGTTCGGTACGCTTAATCCCTCATAAGATTGAAAACCATTGTCATCCCACCATGCTCCAAGCTCTATCCCAGACTTACCAATCACATCGAAAGCCGGAAAATTACCCTTCTCCCAGACTTTAAATCCTGTAGCCAAGATCAGGGTATCTATCTTACGTTTAACCCCATCCTGCGTCACGATCCCATCGGCTTCAATATGATCAATGCTAGTCGTCACCAGCTCGACATTTTTGCGGTTAAAGGTGGGATAGAAGGTGTTGGAAAACGTTGGACGTTTACAGCCAAAGTCATAATGCGGTGTGAGCTTCTCACGGAGTACTGGATCTTTAATTACGCGGCGCATATGGGCACGGCACATGAACTCGATGCTTTTATTGAGGAAACTGAGCTGTTTGTTATGCAGTACGCCAGTTACCATCATGAGCTCAAGCACGCTTGAACTGGCAAAGCGGGCGATCTTCTGACTTTCTGGCAGGCTGGCAAAGAGTTTTTGAATCGATTTTGCGATTTTGGAGTCGTTCTTGGGAGAGACCCAAATCGCGGTGCGCTGATAGACATCCAGTTGCGCAAGTTTTGGTGCGATTTCAGGCACGAGCTGCACAGAGGTCGCACCCGTACCAATTACGGCAGCACGTTTGTTATTGAGGTCATAGGTGTGATCCCAACGCGCGGTGTGAATTACTTTACCTGCAAAGTTTTCAATGCCTTTGATATCCGGCATTTTCGGATGAGAGAGGAAACCGGTCGCAAGAATCAGGATGCGGGCTGTGACAGGGGCTTGCCCTTGGATGGAAACGGTCCAGAATTGACCGTCTTCGTCATAGACTGATTTTTCAACCAGTGCGTTAAAGCACATATAGGGTCTTAAGTTGTATTTTTGAGCCACGTGGTGCGCATAGGCCTTCAATTCTCGGCCCGGCGCATAGACTCTCGACCAATAGGGATTGGGTTCAAAGGAATAAGAATAGGTGACGGAAGGAATATCAACGGCGATGCCTGGATAGCTATTGTGATGCCAAGTCCCCCCGACATCTGAGGCCTCATCCAGCATGAGGATTGAGGTGATGCCTAAGCGATTAAGTTGAATGGCGGCCCCCATCCCACCAAATCCTGTGCCGACGATGATGGCTTGGTATTCGGGTGTTTTAGAGGATGCTGAAGCTGATTTTTGGGGTGCTTTGCTCATGAGGATTGTCGCCGTATTATTAGCAAATTTTGTGATGATTGGCTGGGTGATGGCTTTAGCTTAGTCTGTTTTTTAATGGTTGACAATATTTGTTGTCAGTTTTGTGATTACTTTAATATAGCATTCACATGCTGAAAATAATGATTACGCTTTTTGATATCAGAGAAATGAATAATTTGTTTTTAATATGTTGACCAGTCATTTTTATGTCCATTTTTTTCAAAGATATCGCATATTTTCAAATTGTTACAAACTAAGATGAAAAATGTTAAAAGTTGTAAAAAAATCTGAACAATCATTTGATATAAACCATGTAGTAAAAATTTATTTTTGTATGAATCACTAGAAATCAAAAAAAGGAATGGAATAAATGATTTTTATAAATATATTTAAAAAAAATATTAGAATTTTAAATTTTTTTTGGTTTCTAGTGCTGCTTACCAGCTCAGTTTTTATTGCTAATAATGCCCATGCTACAGTCTATACTGGTGATTGCACTCAATTTGGAGGCCTTCAAACGTGTGTATACCCTGACAAGCCCAGACCACTAACTGAATGGGCATATGTGTGCAATCAGGGTTATCCGGATTGCCCAACTACCGATGAATCGGCTCATATAAACTGGTATAAACAAAAATTTGTCGACTGGTACGGTTACATCATTAATAGCATCAGTTGGCCAGCATGGGGCACCAATGTAACGGTTCTAGGACCTACAGGAGACTATACCTGTGGCTCATCCATAACTCAATCGCCATACGGTCTACCAGACTACGAGCAAATTTATGGAACCTATTCTGCAACCAAAGTGGGAAGTGGGGCTAGTGTTAGCGGATGTTTAGCCATAAGTAGAACAAGATCTGTACGGCCTTATACATGTCCAGCGGGGACAGAACAAACCATTAATAGTATTAATACAAAGGTTTCTCCTTACCCCTTTATGTGTATGAATCCAAAGCCTATTATTAAAGGCTGCAATGCGTCCTCACCACACACTAAGAACCCATGCAGCATTGCCACAGGAAATAAATTTAAGCCACAATTAGACTGGAAAGCAGTGACAGGTCCCCTACAGTTTAATAGGACATACAGCAGCCTTAGCTCAAATACGATCAATTCTTATCCGAATACGATAGGAAAAGCGTGGGTTCATAATTATGGCTTACAAATTATTGAATCTCAGGAATCCCCTGGCCAGCTAACTTTGCTTCGAGGAGATGGACGAGAAGTCATTGCTTCAAACAATTACTCTGATACTGCAATAGCTGGGTCAGGGGGATGGTTCATCAATCGAGATTTGAGTTTAAAGCTTTCTAAATTAGCAGATAGTTCTTGGCAATTAGTTAATATTAAAACAAATGTCGTAGAAAACTATGATATCAGTGGCCGTCTAACAAAGATTGTTTATCCTAATAACCAAGTTATTTCGATAACTTATCCAACATTATCAAGCGGTATTTCTTACTCTCTCTCTAAAGCAACTGATAACTTTGGAAATACGATAACCTTCAATTATAACGCCCAAGGTCTTATCTCATCTCTATCCCTTTCTACGGGGCGGATTATCAATTATACCTATGATGCACAAAATCGATTAAGTACTGTGAGTCGTCCTGGCTATGGAACAAAAACCTATCTCTATAGTGAAAATAACACTGTAGCACCATCTGGAAACCCCTACCTCCTCACCGGAATTCTAGATGAGAAGGGAATTCGCTACGAAAGCTACGCATATGACTCTTCGGATCGTGGTATTTCAACATCAATGGCAGGAGGTGTTGAACAATACACCTTGGCCCATAACGATACGACCACGACTGTAACTGACCCTAGAGGGCTGACCAAAGTTTATACAAAAGTTAATACTTCTGGCACGCCTTACATCAGCAATATTCTTACTAATGGTAATCAGGACTCTACATATAGTTATGATAATGCAGGAAACGTCACCTCATCCACAAAATTTGGTATCACCACTAACTACACCTATGACCTCACCCGCAACCTTGAAACTAGCCGTACCGAAGCTGTAGGAACCCCTCAAGAAAGAACGATCACGACGCAATGGGACCCTAATCTCCCTGTACCTCTTTCAATCACTGAGCTAGGTAAAACCACCGCATATACCTACGATACTAATGGAAATACATTAACTAAAACCATCACGGATACAGTGGCCAACACCAGCCGTACTTGGACGTATACCTATAATACGGTCGGACAAAAACTCACTGAGAAAACGCCAGCAGGTGAAACAACCACCTATGCCTATGATAGTAATGGTCGTCTTCTGACCGTCACAGATGCATTAGGCAATGTTACAACCTACAGTAACTACACATTCTTAGGTCCAGCGGCAACAATTACCCTCCCCAGTGGCAATAAAATTGATTATGTCTATGATGAGGCGGCACGAGTTAAGCAATCTAGTGAAACAGTCTATAGCGCCCCTTATCAAGCTACGGATTCCACCACATCGACGCATTGGCCACAGTGGATCATTGACCTGATTAATGCCCTATGTCAGTTGGTTGGATCAGCCTCACCGTTTGATGCTACGGGTTCCACAACAACGACGGTCTTTCAACCGTTGACTGCGACTGCATCGCGTGTGGACGTCACCAAGTATTACTACGACCCAATTGGACAATTGACCTCAGTTATCATGCCGAGTGGCGAGACATTAACTTATGGTTATGATGATGCTCATCGTCTCGTGGGAGCAACGGATAGCTTGGGTAATAGCATTACCTATACGCTCAATGGCGCTGGTGATATCACCAATACTGCCATACAAGACCCTACAGGCAATATCAAAGTCAAAACCCAGCAAGTCTTTGATACGTTGGGTCATGTACAACAGGATGTGGGTAACAATGGGCAATCCACAACCTATGGTTATGACAATTTAGATAATCTCACCAGCACCACGGATGCTTTAAGCCGTAGTACAAGCAGCACTTATGATGCTTTAAACCGTAAAGTGACAGATGTCGATGCTTTAGGACAGACCGTGAAATATGGCTATAACGCCTTAGATCAACTCCTTACCATCACAGATGCACGCAATAACACCACCACTTATACTCCAAACGCTTTCGGTGAAATCACCAAGGAAGTAAGCCCAGATACAGGTACGACTACACGTAGTTATACCAACGGACGTCTGATGTCGGTGGTGGATAGCAATAGCATGACGCATGCCTACGGCTACGATGACATTGGGCGTGTAACGACACGGACTGATTCGGGTGCTTCTACAAGTACGCTCACGACTCAATACAGCTATGACCAAGGCACTTATGGCAAAGGCTACCTAACCAGTGTCGGGAATGCATCCAGCACCCTACGCTATAGCCGCGATAGTGCTGGTAATGTTATAGAGAAAGTTATGGCGGTGGGAACCAGCCCATTCCGTGTCCAATACAAGTATCTGGCTGGCAATAAAATTAGCGATATTGTCATGCCCAGCGGACGCCATATTTCCTATGCCTATACCAATGGCAAAATAACCAGTGTCAGCATTCTGGGCTTAGCAACGTTATTGAATAATGTGAAGTACGGCCCAACAGGGATCGTAGGCTGGACATGGATTACTTCTGGTTCAGGCGCAACAGATACCAATACGTTCAGTTATGACTCGGATGGTCGCATGACCAATGTGACTTCAACTGGCGTATTAGGTCGGGGTTATACCTATGACGCAGGTAATCGTATCTTGTCGATTTCTGACATCTTGGCAGGGATCGGTACACAATCCTATATCCATGACAAGCTTGATCGTTTAACCCTGCAGACGCTTGCAAACCAAACGCTGGGTTATAGCTATGATGCGAATAGCAATCGCATCTCTAAGACCCAGACTCCGAATGGCGGCACTGCAATCAGCAGCACCTACGGTATTCAAAGCTCAACCAATCGAATCAATACCATCACCGCAAATAGCACGACCAATACCATGACGTATTTGTCGACCGGGCAATTGGTCAATGATGGTGTACATCAGTTTAGCTATGACGCGGCAGGACGTTCCATCACCATTCAAAATAGTGCCACGGGTGCCACGATCTATAATGGCTACAATGGGCTTGGAGAACGTGTCAGCAAGAAAGTGGGCCTGAACCAAATCTACTTTGTCTACGATGAAAATGGTCATCTGCTTGGTGAGTACGATCAGAATCGCACAATGATTCGTGAATACTTCTGGCTTGGTGACCGTATCGTCGGGATGATGAGTAAAGATCGTCCGGGTGTCCTTCTACGTGTCCATACCGATCATTTAGGTACTGTTCGTGCAGTTAGTCAAGGCGATGGTACGAATACACGGACTGTACTTTGGCGCTTTGAAGGCGATGCCTTTGGAGATGTATTGCCTAATGAAGATGTGGATGGCAACGGTATTAAATTCACCATGCCGATTCGGATGCCGGGTCAGTACTATGATGCTGAAGTAGGTACTAGCTATAACTATTTTAGGGATTATGATGCCAGTACTGGGAGGTATGTGGAGAGTGATCCAATTGGGTTAAAGGGCGGCAATAATACTTATGGGTATGTCGGCAGTAGCCCATTAAGAGGAGTTGACCCTAAAGGATTGATTGAGTGGACTGGGCACTTTGGTGGGTTTGCTGTTTCGGCACCTGTTGGTGCTGGAATATTCAGATATAAATTAAAAACAAAGTGTATTAATGGAAAAATTGGTGAAGTAGAAGGTTTTGCATATGGAGGAGCTGCTGGAATTGGTTTGACTTTAACTGGCTCCGTCAGCGAGTCAACATTTGAGGATAATGAATTAGATGTAAGACCTGAAGGTTTTAATGGTAGATTTTCAATTATGGGATTCGGTTATGCACTAGGTAGCGGGCGGCCTGGACAAGGTTTAGCAGGGAACATGGCATTAGATGCAGCAGGGAAGCCGCATCCAGATAATGGTTTTTCCTATGGATATACCATATTGGGTAATGCTGCTTCTTCAGGGATATCAACAGTCAAGGGATTGGATTTTAGTGCTGCATTGATTGCGGGGTCATCAACTGTTACGAAATCATCTATAAAGGACTGTGATTGTGAAAAATAAATTTCCGCTAATAAACAGTTTTCAAATTTTTTTATGGAGCCTTGGATTCGGCTTTTTAGTTACACTTATAGTATCTTTAATTTTTATGACGGAAGTTTTGGAAGGTAAAAATGAGGCTTTTGATTTGAAGGATTCATTTTTTATAAAAACCTTTTTTATATCGGTCTTATTCGCATTCTTGTATAAATTATTTTTGGCTTATAAGCGCAGATAAGTATCTTTTTGAGCAGCGTGTGCGTGAGTTTGAAGCCAACAATTTATATTTCGTCATCCCATGTTCAAGGTGTTGCGCAAACAGTTGTTTGAGGGACATTCGTAAGACAATTTGTTTTACTATACAAAAAGTTGCACAACTTTAAAGATAAACTATATATCACAAGTAATTAGAGTGTTACTAGCAGAAAAAGAAAGCGTGGGATAACCCCAATAAAAAACCGCCCTAAAGCGGTTTTTTTCACTACTTTAAATCACTTCTGCTCAGCTACATTCTCATCAATGCCATAACTATCTTCCGCAGGAAGATCTTTTACCGCTTTAGAAATCAGATCCGCCATGTAGTTACCATGTGCGGTTGATTTGTCATAATGAAAACGCAAACGGGGTGTGAAACGGGTCTTGATACGACGACCCAGCTCCTGACGCAGGAATCCTGCGGCACCGTTCAACAGATCTAGGGTTTCTTGATGCGCCTGCTCAGTCAAATCGTCGTTTAATTCACGACCCATGACCGTCACATACACATCGCCATAACCCAGATCCGAGCTGATTTTCACGCCAGAGATGGTGACCATGCCACCGCCCAGACGTGGGTCTTTGAGTTCCATGCGAATGAGGTCAGACAACTCGCGCTGTACCTGATCACCCATCCGCTGTAGACGCTGACTCATTATAGACTCCGTTTAATCTCATGGACTTCAAAGACTTCGATCTGATCGAGTTCTTGAATGTCCTTGTAGCCTTTAACACCCAGACCACACTCCATACCTGCACGAACTTCATTGACGTCATCTTTATAACGACGCAAGGATTCGAGTTCGCCTTGGAAGACCACCACGCCATCACGCAGCACGCGGATTGGGCGGTTACGATGGATGACACCCTCAAGTACCATACAACCCGCAGCAGCACCGAACTTGCTTGAACGGAACACTTCGCGAACTTGGGCAATACCCAAGATGTTTTCACGATGCTCTGGAGCCAATTTACCGCTCATGGCTGCTTTTACGTCATCAATCATTTCATAGATGATGCTGTAGTAGCGCAGATCGATGCCATCTTCTTGGCTCTTCAGACGTGCGGCATTGTCTGCACGAACGTTAAAGCCGAGCATTGCCGCACCGGTTGATTCAGCCAGTGTGATGTCTGATTCGGTAATCGCACCAACGCCTGAACCGACGATCTGTACACGTACATCATCAATCGACAAGTCGTTCAATGCATGAGTAAGTGCTTCAAGTGAACCACGTACATCGGCTTTGAGGACGATATTGACGGTAGGTACGTCTTTCTTGCCCATACCCGCCATGATGTTTTCAAGACGCATGGCAGATTGACGATCGATTTTGTTTTGACGCTCGCGGTCAGCGCGAAATTCAGCCACTTCACGGGCTTTCTTCTCATCAGAAACCACAAGGATTTCATCACCGGCATTCGGCGCATCGGGTAAACCGAGGATTTCAACCGGAATCGACGGACCCGCAGATTTAACTTGCTTGCCGTTTTCATCAGTCATTGCACGGACACGGCCGTAGAAAGAACCTGCAAGGAGCAAGTCACCAACTTTAAGCGTGCCTTTTTGAACCAGAACACTAGCAACTGCACCACGACCTTTGTCGATACGGGCTTCGATCACGATCCCTTGCGCCGCGCCTTCTTCAGAAGCGGTGAGCTCCATCAGTTCAGCTTGGATTGAGATCAGATCCAGCAGTTCATCAATCCCCGCCCCGGTTTTTGCAGAAACACGCGCGATAGGCACATCCCCACCCCATGCTTCTGTGGTGACGCCTTTGACGGACAGTTCGTTCAGAACGCGATCTGGATCCGCGCTTTCTTTATCGATTTTATTCAACGCCACGATGATCGGTGTACCTGCCGCTTTAGCATGTTCAATCGCTTCAGCGGTTTGCGGCATTACGCCGTCGTCCGCAGCAACGACCAGAATCACGATGTCAGTGGCTTTCGCACCGCGTGCACGCATTTGGGTAAATGCCGCGTGACCCGGGGTATCGAGGAAGGTAATCACACCGCGATCGGTTTCTACATGGTAGGCACCGATATGCTGAGTAATCCCGCCCGCTTCGCCTGATGCCACTTTGGTACGACGGATATAGTCGAGCAGTGAGGTCTTACCATGGTCAACGTGACCCATGATGGTGACGACCGGAGGACGCAATTTCACGTTGCCACGATCAGCAACCGAAGCCATCAGTTTGTCTTCAACCGCGGTATCACTGACCAATACTGGGTTGTGACCGAGCTCTTCAACCACCAAAGACGCTGTGGATTGATCAATGGTTTGATCTTGAGTAACAATTTCGCCCATCTTCATCAAGGTCTTGATGACTTCACGCACTTTAACCGCCATTTTTTGTGCCAGATCAGCAACGACGATATTTTCAGTGATCTGAACATCATAAACTTGTTTTTCAACAGGTTTTTCAAAACCGTGCTTGTTCGATTGGCTGGTTTTCAGACCGCGTGGGGTTTGGCGGAAAGATTGCTCTTCCTGACGACCTGAACGGTTACGTCCTTTACCTTTGCCCGCACCCGCGCCCGCTGCTGTCGCCGCACCGCGTTTGATATCACGATTTTCTTTATCAAAAGACTCTTCGTATGCACGACCAACCAGACCCGCTGCCAGTGGTGCGGTGTCATCGATTTTACGATCTGGTGTTGCGCCATCGGCATATTTGCTGGCCATTTGGCGCATTTGCTCAAGCGTACGTTGTTGTGCCGCTTCGGCTGCTGCACGGCGTGCTGCTTCTTCCGCTGCTTTTAAGCGCGCTGCTTCTGCTTCACGTTCTTTCTTCTGTTCTGGTGTTTCGTCGATTTTGGCTGCGCGTTTTTTAACGACAACTTCTTTCTTCTCTACATTTTTCTTGTCGCTTTGCTGACGCATTGCATCGAGGGTTGCCTGATGTTTTGCATCGGCTTCTGCACGTGCTTTTTCTGCCGCTGCCGCCGCTGCTTCTTCAGCGGCTTTCACATCCGCAGGCTTTGCGTCTTGCGCTTTTTCTTGGGCACTGGCTTGAATGCTGGCTTGAATACGCGCTTTTGCTTCTAATTCAAGTTTGGCGCGTTCCGCAGCTTGTGCAGCAAGATCAGGCTTAACAAAGGTATGCTTTTTGCGCACTTCAACATTAATGGTTTTGGCTTTACCGCTTGAGCTTGCCACTTTGGCTGTGCCCAGCGTTTTGCGCTTTAATGTGATTTGAGTGGTATCAGGCGCAGATTGACCATGGCTCTGTCTTAAGTGAGCAACCAATTTTTCTTGTTCATTTTCAGTGACGAGCGCAGTTGCAGCACGCGCGGGTAAGCCTGCTTCAACCAATTGGGATAATAATTTTTCGACTGGACGGCCGACTTGTTGTGCTAATTCGTTTACGGATTTATCCGCCATGTGGTGCTACCTACCTATATACTCAAAACATCATTCAAAATCATTCGTGTTAAATCATGGGGGTCATCCTTAAAGATAACCTGCGCTGGGCGCTCATATTAAAAAAACCATGCCAGTACAACTCCAAGTTGTGTAGTGGCGTGTAACGAAGAACAACCCGTTACACGCGATGATGCTTATTCAGCGAGAGCGTAGAGCTGGGAACTAAAGACCTACGTCTTAGTTAAACCAGGACTCACGCGCTTTCATAATTAATTTACCTGCGGTCGCAGTATCCACGCCGAGATCTTCAAGATCGCCAACGGCTTGGTCCGCAAGGTCGTCAACAGTGACAATGCCATGGGCTGCCAAGTTAAACGCAAGATCACGATCCAGACCTTCGAGTGCTAGCAATTCTTCGCTAGGGTCTTGGATGCTTTCTTGTTGTAACAATTCATCTGCAAGTGCCGCATCTTTGGCGCGAGCTTGTAGTGCAGCGATGGTGTCGTCATCCAAACCTTCGATTTCATGGAAGGTTTCAGCAGGCACAAACGCCACTTCTTCGAGTGAAGTAAAGCCAAGCTCAACCAGCGCAGTTGCCAAATCTTCTTCGATTTCCAAGCGTTGGATGAACAAGTCAACATACTGTTGTGATTCAGATTGTTGACGTGCGCGGTATTCGTCTTCGAGCATCATGTCGAGGCGATAACCAGTTAATTCAGATGCCAAACGCACGTTTTGACCTTGCGTACCGATAGCACGTGCCAATTGGTCACTGGCCGCAAAAATGATATCCGCGCTGTGTGCATCTTCATCCAATACGATACCTGATACATCAGCAGGTTCAAGGGCGCTGGCGATATATTGTGCAGGATCATCAGACCAGATGACCACGTCAATGCGCTCGCCTTCCAGTTCTTGCTGAACTGCTTGGATACGTGTACCGCGCATCCCGATACAAGCGCCAACCGCATCAATACGATGATCGTTGGTTTTGACCGCGATCTTGGCACGTACACCCGGTTGACGCGCAGCGCCTTTGATTTCAATGATTTCTTCACTAATTTCAGGCACTTCTTTGCGCATCAAGGCAATCAGCATTTCTGGACGTGAGCGAGACAACAACAGCTGTGCACCGCGACCATCACGATTGACGCTAAACAAAATCGCAGTGACGCGTTGTTTAGCACGCAATACTTCACGTGGAATCATTTCTTCACGTGCCAAATAGCCTTCAGCGTTATTGCCTAAGTCGATAATGAAGCCGTCTTTGGTTTGTTTTTTCACTTCACCATAGATGAGCTCACCAACGCGTTCTGCATATTCATCGGCAACCATCGCGCGTTCTGCTTCGCGAATTTTTTGCACGATGACTTGTTTTGCAATCTGGGCAGCAATACGACCGAATTCAATCGATGGGATTTGCTCTTCGCGCACATCACCGATTTTCCATTTCGTCGGATCAAGATCGCTGATTGCATCTTGTAGGCCAGGCATTTCGTGATCTTCGTCGGCAACAACGGTCCATACGCGGAAAGTGTCGTATTCACCGGTTTTACGATCAATCGATACACGCAGATCTACTTCGTCATGTTCGTAGAATTTTTTCTTGGTTGCTGCAACCAGCGCTTGTTCCATCGCTTCGAAAATCGCCTCACGGCTCACACCTTTTTCGTTGCTGACGACTTCCACGACGGTCAGAATTTCACGACTCATAGGTCACCTTTAATCTTAGAAAACAAGTATTGAGTTAAATTTATAAAATCAAAAACATTCACGAAGCAACAGCATACATCCATGTTCGCAATCAATTTTTTGCAAAACGCGAATTAAACAGGTGCAAACACCAGATTGGCTTTATCAATATTATCCGCATCAACTGTGACAGTCACACCGTCAAACTCAACCGTGAGCACTTCATTTTCAAGTGCTTTCAGCAAACCCGTGATTTTACGGCGATTGGCAACGGGTGCAATCAGTCTTAAGTGTACAGTTTGACCTACATAAGGTTGCATTTGCGCAAGTGTAAAGAACGGACGATCCCAACCTGGTGAGGAAACTTCAAGAATATATTCACCGGAGATTGGATCATGCACATCCAAGACACCATTTACTTGATGGGTCACATTGACGCAGTCTTGAACACCAATCCCGCGACCCGTCTCTGGTGCATCTTCGTCCAGTTGTTCGTCCGGTGCATTGCTATCGACCACATCATCAGCAACATCTTGGTCTGGATTCAATGCGGGTACGGAGAAACCTGCAGGTAATGCTGGGATTTCTGCATCTGGACGATCAATATAGATACGTAAGAGAGAGCGTTTACCCTGAGGCAGGAACTCGAGACCCCATAGTTCGACACCACACACCGCAACAGCGGGTTGGATAAGATCAAATAAAGTCTGGGTTTTTTGGGATAATTTCATGGTTTGTCTAAACTTTTGTTAAGTACGGCCGTCAAATATGTTCAATCACGCCGTTCGTTTGAAAGAAGCATAAAGACATAAATCACGAACGACAAAAACAAAAAATGGGCATGAAGCCCATTTTTAACAGTTCATTCAATGCCATCTATTATAAAGGATCGCTGTCACAATGAAAGCAATCGATAATAGTCGATTTGAATGCTACTGTACGAAACTGTAAGAAAAATCACATCAATGTAAGCAGTGCTGTCCATTCAATGTGTCTTTCAAAATAAGTGGTAGCGGGGGCTGGATTTGAACCAACGACCTTCGGGTTATGAGCCCGACGAGCTACCAGACTGCTCCACCCCGCATCAACTGGACGGCATAGTATGCCTATCCTTACCTTCTGTCAACGTTTAATTTGCTGACGCCCGATATTTATATTTCATTGATTATAAAAGGTTAATTAACAACCAGCTAACCTTTTTACTTTGAAACCTAAATATCATGGTGCGGAAGGGGGGACTTGAACCCCCACGCCGTTAAGCACTACCACCTCAAGGTAGCGTGTCTACCAATTCCACCACCCCCGCAAGAAGGACGACAAGTCTACTGGATTCAATTAAGAATTGGAAGGGGTCTGTGTCGAAATAGTTGCAGGAGTCGGTGCATTTACTGGCGTAGGTGTTGCCGGTGCCGAGTTTGTTGCTGGTGTCGGCAGGCTAAATAGCGATTCAGCATGACGCTTGGCAAAAATTGCCAGTGACAGACTGGTGATAAAGAAGATGGTGGTCAGTACCGCAGTTGACTTGGTCAGGAAGTTTGCTGAACCTGATGCACCGAATACGGTGTTTGATGCGCCTGCACCAAAAGATGCACCGGCTTCTGCGCCTTTGCCTTGTTGCAGCAGGATCAAACCGATCATGCCCAATGCCACTAAAATATGTAATATCAGTACCAGCGTTTCCACGTTCACATCTCCACGCTTAAGCGATATCAAACGCTTGGGCGATTTGCAAAAAAGAATCAGCATCAAGTGCTGCACCACCAACCAATGCCCCGTCGATATCCGGACACTGGGCAAGTAATCTTGCATTATCCGACTTTACGCTGCCGCCGTAAAGTAGGCTTGTCTCATTTAACGCAGGTCGAATGTGACTGAGGACCTGACGAATCGTCGCATGCATCTGCTGCGCATCTTCAGGACTTGCGGTACGACCTGTCCCAATCGCCCAAACGGGCTCATAAGCCAAAATAAATTTTTGTGGGTCGATGATACTTAAAAGTTCAGTATGTGCAGTAATTTGCGCGGTGACTACCGCTGCTGCCTGCTCAGATTCTCGTTCACTGAGGGTTTCACCTACGCACCAAATAACTCCTAAACCGGCATCCAGAGCCGCGCGAAGTTTTAATTCGATCAACGCTTCATCTTCATGGTGTAATGTTCTGCGTTCTGAATGGCCGACAATCACCCATTGCGTACCCGCATCTATCAGTAAATCTGCAGAAATATCACCCGTAAATGCACCGGTATGACGATGGGTCGCAACATCTTGAGCAACCAGTTGAATCTTTTGAGGAGTGCTGGTGTGCTGAATGAGGCTGCTAATTGTGATTAAATGCAAATGCGTCGGTGCAATGGCCAGTTGACATTGCTGAATAGGCATAGCGCTTAGTTGTGTGATCAGTGCTTGTGCAAGACTTTTAGCAGCAGCAAGATTGGGGTTCATTTTCCAATTGCCGATGACCCAGCGTTTGCGGGTGGTGAAAGAGGGCGACGCGCATGTAGGCATAATTTATTCGTATGTCAGTGCAAAATTGCGTTAATTCTAGCGCAAATCGATGATGAATAAATATGGATCGTTATTTTTGGTTCTTTAAGATCATCATTTCGGAGTAAAAATATGCAGCATGAATTAGAAAAATCAGATTCAACGATTGAACCGCTTAAGAACGGTCGCTATCGCCATTATAAAGGACAGTTTTATCAGGTCTTAGCCACAGCGAGACATTCTGAAACGCGCGAGTGGCTTGTGGTCTACCGCTGTTTATATGATGACTATAGTCTTTGGGTTAGGCCCCTTGAGATGTTTATTGAGTCGATTGTTTTAGAAAACGGTGTGCAAGTTCCACGATTTAGTTTCGTTGATCAAGATGTTGATGATTTTGTAAACAGTAGTGATGGTGAACCAGTGGGCAATTTTGGCAAATAATAGAATCCTGACCGATACTTAAATGCGTATTTAGATATGTTATCCGATTGTACAGTCTTGCGGAGTGGGTTATAGTCGGGAAGCTCACGGAGGTGAGGTCTTTGATAACGAATGGATGAAGGTGTATGTCTGGACAAGCGGTATCCTTCGGTGGTTTAGCGCGTCAGATTGTGAATGAAGGTATCGTCACAGCTGAAATTATGCAGCGCGCAGCCAGCGATGCTCAAACCGAAAAAATCACATTAATCTCGCATTTAGTCACCAAAAAATTGGCAAAAGCTGACCAGATTGCATGGTTGGTTGCACGCGATTTTGGTGATTCCTTATTTGATCTTGATGCCATAGATCAGAGTCTCATTCCGAAAGATCTTGTAGACGAGAAGATTGTTCGTCAGTTTTCTGTTGTGCCTATTTTTAAGCGCGGTTCTCGAATATTTGTCGCGATGAGCGATCCGACACGGGTTGACGCGTTGGAAGCCATCCGTTTTGCCAGCCGCTTAGCGGTTGAGGCGGTTGTGGTCGAAGAGGACAAGCTGGCGCGACTGATTGAAAAGCTTTATGAAAACATGACCACCGCTGATTTTAGCGGCTTTGGTGGTGATGTTGAGCTGGATATCGAAACAGAAGGGACTGAGGATAAAAATACCAATGATGCTGCAGGAGCGGAAGAAGCCCCTGTTGTAAAGTTTATTAATAAAATGCTGATTGATGCGATTCGGATGGGTGCTTCGGACTTACATTTTGAGCCGTATGAGAAAAGCTATCGGATTCGCTATCGTGTTGATGGGGTGATGCGCGAGATTGCCCGCCCACCGATTCAATTGGCGCCTAAATTGGCGGCTCGTTTGAAAGTGATGTCACAAATGGACATTTCTGAAAAGCGTATGCCACAAGACGGTCGGATTAAGCTCAAAGTCTCCAAAACTAAAGCGATCGATTTTCGTGTGAACTCTTTGCCAACTCTATATGGGGAAAAAATCGTACTGCGTATTTTAGATGCGTCGAGTGCGATGCTGGGTATTGATGCACTCGGTTATGAGTCTGCTCAAAAAGCACTATTTATGGCAGCACTTGAGCGACCGCAAGGGATGTTACTGATCACGGGTCCAACCGGTTCTGGGAAAACGGTCTCGTTGTATACCGGTTTGAATATCTTAAATACCGTGGATACTAATATTTCAACAGCAGAAGATCCTGTTGAAATTAACTTGGAAGGGATTAATCAGGTTAATGTCAACTTAAAAACAGGCCTAACCTTTGCGGTCGCCCTTCGTGCATTCTTACGTCAAGATCCTGATATTGTGATGGTGGGTGAAATCCGTGACCTTGAAACAGCTGAGATTGCTGTTAAAGCGGCACAAACCGGACATATGGTAATGTCAACACTGCATACCAACAGTGCTCCGGAGACGTTAACGCGTTTGCGCAATATGGGTGTACCTTCTTTTAATATTGCAACTTCAGTGAATCTAGTGATAGCGCAGCGTTTAGCACGGCGACTGTGCCCAGCGTGCAAGACTCCTGTTGATGTGCCAGCGCAAAGCCTAAAAGAAATGGGCTTTACTGATGAGGACTTAGCAACCGGATTTAAAGTTTATCAGCCCGTTGGCTGCTCTGAATGTCGTGATGGCTATAAAGGCCGTATCGGGATTTATGAGGTGATGAAGGTTACGCCTGAGATTTCACGGATTATTATGGAAGAAGGCAATGCGATCGATATTGCAGATGCCTCGCGTCGATCAGGCTTCAACGATTTACGACGTTCTGGACTGATCAAAGTCATGCAAGGTATGACCAGTCTGCAAGAAGTAAACCGCGTTACAGGCGGCGAATAAATCGGTCACGAAACAGCATCGGAGCTGTTCTGTGATGAATAAATGAGTTCAAAACGTTAATGAAGACAGAGCGATTGCATGCGGATGCTGCAATTTAGAGATGAAGGACGATGTGTCGTATTGGTATTTAATTTCAATATGACACGCTAAAAAGAGAGCGAACATGGCCGTCAATAAAGCACAGGATATTCCGAATTTTCTCTACGAGGGAACCAATCGGCGGGGTCAAAAAATCAAGGGAGAAATTCCCAGTAAGAATATGGCTCTGGCGAAAGCGGTCTTGCGTAAGCAAGGGATTAACGTCACCAGCATCCGTAAAAAACAAAAGAATTTGTTGGAATTTATCTCCAAGAAAAAAGTCACGCCGATGGATATCGCGATTTTTACGCGTCAATTGGCAACGATGATGAAGGCAGGGGTGCCTTTGGTTCAATCCTTTGAGATTGTCGCTGAAGGATTGGATAATCCATCCATGCGTGAAGTGGTTTTGGGCATTAAAGGGGAGGTAGAAGGCGGAAATACCTTTGCCGGTGCGCTACGTAAGTTTCCTCAGTATTTTGATGATCTCTTCTGTTCACTGGTTGCTTCAGGGGAGCAATCTGGTGCGCTAGAAACCATGCTGGATCGAGTGGCAATCTATAAAGAAAAGAGCGAGCTGCTGAAACAGAAAATCAAGAAAGCCATGAAATATCCTATAGCTGTAATTATTGTTGCGATTGTGGTGACGATTATTTTGATGGTCAAGGTTGTTCCCGTGTTTCAAGATTTGTTCAGCTCATTCGGTGCTGATTTGCCAGCATTCACTCAAATGGTAGTGAATATGTCGAAATGGATGCAGGAGTATTGGTGGGCGCTTATTTTTGTGATCGTCGTGTCAGTCGGTTTATTCCTTAAAGCCAAAGAGAAAAGCGAAAAATTCCGCGATTTTCTGGACAAGCTAGTATTGCGTTTGCCTATTTTTGGTGACCTCGTCTATAAGGCCATTATTGCACGCTTTAGCCGTACCTTAGCCACAACCTTTGCTGCCGGGGTTCCATTGATTGATGCATTGGAATCGACAGCAGGCGCAACCAATAATGTTTTGTTTCGAAATGCAACCATGCAAATCCGTGAAGATGTTGCGACTGGACAACAGTTACAGTTTGCAATGCGTAGCACCAATCGTTTTCCTTCTATGGCGATTCAAATGGTCGCGATTGGCGAAGAGTCTGGTGCTTTGGATGCGATGCTTGATAAAGTCGCGACCCACTTTGAAAATGAAGTCGATAATGCAGTGGATGGCCTAACCGCTCTCATGGAACCGTTGATCATGGCGATTTTAGGGGTGTTAGTGGGTGGCCTGGTGATTGCAATGTACCTGCCAATTTTCCAAATGGGCTCGGTGATCTAATGCAGAGTTTGCATGATGTTTTAGACTTGATTATTGCTATGCCTTGGCTCAGTACGTTATTGATTGCATTACTGGGTCTGTGCATTGGTAGCTTTTTGAATGTCGTAATTTACCGATTGCCACGAATTATGGAAAGTGAATGGCGTCGGGATTGCTCTGTGCTCTTGCATGACGAGTTGCAGGAGCAACATCGGCTCGATGAGTCGAAGTCTCCTGCAAAAATGACATTGAGTCAGCCCGCTTCAACATGTCCATCCTGCGGTCATAAAATCCGTTGGTATGAAAATATCCCGCTGCTGAGTTGGCTAGTGCTGCGCGGTAAATGCAGCGCATGTAAAGCCTCTATAGGGATTCGCTATCCTCTGGTTGAATTGTTGACCATGCTGGCATCACTCGCTGTATTTTGGGTCTTTGGTCCAACGTTACAAATGCTTTGCGCTTTAGGGCTCACTTGGGCGTTGATTGCTTTGACTGGTATTGATTTTGATACCCAATATTTACCTGATCGCATTACTTTACCGCTTGCTGCTGCAGGATTGCTGGTCAATGCACAAAGCCTTTTTGTATCGCCGAGTCAGGCTATCTGGGGCTATGTCATTGGTTTTTTGGTACTGTGGATTGTCTACATCCTATTCAAAGTCATCACAGGCAAAGAAGGCATGGGCTATGGTGACTTTAAGTTACTTGCCGCGCTCGGTGCCTGGTTGGGTCCCATGCAGTTGCCGTTGATTATTCTATTATCGTCCTTTGTGGGTGCCATCATTGGTATTGTTTTATTGAAAGTACGTAAAGAAAATCAGCCATTTGCATTTGGACCCTATATTGCAATTGCTGGATGGATATCGCTGATGTGGGGCAATCAACTGATCACTGCGTATTTGGGCATGTATCATTAGATGTAAAAGTGGTGACAACAGACATCGTGCGCCGTTATAAAGACAAAATCCCTAAGCCTGTTGCAAAGAGAGGTTTGGGGATTTTTGTTTGTGGTATTTAGTGCTTCAATAGCATATTCATCGCATCTCTCATCAATAGGTCTGAGCTATGTTCATTGTGGGTTTAACGGGTGGTATAGGCAGTGGCAAAACGGCTGCAAGTGACTGGTTTGCAGCTCAAGGGATTACGGTGGTCGATGCCGATGTCGTCGCGCGCGAAGTGGTGATGGTTGGTCAGCCAGCACTATTAGAAATTGCAGAAACGTTTGGTAATTGGGTACTCCAACCCGACGGCGCTTTGGATCGGGCTGCACTGCGCCAACATGTATTTTTACATCCCGAAGATCGTCAGAAATTAGAAAAGATCACCCATGCGCGTATTCATGTGGCGATGGCGCAGCAGTTGCAAACAGCAACATCGCCCTATGTTATTTTGGTATCGCCCCTTTTGCTTGAGTCGGGGAAGTCTGGGCTTTCAAGTCTATGTCAACGTATCTTAGTGGTTGATGTGCCTGAAGAAGTGCAGCGTATCCGAGCAGGTGCGCGCGATGGGCAAACACCCGAGTCGATTGATCGGATTATGGCCGTGCAGATTGCCAGAACAGATCGTTTGGCTCAGGCCGATGATGTGGTCGTGAATGACGGGGAGTTGACGCATTTGCATCAGCAGTTACGAATCTTGCATGCACAATATCTAGAGATGAGTCAGGATCATTGATTTCCCATCAGATAATCATTTAGCAATGAGCGTTTAGATATGGAAAATGTACAGATTTCTTTTGCGTTGGTGGATGTCTTTGCACATCAACCTTTATCAGGGAATGGACTCAGTATCTTCAGTCTAGTCGAGGATATCTCTGGGGAGTTGATGTTGTCGATCACACAAGAGATGCGTCAATTTGAAAGCATTTTTATCCAAAAAATTGATCACTCACCATCGTTCACTGTACGTATCTTTACCATGGAAGAAGAGCTTCCTTTTGCGGGTCATCCGCTGATTGGTGCAGCGGCGTATCTGCATCACAAGAGTTATCCGAAACAAGATGAAGTGATGCTGAGTTTGATCACTCAATCCGGAGAAGTTTCAGTCCGTAGTCACCATATAGCTGGAGAATATTGGGCTGAAATGGATCAAGGAGTCGCGAAAGTATTGCCCCCTATTTCTGAAAAATATATTGAAGAGATATTGGTCGCCCTAAATTTAACTCAAGCCGATCTCATGCCGGATTTGCCTTTACAGGTGATTTCGACGGGTCTGCCTTACTTAATCGTGCCGCTACGTCAAAATTTGCAACACGCTGGAGTCGTTATTAAACACTTCGAAGCGCTATTGGCCAAAGTCGGGGCAAAATTCGTGTATGTTTTGGATGTGCACCGGCGCGAAGGACGAACGTGGGATAATGATGGCCGGGTTGAAGATATTGCGACGGGGAGTGCAGCGGGACCCGCTGCGGTCTACATGACCCTACATGGACATGCCACGGTCAATGAAACGATCCCATTCAAACAAGGGCAATATGTGGGAAGACCCAGTGAGATTTTCGCGACGGTCAGTGGTGAATCGCAGTGGTCGGTTAAGGTACGTGGGCAGGTTTGCTTTGTGGGCGAGGGTACTTTAACGTTACCTCGATAGATGTTTTTAGTGTCTAAATTAAGTTTTTTGAGTACTCCACAATGTCTGAAACTGATCAAGAAAAAGGTTTAAAGGTGCGCACCGAAGTCATGGGTGAAGCTTTTATGCAGCGCGCGATTGAAAATACCACACCACTGACAGAGCCGATGCAGGCATGGATCAATGAGCATGGCTGGGGATCGACATGGCAGCGGGATGGCTTGCCTCGTAGCACACGCTCACTGGTTACGATTGCGATGCTGGTCGCTCTGAAGGCACCCAAAGAGTTACAGGGTCATATTCGCGGTGCATTGAACAATGGTTGCACGGTTAGTGAGATTCAGGAAGTTCTTTTACATAGTAGCGTCTATTGCGGTGCGCCTGCGGCCCAAGAAGGATTTCGAGCGGCTCAAGAGGTGATTGATGAATGGCTAAGAACACGATAAATCGTCAGCTATGAATGGTTGTCGTTACATTATGATTAAATTAAAAAAACCTGACGAATCAGGGCTTTTTAATTCTTAATGAACATCAATCTTAGATATTCTCTTTTTGAAAGAGTCGCCAAGGTTGTAATGCACCGATGCTAACGGCAATCAAACCGACAACCAGTGCTAAAGACAAAGGCTCATGTAAGAGCGGCACTGCTGCAAGCGCGGCAAGCAGTGGTGCCAGAGCGAGTACGCTACCGACCTTGAAGGCACCCAGCCGCTCAACCGCGCCGATAAACGTCAGCATGGCGACAATGACCACAAAGATGCCTTGAAAGATCGCCTGTGTCAAAATTTGTGGCAGCGTGGCCCCCGCCAGCTTACTGGGCAGAAAGAGCATGTAAATCGGTAAATAAACCACAGCAGATAAAATCGCAACTCCTGCCATTGCTTGCCAAGGCGGCAACATCCAACGCTTTAAGAACGCGGTATAGAATCCCCATGCCATTGATGCCATAAAAAAGAAAAGATCGCCAATACCCAGAATAAAAGTATGCTGCTCAAGCATAAGCAAACTCATCCCCGTAAGTCCTGTAGCAATAACGGCAAGACTAATCCAGTTATTCAGGGTCATGGCTTCACGCAGGATGATCAATGCGGCAATCGCTGTCCAAAAAGGCAGCATACCTGTCATCCAGATTGCAGCATGCGCGGCTGGGGCATAGCCAAAGCCTAAGTAGGCAAGGGAAGCATAGGCCACACCGCCAAGCATCGCGAGGACCCATGCTCGCCAATCCAGCAAAAAGCGCCATTCACGTCGATAAATCTGGATCGGAATTAAAACTAGGGCGGCAGTGACGAAACGCAATGCGCCAATGTCCCATGACGTCATGGATTGCGTTGCACCAAGACGTGAAAGCAGGGTAAAGCTACCCCAAATCAACATGGTCGCAGCCAGTAATAAATAACCGATCAATCGTGTACGTTTGATATGAGTCGCATCAAATTCAATAGTTTGCACTCAAAAACTCCGAGTGATGTAGATGCAAGGGTGATGTTCTTAAGCGGGTTGTCTTTGGCGGCAGGCTTCATAAATCGCCATACCGGTGGCCACGCTGACATTTAAGCTCTGTAACGTACCTGCCATGGGGATATAAGCCAGTTGATCACAATTCTCTTGTGTGAGGCGACGTAGGCCGGTGTCTTCAGCACCCATAACGATGGTCAGTGCACCGGTTAAATCGATTTGATGTAAAGGCTTTGCACTTTCATCCAGCATAGTACCTACCGTTTGCACGCCCATTTCTTGCAGAGCGACCAAGGTACGAGATAGATTCGTGACTTGAAAAAAAGGAATGACTTCCGCTGCACCAGCAGCAACCTTACGTGCAATGGGTGTCAGCCCTGCTGCGCGATCACGTGGTGCAATTACACCATGCACACCCATTGCTGCTGCTGTACGCATACAGGCACCAAGATTATGTGGATCGGTGACTTGATCAAGTGCGAGTAAGAAGACGTTGTGTGTTGAACGAACCAGACGCTCTAGATCCCCTTCATCTGAGACAGGTGCGGGACGCACGGCAGCGACAATGCCTTGATGCTGCGCGCCTTCGGACATTTTGCTTAGGGTATCGCGACTGGCTTTTTGCACAGAGATACCATGGGGTTCGGCTTGTTTGACCAAGGCTTGTAGGCGTTCATCATCCCGCCCTTGCAGGACAAAGAGTCCTAAGACTTGTTCTGGCATGGTGCTCAGAAGTGATTCAACCGCGTGTAGGCCAAAGTGGTGTTCTACGGTTTTTGCTGCTTTTGCCATGGTTTACTCTGGGTTCGTGCGGTAAAAAAAACGCTTATTCAATAAGAAGCGCAAATAGGGGCTCTATTCTAGCGAATTTAGCGCATCTTTCCTGAACATATTATGATGAAAAGTGATATTTAAAGAATGGACCATTTGAATAAAAAAAGCCGACTCAAAAGTAGTCGGCTTTTATTTAATCTGGCAAAAGGGATTTTATTTTCCCAGAGCCTGCTTGCGATGATGACGTGCGGTCTTACCACGGCGGCGAATGTTCAGGAGCTCGACCAACAAAGAGAAACCCATAGCGCCGTAGAGATAGCCTTTTTCAAGATGCAATCCCAAACCTTCGATAACCAGAAAGCCACCGACCAAGACCAAGAAGGCTAATGCCAACATTTTGATCGATGGATGACGCTCGACAAAGTCACCAATTGGTTTGGCGGCAAACATCATCACCAGAACCGATGCAACGACCGCAAGGACCATGACGGGAATGTCATTCGACAGTCCAACAGCAGTAATTACCGAATCGAGAGAAAAGACAATGTCGATGATGGCAATTTGAATGACGATTGCGAAGACGCCTTTTTGTACAGCATCACTGGTGGTGAGTTCGCTGTGCTCTTCTTCACCATCGGTCTCTTCATAGATTTCAACAATACTCTTATAGATGAGGAACAGTCCACCTAATATCAAAATTAGATCGCGACCGCTGACATTGTGATCCAGAATCGCAAATAAGGGCTCGGTCAAACGCATAACCCATGAAATCGATAACAGTAATAAAATACGAGTGATCATGGCCAAGGCCAGACCAAACACACGGGTCCGGTTTTGCAAGGGTTTAGGCACCTTGGCAACTAGAATTGTGAGGAAGATGATGTTGTCGATACCTAATACAATTTCAAGCACGGTCAGTGTCGCTAACGTGACCCATGCTTCTGGATTGCTCATCCAACTAAAAAAATCCATAACACTTGTTCTCGCTAATGATTCATAATGGAAAAAGAAAAAATAAACGCTAAATGATTCAATTAAAACTATTTTTATAAATGACGCACATACTTTTTTATTATCCCAAATTGATGCCGATAAATATATAGTAATCGCGTGAGTGGTCGAAATGTGCTCGTCTAATTTCGCGGATTTATCGAAGCGTGAAGTTTAGCGTATGCTGATGTCACGGGGATGACATGTGGGAAAGGGGATTGATGCGTAAGGCTACGGCCGCGCTTTTATTTTTATCAGGGAGTTGGCTCAATCTGAATTTGCCGTATTTCGAAAAACAACATGATCCTTCCAAAATACGGCTCAACGAACGGCTGATCAGTAAGTCAGCGCATTAACCTTCAAAATGGCAAACATAATCAACAATGCTCAAGGCTTGAATTTCAAAGCTGCTGTTGCCATCAACAAAGAAGGATTGGCCGCTACGGAACTGCTCAGTGGCTTTGCCTGGACGTCTCACTTGGCATTCGCCGGAAATGATTTCCATGCGCTCAGGAGCACCGGTATTAAAGGTGAGTGTTGAAGGCAGAATAACCCCAATTGTTTTTTTACTGCCATCAGCAAATAAAACCGTGTGACTGACACACTTGCCGTCAAAATAGACGTTAGATTTTTTGATCACACTAACTTGATCGAATTGCGCGGGGCCCATAACACTCTCCATATTGATGGGCGTATTCTAGCAATCTCGGCTCATGAGAACTAGTCATCCACGGGGTTTGATGATCAGAATATCTGATCGATATGATAAATCGATCACACTCTTGTTAACCGTCAATTTCCCTCTGGCTGAAATATTATCTGCAAGGTATTTTATGGTACTTCGTGTATGCCATGAAATTGGATAAGATCATCCTGTTCAAGTTTGGTGATGCTCCATTTGATTCGCTTTATTTTCGATGAGGCTGGTGTAACATGCAGATAACGTCATTTGCAAAGCACGTAGTAATTTAATGTTGCTCGCTTGGATTTAATGTGTTTGAGTGCCGCTTTCAAGCTGTACATGGTCTATTTAAGTATTTCGCTTTCATTTTTAGAGGCTGGTTGATCCATGCTGACCCGATTAAATTTGCAGAATTTTACATTAGCGCGTGATGTCGCCTTGGATCTCCATGCGGGCTTTACGGTGTTGACCGGCGAAACCGGTGCGGGGAAATCAATTTTGCTGGATGGACTATCTGCGTGTCTGGGAGAGCGGATGGATGCGCAAAGCGTACGTTTTGGTGCGGATAAAGCCGATATCACCGCTCAGTTTGATCTGCATAAAAGTACGGCTGCTAGAGCATGGTTGGGTGAGCGCGAGCTACTGGATATCGATGATGAATTTGAGGTTCGATTACGGCGAGTGATTTTGGCTGAAGGACGCAGTAAAGCATGGATTAATGGCACGCCAACCAGTTTGGCGGAACTGCGCGAACTTGGCGATTTGCTGGTTCAACTGCATGGGCAGCATAGTCAACAGCAACTTCTAAAAGCTGAGTATCCCATGCATTGGTTGGATACCGCAGCACAGCTACAACCGCAAGCGGATGCGGTGCGTACGGAATATAAAGAGTGGCAAACCCTCGTCAAACAACAACAACGGGCATTGATTGAGCGCGAAGCATTACTGGTGCGTCAAGACGTGCTGAATGCCCAGATTGAAGATGTGCAACCGCTCCTGCAACATGACTATGCCGAGCTTGAACAGGAACATGATCGACTTAGCCATTTCGAAGGCATGATGCAGGATTCTGCAGTATTGCTTGAGGGCTTAGATGAGGGTGAAGATAATTTACTGTCTAAACTGGGTTCTTTGCTGCGCCGTGCACAAGCCCAGTCTGGTCGTGCTGAATCCTTGGCGGCAGTAGCGACAGGCCTTGAGTCCGCGCAAACGGAGCTACAAGAAGCCGTTTCCACCTTACGTCAATTTGCGGATGAGCAAGTATTAGATCCAGAACGATTTGCGCAAGTGGACGAGTGTCTGGGTGAGTTTCATCGCTTAGCTCGGAAATATCGCACCACTCCCGAATCCTTGAAACAAGATTTTGAGGGCTGGAGTCGCGAGCTAGAGACTTTGGATGGTTTAGCCGATAGCGACTCGCTACAGTTGAAAGTGACCCAAGCGGAGCAAGCTTATCAAGCTTCTGCATTGGCGCTTGATCAGGCGCGTAAAACAGCAGTTATTTCGCTGATTGAGCAACTCACGACACAAATTAAACCTCTGGCACTTCCTGAGGCACGTTTTGATTTTGAGTTTACCCCTGTTGTTGCCAGTGTAAATGGTTTAAGTCAAATCCGATTACTCTTCAGTGCCAATCGCGGTATTCCACTGCAACCGCTGGCTAAAGTCGCTTCGGGTGGCGAGTTGTCACGGATTGCACTGGTGATGCAGGTCATGATCGCCGCTTATGCTGAAGCGCCAGTGCTGGTCTTTGATGAGGTGGATGTTGGGATTAGTGGTGGCACCGCTGAGGTTGTCGGGCGTTTACTGCGCAATCTGGGTGAGCAAGTGCAAGTCTTGTGTATCACGCATCAACCGCAGGTTGCTGCTCAGGGGCATCAGCATGTATTGGTCGAAAAACAGCAGGGTGAGCAGGCGGCAAGCAGTCTTCGCGAACTGAGTCAGGATCAGCGCATCAGCGAATTGGCCCGTATGTCGGGTGGTGTCGAGATTAATGAAGCGACTTTGTCGCACGCGCGTAGCTTACTTCAATCGGTTTGATCCAGTCGTGTAAGAATTTAGCAGTTGAATCTCGACTAAATTGTTAATTGGTCTGGTTTTTATCTCATTTTGCTCTTAAAGTAAGATGAGATCGCTTTTTTTGATCAATACCTTATTTACGACCAAATGCACCACGGATGGCGCAAAATATGCATCAGTTTTATTGTGTTTTGTTGATGTTTTTCCGTTTTTAGGCGTTCTTAAACTTGTAAAAGCTGAAATGTTGCACCATTTATTGATTAATAAGCTGCATTCATCTTCATTTTTTATGGATACTTTCTATGCCCAAAACACTCTTGCATCAGAATCTAACCCATCGTTGTTTGATCGCACCCCGTGACTCTGATGCGATTGCAAATGATGATTTCTTTGCTGACTCGCTCATCTATATCGCACGTCATGATGAGGAGGGGGCAATGGGACTCTTACTCAATCGTCCAAGTACGGTCGGGATCAGTGAACTGTTGTCTGATTTACAGATTGTCTCTGATTTGGTTAATCCGCACGCTGTTTTGCAAGGCGGACCGATGCGACCTGAAGTCGGTTTTGTCCTGCATACCGGTCAGCCAGTTTGGCATTCTTCGATTGCGGTCAGTGAAAATGTCTGTATTACGACGAGCAAAGATATTCTTGAGGCGATTGCTCATAATGAAGGTGTCGGGAATTATCAGATTATGCTGGGCTTTGCCAGTTGGGGCGCCGGTCAGCTTGAGGCGGAGTTGAAGCGTGGAGATTGGCTGGTTTGTGAGCCGGATATGGAGCTGCTGTTTAACCTGCCTTATGACGAGCGCTGGTCGGCCGCAGCGGCAAAATTTGGCGTGAATTCACCTTGGCTATCTAGCGAAGTGGGTCATGCCTGATTTGCAGGGTCAGGGGAAACTTGAGCAAGAAGCTCCGATTCAGATTCAGCGGATTGTGGCGTTTGATTTTGGGACACAAAAGACTGGCGCTGCGTTTGGTCAATCCATGACAGGGACGGGGACGCCGTTGTCTTTGATTCCGATGAAAGACGGCATCCCGGATTGGGTTCTGCTGGATAAGGTATTGGCAGAATGGCAGCCCGATATATGTCTGGTTGGATTGCCGTTGAACATGGATGACAGTGAGTCAGAGTTGTGTTTACGCGCGCGAAAGTTTGCCCGCCGTGTCAAACATCGTTTAAATAAACCGGTGTGGATGGTTGATGAGCGACTCACCACACGCGAGGCACGGGAAGATGTACGCCGGGTGAGCAATCAGCGTAAGGGCAAAGCGCCTGCTGCGGACTCGATGGCTGCAGTACTCCTTATTGAAAGCTGGTTTCGTGAGCCTGTGGGAGTGCTACCCTAATGGATTCACGTGATTTAAATCACGTGAAAAAAACCCACGGGACGCTGAGCCTTTGTCTATTGATTCTGCAGTGGTTGGTCATGATTCTGATCAGTTGCGGCGTATTGACACAAAACGTCCTGGACGTTGACCAGTCCATCATGGGGTCTGTTCATCAGTTCATTCATCCCTTTTTTGATCGGGTTGCCATCGGACTATCCTATTTAGGGGGCTTACCAGCCTGCGTCATTCTGTTGGCCTTGTTCACCAGTTATAGTGTTTTCATCAAATCGTCATGGCGGACAGAGCTCACTTTTCTATGGGTTTCAATGATCGGATCAGTGGTGTTGGGTTGGTCCTTAAAATTGCTCATCAATCGCCCCAGACCCGAGCTTTGGCCAAGGCTAGTACAAGACTATGGAGCATCATTTCCCAGCGGTCATAGTTTATATGCTGCGACTTTGGCGACAGTACTGATATGGGTTTGCTGGAAAACAGTCTGGCGCTGGCCGTGCGTTATTGTCGGTGTGGTATGGTTTGTCCTTATGGGGATGTCGCGCATTTATCTGGGCGTTCATTACCCAACCGATGTGGTGGCTGGTTGGGTACTGGGTATTGCATGGGTAACGGCTGTATATCGCTGGATGTGTCGATCAATTTAATGAAAAAAGAAACTTTGTGTCATATTTCCTTACACCGATAAAACCATAGGTCTCGTTTAATGGAATTTGTTTTATCAATCTGGCAGCAACCGGTTGCAAAAAGATGGCTCTGCATATTTGCACTCTTACTCGGTGCATGGCTGGTCGGTATCTTTTTTCGTCGTCTCGTGTTGCCCCTCATTCGCCTGATTGTAAAACGGACGCCATGGCTCTGGGATGATGTGTTATTTGAAGCAGGGGTCTTTAAGCGCTTTGCCCGTATCATTCCACCACTGATTTTTTACAATGGACTTGAGTACGTACCGAATCTTTCTGAACGTGCCGAAGAGCGCCTCAGTTCTTTTGCGATGGCGATCATCATTTTGTTTTTGATGCGGGCCATCAGTGCGGTGCTGATCGCCGCAGAGCGGTTGCAACATCATAAGACCGACCGACCGATTAAAGGCTATCTGCAACTTATCAATATTCTGGTCTATATGATTGGCGTTGTTGTGATCATTGCGACGTTGACCCAACGCGAAGCATGGCCACTTTTATCAGGACTGGGTGCGTTATCCGCTGTATTACTCTTGGTGTTTAAAGACACGATATTAGGTTTTGTGGCCAGTGTGCAGCTCAGCTCAAACGACATGCTGCGTATCGGGGATTGGATTGAAATGCCGTCCGCTGGTGCGGATGGCGATGTCATTGATATCAGCCTGCATACCGTTAAGGTCCGTAACTTTGATCAGACGATTACTACGATTCCGACTTGGCGCATGATCAGTGAGTCCTATAAGAACTGGCGGGGGATGTTTGATGCTGGAGGGCGTAGGATTAAGCGTTCAATACTGATTGATGCGACCAGTGTGCATTTTATTACTGCGGAAGAGACGCAGAAATTTGCTGAATTTCGTCTGCTTGATCGTTATATACGTGCCAAGAAACAAGAATTACTGGAGTGGAACGAAGCCCTAGGCAAAGCGAGTCCTGTCAATCAACGACGCCTGACCAATTTGGGTAGTTTTAGAACCTATGCGCAGGCTTATATTGATACCCACAAGGATATTCATCGTAGCATGCCATGCATGGTGAGGCAGTTGGCCAGTGAGGGGGCTGGGATTCCAATCGAGGTCTATTGCTTTACCTCGACCACGGCTTGGGTACGCTATGAGCGTATACAGGGAGATATTTTTGATCACCTATATGCGATCTTGCCGGAGTTTGGCCTCAGGCATTATCAAAAACCCACGGGGATTGATGTCCGTGAAGCCGCATTTCGCTCATCCGCCATGGCGGCGGATGTTGATGACTAATACAAAACGTTAAAGCCCTCATGATAGAGGGCTTTAACGTTTCATTGATGTTATTTTTCTTTTAAATATGGCCACGCGGCACGTAAATAAATCATCATGGACCACAGGGTCAGAATGACTGCGATATACAGCAGAACGTAAGAGACGATTGACAAAGCATCTAAGTTTAATAAAAACACCGTAATGGAAATCAACTGAAAGGTCGTTTTGAGCTTACCCACCCATGACACGGCGACGCTTGCGCGATTGCCCAATTCCGCCATCCACTCGCGTAGAGCAGATACCGTGATTTCCCGTGAGATGATCACAATCGCGGCAAAGGCCATATAAATATTGGGTTGCCATTGGACGAGAACAACGAGAGCTGCTGCAACCATCAGTTTATCGGCCACTGGATCAAGGAAGCGACCAAAGGCAGAGCTTTGATCCATGACGCGCGCCAGATAGCCATCTAGCCAGTCGGTGATTGCGGCAAGCGCAAATAAACCAGCCAAGACAATGTGGCGAGTAAGGCTTCCGGTGTGACCCGCAATGCCAATGGCGGGTGGCCAATAAGCGATCAAGAGAAAAACGGGAATCAGCGCAACACGCGATAGCGTGAGGATATTTGGAATATTTAGTATTTTACCGGTCACGGATGTTCCTCGCGCTTTTTTTCAAATGCTGACAGCAGGGCTTTTAGTTTATAAAAAATCCATTTCTACAGAAGCAAGTGATGTCATTAAACCAATATCTGAACGGATGCCTAGCCGTCATCATAGCAGACAGATGATCGGATGAGAAAAATCTTATTTCAAGGCTCGATTTATCAAAAACTGCCCTTATTAACAGAAGCTCAGCACTTTATGATGTGTAGATTATTTTGAACAGCGCCCAGCAGCCCAGCCCGCAGAAAACGGAAACGATCTCGCCAACACCTTATCAAGGTATGAGTGGCTTTGCGGTTATTAAAAGTTTATTGCCTTACCTCTGGCCAAAAGGTGAGTGGGGACTGCGCGCCCGCGTGGTGACGGCGCTGGTTTTATTATTTGCAGCCAAGCTGACAACCAGTTATTTACCGATTCTTTATAAGCACGCGGTTGATGCGCTGAGTTTAAAAAATCCCGCGATTTTAATCGTTCCTGTGGCGCTGATTGTGGCCTATGGTTTGACGCGAGTGATGGCACTGATGTTTGCTGAGCTGCGTGATACGGTTTTTGCTCGCGTCCAGCAACATATTATTCGGGTGGTAGGGGTGAAGGTTTTTGATCACCTACATCATTTGTCGCTGCGCTTTCATTTATCGCGCCAGACAGGCGGGGTGAATCGCTCTATTGAACGCGGCACACGTGCGATTGATACGCTCTTGTCTTATTTGCTATTTAGCCTAGTACCAACCCTGTTTGAAATTGGGTTGGTCACGATCATTCTATGGAAGTTATTCAATGGCTGGTTCGCATTGGTTACCTTGCTGACGGTCGCGGCATACCTTGTGTTTACGTTTACCATCACCGAATGGCGCACCAAGTTTTATCGGGAGATGAATGAAGATGAGAGCCGTGCCAATACACAGGCCATCGATTCATTACTCAATTTTGAGACGGTGAAATACTTTGGGAATGAGGCGCTGGAAGCCAAAAAGTACAATGATTTACTCAAGAAACTCGAAGATTCCTCCGTTAAAAGTCAATCTAGTCTTTCGATTCTCAACGTCGGGCAAGGCTTTATCATTTCGATTGGTCTGACGATCATGATGTGGATGGCGGCTCAAGGTATTCAAGCGGGCACCATGAGCATCGGTGACTTTGTCTTGGTGAACAGCTACCTGCTCCAGCTCTATGCGCCGCTAAACGGCCTTGGCTTTGTTTATCGCGCCATCAAGCGCGCTTTTACCGATATGGAAAAAATGTTTGAGCTGCTCGGCGTTAATCGTGAAATTGCGGATGTGGCCAATGCCCCTGCTTTACGCGTCAATGGGGGTCAGGTCGAATTCAAAAATGTCCAATTTGGCTATGATCCTCGGCGAGAGATTCTCAAAGGCGTCAGTTTTAGTATTCCAGCAGGGCAGACTGTTGCGGTAGTTGGGGCTTCGGGTGCGGGTAAGTCGACGTTGAGTCGTTTGTTATTTCGTTTTTATGATGTGAACGGTGGTGCGATCTTAGTGGATGGGCAAGATATTCGTCAGGTGACACAAGAAACCCTAAGAGCTGCTTTAGGAATTGTCCCTCAAGATACGGTACTGTTTAACGACACGATTCGCTATAACATTGCTTACGGTGATCCGAGCGCAACGACCGCAGAGATTGAGCATGCGGCTAAGCTGGCACATATTCATGAGTTCATTTTGGCGATGCCCGATGGCTACAATACAGTGGTCGGTGAACGCGGCTTGAAACTGTCTGGCGGTGAAAAGCAACGAGTCGCTATTGCCCGAACGATTTTGAAAGATCCGGCCATTTTGCTATTTGATGAAGCAACAAGCGCGCTCGATACGCATACTGAACGTGAAATTCAGGCGAATCTGCGTGAGGTGAGTCGTGGTAGAACCACGCTAGTGATAGCACATCGCTTATCGACCATTATTGACGCCAATGAAATTTTGGTGATGGCAGATGGGCAGATTATGGAGCGAGGTGCACATGCAGAGTTGTTACGTTTAGATGGTTTGTACGCCGCCATGTGGCGACAACAGCAAGCGGAACGCGATTGACGGGTACTCAATTTTACGCTTTATAAACACAGCGTCCGATAAATATTCCTTATAGTATTCGGGCTGAAATTTAAAAGAAGTATTTTCTAACAAAACACAGTTAAAGCAATAAACTTTCACGCTGTCTTTTTTTTGTTGAGTGTCATATAAACACTCGCACCAGTTATATGGATATACATCATGCCGTTGACCGTCCTCCGTTCGATCTTGAATGAACTTAACCATACCGCATCAGTTCCTTTGCGTGATGGTCACTATCTCAAGGTACGGGTGCTTGGTACAACGATGGGACAGTCGGTATTGATGTTGCCCGGTCTAGGTATGAGTGCCAGTCATTGGCTCCCCTTTGTTGCGCGCTATGCCCATCAATATCGTTTTTATATGCCGGATTTGCGCGGAGCAGGTCTTTCATCGCATGTACCGTTTAATCAAGCTGATGTTTTTCAGAATCATATGGAAGATATTCAGGATCTAATCGCTCACTACCGATTAAAAGACATCTTGCTGGTAGGCTATTCATTGGGTGCAACGACCTCGATGCATCTTCAGCGCGCAGGTCAGTTTGAGCTGGTTAAACGTTATCTGCATATCGACCAATCACCGTGTATCCGTAACCAAGATAATTGGTCGTATGGACTTGTGGGCGAGCGGCAATCAGAGCTTTTCCAAAACATGCGTGAAGCAGCAGAATTGTTGTCTCATTACCCGTTGGCGACTTATCTCGGTGATATTCCGGCGAAGTTTCAAGGTGATATTGTCGATAAAATAGAAAACATCATTCTGATGCTCAGTGGACAGACAGCTAAAAAGCCTTGGTATAAATTGGCATTGCTTGGGCTGTTGCCGTTTAGCAATAGGCTGCCATTGACCAAGATTGAAGATATTCAAACTTATTTTGCGGCCTATACTGGTGAGGGCTATGACTACCGCGAAAGCTTGAAAGACTGCACAACACCCATTACTCAGATCGTCGGCATGCAGTCTCAGCTCTATGATCCACGTGGACAAATGCAAATTGCCAAATATGCCAAACATGTAAAGGTGATTCCGTTTGAGCGTTCAGGCCATGCGCCGCTGATTACAGAGCCTGTCAAATTTACGCGAGTGCTCGGTGAGTTTTTGGCAGATACTAAAGCTGAAACCTCTCAAATCAGAATTTCTTCATAACGACCCCCGTTATTCTTATTTTACTCAATCTAGTCTCAGGATTAGAGTAGACCTCCAACTTGAATGCAAATAAGGCGAAAACGTACAAAGCCGTACGTTTTCGCCTACAAACTGACCACTTGATTAAATAAGAGAAGAAAGGGTTTGACAGTTGATGTGGAATGTATAGAATGCACCCCACAGCGACGGTGACTGGCTTAGAAATAAGTAAGTAAAACAGTAGCTTAAGTGTTTTAGGGAG